>CAVSYL010000009.1:0-205192 GCA_963732105.1 uncultured beta proteobacterium
TAGCGCAGACCATCTGTCTATAGCAGTCGGCCCCGCCGGCGTCGCAGCGCGTACGCCGCGAGCAGCGCGAGAAGCACCGCAAGAGCGGCCTCATTGGCGCGATGGAGCGTCGGTATCTGCGAGGTCGCCAGTGGTGGTGCCGAGCCCGCCGGCGTCGCTTGGTTCGATGCGGTGGACGACGGCCCCGGGCCCGCCACATTGGCGGCGTCCACGGCGCACGTGTAGGTCACGCCGTCCGTGGCGCCCGAGACCGTGATCGGCGACGACGTCCCTGCGCCGCTGACGGCTGCGCCTGGCCCTGCCGGCGTGCAAATCGCAACGTATAGCGTGATGGGGCTGCCCCCGTCACTCGCCGGAGCGGCGAACGATACAACGATGAAACCATCGCCAGCGGTTGCGATGCCGATCGTAGGCGCGCCCGGTGGGCTGGAACCGTTCGCCGCCAGCACGCTGAAGCCTTGCGACGCGGTCGACGCCGTGTACTGCGAATTGCCCGCGAAGGTCGCCGTGAGCGTGAGCTGTCCTGCAGATGGTGCAACGCCGCAGGTAGCGATGCCCAGCGCGTTCGTCGTCGCCGCGCACGACTGCGCCCCCAGCGTTAGCTGGACGATCACGCCCCCTATGGGCGCGTTTGGCTTAACGGACACGTCGGCCAGCGCCGCGACCAGGTTCGACGCAACACCAGGGTTACCCGATGTCGGGGACGTGTTCAAGGCGATCAGTGACACATGCTTGCCTGCCACCCACGTAATTTGCGCAGCGTTCGACGTGAGCAAGGTGCTTCCCGCGATGCCATTTGCAGTAATCGTATCCGCGCCCGTCTGCGTGCCGACATAGCTGATCGACGCGACGCCGCTCGCGTTGGTGGTCCCCAGTTTCGTCTGCGCGTTGGCGCCAGTGACGACGAATGTGACTGGAACACCCGCGCCTACGGACGCGTTGTTGAATGTCGCAGTGAATGTCTGCGTCGATCCTTGCGCTGGCCCGGGCGATACGCTGGATGGGATGAGGCTTAGCGTGGGTCCAGGATTCGTCGGCACGAAACTGCATGCGCCGCTGCTCGAGGTGAGCTTGTAGATACGGTCACTTTGCGCGGCGTACAAGCATCCGTCGGGGCCGATCACTCCTGATCCTATGCTCTGTCCGGCAGTGAGTTGCGTCCTTGTAAATGGCGTGGTCGTAATATCGACGAGTTCAAGTCCGGGCGTATCCAAAATGATCAGCGACTTCGCCGATCCGTCGGGATTGGTCTGACCCAGCGTGACCCAGTAAGTCGACATCAGTCCCGTCACCGGCGTGATCGTCGGCGTTGCCGGCCCGTTGGTACCGGACACCACGTAGACCTGAGGCGCGGTGTCGAGGTAGCTCACCACGATGTAGAGCGATCCGTTGGGCGCGAAGCTCATGGCGCCGTTGGGCGAGCCCGGCAGCGTCGCATAGACCGACAGCGTCGCGGCGCCGCCCGGATCGTGAACGCGCCAGAGCGACGGGTTGTCCGAGCCCGCGCCGAAGCACTGATCGTCGAAAAAGAGGTCGCCGCTCAGCGGGTCGACGGACAACGAGTTAGGGCATGTCAGGTTCGGAGCGACGACGCGGATCTGCGCACCCGTCGTCGGATCGAGCTCCACAATGTTGCCGGTGGTGAAGTCACCGGTGGTCGCGCCGTGCGTGGCGTACAGCCGTCCGTCCTTGCCGAACGTCGGCTGCCCAAGAGTCAGGTTCTGGTTCGAAATCTTGTCGGCGTTGGAGATCGCCCCGCCATTCAGTCCGAAGCGGAACAGGTCACCGGTGCGGAAATTCGCCACATAGACCTGGTTGGACGGCGAGAAGGTGGGATTGGACGCACCGGGACAACCACCCCAGTTGACGTTGCCGAAGTTGAAGTTCTGCGCGAAGTACCCGGTAGAGAACGGTGTGAGCGCGAATCCCGTGGCGGCGACTGCGGGCGCGCCTATGCACGACGTCGCCGATCCGGTGAAATCGACCACCGCCGACCCGGGCACCGGCAGGTTGCCGTCGGTTACGTCCACCGCGGTATACGTCACGATTTCGCTGACGCCGTCGGTGGTCACGAACTGAATGCGACCCGCAGCGTCCGTAACTGCGGGCGAAGGTGCCGTGACCACCGAATGGCCGGTTCCCTGTGACAAGGTCACCGTCTTGCCCGGCGACGGATTGTTGTTCGCATCCTTGAGCGTCACTGTGATCGTGGTCGTGCTGGTCTGATCCGGAGGGACCGCCGTCGGGCTCGCAGCAATACTGGCGGAAGTCGCCGGAGGGCTCACGAAATGTGCCGTGTCGGTCGTCGATAGCGTGACGCCATCGGTGACGTCGGTCGCGGTGAACACGATGTCCTCGATCGTCGAATCGACGACGTTGAATATGACCGTCCCGTTGTCGACGTTGGTGACGGCAGTCGGCGGCGTGATAACGGCGTGGCTGCCGGGGCCGGCGTTCAGTGACACCGTCTTGCCGCTCACGATGTTGCCTTGCACATCGCGCAACTGCACGATCACCTGCGTGGGCGTGCTCCCGTCCGCGGGCTGGGGAGCGTAGATTTCCGGAGTCACCCACGTCACGTTACCCAGGACGGTCATGTTCGACACATCTTTGTCCGGCACACCCGGCGTGATGCCGTTGAGCTGCTCGTTCAACAGACCGAAGTTGGGCGAGCCGAGCCCCACGTGGGCAAAGTCGCTGCCCATGCTGGCCGCATTGTGGAATGCCGGTGTGTTCACGTACGGATAGATGACCGGGTTGTAAGCGCCGACGTTGCTGCCGCGCGCCTGGTTGAACAGCGCGGCTAGGGCGGCCATCTGCGGAGCCGCGTAGCTGGTGCCGCCGTACGACAGTCCATTGGGGCATCCGCCCTGGCTCGCAAGACAGATGGTCATGCCATTGGCCGGGTCCGCGACGATCGCCACGTCGGGAACGGAGCGGCTGGCGCTGGCTGTAAGTCCGTTCTGATAAGCCGGCCGACTGAAAAACCGGCTGGTGCCGAATCCGCCCTGCCCGGTCGGCGGCGTGGCACTGGTGCCGTCCCACCACGTTTCGCTCACGTACGTGCCACCGGGACCGATAGTCAGCGACGTCCCGCCCACGGCGGTGGCGTTGGGAGAAGTCGCAGGAACGCCGGCGGTGTTGGGACTGCCATCGAGGCACGTGCTTCCGTTATCACCGCTGCCGTTGAACACGCTGATGCCCGACGCGGCGGCCGTTGCCAGAATGCTATCGATGCTTTGCACGTCCGCCAGCGTCGTCTGATCCTCGCAATAGGACCAGCTGTTGCTGATCACCGTCATGCCGTCGGTGATCATCCGGTTGAAAATTGCCTGGTAGCTGCTCCCGCCGCCGCTGGTCGGCGCCGAATAAACGACAACCCGCGCCATGGGTGCCATGACCAGCACGGTGTCGATGTCCAGGACCACCTCTGCCTGGTTGGGGCCCAACGGCGCGCCACCATTGATCGCAACGGTGCTCAACTGGTTGATGACGGTGCTCGGCGCTTGCCTCAGCGCCAGGTAGTCGCTGATGTCGCTCTGCACGAACGAATCGAACTCGACGAGACCAATCGATTGGCCGGTGCCGTCGAGGTTGTTCGGCACCGCCAGATCGCCGCCAGTTGCCTCAATCGTCCGTGCCTCCCGTTTGCTGGTTGGCGGCGGCGGTGGCCCGGTGAGCGGCGTCTTGCACTGGTCTGGGAGAAAGGCTCCGTTCAGGATGCGATTAATGAGTGAAACGAGCAGGTTGCCGATCCAGGTAAGCTGCGCAAACACGGGCGAAAAGCACAGTACGTTGTACGCGTAGATCGTGGCCGGACAAATGATAGGAACGTCCACGCTGCCACAATTATTTTTGTTGTAAACGTTGAAGTTGGGGCGCTGCACTTGAGCCAGGTTCGAAAGACCGACGATCGCCTGGACGTTCTGTGCGACGCCCGAGGGCAGGGAGGGTTCGGACGCGTTCGCGAAGAACTGACGCTCGCCAACACGGTAGTCGTTGATAGCGACGCTAAGCGCTTTCTCGACCTGCGCCCGTGGCGCAGTCACCGTGAACGTCAGGCGATTGGCGGCCCGCTCGGTCACGATGAACCCCTGCTGCTGGAAAAACGTCTGGACTTGGGTGAAAACATCCTCGCTCGGGCCGAAGCGCGACGTCAGCTCCTGCGGCGAAAGGAAATGCTTGTAGTTCGCCGACTGACGGTCGTAGACGTCGGTCAAGTACGCCTGAAATCCCGGCTCGTCGGTGCGCCGCAGGACAATTGTGAGCGACAGCGCATCCTCATCGAACGTGGCAACCTTGGCGCTATCGGGCAACAACGTCGCGTTCGAGAGCGCAGGTATGACGTGCCCCGACAACGGTACTTGCACCTGTAGAGGATCGTCCGCCACCGGTGCCGCCTCGACCAAACACGGCGTGGCAACGAACGCCGTCGCGATCACCGCAGCCGCAATTAATAGACGCCGAAGAAAACTTTTCACGAGCATTGTCCCCTGCTATCGCACGTGCACGTCCGCAACCATTTACGGCTGGTGCTGGAAGTGGGTATTGGTCCCGCAAGCGGTGGCGGCGGAAGGCTCCCTGGGTCCTCCAATGCAATGCGATAGAGTAATTTGGGCGAAGGCTTAAACGCCTTGACGGGGACGTATCACGACCGTGACATGTTGCGAAAAGTACACAAGCAAGAAACGAGCGAGTTGTGCGAACAACAATCACTCAATAAGTTAGGGCCACGCACGCCATCGTACTTTGGCGCTCATGTAAGTATTTCCGACACCCATCGGTGTACGGTCCGGCTCTCGGTGCGCCGTTGCGGCGGCGCGTGCGACGCTTACTACTGCACGCGTTGCGCAAGAACCTGAAACGCCGGACGATTTGCGAGGGGTTCGAAAGCCGGTTCGTTGCGCGCGAAAATGAAGTTTCCGTCGCGTTCCACGGCCGCGCGCTTGAGCCAGTGCAGGGCTGCATCGAGTTCGCCAAGCCGGATATCGATAAGCGCTCGCTGATACGGTGATATGTACCGGCCGACGAAACGGGAGTCGAGTTCGTGGCGCAATCGTTGTGCTTCGTCGATGCGCCCCAATAGTGCCAAGGCCTGCGCGCACCCGACCAGACCGATCGGATGGTCGGCGACCTCCTTATCGATTACCTTGTAGCTTACGAGCGCTTCGTCGGCTCGACCTGCGTAGAGCAAAACTGCAGCCAGCGTGGCGCGGGCGGGGAGATTTTGCGGCGATAGATCGAGAATCGCCTCGAGCTCCTGCTCCGCCTGGTGCCAGTTGCGCTGCGCGATTCGCAGCAGGCTCATGTGCATCCGGCTGTTGAGGTAGTAGGGATCGAGCCTGCGCGCGATCTCGAGCTCGCCCTCGGCGTCGGACAAGGCGCCTGCGCACATCAAATGAAATCCCAGGCCGGTATGCACGAACGGCAAACCGGGCGCGATGCGCGCCGCGCGTCTGAATGCCTTCAGCCCCGCCGGCCAATCGTGATCGTAACGATGCAGGACTGACCCCAGCAGAACGAGCGCTTCCGGATTGTCGCCTTCGATCTTCAGACTGCGCTGGAGGGCGGCTCGGGCGTGATTTACGCTGGGGAGCGGCGGCTCGTAAGTGTCGGAAACGAGCGTGAGCTTTGCTCGTGCGATGCCGAGAAAGGCCATCGCATTCTTGTCGTCCAATGCGACCGCTTCTTCAAAGCGTTCCAGGGCTTTGCGTAATGATGGGGCATCGCCAACGCGAATAAGGTAGGCCCCGCGCTCGACGAGTTCGCCGGCGGACTTTGGATTGTTGACAATGCGCCCGACGCGCCGCGTCGCCCGCAGCGCGTAGCTGCCGACGGGCAGTTGTAGTTCGATCATTGCGGTCGCGCCCTCTGCCTTGTAGTACCTCTCCAGGCGATCGCGCAGGCGCCGCGCTTCCACACGCACGATCGTGTCCCGATTCGGATCGTAGTCCGCAGGGGAACGGTCGAACACATCGAGCGCCAGCGTCGTCTCCTTGAGATGACCGGCGGTGTCCTTCAACATGTGATCGACAAGATAACGGAGGAAGCGCTGATGGCGGCGAGCACCACGGAAGGCATCGCTTTTCAGCAGGAGCTGCAGATGCTCCTGGATATCTTCCGGCGAAGGATTGGCGCTCTGAGTACGTCGGGACAAGCGCACCATCCTATCGACACCAAATCACGGGGCCGTGACCCCTATATGAAATGAAAGGATCGCGCGTCGAATGCATCAGCGGACGATACCATTACAGCGGGTCGTCTCAAAAGTACACTGTCAGCGCCGGTTACGTGTCCCCGGAACTGTGGGCGGTATCGCGGCTATTTCGCTGCTGGTGACCGCTAGCTAAGATTGCTTGCGCGCCGCGCTTCGTATGCCTTCAGGTGCGCGTAGGCAATTTGCAGCGTCGACAGGTTGCCATTTTCTGTTACGGCGGGATCCTGGCGGCGGAGCAGGTCGCCGACGACATGATCCGCTTCGATCGGACCGTTGCTTTCGATGTCGCGCAGCATCGATGCGGTGAACGGCGATCCCGGCTCCGTCAGCATTGTTTGCGTCCTCTCCAGGAACGCCGCGCGCGGCGCATATCCCTGGAACGTAGCGACGCCGCGGATTTCCTCGAGCAGTGACAGGATCAGGTCCCGGCCTGCCGGTGTCGAGACAATGTCGCCCACCGGGGCGCGCATAAGACAGGTCGCACTTGCCAGCGTGCCCAGCAGCAGCCACTTTTCCCACATGTCGTGGACGATGGTCTCGCTCGCGCGGGCATCGAAGCCTGCCCCGACAATGACTGCGGCGACTGCCCTCACGCGACTCGAAAGTTCGCCGTCGCGCTCGCCGAAGGCAAGCGAATGGAACGGGCTGAGGTGGATAATGGCGCGCTCCGCATCGAGCGTGGCGGCGATGGAGCAGAGTCCGCCGAGAATTCTCTCGCGTCCGAAGCGGGCGTCCAGGACGTCGAGGTGCCGCATGCCGTTGAGCAGCGGCAGGATCATCGTGTCTTGGCCGACCGCGGGCGCGAACGAGACGATCGCGTTGTCGAGGTCATAGGCTTTGCAACTCAGCACAACCAGATCGAATGGTGCCCGGATGTTCTCGGCAAGCACGGTCGGCGGTTCGCGCAGTGTCGCGTCGCCCTTGGGACTCTTGATGATCAATCCAGCACCCGCCAATTCGGCGGCACGTCGCGGCCGCACGAGGAATGTCACATCGCGACCTGCCTGCAGCATCCGGCCACCAAAATAGCCGCCGGTCGCGCCGGCGCCCACCACGAGTACACGCATAACGGTGTTGCTCCTGTTGCGGATGGCGCGAGTTTAGCGCACGCAGCTCATATCGGCGTCCCGAGGTCGCTGGCAACCACGGCGCGCAGTTCGTCGCGCAGGGTTGCCGCGCGTGTCGCGCCGAATTCGGCATCGAAGCGTCTCTGCGCTTTGTGCCAGAGCTTGCGTGCGGTGCCGACGCGGTTTGCCCCGGCTTCGGTGAGCCGCAACCGCTTGCTGCGCCGGTCCGACGTCGCGCTCTCGACGGCGATAAGTCCGTCGCGCTCAAGCGGCAACATTGTCCGCCCGAGCGTGGTCCTGTCCATGACGAGTTCGCTGGCGAGAGAGTTGATTGACAGGGGTCCGAGCCGCTGCAGTTTCGCAAGAATCGAGAATTGCGTCGCGCGCAGCCCGGTGGGCGCGAGGCACAGGTCGTAAAACTGAGTGATATGGCGCGCCGCCTGGCGCACGGCAAGACAGTTGCAGTCTTGGAGCGGGGCGCGGGCGGTGGCGGGTATCGGGGTCTTGTTCATCGCTTGACCATTGGTGTATGTACGCCTATATTACGCGCATATACGCTTATATTCAAGTCGCTGATGGCAAATACGGTCTCGCTGGAACTCAGTCCCCGCACGCGCGCGCTGTTGCAGGGCGCTATCGTGCCCACGCTCTTGCGCATGGCGTGGCCGAATGTCCTGGTCATGCTGGCGCAGGCTTCCACCGGGCTGATCGAGACCTGGTTCGTCTCGCGCCTGGGCACGCACGCGTTGGCGGGCATGGCCGTGGTCTTCCCCGGATTCATGATGATGCAGATGCTCTCCGCAGGCGCGATGGGCGGTGGCATTTCCTCCGCCATTGCCCGCGCGCTTGGCGCCGGCCGGCATGCGGATGCCGAAGCGCTCGCACTGCACGGCATCGTGATCAACGGCGCGCTCGGCGCGGCGTTCTCCGCGCTGTTCCTTGGTTTTGGCGAAAATCTCTATCGCGCGATGGGCGTGGATGGCGCCGCGCTCGACGCGGCGCTGCTGTATTCGAACATCGTCTTCGCGGGAACCATTCTGGTATGGCTGATGAATGCGCTGGCGAGCGTGGTTCGCGGCACCGGCAACATGCTCGTGCCGGCTCTGACTGTGTGCGCGGGCGTCGCATTGCTGATCCCACTTTCTCCGTGCCTGATTTTCGGCTACGGGCCTTTTCCCGCGCTCGGCATTGCTGGTGCAGGAATCGCGGTCGTCGTCACCACGATGCTGACCATGGTCGCGCTTGCCTGGTACATCGCGTCCGGTCGCAGCCTCGTGCGGTTCAAGGTGGCGGCGATGCGTCGCTCGCTGTTCGCAGACATCCTGCGCGTCGGCGCCGTCGGCTCGATCAACACGCTGCAGACGAGTCTTACGGTGGCGCTCACCACCGCGCTGGTAGGCAGTGCGGGGGGTGCTGGCGCGGTTGCGGGGTATGGCACCGCGGCACGCCTGGAGTATCTGCTGATTCCCCTTGTGTTCGGCTTGGGCGCGCCCCTTGTCGCGCTGGTCGGTACCAACATGGGCGCCAATCAAGGACCACGAGCGTTGCATATCGCGCTCGTGGGTGGCGCATTCGCCTTTGCGCTGACCGAATCCATCGGCATCGCCGCAGCCGTCTGGCCGCAGGCGTGGCTTGGCCTGTTCGGTGATGATCCGCACATGATCGAGACCGGCAGCGCGTACCTGCGCATCGTCGGGCCGACATATGGCTTTTTCGGCCTCGGCCTGGCGTTGTACTTCGCGTCGCAGGGGGCCGGCCGATTGCTCTGGCCACTGCTCGCGGGAATGGTGCGACTGATCATCGCGATCGGCGGCGGCTGGCTTGCGCTGCGCTTGACCGGATCGATGGCCGGCTTGTTCGCGGCGCTGGCGTTCGCCTTGTTCGTGTATGGCGTCATGCTCGCCAGCGCCGTGGGCTCGGGCGTATGGTTCCGGCAACAGGGGCCGGCGTCACGGGTGCGGCCGTAACGTCGACGCCAAATGCAAACGTCAGCGGGCTTGCGGCCATTCTGCTTCGTGGGCCGTTACTTCCGAATGGCAGCTTCTTCGGGCGGACGGACGTGGCGGCAAGTGACCAGCAGTAACAGGTCGTAGACGATCTTGACCGCGCCGGCCACCATCAGCGGCCAGCCGAAGGCCGACAAACCGAGCAGGTAGCCTGCGATGAGCGGGCTGGCCGACGACGCGAGGCTGCGCGGAACGGACGTGACGCTGGCGGCGGCGGCGCGCTCTCCCGGTGTGACCACGGCCATGACGTAGGAGCTGCGCGTGGGGACGTCCATCTGCGATAGCGCGGCGCGCACCAGCAGCAGCGCAATGACCCACGTCAGATCAGGAATGAACGGAATAACGAGCAACAGCAGATTCGCCGGCAGATGCGTAAACACCATCGTATTGATGAGCCCGATGCGATTGGCGATGCGCACGGCGACAAGGTACGAGAATGCCGACAGAACGCCGGTCCAGAAGAAAATCGTTCCAGCAACCGCGATCGAAAGTTGGAATTTCTGGAACAGCCAAAGCGCGAGCAACGACTGCACGATAAAGCCACCACCGAACGCATCAAGGCTGAACAGCGCCGCCAGCGTGTACACGATGCGCCTCGATTGGCGCAGAGGCGCGGCCGGGGTCTCGGTTTCGACCGCCAGCGTTGCGGGCAACCTGCGATAAATCATGGCCGACCCTAGTCCAAGCAGCGCATAGAGGACGAACATCGCCTGCAATGCGGGCTTGACCTCGATGTGCATCGCACGCGACAGGAACTCGGGAAAGCCCGCGAATAGAGCTCCAGTCGCACCAATCAACGCTCCGACCAGACTGTACCGGGCGAACACGGCGGTGCGCTGCTTGTCGCCAATGATGCGCGCCAGCACGGCCTGTTCGAGCGGCAGAAAAACGCTGACATCGCCGCTGGAAGGATTGAGCGTGCCGACGACCGCGACGATCAACAGCGGCCAGAAATCCGAGACGGCTGCGAAAGCGAGCCCTGTGGCGGTCATCAGCGCGGTCGCGCACAGCAATAGCGTGCGATACCGGAAACGGTGGGCGTGCAGGCCTACCAGAAGCGTCAACAGGCCCGATCCGACCAGCGTGCCGGTGGCGATCACGCCGATCTGAAACGGCCCGAACCCCAGCGCGAGCAGATAGATCGGCAGCACCAGGCTGACGTAGCCGTCGCCGAACGCGCGCAGCGCGCGCACCCACAGCAGCCGTCGCACGTCGGGGGAATTCATCGCGCTTCCGTGGAGTTTCGAGACCGCATCCAAGGCACACTCCCATCCGGGCGGTTAACCCAAACCAGGAGCAGAGCTTGGACGCTGTGGGCGTCTGCGAGCGGGGAGCCTGCCGACAATCCCCGGACGACGAGTTACGAACGGAGCATAGCGGATCGAGCTGACGGTCTCAAGCCGATGCGCACCGCGGCAACAACACAATCCGGGCGTCTAGCCAGTCTTCGCCGCGAGCCGCTCGGAGAACTTGCCAAGGTCGATCACCATGCGTTCGTGTATTCCGGCTCCGATCTTCTCGGCGCCATCGGACGCTTCGATCCGGAACTCGATGCGTCTGCCGTCGATCTTGGTCACCTCCGCGTTGGCGTTGACAGTCCGGCCGACGGGTGTCGCCGCCAGGTGGATTACATCAACACGCGTGCCGACTGCGCTCTGGCCCCCGTCCAGATAGGGCTTGATGGCGTTGAGCGCCGCGTTCTCCATCATCATGATCATGACCGGCGTCGCCAGGACCGGAGGCAGCATCGCATCCTTGAAGCGGTTGGCGAGATGGTCCGGAGCCACGACGAGGGTGAATGAGCCTTTGGCTCCGACGGGTATTGCACGCATGGCGTCTCCCTTTCGCTGACCTGAATGGTGCCAGCTTGCACCGATTGTCCGAGGTCGTCGATGTCGTCACGCACTTGCACGATCGCCGCCGTCGCATGGATGCAGCAGTCCACCATGGACGTCATGCCGGAAGCGGGCGACCTGGTGTTGTTTCCCTCGCTCCTGCCGCACAAGGCCATGCCTTACAGCGGCGATCGCGACCGCATCATTGTTTCGTTCAACGCGCAAATCCGGGCACCCGGCGGCGACGATCTGCTGCAGCGTTATGCTGGCGTCTAGGGCCTGCCGATGGGATGTTCGGCGGGTGGCCGGCGCTGGCACGCGACACGGGCATCGAACTGCGTAGTCCACGCCCAAAGCCCGCGCCGGTAGCGGATGGCATCGTGTTCATAGGGGATGAGACCCGTGTCGGCGGCGTACTCCAAGCACACCCATGCCGCGCCGCGCTGGACCAGCGCCAGGATCACGTCGAGATCGCCGACGTGCACCCGACCGAACACGTGGCTGGGCGCGCTTTGTCCCGTGACCGTGACGCGCACCTGCAACCCGAGGACCATGTTCGACAGCAGCGTGGTCGCGGCAGGAGCGTAGTACGCGCTCCCCTGCGGTGCACCAATGTCGGCCAGGCGGACTTCCGTGTCGCCCTCCGCGGACGTGACGACCAGCGTGTCACCGCTCGCAACGTGGACGGCCTTGCCCGTGACTTCGTGCGCAGCATGCGCCACCGGCGACGAGGACAGCGCGACAACCAGCGCAACCAGTGTGACGCCGGCTCTAATGAGGCGACGATGCGCCAGGGTCGAATTCGGGAGGTTCATCGCCGACATTCGAGGACAATCCCCGGTGTAACGGATCACCCAACGTAACACGCGGCGCTGCCGTCGGACAAATCGGCCCGGGACGCGGACGCGACACGATAAAATCTCGTTCATGGGACCATTGTCGGGCGTGCGCGTACTGGAGTTCGAGGCCATCGGGCCGGGGCCGTTTTGTGGAATGATGCTCGCCGACATGGGCGCCGACGTGATCCTCGTCGATCGCACGCAGGATCCCGGGCTGGGCCTGGAGCGCGAACGCTGGAACGACGTGATGATGCGCGGTCGACGCTCGGTGACGCTCGACCTGAAGCGCGCCGACGCCGTGACTGCGACGCTCGCACTGGCGGCGAAGGCGGACGTCCTCATCGAAGGCTTTCGCCCCGGCGTGATGGAGCGGCTGGGCCTCGGCCCCGACACGCTGCTGGCCAGCAACCCAACGCTTGTCTACGGCCGCATGACCGGCTGGGGCCAGGACGGCCCACTCGCGGCGCGCGCAGGACACGACATCAATTACATCGCACTCTCCGGCGCGCTGCACGCGATAGGACGCTCCGGCGACGCGCCGGTGCCACCGCTCAATCTCGTCGCGGACTTCGGCGGCGGTGGCATGCTGCTCGCCTTTGGCATTGCGTGTGCACTGCTCGACGTGCGGCGATCCGGCAAGGGCCAGGTCGTCGATGCGGCGATGGTCGAAGGCGCTTCCCTGCTGACCACCATGTTTTGGGGCATGCAGGCGGCGAAGCGCTGGAGCGACGTGCGCGGGGACAACATTCTCGACTCCGGCACGCCGTGGTACGACACCTACGAGACGCGCGACGGGCGTCACATCGCCATCGGCGCGATCGAACCGAAATTCTACGCCGTGCTGCTGGAACGCATGGGCCTCGCGGCCGACACGCTGCCCGATCAGCACGACCGCGCAGGATGGCCGGCGCTGCGTGCACGTTTCGCGGCGACGTTCGCGACGAAGACGCGCGACGAATGGTGTCGCGTGTTCGAGGGGACGGACGCGTGCTTTGCGCCCGTGCTGACCTTTGCTGAGGCCGCGCGGCACCCGCATGCCCTTGCGCGCCAGGGGCATGTCGCCGTCCGCGATGTAATGCAGCCCGCACCGGCCCCACGCTATTCGCGTACGCCCGGCAAGGTGCGCCGCGCACCACCCGAACGCGGCGCCCTGGGCCGCGAGGCGCTCACCGACTGGGGATTCGCCGACTCGGAAATCGACCGGCTGGTGGAGCAGGGGCTCGGGTTCAGCAACGTTTGATAGACTTCGCGCGGGATGGCCCTCGCTTCGACTCAAGGTCGATATCAGGGGTCGCCTCCGATTTCCAATGCTCAGGGAGAAAAAATAACATGAACCATCATCGGTTATTCACGCGTGTCATCGGCGGGGTGTTGCCTGTCGTATTGTGTGGTGTCGCGGGCGTGGCGTCCGCAAAGTCCGAGATCAAAGGTGCGGCGATACTCGACAACGCGTGCGGCAAGGTTGCCGTCAAGCAGATGGGACTCGTTCACGACGGCAATATGGACGAAGCCAACAAGCTTTCCACCAAGGAGATGCAGGACCAGTGGAAGGCCATGCCCGCCAAGGATCGCACGATGATGTCGGGGATGATGAAGGAAATGTCGCAGACGGAGGCGCAATACGCGGCCGACATCAAGGCTAACGGTGTCCTGGTCGTGGACGGGCCGGTAGCCACGCTGACCGTGAAGAAGACGAGCAAGGACAAGAACGGCTCCAGCACCGAGACGATCACGCAGAACTTCAAGATCGACGGAGCGCAGTGCCTGATCAGTCGCTAGCTCGCAAGCCGGCACCAAACCCGGCGCGATAACGTTTGCAAGGCAGGGGACGACGATGAGCGAAGATTCCAGCGCATCACCGGCAGGTCGGGATTCTGCCTCGCTGTTCGTACACAGTCCGCGCATGTCGTTCATGACGATCGTCGTGGACGTCGCGCGCCATGTGCTGCCGCTGCTGTCTTTGTATGTGTTCCACGGCAATTTCGCGAGTTATGTCCTGCTGACGGCGTTCGACCTGTCGCTGGGTCTGATGCTGATCGTGGCCACGACGCGCGAACGCGGCGACGTCAATTCGGTCGATCCGCGTTCGCGCTGGTTGGTCATGCGCTTCATCGCGTGGCTGGTCGCCGCCGCCTTTCTCGCGTTCATGTCCGCGATTATCGCCGTTCCTATTGCGATGCCTGCCTTCATTTTCGGCATGATCACGGACATCGACTGGAGTGCGGTAATGTCGCACCCCGGCTTCTGGGGACCGGTGGCCGGCATGTCGCTGCTCGCCGCCGCGCGATTCCAGAGTCAGTTCGAAGCAACGACGACGCCAGGCCATCGTGGACAACCGACGAGTAAGGGCCCGATCATCGGCAACCTGGATCAAGATCGCAAGCAGTCGCTCGCCGCCAAGGCGGCGCAGGTGACGCTCATCGCAACGTTCGCGGCGCTCTGCTACGTGTTGATCGTGTTCGGGCGCCACGGCCTTTACGCGCTGCCGGTGATCTATGCCGCGCTGCTGGTGTTCTACGATATTCGCCCCGACATCGGGCAGCGGATTTTTCCAAAGCTGTGGCAGGAAAAGTAGCGTCAGATCAAAGGCCGGAAGCGGCTTCCCTGCCACGCGCTGCAACTGCTATTGCTCGACGATGTACGTAAGCACCAAGCGATCGCCGCAGAGATCGAAGTAATAGTCGTTCCAGGCTTTCTTGCCATCGGCGCGCAGGCCTTCGGCCCTGATCTGGCCGGCGCCCGGCTTGGGCCACGGGTCGCCGGGCGTACTAGGCGTAATGAAGCGGTCGGCGAATATCGCGAAATCGGAGTCAATGCCGTCCAACCCGCGGATTGCGAGGTTCTGCTTGGCGTCGAACCCCATCCCCCTGAGCACGGCCTTCAGATCCTTCTGGTGTGCCGCGTCGCGTAATGCAACAAAGGCCGCGGTGATCTGTTGCTCCGTTGGCCTGGGCGTGGTTGCGGGCAACTTCCGTTTTTGCTCGCTGTCGCCGTAGCTTATCTCGTCGATCTTCGGGTTCGACAACGGCAAATCGAATTCGAATCGGCCGTATCTTTGATGCAGGACGCTCCCGGTCGCCCGGCCGGCGTCGGTCTGCAGCTTGCTCGACCACGTACGCGTCGACAGATCCGTGAGGCTGCCCTTGAGTGCGATTCCGGCACCGAAGTATTTCGATCGCCCGGTGGCATCGAGGGTCACTTCGCTGAACTTGGCATTGCGCAGGATCGAAAGGGCCCGTGCTTGTGCGAGCGGACACGCCGAGTCGACCAGCATCGGCGACGCGATCGGGCGACTCACAACGTGGACGACAGTGCCACTGCCGGCCATCGACGGGTACGCGATGCCGTCGACCAGATCGAACTCGCCGATGTTGATCTCCTTGATGTGTCCCTTGACCGGTGCCGGATAGGTGTAGGGTGGCACCTTTTCCTCGACGACTTTCTGCGCGGCCGGTTTTCCGGGAGCAGGCGCAGGCTGCTCTTTGCCGCAAGCGGAAAGAACGAGCATCGCGAGTACTGCGGTGACTAGATGAAGGGTGGATGTTTTCATCGGCAGCTGCTTGTTCGGTGATTGCGTTGGTCGCGACTAACGACCGCTCGCGGGATCGACCGAAAACACGTCCACCGCGGCGGCCTTTCCCTTGAATGGAACGGGACCGAGCGGTTCGACCGCAAATTTCTCGCTCAGTGCTGAGCGCGTGTTGATATCGATCAGTATGGTGCGTTGCGCGACCTTGGTGTGCACCTCGAGCCGCGACGCAAGATTGACGATGTCGCCGATGCAAGTGTACGTCGCGCGCGCGTTCGTTCCCGCGTAACCGGCCACCATCTCGCCGGACGCGATGCCTATGCCGATGCGGATAGGCGGCTTGTCAGCGGCCGTACGATCGACGTTGAACAGTTCGATCAATGCGACCATTTCCTGCGCTGCCCGCACCGCGCTTGCACAATGATCCGGCAACGGAATCGGCGCACCGAAGATGGACATCAGGCCATCACCCATCATCAGCGTGACCACGCCGCCGTGGCCGCTGATCGCGTCGAACATCAGCGCGTAGTACGCGTTGAGCAACTCGATGGTCTCCTCGGGTGATTGCGCTTCCGCGAGCGACGTGAAGCCGCGGATGTCGGAGAACATCACCGATGCGCGCACCAATTTGCCGCCCAGGAAGAATCCAGAATCCTGCAGGTCCTGCGCGACTTCCGGCGTAGCGAAGCGGCGCACCAATTCCTTCTGCTGGTCGCGGAGGTGTTTCTTTTCGAGGCTTGCGCCGATGCGCGCCTTAAGCAGCACGGGGTTGACCGGCTTGGTGAGGTAGTCCTCGGCACCGAGTTCGATGCAGCGGACCACATTGGCGATGCCTTCGAGCGACGACGTGACGATGACCGGCAGGTCGCGCAACCGGCGATCGTTGATCAGCTGTTCGAGCACCTGGAATCCGTCCATCTCCGGCATTTCCATGTCCAATAACACGAGGTCGAAGGATTCGCCGCGCAGCATCTCCAGAGCGATGCGGCCGTTTTCGGCCGATGCGGTGCTGTGGCCCTGCAGCTCGAGGCTGCGCGTGAGCAGCAGCCGATTGACCTTGTTGTCATCGACCACCAGCAACCGCGCCTGGCCAACCCGTAGCTCACCCATGGCGCAACTCGGACAACGCCACAGCCACGCGCGCATATTCTTCGGTCAGCGGTGCGAGCGCCCGCGCGTTGCTTTCTGCGACTTTCGACAGGTCCGTGAGTTCCAGTTCCCGCGCCATCGCGCCCATCGTGAGCGCGCCAAAAGTGTTGCAATTGGATTTCAGCGAGTGCGCGGCCCGGCGAAACCTGTTGGCGTCTTTCGTGGCCAGCGCATCGCGCAGCTCGTCGAGCATCGTGGGCGCTTCCTGGAGAAACGTATCGATGAGTTCCAGCGCGAACTCCTCGCCCGTCGTTTCCTTCAGCGCGTCGAAAGTCGCGCGATCGATTGCCGGAGAGGTCATCATCGGTCTTGACGGGTGGGTACCTGGTTCAACGCCTCGACGAGCTGCTCGACGCGAATTGGCTTGGTTACATAATCGTCCATACCGGCAGCCAGGCACATGTCTCGGTCGCCCTGCATCGCATTGGCGGTCATGGCGATGATGCGTGGCCGGTCCTGGGACTGCCAACGCGCATTGATCTGGCGCGACGCCTCGAGCCCGTCCATCTCCGGCATCTGTACATCCATTAATACTACGTCGTAAGTCTGCCTCTCCACCGATTCGACGGCTTCGATACCGTTCGAAGCCAGGTCGGCGCGATAACCCATTTGCTGCAGCAGCCGCAGCGCGAGCTTCTGGTTTACCACGTTGTCCTCGGCCAGCAGGATGCGCAGCGGATGCCGGATAGCCATTTCTGCGTCAAGCCTCGGCTTGCCTGGCAGCGGCGCGGCCTTCGGCGTAACGTGCTGCGCCAGCAAACCCGCCAGGGTATCGAATAACTGCGACTGATGGATCGGCTTGGCGAGATAGGCGTCGAACAGCTTCTCGTCATCACCGGCCTCCCGCCGGCCAAGCGAACTGAACAGCACCAGCGGCAGCGAAGCGCGACGCTCGCGGATTTTCCGAGCGAGCGCCATGCCATCCATTTCCGGCATGTGCATATCGAGGATGGCGAGGTCGAAAGTCGCGCCGGACTCGAGCCACTTCAGCGCCTCGAGCGGCGATCCCGTTGCGCGCGCAGACATGCCCCACTTGACACTTTGCAATTCCAGAATGCGGCGGTTGGTGGCATTGTCGTCGACGACAAGCACGCGTTTGCCCTGTAGCGCAGGTTGGACGCCGACGAAGTCGCGCTGACGCGCGGGCGGCATTGCCGCGAGGGGCACCTGGATGTTGAAGAAGAACGTTGACCCCTTGTCGGGTCCCTCACTTTCAGCCCACATGCGCCCGCCCATCAATTCGGCGAGGCGTTTGCTGATCGCAAGGCCCAGTCCGGTGCCGCCGTACTTGCGGGTGGTAGAGGAGTCCGCTTGCGAGAACGACTGGAACAGGCGGCTCATGCCTTCGCTCGTCAAACCGATGCCGGTGTCGCGCACGGCGAAGGTCAGCTTGACGTGGCCATCGGCGAGGGATTCAGAACTTACCGTCAGCACCACTTCGCCGGATTCGGTGAATTTCACCGCATTGGCGAGCAGGTTGAGAATGATTTGACGCAGCCGCGTCACGTCGCCTTGAATGGCGCCCGGAACGTCGCCTTCAAACACGTACGCGGTATCCAGATGCTTTTCGACGGCGCGCGAGGTGACGAGGTCCAGCGCGGATTCGATGCATTCGCGCAGGTCGAAGGGCTGCGCCTCGATATCCATGCGACCGGCCTCGATCTTCGAAAAATCTAGGATGTCGTTGATGATCGTAAGCAGCGTGTCGCCGGACTCGCGGATGGTAGCGACATAGTCGTGCTGCTCCGTGTCGAGCGTGGTGTCGAGCAGCAACCCGCTCATGCCGATGACGGCATTCATCGGCGTGCGGATCTCGTGGCTCATCGTCGCGAGGAACGAGCTCTTGGCCTCGTTGGCGGCTTCGGCCGCCGCGCGCGCCTCCTGCGTCTGCTTAAACAGCCTGGAGTTCTGAATCGCAATCACTGCCTGGTCGCCGAACGTCTTGAGCAGGACGAGCTCCTTGTCGGTGAAGGGCTTGGGCGGCTGGCGTAGCACGGCAATCGAGCCTACGCCGCGGTCTTCCCATAGCATCGGCGCCCACGCCACCGAAGCGTCGCCGCTCAGTGCGATGACCCCGCGGACTGCCGCCGGCGCATCGGGCACCATAGAAGTGTCGGGAATGTGTATCGTGCGACGCTCACGAATGACCCGGCCCGTCATGGTTTGCTCGATCGGCTTGGGGAAAGTGCTCGCGACGGCGTCAAACGCCGACCCGCGCCAGGCAGCGGCATGCACCTGGCCTTCGTCGTTGGCGATGAAGATGCCGAGCTGCTCAGTGGCGAACAGATGCTGGCAACTGTCGAGAATCTTGTCGAACACCGGCGCGGTATCGGCGACCGAGTTGCCGATCACCTGCAGCACCTCGGCTGTCGCGGTCTGCTGTTCCAGCGCGTCCTTCGTCTCGCTGATCAGCCGCGCATTCTCGATCGCGATGACCGCTTGTTCGGCGAAGGTTTTCAGCAGGTCGATCTGCCGTTGCGGCGTCTCGCCCGGATCCGGCCACGCGACGATTATGGCGCCGACGGTGTGGCCGTCCTTGAGCAGCGGCGCGCCGAGCATGCGGCGCCAGTGGCCCAGCCTAGCCTGCGTCTGGTCATAAGCAGGATCGAGAAGCGTATCCTCCTGCGTCTGCACGCTGCCAGAGATCACGACACGCCCGCTCATCATCTTCGGATTCGGCGGCGCCGGATAGAAACGACGCGAGTCCTCTATGGCCTCCGGGGACCAGTTGCGCGTCGCGACCAGATGGACGAGTTCGCCGTCGTAGCGGAAGACGGCTGCCAACGGGCTAGCGAACAGCCGCGTGGCGGACTCGAGAATTACCTCGAACACGGGCGCTACGTTCGTTGGTGACTCGCTGATGGATTGCAGCACATCGCTGATTGCGGTCTGGTAGTCCAACGACTCGGTCAACTCGAGCGTGCGCTCCTCGACTTTGGCGAGTGCGCCCTTTGTTTCGTTGAACAGGCGGACGTTCTCGATCGCGATCACGGCCTGGTCGGCGAAGGTCTGCAGCAGCTGCACCTGCTTGTCGGGGAACGGTCCGACCTCGGCACGCAGTGCGGCGATCGAGCCGACGACATGGCCTTCGCGCAGCATCGGTACCGCCAAGGCGCCGCGATATCCCGCGAGCAGGGCGGCTTTCTTCGCTCCATATTCCGGGTCCGCCATCACGTCGACAATCTGCACGGGCTTGCGCGCCCGAATTACCCGTGCACTGACCGTCCCGCTATTTATCTGCACCGGGAATACGTTGCGCATCGCTTCGTCGGCCTCGGCCGATACGCCTTGGTACGCCACCAGATGGACCCACTCGCCGTCGAAACGCGCCACCCCGCTAATTGTGGCGCCGCAAAGGGCCTTGGCGCGCTCGGCGATCGCATCGAACACGGGTTGCACGTCCGTTGGCGATTCGCTGATCACCTTCAATACGTCGGCCGTTGCCGTCTGCCGCTCCAGCGCTTCCTTGGTCTCGTTGAACAGGCGCACGTTTTCGATCGCGATTACCGCCTGGTCGGCGAAGGTTTTCAATAGATCCACCTGGCCGGAAGGTATTGGGCCCGGTGTGCCCCAGGCGACCACGAAAACACCGAGCGGCTGGCCATCGCGCAGCATCGGCACGCCGAGCATTCGACGCCACCTACCGGCGATCGCGTGTCGCTTGTCGTATACCGGATCGTCAAGCGCGTCTTCCATGCGAACCACCGTTTTGTCCAGGATAGCGCGGCCCGACATTTGCGATCGGACCGGTCGCGTCGGATAGGTGCTGCGCAGCAACGTCAGCATTTCCTGGTTATCCGTGCTGCTGGCGACCAGGTGTATCTTTTCGCCGTCGTATCGAAAGGCGTTCGTGTACATGCCGTCGACCAGGTCGGCCGCGTGTCGCACGATCGTGTCGAACACCGGCTGCACGTCCGAAGGCGAACTGGCAATGACCCGGAGGATTTCGGTTGTTGCGGTCTGCCGTTCCAGCGCTTCCCGGGTCTCGTTGAACAGGCGCGTGTTCTGGATGGCGATCACCGCCTGGTCGGCGAAGGTCTTGAGCAGTTTCACCTGCGCATCACTGAACAGACCCGGCGCCGACCGACCGACAAAGATCGAGCCGATGACGCGCTGGCCGTCGAGCATGGGCACGCCAAGGCAGGCACGGTATTGGGCGGCCCGCGCAAAGTCCTTGCCCCCATAGGTTTCATCGGCGAGCACATCCGCGATGTGAACCATGGTGCAGCCACGGATAGCGCGCGCGGTTACGGTCTGCGCACCAATCGGCATCGGGTAAAGGCCGCGAACGATTTTCACGGCATCGGGGACGACCCCGTCGATCGCAGCCAGTTCGATCATGCCGCCATCGAACCGGGAAACTACCGCAACCTCCGCGCCGCACAGCCTTCCGGCGTGTCGCGCGACCATCTCGAACACCGGCTCAGTGTCGTTCGGCGAACCCGCGATCACGCGGAGGATGTCACCCGTCGCGGTTTGGCGCTCGAGCGCATCCCGGGTTTCGTTGAACAGGCGGACATTGTCGAGCGCGACGCTCATCGCGCTGACGAGCGTTTCCAGCAGGCGCACGTCCGAATCCGTGAAGGCATGCTCGCGGTCCATGTCGGCCATCTGGATCATCCCGCGCACCTGGTCGCCGGCGACCATCGGCACAAAGACCATCGATTTCGGGGATGCCGGTCCAAGCAGGTGGCTGCGGTACTTCTTGAGTGCCGCGCGAGCGTCTTCGTTGACGACGACGGTTTCGCGAGTACGCAGGATGTGAGCGGCGAAGCCGACCTTCCCAATCGGATTCGGCGCGATGCTGTGCCGCTCGCCGCGCACGGTCAGGTAGGGAAAGCGCCAGACGCCCGCCTCCCTGTCGATGATGCGGATTTCCACGTCTGCACTGCGGAAAATCTCGCGGATCTTGTTGCCGACCGCGTCGTAGATGCCCTGCATGTCGAGGTTGGCCGCGAGCGCCTGCTGCACGCTATTGATGATCGCCAGCTCGTTCGCCCGCTGATCGAGCACGGTCTTCGCTGCTTGCAGTTCCTCGGTCCGCCGAGCAAGTTTCTTCTCCAGCGCCTGCACGCGCTTGAGGTCGCGGGCGCGCTCGGCCGAGGCGGCGACTTTCGCCGCCGAAGGCCGCGACGTTCGATCACCCCCCGAAGTCTTCTTTTTCTTCGAAACCGTCATGCGCCGCCCGCACTCTCCATCCCATTGCCGATAGTAATCTACCGGCGGTCCGCGTCAATCAACGAACCTGGGATGCACGTCCCGGTGCCGCTAGGCTTGGCGACGCTGCTCGCGCCGCAGACTACGGTATCGAGCGCCCCGAATTACG
This sequence comes from uncultured beta proteobacterium, assembly GCA_963732105.1. Taxonomy (GTDB): domain Bacteria; phylum Pseudomonadota; class Gammaproteobacteria; order Burkholderiales; family Casimicrobiaceae; genus PALSA-1003. Next base: position 21,969 of record CAVSYL010000009.1, read on the forward strand.
TCTTCTCCTGCGCGGTACTTGACGCCAGTTCGAACATGCCTTCCTCGGCGATGTAGTTGAACGCTTCCGCGTAGCGTGCCCATGCCACCACCGCCCGCAGTGTCGTCTCCGCCTGATCGGCCACCATGTAGTCCTGGAGCTCTTCGCTGAAGCGGCTGAATGGCGCGCGGTGATCGGGCCGGCCATCCAGTACCTGGCGAATGTGCGCGGCCAGCGGAACGTAGGCGATCAAGTGATGGGCAAACAGGTCCTTGCGCTCGTCGATGTTGGCATTGCTGAAGCTGCGCCCGGCATCGGTCAGCGTCAGATCCCCTTCGGCCAAGTCGACGAAGCGCAACAGCTGCAGAATTTCTGCAATCGGCAGCAATTCATCGGCTTCGAGCTGTAGCGCGCCCGCGAGTGGCGGCAGGTCCGCGCGGCCGTTATAGGGCGCGGCGGCGAGCGTTTCCAGCAGGCCGGCCATAAGGTTGGTCGACACGAACGTGAACACCATGCCCAGGCCCATTCCGGGAAACAGGCCGTCGCGGGCGCCCGCAGGGCCCGGCGTGCGCGTGGTCATCCGCGTGTAGATTGCGTCGACGATGTTGCGGAACGTCGGGTCGAGACGGTTGCGCGGATGCGGAAGTGGAATCTTGATCTCCTGCACGATGCGTCCCGGGTTGGATGCGAAGATCAGGATGCGGTCGCACATGAGCACCGCTTCCTCGATGTTGTGCGTGACCAGGAGGACCGACTGGATCGGCATGCGGCCCTCGACCCAGAGATCGAGAAAGTCGTTGCGCAGCGTCTCCGCCGTCAGCACGTCGAGCGCCGAGAACGGCTCATCCATCAGCAGAAGTTTGGGATACGTGACGAGCGCCCGCGCAAAGCCGACGCGCTGACGCATTCCGCCGGAAAGCTCCTTCGGGTAGGCGCTTTCGAATCCGGCAAGGCCGATCAACTCGATTGCGGCCTGAGCACGCTTGCGCACTTCGGGGCGCGGTACCTCGAGCGCAACCAACCCAAGCTCGACGTTCTCGAAGACGGTGAGCCAGGGAAACAAGGCGAACGTTTGAAACACCATCGCCAGCCCGGGCGCGGGTCCATGGACGGCCTCGCCCAGGAAACGTACGTCGCCGCTCGTCGGCGCAATGAGTCCGGAGATAATTCGCAGCAGCGTCGACTTGCCGGATCCGGAGCGTCCGAGCAGCCCGACGATTTCACCGGCGAACAGCGTCAGCTTCGCCTCTTCGAGCACGACGAGAGGATCGCGTCCGGGCGCGCCAAAGGTCTTGCAGCAACTGTTGACTTCAAGAAGCGCGGGCGTCACGGGCGTTGGCATGGCGGCGACCTCAATTTGCGCGCAGCCGTCGTTCGGCGAACGCGTACAGCGGTCGCCAGACGGTTCGGTTCAGCGCGACGACATAAAACGACATGACAGCGATGCCGAGGACCAGACGCGGATAGTCGCCCGCCTCGGTGGCTTGAGCGATGTAGGCGCCGAGACCATGCGCGGTCAGGTGCGTGTCTCCCCAGTTGGCGACTTCGGCAACGATGCTGGCATTCCACGAGCCGCCGGACGCGGTGATGGCGCCCGTGATGTAGTACGGAAATATGCCGGGCAGCATGACGTTCTTCCACCATGGCCATCCGGTCAAGCGCAGGCTTGCGGCCGCTTCCTTGAGATCGCCCGGAAAAGCGCTCGTTCCGGCGATGACATTGAACAGGATGTACCACTGGGTGCCGAGTACCATCAGCGGACTCAGCCAGACATCGGGGCTGAGGTGGTAGCGGACGATGACGACGACGAAAACGGGGAACATCAGATTGGCCGGAAAGGCGGCTAGAAACTGGGCCAGCGGCTGGAGCGCTTCGGCGAGTCGCGGGCGCTGTCCGATCCAGACACCGATCGGAACCCAGATGAGCGTGGCCAGCGCAATCAGGACGACCACCCGCAGCAACGTCAAAGCGCCCAGACCCAAGACCTGCAGCAGATCCCACCAGTCGAGTTCGCCGGTAATGAAGTTGAAGACGTGCCACGCGGCGTAAACGGCTAGCACGCTCAGCACCCCGTACCAAATCCAGTCGACGGTTCGCGTCGCCAGCGCCATCGTTGGTTCGACGGTGGGGAGGCGGGGAAAAACCGAGCGCCTGCGGATCGCCCGACGAAAGCCGCGGCGAATTGGCGAGGTCGCCCAGCGGACCCACAGAGAACGGCGGAGCAACGTCAGAAACCAGGACTGTGCCACTTCGCCGCTGGTAGTCTGCTCGAAGCGGAATTTCTCCGCAAACGCCACGATCGGACGGAAGAGCAGTTGATCGTAGAGAAGTATCACGACCAGCATGGTCAGCACCGCCCAGCCCACCGCCGCAAGATCGCGTTGGGCGATGGCGAGCGCCACGTAGGATCCTATCCCGGGAAGTGCGACCGTCGTCTTGCCTACCGAAATCGCCTCGCTCGCGACGACGAAGAACCAACCGCCCGACATCGACATCATCGTATTCCACACCAGACCAGGGACCGAAAACGGCACCTCGAGGCGCCAGAAGCGCTGCCAGGCAGAGAGCCCGAAGCTGCGGGTGGCTTCGTCGAGGTCGCCCGGCACCGAGCGCAGCGACTGATAGAAACTGAAGGCCATATTCCACGCCTGGCTGGTAAAAATCGCGAATATCGCCGCGCATTCGGCGCCAAGGACATTGCCGGGAAACAGTCCGAGGAAAAACGTCACGGTAAACGACAGGAAGCCGAGGATCGGAACGGACTGCAGAATATCTAGCATCGGCACGAGCAGCGCACCCGCGCGTCGGCTCTTGGCGGCCAGTGTTCCATAGGTGAGCGTGAAGATGGTCGACAACACCAGTGCCGCGAGCATGCGCAACGTCGTCCGAAGCGCGTAGCCTGGGAGCGCTGAAGGGTTCAACGTGAGCGGCGTCACATCGAGCACGGTCAGTGGCTGCGCCATCTGCCTCGCGCTATTGGCGAGAACGACGAAAGCGACCAGCAGTACCGGTACCACGAGCAGATCCCAGCGCGTGGGAAGCAGTCGAGTGGCGACTACCGAGACGGGCAAGTTAGTGAGGCGCATCGTCGGGGAACGGACTCTAGCAGCGGCTGGCGGTGGACATGACGAGGTGGCCATCATACCGGCCGACACATTCAATATTGATGAAATGTCTGCGTCGGATTTCTCAGGTGCGTCTCGCCGCGCCGCCAAATTGCGACACGCTGCTCGCGGCGAGCGTTGACAAAACTGTGGCCGCCTACGCCTGCGACCGTGATTTCAATCGGTCCGACCGCTGGCGCCAGCGTCGGGGACGAAACAAGCGTATTGGAGGATGTTGCGCTTGGAAAGGATCGTTAGCGGTCGTAGCCGGACATTGCTATACCGGCGTCATTCATTGTGCGTCGGTGAGGCGTTTGTCGTTGGCAACGTGGGCACCAGTGCATCGAGCTTTCTCTTGCGCAAGGATGCCCGCAACCCGAAAAACAGTTGCGCGAGTACCAGCAGGATGCAGACCGACATGAATCCGGCGCTGATCGGCTTCTGAAAGAACACCAGCAGGTCGCCGCGCGACAACAGCAGGGCGCGGCGGAAGTTCTCTTCGACCAGCGGCCCCAACACGTAGCCCAGCAGGATCGGCGCGACCGGAAAATCCAACGCCATGAATATCGCTCCGACGATGCCGAACACCAACACTTCATTGACTTCGAACAAGCTATTGTTGGTGCTATAGACGCCGATCGCGATGAAAAATAATGCGCACGGAAACATATACCGGTACGGCACCTGCAGCACCTTGACCCAGACTCCGATCATCGGCACATTGAGGATGACGAGCAATATGTTGCCGACCCAGAAGCTGGCGATCAGTCCCCAGAAGAGGTCCGCGTGCTCGCTGATGAGCTGCGGGCCAGGCTGGATTCCCTGGATCAGCAGTGCGCCCAGTATCAATGCCATCACCGCGTCGCCTGGAATGCCCAGGCTCATGGTCGGGATGAAGTCGACCTGCGTCTTGGAATGCGACGCTGCTTCGGGACTCGCGACGCCTTCCAACGCGCCGGTGCCGAATCGCTCTGGAGTTTTCGAGATCTTTCTTTCAACGGCGTAGGCGATGAACGTGGTGATCGTCGGTCCCGTGCCAGGCATCGCACCAAACAGCGTGCCGATCAGCGTGCCGCGCAACATGGGGAAGAACGACTGTTTGAGCTCTGCCATCGAGGGTCGCATGTCGCGAAACCGAACCTTGGTCGCACTTCCGACATACTGCATTCGATTGACGCTGAGCAGAAAATCCGCGACACCGAACAGCCCCAGCGCCAACGCGACCAGCTCGACCTTGTCCGTCAGCTCGGGAAGACCGAACGAGAATCGCGCCGTTCCGCTGTTGACATCGGTGCCGACAACGCCGATCAACAGCCCAACGACCGTCATCGCCACGCCTTTGAGCGGGGAACCTCTGGCCATGGTCGCGCCCGCGAGCAATCCAAGCAGCATGATGGAGAAGATTTCGGTGGGCCCGAACTTGAAGGCGATCTGGACCAGCAGCGGCGACGCGAAGACCATCACGGTAATCCCGAATGACGCCGCGAAGAACGAGGCAATCATGGTGATCCCGAGGGCCGTCCCACCTTTGCCCTTCTTGGTCATCGGATAGCCATCCAGGCACGTGACGGCATGCGGCGGATGCGAGGGCATGTTCAGCAATATCGCACCGATGGCGCCGCCGTATTGCGAACCGTAGAAAATCCCGGCCAGCATCAGGATCGCGGGTACCGGATGCATGGTGTAGGTCAACGGCAAGAGCATGGAAATCGCCGAAAGCGCGCCCATGCCCGGCAACACGCCAATCAGGTTGCCGATCAGCACACCGAAAAACGACCACATCAGGTTGTGCGGCTGTAGCGCCACCCCGAATCCGTACCACAAGCCAAGCAGCGACTCGTGCATGGCTCAACCCCAGCCGAACAAGGGGAACTGCATCTGCAGCGCCCACCAGAATACGACGATGCAGATCGCCACGATGGCGAGTGCCAGAACAATCGCGCTTTTGATCGTGTTTTGTCGATCACCCAACGCGGAAATGAAGACGATGGCAAAGGTGGCCGGCACCAGGCCGCCATATTTTCCCAACACCACGAAAGCCACGATGCTGAGACAAATACAGATCCACCCGCGCCATTCGGGCGGCAACGCTTTCTTGGTGACTTCGCGTTCGGCGAATCGGGCACTCGTCGCGATCGCCAATCCGGCTAGCGCCAGAATGACGCCCAGCGCTACTGGAAAGAAGCCGGGACCCATGCGGCCGAGTGTGCCGATCGGGTACGTTCGTCCGACGACGATGGCGACAACGCCAATCAAAAACATCAACGCGCCGCCGAAATAATCTTTATTGGATTCGTTCACCAACCGCCGCATGACTATCCTCCCCGTTCATGACGCGTGGCCGTGGCGCTGTATTTTATAGCAATAGATTCAATGCAGAATTTATTCGGTCATCCAAGGCGGCTCGCTGCGCCAGACGCAGCGGGCTGGTTCGAGACTGATCGAGGCTGGATTGCAGGGCTGGACTGCAGCGTTCGCCCAGGGGCTAGCGGTCCCGATCCGACGGGGCGTCGTCGCCGAGCCGCGCTCGTAGCAACCGATAGACAAGCCAGGAGCATACCGCCGAGAGGAGCACGAAAAAGCCCCAACCGCCCGGACTCGTCGGTGAGAGCCACGCCGAGGCTGAATTCAGCGCCGGGCTTTCGGCGTCACCCAACTCGACGAAAATGGCGATCCAGATAACGCCGGCAGCGAGCATGCCGGAAAATGTGCAAAGAAACGCCATAACCTAGGCCTTGTAGTACGCAAATCGCGCGACCGGTGGCTGTCGCGAAATCCGGCACGTACGCACACTCCGGCCGGCCATTTTTTGAAACGCCGCACTCACCGCCATGGAGTGTCGGCGCAGTGGAGTCAAGCGGGCTTGTTCAGCCCGCTTTGCAGTTTCGAACTTTAAATTCGACCCGGCGATCCAGCGCGTCGCGCAGATCGTCGGTGCCGGATCCGACAAGGTTTTCGCGAAAGCCGACGCCAACCGACGACAGGCGGCCTTTGGTATCCGGCGCCTGTGTCTCGATCCGGGTTTGCATGGTGACAGCTCGTTGCGTGGACAGCCTGTCGTTGTATTGGTCCGTTCCAGTCTTGCTCGTATGTCCGACGATGGTCAGGCAGGCGCCGGACGAAGCGACTTCGCGCGCGACAACGCGCACCCACATGGTGTAGGGGCCGCTGACTTTGGGATCAGCCAGGAAATCCACGGAACCCGGCCGAAACAGGAACTTGACCGAAAGGCTGTTGGTCGCGAGACCAAGGGCGACGATTTTCGCGAATGCTTTTTCCGCGTCGTCGGTGCGCCCCAGTTGCGTGTATGAGAGATAGAGTCCATTGAAGACGCGCAACTGCTGCCCTTCGGGGCGGGCCGCGGCAGACTCGTAGTAGCGAAGGGCGTCCGCATAGCTGCCTGCTTCATAAAGCCTGGAACCTTCGCTGATTAGGGCGCTTATCGGGAGCCGAGACAAATAGACTTCGTCGGCCGCCTGTCCGGTCGGTGTCTGGGCCGTGCGTATCTGCCCTTCGACGATACGGTCCTTGGTCAGCGACGGGCTGTCCCGATAGAACGCCGTCGGCGTGGTATCGACTGCATCACCGCGCGCTCTCGCAACTGCCTGGGCCACGACGAAGCCGGTCTTGATATCGGTCAGCGACAGGTTGATTCGAAACGTTCCCTGTGCCGCATTGGACGCGGCGACGGAGGTCAAGGTCCCGGCCAGGAGATATTGCGCCTTGCCGATGTTGCTCGAAGTCACGGGCACCACGTCGAACTGGACGAATTTTTCGGAAGCGCGTTGGAGCAGCCTTGCATCAAGAGTTTTGGATGCCGTCGTCTGCTGCCCGGTAGTTCCATCGATCGCAGGATCCACCGCGATGACGCTGCGCGGGACGGCTTCGTCCTTTTTGGTCAAAGCGGCAATGCCCGATGGCGGCGGTGGATTGAACGCCGGTAACCGTTGCGCCTGAACCAGCAGGTCATCGACCGCATAGTCGATGGCTGCGGTAAACGTCAACTCAGCCGACGGCGCCGACGGACGCTCCGGCAACGGAGGTGGTGGCGCCGCGCACGCACCAAGCAGGACTGAGGCAATCACACCGGCGGCGGTCAACACGCGCACGGTGCTACGCGGAGGGCAGGTTAGCGACATGAGTTTGCAAGCTCCTTTTTCTCTTCCTCGGACAAGGGTTCACCGATTGCCGCTTTTTCCACGATATGGCTGCAGCGGGTGCTGCCGCGATCCGCAGCAACAGGCGCTTGGACGGCCGGAGTCGGCGACGATGATGCAGAAATCCTCGACGTCCTGTCGACGGTGACAGTTGGGGCAGGTGCGGCAGGTGATGCGGCAGGTGCGGCAGGTGCGGCGGGCGCGATGACCTGCGGCGTAACGCCGACCGTGACGGCGTCCTGCGTGTGCGTAGTCGCCGTGGGGGCGACTTGTTGCTGCTTAGGCGTGAGCGACTGCGGGACAGGAGTGGAGATAACGGGATCTGCTGCGACACTCTTCGGCGCCTCCAACCCACTCGACGGCTTTGGTACCGCAAACGATGGGCTTGTCGCGGGTTCGATTGTCGGGGTGGTCTGCCAGAGTCCCTTCGTCGTCCAGAATACTGCCGCCGCCAACACAACCAGACCGACCAGCCAGACGAGAGGGCTGAACCTCGCGCGAACCGCCTCAGCGCGCCGACTCGACGGCATCCGTGCTTGTGGGGACACCGGCGCCACCGCCGGCGCCACCACGTCTTTCTTGACGCTGACCGCTGTAGCGCCCTGGTCGCCTGATGTCACACGTCGCGGTGCCGCCGCGCCGAAATCGAGCTTAAGTTTCGTCAGCACCTCTGCATTCGGGGTAACCACGTAAAGCTCGTGTGCGCGGCCGTGCTTGTCGTCCAGTGCACCCACATGCTGGAACAGCGCGGCGTACTCCGTATCAAGGTTCGCGACGGCCTCGAAGAAGTTCCGCGAAGCTGCGATCTGACCGGGGGCGGCGAAGTCCATGATCCGCTTGGTCGCGTTGATGCCGTCCCCGATGTAGTTGCGCCGTGCCTCGACATCGACCGTTTCCTTGACGGTGCCCAGATGGAGGCCCGTCCTCAGGCTGTGCGAAGGGCCTTCGTTGTCGTCAGCGGCTTGCGCGTAGTCCTGCGCAATCGCCAACGCCATATAAAGTGCGTGCTCCGGATTTGAGACGAACGCGATCAAGGCGCCATCGCCCGTGTCCTTGATCCAGTAATCGGCCTCGCGCAGCGCGGCGAGATTGCTGCGCAGACATGCGGCGAGAGCCGCTTTCGCGACATATTGCTCGCTGGCGGCTCCCTTCGAGAAGTCGACCAGATCGGTAAAGAGGAAACTCGCCACGATCGCGCGGACGGGTGGACGCGGCTCAGTTTCGATCACAGAAAGCTCACGATTAAGATGCGTAGATCGACGCAATCCGTCCTATGCCAGCGGGCAGGGTAACAACAGCCGCCGAAACCCAAAGAGTCTAACGGAAAGCTTCCTCCGGAGCGAACCATTCGGGGCGCACTGCGGCCCCCAGGAGAGCGCGCCGGTGCCTCAGGCATTCTTGCCGCGGGGTGCTCCTGGTGAAGTTGCTGGCAAGTCTTCGCATCGGCAAGGCGGCTCCGCTCCGGAACTCAGGCGTCGACGCGGGCCTCCACGGGCCATCCAAGCCCCGTCAGGGCGCGACGCCACGAGGGCAAGCACACAAAGCAACATGGTCTGCGTCCTATACTGTCGCATCGGCACATGACTTTGCCAGCGCATGACCCACGATCACGGACGCTGCTACGCGCTGGCGTACGACGTAACGCGAAATTCGCAGTGAAATTCGATTCCGGCAACGCCGCGACAATGGTCCCGCCAGCGTATGCGCGCTAGGCAAGGCGTACTGAGTGCGCTGGGCGCCGCGGCTCTCTTTGGCGCCAGCACGCCGATCGCCAAGCGCCTCGTCGGAGCGATCGATCCGGTGATGCTTGCCGGCCTGCTGTACGCTGGATCGGGTTTGGGCCTCGCATGCGGTTTGCTCGCGCGTTACGTGGCTACGCGTCGTTTGCGGAGCAAAACCAGCCTCCCTCGCGGCTCCGACCTTCTATGGCTGGCCGGTGCCATCCTCTTCGGCGGTGTACTGGGGCCCGTGCTTCTTATGCTGGGCCTCACCTCTCTTACCGCTTCGGCCAGCGCACTCTTGCTGAACCTGGAAGCGGTGTTCACCGCGCTGCTTGCCTGGTTTGTTTTTCACGAGAATTTTGATCGGCGCGTCGCGCTCGGAATGGGACTTATCGTAATAGCCGGTATCTTGCTTGCTTGGTCGCCGGGCAGCGGCGCATTGTCGCCTGGCGCGTTGTTTGTCGCCGGTGCGTGCCTGTGCTGGGCAATCGACAACAATTTCACCCGCAAGGTCGCGGCCAACGATGCGATGGCGATCGCTAGCGCCAAGGGTCTGATTGCGGGCGCCGCAAATATTGGCATCGCTTTCGCGGCAGGCGCCGCGCTGCCAACCCCCACGCTCTCAATGATTGCCGCGTTGGTGGGACTCGCCGGCTATGGCATAAGCCTCATGCTTTTTATCGTTGCTCTGCGCGCGCTCGGCACGGCGCGGACGGGAGCGTACTTTTCGGTTGCTCCCTTTTTTGGCGCTGCGGTGGCGATAGGGTTGCAACACGAAGCAACCACGCCAACGTTGTTCGTCGCCGGCGCTTTGATGGCGTGGGGCGTATGGCTGCATGTGTCGGAACGCCATGAGCACAGTCATGTGCACGAGCATTTGGCACATTCGCACTCGCATGTCCATGATGAGCATCATCGGCATGTTCATGGCTTTGCGTGGGCCGGCGAAGAGCCGCATGTCCACCTGCACACGCATCGACCAATGCGACACGCGCATCCGCATTTCCCGGACATCCACCACCGACATCGGCACTGATGCCGAATCGGGCCGCACCCATTTTATCCTCGGACTCTAGATCGTACCGCTGCAACCCGTCGGATCACGTCGGATCAGTCCATTTGTCGAGCGCCGCCGCTGCGGCGACTGTGCCGCCCGTGAATAGAAAAGAAACGCGGCCATCGCCGTCAACAGCAGCAGCGTGCTTGCCGGTTCCGGCACCTGCGCCGCGCTAAAGTCCGAAGGTCCTGCAAGATAGATCGGATCGGACGCATCGCTGATGAGCAGCTCCCCGCCCGGTTGAAACAACAGGCCGCGGGGATTGAATTTCAGCACGTCGGAGCCTTGCACCAAGGTGGCCACGTCGTGTCCGGAGGCGTCGATCGCGTCCACGGCGCCCAGTATCCCGCTGTTATCGTTGCTGCTCGCAATCGACAGGAACAACATTCCTGCATAAGCACCGAAATCCGCCGGAGCGAACGCCATCTGTCGTGGGCCGAATTCACCTGGGCGAAGCGGTATCGTCGCAAAGAGGCTGGCGTTTCCCTGCGGATCGATGGCGGCGATATAGACCGTGTTTGTGTCCGCGTCGATGCTGTTGGTCAGCATCATGCCGCCAACTGACCCGAAGCCGGCCGGCGCAAACGTAATTCCCGTCGGTCCGATCGTGATGGGATCGGCAAGCCCCGGCACTTCGATCTGAGGCAGCACCGAAAACGGGCTGATGTTGCCGCTTTGGTCGACGCGCAGTATCGAGTCGCCGCCGAACTGCGAGGTGACGAACAACTGACCGCCGTAAGCACCGAAACTAGCCGGAGCGACGGCGGGATCAAACAGCGTCGTGGGGTCGACTGGGTTGGTAATGACGCTCAATTGGGCGAATTGACCGCCGAAAGCTCCGAATGTCGGCGGCAGGAAGAGACCGCCACGGATCAGGCCATCGGCATGTTGAAAAACGGTCGGGGCGCCGCCACCGGGTGGCATCACCATGATGTCTCCCGTGGTGGTATCCGGGATGAAAAATGAACCCGCGTACGCCCCAAAGGTTGCCGGTGCTTGCGAGATCGTAAATGGAAAGACGTAGCCTTGAGAAATGACGACGGGCGTGCCGCCCGCGCTTCCCATCACGAATAACAGCACAGCAGCGGCCATCACTGTCCGAATTTTTCTTGTATTCACTATTCCCCCCGTGTTCGCGCTGTTAGAGATCCCCAGGCTAGCGCCTGCGAAGATGCAAGCCCTGGATCGAGAGCGGAACTATTGTTCGAACTGCAACGTATACCCCGTATTCGGTGTGAGAAGCACGTCCGGCAGGTACTGCCGGGCACCCACGTGGGCGTTGTATATAAGGGTTCGGTCTCCGGCATCTGCCCGGCGAAAGACAGGGGCGTCCGCCTATACTTCCTTCATTACCGTTGGCCGCCCATTGTTGATCGTCAGCCTTTCGGCGATTACGATGTCGCTTCCTAACCGGGTTTACCGCGCAAAGCCGCTGACCCGACGCGCCTATTCGAAGGGGCATGGCGGCGGGCGGCCCCGGAAGAACCGATTCCACCCTGGAGAGGCCCCATGTCACACTACATCGATGCCGTTGTTATCCCCGTTCCCCGCGCCAGCCTTGACACGTACAAGCGCATGTCCGCGGAATGGGGCAACGCCCACCTGCGCCACGGCGCTCTGTATTATTCCGACTCGATAAGCGACGACGCCCAGCCCGGTAAACTGACGTCGTTTCCGCAAGCCGTGCAACTCAAGGACGGCGAGGTGATCGCGCTGGCGTGGGTTGTATATCGGAACAAGGAGGACCGCGACCGCATCAGCAAGGCGGTCATGGAGGACCCGCAGCTCAAGGAGTCGATGGACCCCTCGAAGATGCCGTTCGACGGCAAGCGCATGTTCTGGGGCGGCTTCCAGACAATCACCGAGCTCGCGGGCGGCCGCTGAGCGGGAACGGGAGGTTCAGCGCGCGGGATCGCCGGGGGCCGCCCGCCGGGACCTGAGTTCGATCAAGCCCAGACCACAGGTTTGTTTTCCGCGTACCACGCGCCCACCTCCGCAGCCAAAGCTGCCTCGATGCGGCTACGTTTTATCTTCATCGTCGGCGTCAGGCAGCTGTTCTCGACCGACCAGGGCTCGCGTGCCACCACCAGCACGTGCAGCCGCTCGAATGTCGCGAGGCTCTCGTTCACGTCGTGCAGCAGGTTGCCGAGTTCAGCATCAACGCGTGCACGCACCGCAGGATCACCGAGTTGCGCACGCACGGACTCGGCGAGCACCACGATCGCGTAAGGCGCCGGCAGGCCGACGCCAGAAACCATCGCCATTTCCACCATCGGGTGCGCGTTCAGTCGATACTCAATCGGCGCAGGAGCCACGTATTCTCCTTTTGCGGTCTTGAACAGCTCCTTTACGCGGCCGGTGATTCTGAGTTGGCCATCGGCACGCCGCACCCCCAGGTCACCGGTGCGGAAGAATCCATCCTCGGTAAAGCTCGCGTCATCGAGGTCGGAGCGCTTGTAGTAGCCGACCAGTTGTCCGGGCGACTTGATCAGCACTTCGCCATCTTCGGCGATTCGCACCTGAACACCGGGAAAGGGCACGCCAACATGGCCCAGCAAATTCGCTTCCTCGGTCGTGCGGTGCGAGTAGCCAAGGTCTTCGGTCATCCCGTAGCCCTCGATCAGATTCAGGCCCAATCGCCGGTACCAGCCGAGCAGTTCACCCGGGATCGGGGCCGAGGCGCTCGCGGCTATGCGGACCTCATCGAGTCCCAGTCCGGCGAGTACCTTGCGCCCAACTTCCGCTGCGATGGCAGGGTCGTCCAACATCGCGTCGAGCTTATGCGAAGGCGTCGTCAGGAAAACGCTCTGCTGGAACTTGAGCCACAGTCGCGGCACCGAAACGAACGCGGTAGGGCGGGCGCGCTTGATGTCTTCCAGAAAAGTCGCGAGCGACTCGGTAAAGAATACACGCCCGCGTCCTTCGACGAAGGTGCAGCACTCGACCACTGCGCGTTCGTACACGTGGGCCAACGGCAAGTACGAAAGCACTCGCCGCTCGACATTGTCAGGAAGGCGTGTATGCGCGTCGCTGATTCGCAACTCGGCAGTGCGCGTGACGTTGCGGAAATTCTGCATGACCCCTTTGGGCTGTCCAGTGGAGCCCGACGTGTAAAGCAGCATCGCCAGGTCATCCGCGCCGCGTGACGGACGACCGTCCAGCGGCTCGGTGCGCGCGACGACCGCGTCCCACGTCTCGAAGTCGGCCTGGGGCGCGAGCGGCAACGCAATGCACGGCAGTCCATCGGGCAGAGCCGAGGCTTGCTGCTCCCAGGTATCGAGCTTGCCCACGAACAATAGACTTGCCTCGCTGTGTTCGAGCACGTAACACACATTCGTCGCGCTTTCGGTGGGGAAAATGGCCACTGTGGTACCGCCGGCCATCCACACGGCCAGCTCGGCCATGAAAAAATGGGCGCAGTTCTTGGACAGAATGGCAATGCGCGCACCGGGGTCGAAATCGCGGCTCTTCAGATGTGCCGCCATGCGGCGCGCCTCATCCAACATCTGGCGCCAGGTGTATTCGACCACTCGGCCGCCGCCGACGGGTTGGACGAGGAGCACCTCGTCAGGTTGTGCGGCCTCGTGGTCGTAGACGTAGTCGAGAATCAGTTTGGGATTGTCCATGTCGTTCCTTCGCCGGGCCACGAAGATTGCATGACGAAGTATTGAAGATTCCAACGCCGCGGCGAAGGCCCGACTCTACTCGCCTGGAGCTCCGCTGGGGCATAGTTGTGATGGCGCCTATGCGACGCCTGGAAGCGCGGCACCGCTCGCAATACGCAGGATCAGAATTCCGCGTGCGCGCGAATCGCGAAAATCGACACCGGACCGCGATCGCGGTTGTACGCAGGATAGACGACGTACTGGTAGTTTGCGCTAACGGTAACATGCTCGACGACGCGCAACGAGTAGAAGGTTTCGAGAATGTTTTCACTGCCCGGATGCGGCAGTTGTCCATCGCCGATCAAAATCCCGAGCCCGCCGGCCGCAAAGTAGGCGCGCGCGGCTGCCGAGATGCTGTTGAATGCGGCAGCGACGCCGACAATGTCAGCCGGCCGGTTCCACGCATTCCCCTTTAGCGCGACACCAAGCGACAAGGACTTGTTCACATCGGTGAACTCGTACGCCTCCTTGCTTCCATCGTTGTAGCTGATCCTGGCGAAGGCGCCCAAGTCCGGAGTCAGCTCCTGCTCCAGATTCAGCGCGATCCCGGGTCGCGACGCCCACTGTCGGACCAATGCTGTGTCGGGAGCCGCTCCAGTTGCCTGACCAAGGCTCACGGCCGCGTTGTAGCTGCCCATCCGACCGTAGTTCAGGAATCCGAGCAGCTTTGCCTTGCCAGGATGGCCTTGCCAGTCGTAGCGTCCCTCGAATTCGCCGATGAGCGCGAATTCCTTGAAACCCGGCTCGAGCTTCGTACTGTTCGGAACATTCGACAGATCGAAGAATCCGCCGCGAAGTGTCCACCGCGACTTCGTCCACTCTGCCGCCGCACCCACCGTATAGCCCCAGGCGTCTGCAGCGTAGTCGAACGCCGCCGCGTCGATGACCGACCAGTTGAGAAAATCGCCGCGAGGATCGTGGGCGTAGCTATTCGTATCGAATATGTCGACGACGGAGAATTTGCCGACAGTCAAAGTAACGTTGTCGGCGGACAACGCGCCGCCGAGTTCGTTGGCGCCCGGGCTGATCCCCTGGCTGTCTCCCCCGAGGTCGAATCGCTGCCGCAGGAACGCACGTTGCAAACGCAGATAAGGGTGCCACTTGCCGACCTTGTACGCCTCGCCGCTCGGAAAGCCCGCCACGCCCAGCGTGTCGCTCAGACCGAAACCCTGGTCGATCTCGGGATTGATGTAGAACGCGGCGCCTTGCCACAGGCGTACGCCAGCGAAGAGGGTCAGGTCGGCGGTCTCTTCCGCGTTCCTCCCTGGCGTGAGGCTGTTGGCACCCTGATACGGGGAGCGGAAGCTCCGGTGGCCCTGTTCGACAAAGGTGACCTGTCCGTGCACGTTCCACGTCTCCGGGACTTCAGCGGTGGCCGATGTTGACGTCGCTTCGGGAGCAGCTGACACGTCCGACGTGGCCCGAACGCCTTGGTTCGCAGAGATCTCGCTTTCGGAGGCGAGGGCCGAACCAATGGGCAGATTCCATAGCCACGCGCCGAAAAGGAGCAGCGCTGATCTGCTGAGCTTCATTCCAAGTCGGCTCGAGCGCCAGTTGACCGTAGGGCTATTCGCACGGCGAAATGCCGTCGTCCACAGGGGGGCGTCAAAGTGCATGGCGATTGGCATGAGGGGCCTCAAGACGGCGGTCGTCACGAACGTGTTGTGTTCCACGGGCCGCCCGCTTTGGTCGTCCACGAGCGGCCGGTCCCATCCCCTTCACGCGCTTGCAGTGCATCAGGACTGGCAAATGTGACTGCAGAAATACAGCATTGCACTGTGGAATGACAGAGACAAGCGGCAATCGGCTGTCAGCGTTGATCACAGACCGGAGCCGCGTCACAGGATCAGCCGCCGGCGCTCTCCTCACGCTCGATCAGCTTCAACGCCGACCTTGACGGGCGCCGCTCGGCGTTGCATCGACCCGTTGAATCCGCCAGCGAAAGCGGTCGTGCTGGCATGACGATAGAATGACGAGTCGGTCCAATGATGTAGTTGGACCGACCGAGCATCGAAAAACATCGAACAAATGAATAACTTGTCGCACAGGTTGTGCGTGGCCCCCATGATGGACTGGACCGACCGCCACTATCGGTACTTCCTGCGCCTGGTGAGTCCGCGCGCGAGGCTGTACACCGAGATGGTGACGACCGGTGCGCTGCAGTTCGGCAACGTGCCTCGCCATCTCGATTTCGATCCGGCCGAGCACCCGGTCGCATTGCAACTCGGCGGCAGCGACCCTTACGCGCTTGCGCACAGCGCGCGTTTGGGCGAGGCGTGGGGCTACGACGAGATCAACCTCAATGTTGGCTGTCCGTCCGAGCGCGTGCAAACGGGAAGTTTCGGTGCGTGCCTGATGGCCGATCCCGCGCTGGTGGCAGACTGCATCAAGGCCATGCGCGACGCTGTCGCGCTTCCGGTCACCGTCAAGCATCGCATCGGCATCGACGCCGTCGAGGATTACGCGTTCGTGCGCGATTTCGTGGGGACGGTATCGCAGGCCGGCGCGAGCGCGTTTTTCGTGCATGCGCGCAATGCGATCCTGAAGGGGCTGTCGCCCAAAGAAAATCGCGAAGTGCCGCCACTCAAATACGATTATGTCCATCGGCTCAAGCGGGATTTTCCCGCGCTGACCATCGTGATCAACGGCGGCATCACCACGCACGAGCAGATCGCCGGTGAAATCCGCTGCGTCGACGGCGTGATGCTCGGCCGCGCCGCGTACCACGATCCATGGTTGCTGGCGCAGGCGGAGGCGTACTGCTTCGCCGAGCCGGGTCACCCGCGCACGCGCGTCGACGTGATCGAGGCGCTGGTGCCGTATGCCGACGCGCAGCTCGCTCGCGGAATCAGCCTGCGCGCGATTGCGCGCCACATCCTCGGTCTGTATCACGGCCAGCCGGGCGGCCGGCGCTTTCGGCAAATACTGTCCGATGCGCAGCGCTTGCGCGATAGCGGATCCGGCTTGCTGCTGGAAGCGCTCGCCGCGGTCGAACCCGTGGAAGCGGCCGCCTAAATCCTGTCGCGCCAGGCCTTACGTACCGAATGCTTGTTGGTGGGCGTCGAAAGCTCGGTCGCATCCGGCGCCAGATTGCTTTCGCCTCCTGGCATCGAGCGCAAGAAACGGTCGGGTGCAATTTCCGCGAAGATCGAAGCGCCGATATAGGCGGCCACGAGGAGCAGCAGCACGATTTCGCCGGGCGGCAATATCTCGATGATGACGTACGTCACCATGATCACGACGACCCAGCGCATGAATACCAGCGCGAAGCGCTGGCGCAGCCTGAGTTCGCTGGGCGAATGCGTACGCAGGGCGCGATACAGCCCGACGTAGGACCATAGCGCCAGCACCGCCTGGATGATCGCGCCGTTGCGCAACGACGCGTCGTGGAAGGCGTCGCGAAACGAGAAATCGCTGGCGGCGAGCATGATGCCGACGGGCGTGCCGAGCGGAATCGCCATGAATGCGGCGACAAGCAGCCCCGCCGTCAGCTGGCCCGCAACAGCGTTGATCCAGCCGCCGGCGCCTTCGCCGTCCGGCGACGGCGCAAAACTCGAAGCAATGCCCGCGACGATCATGCCGATCGCAAGCAAGGTGTCGAACAGGTACAGGATCAGCACATTTCCCGCCGACCAGTGAAACACGAGAATGCCGACCAACGGCACGATGTTGCGCGCGACCGTCTGCGCAATCGCGATCGGATCGGCGAAGCCGTTCATCGCGCACTTGCCTGACGCGGTCCGGCGCTGGGTCGTTCGTCCTCGATGTACTGCCTGATGATGGTCTCGAAATCGTGGTCCGCGCGCATGCCCAGCGCGGGGCCGAGCGCCGGCGCGAAATTCGCGGGCCACGTTGCAACGATGCGGTCGATGACGGGATCGATCTGCCACTTCACGCGCGCTGCCACGTTGTCGCCCGCGACGCGCTTAAGCGCATCGACCATCGGCCCGACCCCGACGCGTAGTCCAGGCACGTTGACCGAGCGCGTATGGCCGAATCCCGCTTTCGCGAATTCGGCCGCAAGCACCTCATGCCCCGTGATGAGATTGGCGATCACGGAACGTGGCGATATCACCCACATGGCGGAATTCGGTCCGACCGGGCAAATTGCTTCCACACCCGAGAGCGGCTCGCGAATGACGCCGCTCGCGAAGGACGATGCTGCGCGATTGGGCTTGCCCGGCCGCACCGTCACCGTCGGTAGGCGTAACGATCGGCCATCGATGAAGCCCTTGCGCGTCATGTCGTAAACCATGAACTCGCCCATGGCCTTTTGCGCGCCGTAGGAGGTTTGCGGCGTGATGGGCGAGTCGTCGCGCACGGGATCGGGCAACACGCCGCCGAACACCGCGAGTGAGCTGGTGAAAACGACCTTCGGTGGCCATACCAATTTCCGGCAGCGCTCGAGCAACGCGCGCGTCGCATCCAGATTCACCCGCATCCCGACGTCAAACTCCGCTTCCGCCTGCCCGCTGACCACGGCGGCGAGGTGGAAGATCGAATCAGTTTCAGGCGTGAGCACGCGCTCGATCAGAGCCGGATCCGCGAGATCTCCGGTGACGCTCGTGACGCGCGCGTCGACGACGGATCCAGGCGCCACGTCGACCAAAACCAGCTGCGTGATTTCACGCGATTCACCCCGCGCGTCGGTCAGGCGGCCCCGCTCGAGTATGGCGCGTGCGAGCCGGCTTCCGAGAAAGCCGGCCCCGCCGGTAATGACGACACGCATCGAAGTTCCCCCTTGGCGGGCCCCGCTTCTGCGCTTGCCGGATGACTCGCATCGAGGCCTCGCGCATTATAAGATGACAATCCCGTCGAGCAAGGAGTCCCCCGGCATGTCTCGTCCGATCCATTGCGCAACCGTCAGGCGCGTTGCGGAGCTGCGCGGCACGATCGTCGTTCCCAAGTTGGCCATTCCCATCGTAAGGTGGCTCAGTTACGGGCACGATACGGAAGGCAATGTTTTCGGCGTGATGCAGATGGACGCCGCCGCCAAATGAGGGCTGCGATCGCCGAGTCGTCCGCCATCGACCGCATATGTGCAGGCATCTCGGCGCGCGGATTTGCGGTTGAGCCGAATTTCCTAGCGGAATCGACGATCGTGTCGTTGGGCCGGGACGCGCGGGAACTCGATGCAGTCGGCAAATTCCGTGCGGCTGGCATCGGACGAGATGCACATCGCACTGGGCAACGCGCGATCCGCGGCGACCGTATCGCCTGGCTCGATGAAGCAGGTGCAGCGTCTGCCGCAGAGTGTGCGCTTCAGGCGTTGTCGACCCTGCGCGTAGCTCTCAACGCGACGCTGTACCTTGGGCTTTGTTCGTTCGAGAGCCACTATGCGATCTATCCCCGCGGAGCGCTGTATCGTCGACACCGCGATCGTTTGCAGGGCGATGACACGCGTGTGCTTTCAAGCGTGCTGTATCTGAACCAGGATTGGACCGCGAGTGAAGGCGGATCGCTGCGCATCCACCTCGACGACGATGGGTGGCGCGATGTACCGCCCGTCGGTGGCACGCTGGTCTGCTTCCTGTCCGAGCAATTCGAGCATGAAGTGATGCCGGCGACGCGCGAGCGCCTCGCGTTGACAGGTTGGTTCCGGCGGCGGGCGCTGTCGACGTGAGTTCGTCCCCGGCGAAACTCGTCATTGCGACGCGGCAGTCCGCGCTTGCCATGTGGCAGGCCGAGCACGTACGCGATCGCCTGCGCGTGTTGCACCCTTCATGTGTTGTGGAACTACTCGGTGTGACCACTGAAGGCGATCGCATCCTGGACGTCCCGCTTTCCGCCATCGGCGGCAAGGGCCTGTTCATCAAGGAACTCGAGCTCGCGATGCTCGAGGGACGCGCTGATCTGGCCGTGCATTCGCTCAAGGATGTGCCGATGGTTGTGCCGGAGGGTTTCACGCTCGCGGCGATCATGGCGCGCGAGGATCCACGCGACGCGTTCGTTGCCAATGCGCACAAGACGCTTGCGGGATTGCCGTCAGGAAGTATCGTCGGCACCTCGAGCCTGCGCCGTGAAGCCCAGCTGCGTGAGCGCTTTCCGCACCTTGGGGTCAAATCCCTGCGCGGCAACGTCGATACGCGCTTGCGTAAACTCGATGAAGGTCACTACGCCGCGATCATCCTCGCGGCCGCCGGTCTCAACCGCCTTGGCTTTGCCGAGCGCATCGCGGAACTGCTCGACCCCGCGGACAGCCTGCCTGCCATAGGTCAAGGCGCCTTGGCGATCGAGTGTCGCACGAGCCGCGAAGATGTCATCGACGTGCTGCGCGCACTTGCCGATTCGCGCACAACGCTCGCCACGACCGCTGAGCGCGCATTCGGGACGAAGCTCGGGGGTGACTGCCGCACGCCGCTCGCCGCCTACGCGACGACACGGGGCGATGAGCTCTGGCTGCGCGCATTCGTCGCCAGCTGCGACGGCGGCGAAGTCCTCCACGGCGAGCGCGCCGCTCGTGTCACGTCCGTCGACACGGCGGTCGCGCTCGGTGACGAATTGGCCGCCGATTTCCTCGCCCGTGGCGCAGCGCGGATTCTTGCACAATGACGTCATCGGGGCGTCTGGACGGGCGCGGCATCCTGATCACGCGTCCGGCGCGCCAGGCGGCGGGCCTCGCGCATCAGGTCGCGGCCATCGGCGGGAGCCCGGTCATATTCCCGGCGATCGTCATTCTGCCGCCGGAGGACCGTCGCGCGCTCGACCAGGCGCAGCGCGAGCTTGCGCGTTACGATGCTGCGGTGTTCGTCAGCGCCAACGCCGTCGAGTATGGTGTCGGTGATGCTGCGGCGTGGCCGAAGGATCTGCCCGCATTTGCACCCGGTCCAGGCACTGCGGCCGCGCTGGCCGCGGTGGGTATCGCCAACGTGCGCATGCCGACGGTCTCCATGGACAGCGAGGGCTTGCTCGCGCTGCCGGAATTCTCCGCGGTCACCGGCAAACGTGTGGCGATTTTTCGCGGCGGCGGCGGGCGAGAGTTGCTGGGCGAGACGCTGGCTGCTCGCGGTGCCATCGTCGACACCGTTGACTGCTATCGCCGCGCGCGGCCCGCTGCGGGCGCCGCCGGCCTGGAAGACGCGTTGCGTGCGGGGCGCGTCGATGCGGCGACGCTCACCAGCAGCGAAGGCCTCGACAATCTCTGGTCGCTGCTCGGTGCCGATGCGCGGGCAACGCTGGCTGCAACGCCGACGTTCGTTCCGCATTCGCGCATTGCCGCTCGCGCGGGCGAAATCGGGATCACTCGTGTCATCGTCACACCGCCCGCGGATGCCGGCCTGCTCGCGGCGTTGTTAGAATACTTCGCCACGAATCACTGACGGGGGACCACACCATGCAAGCCGATATCATCGTCACCGCGCCACTGCCGCCGTTTCTCTACGATCCGCTGAAGGCGCGCTACCAATGCCACGACTACCTCAAGGCGACCGACAAGGCCGGCTTGCTCGCGGCCCAGGGCAAGAACATACGCGGTCTCGTACAAGGCGGCGGAACGCCGGCGCCGACACAATTGCTGGATGCGCTCCCTGCACTCGAGATCATTTCGGTGTTCGGCGTGGGCTACGACGGCGTCCCGGTTGCCTACTGCAAGGAACGTGGCATCAAGGTGACCAATACGCCGGACGTGCTGACGGATGACGTCGCCGACGTTGCACTCGGCTTGATCCTGATGACTGGTCGTGGCTTCGTGCGCCTCAATCGCTTCGTGCAGGCGGGTGAATGGGAGAAACGCGGGCCGGAACTCACGACCAAGCTGGCCGGCCGCAAAGTCGGCATCCTCGGCCTGGGCCGCATCGGCAAGGCGATCGCTCAGCGCGTCGCGGCGATGGAAATGAAGGTCTCCTATACCGGCCGTAAACCGCAGGACGTGCCCTATGAATACGTGCGCGATCTCGAGGCGCTGGCCGCGGCCGTGGATTTCCTCGTCGTGGCGTGTCCCGGCGGCGACGCCACCCGCAACATCGTCGACGCGGGCGTGCTTGCCGCGCTGGGCGCGAAGGGAACGCTGATCAACATCGCGCGCGGTTCGATCATCGACGAGCCGGCGCTCGTCGCGGCGCTCGCCGCTGGAACGATCAAGGGTGCCGGCCTCGATGTGTTCGCCGATGAGCCGCATATTCCCGCGGCGATGATGGGCATGGACAACGTCGTTCTGCTGCCGCACGTGGGCAGCGCGACGCGCGAGACACGGCAGGCGATGGGTGACCTATGCCGCGCCAATCTCGACGCGTGGTTCCCAGGAAAGAAGACGCTGACGCTGATTCCTGAGCTCGCCTAGCTGATTCTATTTCGGCACGGCGATCGTCGCCGCGGGTTTGGCTGCCGGCGCGAACAATACCGCTGCAAGCGCCGCGAGCACCAGACCGAGCGCGATGAACTCGCTCCAGCCCGGGCGTTCGCCGAGAAACAGCATTCCCGACAACACGCCGACCACAGGCACCGGCAGCGACGACATCGAACTCACTGCGACCGGCAGCGTGCGCGCCATCTTGAACCACGCCCAGTGCGCGAGCGTGCCGGCGAAAAAGATGTTGTAGAGCACCGCGAACCATGCGGTGTCCGACATCGTCGCCAGCGTGTGCAACGGATGCGGATCGAAGAACGGCACGCCGAGGGCGATCGGAATCCATCCCAGGATCATCATCCATCCGGTCAGCGTCGCTTGCGGGATGGGCGGCTTCCAGCGGCGCAGCAGCACCGTGCCGAACGCCCAGGTGATGGCCGCGCCGAGGATGAACATCGCGCCCACGGGTGCGCGCTGCACGCTGTGCAGGTCATCGCCCAGCAACACGAGCATGCCGCACATGCCGAGCACGAGGCCGACGATCTTGCGCCTCGACAACGGTTCATGCAGCAGTCCCAGGCCAATCAACACCGTCCAGATCGGCATCGTGTAGGCCAGTATCGCAGACCGCCCCGCCGGCATGTTCTGCACGCCAAACAGGATGAGACCGTTCCATCCCGCGATGTTGAACAACGCCAGCACCGCCACCTTGCCCCACCACGGCCGGGGAATCCGCATCGAATGACCGGAAAATTTCGACACCAGCAGCAATCCGATCGCCGCGAACAGCAGCGTCGATGCGCGAAACGTCAGTGGCGGGAGTTCGCTCACGCCGAGCTTGAGCACCGGCCAGTTGCATCCCCAGACCAGCGACAGGATGACGATCTGCACCAGGCTCGATGCGGGTATGGCGTGGTGTGCGGACGCGTGTTCCGCGTCTTCCAATTTGCCGGCGGAACTCACGGTTACCGGCCTAGCGGGCTCGCGCCGTATTTGGACTCGTGCAGCGCGCGCGCCTGCGTCACCCATTGATCGCGCACGATGCGACCGGGAAATTCCGGCAGCTTGGCGTCGAATTCGGCGACGTCGCGGGCGGTCCAGCGCGCGATCTGTCGAAACGTTCCGATACCGAGATTGCGCAACATGCGTTCAAGGACCGGGCCGATGCCGACGATCAGCTTCAGGTCATCGGGTTCGGCGGTGCCAAGAAGGATCGGCGGCGGGGCGTTCGTTTCGATGTCCACGACCAGTTGGCGGTAGCGAGCAGTCTCGGCGCGCGACTGCGCCAATTCGCTCGCCGCAACATTGTCTTCGGCGGCTCTGGCGCGCAGTGCGAAGCTCTCGCCAGAGACGGCGCGAATGATGCGCGCTTTTTCGTTGTCGACGCGCTGCTGCTCGACGTCGCCATGCGGCTCGGGCGTCGCCAACGTGTCGACAGGTGAAGCGACGACGATCATCGGCGCGGTCGGCGCAGCCGGCTCACGGCGACGGGCGCCAACGACATAGCCCGTGAACGCGGCAAGCGCGATGATAACGATGAGGGCGAGGATGAGCACGGGTGCGCCGTTGGTAAGCGGATGGCGCGCCCACCAGCCCGGCGCGGTAATACATTCTAGTTGAGCGCCGCGCTCGCAGCCAGTTCCGGACGTCTATCCTGCTACAATCTTCGCCCCCCGTTAGCTGCTCGCCACGCTCATGTCCGAACCGGTGGACGAAGTCTCCCGCTCCGCAGCGCCCCCGACAGCGGACGCAGTCTCATCGCCAGGGAACGGCGGCGGCGGTCATGGTTTTTTGTGGCGGCCCTGATCCTGTTGGCGATCGGCGTCGCCGCGGCGTGGATCGACGCGCGCAACGCGCAGCGCGAATTGCGACTCGATGTCGCCAAGAGGCTTAGCGAAATCGACGCCGGCGAGCAGAGCTCGCGCTCGACGCTCAAGGATACGCAGGAGAATCTGCGCGAAGCACAAGCGAAGATCGCGCTTCTCGAAAGCCGCCTTGCCGAATCGCAGACGCAACAGGCTGCGCTCGAAGCGCTGTATCGCGAGCTTGCACCATCGCGCGACGAATGGGCGCTGACCGAGATCGAGCAGGTCCTGGTGCTGGCCAGCCAGCAGTTGCAACTCGCGGGCAACGTTTCGTCCGCGCTTGCCGCGTTGCAACTCGCTGACTCCAAGCTCCAGCACCTGGACCGGCCGCAGTTTGTGCCGCTGCGACGGGCGCTTGGACGCGACATGGATCGCCTGAAGGCGGTGCCATTCGTCGACGTCGCCGGCGTATCGCTGCGGCTCGATCAGGCCATCGCCGCGGTCGACACGCTGCCGCTGGCGCTCGAAGAACGCGTCCCCGCCGCGCCACCGCCCCCGGCGGCGCCAAAGAATGAGCCTGCGTGGCGTCGTTTTCTGGGCGACGTTTGGCAGGACGTGCGGCAACTCGTGCGTGTGGAAAACCTGGACCGGCCGGCTGCGCCGCTGCTGGCGCCTCCGCAGCAATATTTTCTGCGGGAAAATCTGAAACTACGCCTGCTCGCCGCGCGCTTCGACCTGCTGTTTCGCGATCAGGCAGGATTTCGTCGCGATCTCGATGCCGCCGATGCGTGGTTGCGCACGTATTTCGACACGCAGTCGCCGCCGGTGCAGACGGTACAATTGCTCCTGAAGGAAGCGCGCGCGACCGACATGGCGATCGAGATACCGGATCTTGCGCGCAGCCTCGAGGCCGTGCGCGTACTGAAGCTCGCGCGCGACAAGCCGCAGCGCTGACCGTGCGCTTCCTGTTCTGGTTTCTGATGCTCGCGGCGGCCGCCGTCGTCGTGGCGCTCGCGGTCAAACTCAATGCCGGCTACGCGCTTCTGGTGGCGCCACCGTATCGCATCGAGTTGTCGCTGAACCTGCTGCTGTTGATCGTCATCGGCGGCTTCTTTGCGCTCTATCTTTCCATACGGCTGGTCGTGCGTACGCTTCGCATGCCGGCACAGGTGCGCGTCTGGCGCCGGCAGCAGAAAATCGAACGCGCACGCACCATGCAGGATTCCGCCGTCATCGCGCTCCTCGAGGGCCGTTACGGTAAAGCTCGGCAACACGCGCAGGAAGCGTTGGCGATTCCCGGTTCATCGCCACTGAACTCCCTCATTGCGGCGCGCTCGGCGATCGACGTGCGCGATTTCGACGAGGCGGAACGGCTTCTGGCGTCTGCCGACGCGCAGACGCAAAGCCTCGCCGTGCCGCGTTTGATGCTTGCAGCGGAAATTGCGCTCGAACAAGGCCAGCCGCAGGAGGCGCTGCGGCTGCTGCAGGAATTGCGCAAGGAAGCCGGCATGCATACGGCCGCGTTGCGACTGGAGCTGCGCACACTGCAAGTGGCACGGCGGTGGGCAGAGATTCCGACGCTGCTCGAGCAACTGGTCAAACGCAAGGTCTTCGATGCCGCGCAGGCCGATCTCGTGCGGGTCAGCGCGCACAGCGAGCAACTGAAGTCGCTGGCCCATGATGCAAGCGGGCTGCGTGCCTATTGGGCGCGGCTGCCGGATTCGAGCAAGATGCAGCCGAAGGTTGCGCGTGCCGCGGCGCAAAGCTTCATGCAGCTCGGAGGCGATCGTGAGGCCGCGGAGATCCTCACCGCCTGCCTCGATCGCGATTGGGATTCCGATCTGGTCGATCTCTATGGCGAGTGCCATCTGGCCGACGCGACGCGGCAACTCGAGCAGGCCGAGCGCTGGTTGACGACGCACAATCAGGACGCTGCGCTGCTGCGCGTCCTGGGCTTGCTATGCCAGCGGGCACAACTTTGGGGTAAGGCGCAGACCTACCTGGAAGCGAGCCTCGCACTCGACGATGGTTGGCGCGCGCACCTCGCGTTGGGCGAAATGCTCGGACGTCAGGGACGCGATGCGGAGGCCAACGCGCATTTCGTTGCCGCGCTCAAGTTGGCTACCGGCGAATTGAATCGCCGCTAAGCCGGCAGCGCGGACTGCGCCGCGTAGGTGAAGGAATCCGCGAAAAAATCGTTCGGCGAGAGCTTGCGCTGCTGCGTGAATTCACTGCGCGCGGCGTCGATCATCCCAGGGCCGCCGCACGCGTAAACCTGATATCCCGAAAGATCGGGAAAATCGGCCATGACCGCCTTGTGCACGAAGCCTGTCCGACCGGGCCAATGGTCTTCGGGCAGAGGATCGGACAGCACCGGAATGAATGTGAAATCGCGATGCTGCTTCGTCCATTCGCCCGGCAGGTCTGGCAGATACAGATCCGCGAGTGAACGCACGCCCCAGTAGAGCACCATCGATCGTGTGACTTGATGATGCAGCGCGTGCTCGATCACTGCTTTGATCGGCGCAAAGCCGGTCCCGCCGGCGACGAATATGATCGGCTTGTCCGAATCCTCGCGCAGGAAGAAGGTGCCGAGCGGACCTTCGAAGCGCAGGATTTCACGTCCCTTGAACTGCGTGAATAGCTGGTCCGAAAAGAACCCCCCGGGCACGTGCCGCACATGAAGGTCGAGCAGTGCGTCGTCTTCGGGCGCGGTGGCGATGGAAAAACTGCGCCGGCGCCCATCTTTGAGCAGGAAGTCCAGGTACTGTCCGGCCAGGTATTGCAGGCGTTCGTTGGCGGGAAGCTTGAGCGACACGATAGCGACGTCCCTGGCGACCTTGACGATTTTTTCGACGCGGCAGGGCAGCTTGCGAATCTGGATGTCGCCTGCACGGCGCACCTCGCGCACCTCCACCGTGAGGTCGGACTTCGCCTTGGCGACGCACAGAAGCGCCAATCCCTGTTTCTTCTCGAGGTCGGTCAACGTTCCTGGCTGATGCGCGCCGTAATCGACTTCACCCGCGATGATCCGGCTCTTGCACGTGCCGCAGGCGCCGTTGCGGCAACCATAGGGGATCATCAGATCAGCGCGCATCGCAGCGGCGAGCACGGTCTCGTCGTCATCGCAGACGAACGAGTGATCGCTGGGTTTTATGGTAATCTGGCGCGGCATCGGTGATGGGAGTGTAGGTTGGCTCTCGCGCCTTCGCCCTCTCCCAACGGGCGAAGGTAAAAGTTCGTGATTACTTCGTAATTGACTGGGTCGACGTGATCAGGGTACTTTTGATCGGCTGCGGAGATGTTGCCCTGCGCACCGCCGATCTGCTGCGCGGCAGGGTTCGCCTCTACGGTCTGACGCGCCGCCCGGCAGACATCCCCAAGCTGCGCAGTCACGGCGTCATTCCGATCGTCGGCGACCTCGATTCGTTGCACAGCCTGGAACGGCTGCGTGCCGCGCCATTCGCGGTTCTGCATTTCGCGCCGCCGCCAGCGGCCGGACGCGACGATCCTCGAACCATGCGCTTGATCGCCGCGCTGACAAAGGCGCGGATTATACCGCAGCGCTTCGTCTACATTAGCACCAGCGGAGTCTACGGAGACTGCGCCGGCGCGCGCGTCACCGAGGCGCGACCGCGCAAGGCGCAAACACCGCGGGGCCGCCGGCGCATCGCGGCCGAGGACCGGTTGCGGCGCTGGGCCACGCGCTATGGGGTGCGGTTGTCGATCCTGCGCGCGCCGGGCATTTACGCGGAGACGCGTCTGCCGCTCGACCGGCTGAAGCAAGGCACGCCGGTGTTGCGCGCGGAGGACGATGTGTTCACCAACCATATCCACGCCGACGATCTTGCGCGGGCGGCCGTCGCCGCGGCGTTTCGCGGCAAGCCCAATCGCGCGTACAACATCACCGACGATGCCGAGCTCAAGATGGGCGGCTGGTTCGACACGGTCGCGGATGCTTTTCACCTGCCACGGCCACCACGGGTTTCCTGGGACGAGGCCGAAGCGCGCATCGCACCGATGATGCTCTCGTTTATGAGCGAGTCGCGGCGGCTGTCCAACACGCGCATGAAAAGAGAACTGCGCCTGCACCTGAAATATCCGACGCCGGATGTGCTCCTTGCCGAAGTCGCCCCGCGGGCACTCAAGAAGCAGCTGGCGCTGCCGTTGTGAACGATCCAGCGACACCGTCGCCGACCACGACATTGCGCCCACGAAGCATCGTGGCGCGACTGGATGCCTACGAGCGGCTCATCCGACTCGACAAGCCGATCGGCGACGCTGCTGCTGCTGTGGCCGACGTTGACGGCGCTGTGGCTGGCATCGTCAGGCGCGCCGTCGTGGATCGTCGTCGGAATTTTCACGCTTGGAACGCTGCTGATGCGCTCCGCGGGCTGCGCGCTCAACGACTACGCCGATCGCGATTTCGATCCGCATGTCGAGCGCACCGCCGGCCGCCCGCTCGCCAGGGGCGAGATCGCGCCGTGGGAGGCGCTCGTCGTCGCTGCGGTGCTCGCGCTGCTTGCCTTCCTGTTGATCCTGCGCCTCAACCACACCTTGATACTGTTGTCGTTGCCGGCGCTCGCGATTGCCATCGCATATCCATTCTTCAAGCGTTTCTTCGTGTTGCCGCAGGCGTTCCTGGGCATCGCGTTTTCATTTGGCATTCCCATGGCCTTCGCGGCCGTCGATGGATCCGTTTCTCCTCTCGGGTGGGCGCTATTCGCAGCGAACCTGTTCTGGGTCATGGCGTACGACACGGAATATGCGATGGTCGATCGCGACGATGATCTCAAGCTTGGAATAAAAACTTCCGCAATTTTCTTCGGCAAGTACGACGTGCTGGTCATCATGCTCTGTTATGCGATTCACCTCGGCGCGATGACGTACATCGGGCGGGCGAAATTCCTCGGACCCTGGTTCTACACCGGCGTGCTGGCCGCTTCCCTGCTGGCGCTGTGGCATTACTGGCTGATTCGCGGCCGCGATCGGACGCGCTGCTTCCGGGCGTTTCGTGGTAATCATTGGTACGGGCTGGCCATCTTCGCCGGCGTTGTCATGGATTACGGCACGCGCTTCGAGCGCTGGCCGTTCTGGCCGCGGTGAGCGCTCGTTTCATGCGCGCCGTGGTCGCCGCGCTGGGCATTGCGGCCGCCATCGCGATGCCGATAGCCAGCGCGGCGACGGGCGAACGGGTCAGTTTCCCGAGCTTCGACCTCGATCCCCAATCCGGAATGCCGATCATGTTGACGGGCCTGTACTTCAGCCCCGACGCGTCGGCGGGCGGATTCCCCGGCGTCATCGCGCTGCACGGGTGCGACGGCATGTACAGCCCGCTGGCCAGTCGGCGCGGGCAGCTCAGCGCGCGCCACCAGGCCATGGCCGATCTGCTCGTTACAGAAGGCTATGCGGTGCTGTTTCCGGATAGCTTCAATCCGCGCGGCCGGCGCGAAATCTGCACGCAGCCGACACGCGAGCAGACAATCACGCAATCCAATCGCCGCCTCGACGTGCTCGGTGCGCTCGATTACTTGCGCACGCGGCCCGACATCGCAATCCATCGTATCGCGCTCCTCGGCTGGTCCCACGGCGGCAGCGCGGTGCTTGCGGCGATGAACGCCCGCGAACCGATGGTGGCGGCGTACCTTTCGCAGCTCGAAGATCCTGCTGATTACTTCGTGACGGCGATCGCGTTCTATCCCGGATGCTTTTCGTCGTTGCGCGGCCGTGACGGCTTTGCACCGGCCGCGCCGATAAGCGTGTTTATCGGTGAAGCCGACGACTGGACCTCGTCCAAGCCATGCGTCGCCTTGGGTAATGCGATGGAGGCAAAGGGGCTGCCGTTGCGGGTGCGCACGTATCCCGGGGCCTACCATGGATTTGATACGCCCAATATGACCCGACCGCGACATCTGGACCTGCCCAACGGCGTGCGCCCGGGCCAGGGCGTGACGGTCGCGCCGGATGCCGCGGCGCGCGACGATGCTTATGTCCGAGTGAAGGCGCAGCTGCGTGCGGCGCTGATGCCATGACCAATTCACCCCTGGAGATTTGACGATGGATATGCAGCTGCACGGAAAGATCGTGGTTGTCACCGGGGGAAGCAAGGGCATCGGCTATGCCTGCGCCGAAGCGTTTGCCGCGGAGGGTGCGCGGTGCGCGGTGGTGTCGCGCAGCCAAGCGAATCTCGACGCTGCGATGGCGCGTTTTCCCGGCGCCACGTATCGGCCCATGCCGTTTGCCGCCGACATGACGCGCGCCGATGCCGCCGAGCGCATGGTCACCGCCGTCGAGCAGCAACTTGGCGCGATCGACATCCTCGTCAACTCGGCGGGCGCCGCGCGCCGTTATGCGCCCGCGGACCTCAATGCCGAGGCGTGGCACGATGCGATGAACGCAAAATTCTTCAGCACCATCCATCCGACCGATGCCGTGCTCAGGCGCATGATTGCACGCAAGCGTGGTGTCATCGTCAACATCATCGGCATGGGCGGCAAGGTTGCGAGCCCGGTCCATTTGCCCGGTGGAGCGGCGAACGCCGCGCTGATGCTCGCCACTACGGGATTGGCGGCGGCGTACGCATCAAGCGGCATTCGAGTCAACGGCATCAACCCGGGCGGAACGCTGACCGGACGCGTGCAGGAAGGGCTCAAGGCGGAAGCGAAGGTGACGGGCCTTGCGGAGGAGGAACTGTTGTCGCGAAATCAAGCGAAGATCCCGCTCGGCCGTTTCGCCAGGCCCGAAGAAATTGCCAGTGTCGCAGTATTCCTCGCCTCGGCACAGGCGAGTTACGTCACCGGGGCTATCGTGTCGATGGACGGCGGGGCGAGTGGGGTGATCTAGCGACGCGAGCTAACCGGCGAGAACGCCCGCGCAGCGCTGCAAATCCGCTCAGTGCGAGTAGGAGCGCTGTGGCGGCCAACCCAAGGTCCCCCAGCGTGGGAATCGGTGATGGATCCCCGGGTGCCGCTGCCACCAAGTTCAGGATTGTGCCGGTGGTGCAATCGAATTGAATCGTGCTCGTGTAGGTCACGCTGCCGGCAAGTGCATGCCCGGTGTAGGTATTGATGGTGATGCGAATCGGCGTATTCGGCGCCAAGCCCCCGCCAAAAGCCTTGATGTTGAAGGTCGGATAGACGCCGGAAAATGGGCCGATGTTGCTGCCGGTTTCGTCGGTGAACTGCTCGAGCACCGGAAATCCTGGCGCGGAAAGCAGCACGCTGGCCGACGCCTGGGTATCAACGTTAATGTAGGTGTTAAGGTTGAACGCCTGTCCGCCGCAACTCCCCGCAAGGTTGGTCTGCTGATTCAGGATCGCGACCGATGGCAAGACGGTCGAGGTCGGCGCCGCCGCAGCCGCGGGTGCTAGATTGCCGGCGGTGCCGGGCGCGGCCCATGCGGCGACGGCCCACAGCAGAATCAGCAAGCCGGGCAACGCATTTCGCAGATTGATGGCAACATTCAAGCAACGGACTCCAGCCGACGCGGGCCTCAATGAGGCCCGTTAAATTCAGGATAGCGGGTTGCGCTGGCTCGGGTCCAGCCACCCCGGGGCCGAAAAGCGGCTTTATGGACCGTTGTGGCGCCTAAGCCACGGGCACTGTCGCTTTGTCCCGACAATTCCGACCGCAAAGCAAGGTTGGGGACCCAAAAAGGCGCTAATACCCGCGTTCAACAATGAGACCTGCAACCCGGCGAAATCGTTCGCAACCGCTCGGGAAATGGAGCGTGCCCTGAGGCGCTGCTGCTGGGCGACAGTCCGGGTTTGTTAAGATGGCCAACGTCCCGCCGCATCCCGTTCCCCCATCCGCCATGAAATACGCTGATCTTCGCGATTTCCTCGCCCAGCTCGAGTTGCGCGGCCAGGTCAAGCGCATTGCCGTCGAAGTCGATCCGCGTTTCGAGATGACCGAGATATGCGATCGCGTCCTCCGGACGGGTGGACCGGCGCTGCTGTTTGCAAAGCCCAGGGGCCACTCCATTCCTGTACTCGCCAATCTGTTCGGCACACAGCAGCGTGTGGCCATGGGCATGGGCGAAGACTCGGTCGAGGCGCTGCGCGAGATCGGCAAACTACTCGCGTTTCTCAAGGAGCCCGAGCCGCCGAAGGGCTTGAAGGACGCGTGGCAGAACACGCGACCGGTCTTCATGCAGGTGATGAATATGGCGCCCAAGGAGCGCTCCTCGGCGCCCTGCCAGGAAGTCGTATGGGAAGGTGCCGACGTTGATCTGGGCCGCCTGCCCGTGCAAACGTGCTGGCCGGAGGATGTCGCGCCACTGATCACTTGGGGCTTGACCGTGACGCGCGGTCCCAACAAATCCCGGCAGAATCTCGGCATCTACCGCCAGCAGGTGATCGGCCGCAATAAGGTGATCATGCGCTGGCTGGCGCATCGTGGCGGCGCGCTCGATTTCCGCGATCATGCGCTCGCGCACCCCGGCACGTCCTTTCCGCTCGCCGTCGCGCTCGGCGCGGACCCGGCAACGATCCTGGGTGCGGTGACCCCGGTGCCCGACTCGCTGTCGGAGTACCAGTTTGCTGGTTTGCTGCGCGGTGCACGCACCGAGATCGTGAAATGCATCACGCACGACCTGGCCGTGCCCGCGTCGGCGGAAATTGTGCTGGAGGGACAAATCCTGCCGGATGCCGCCGATCCCAGCGGTTTCGAGACCGCGCTCGAGGGGCCGTTTGGTGACCACACCGGCTATTACAACGAAGCCGAACGTTTCCCCGTGTTCACGATCTCGCGCATCACCATGCGCCGGGAACCGATCTACCACTCCACCTACACCGGCAAGCCCCCGGATGAGCCGGCAGTGCTGGGCATGGCGCTCAACGAAGTCTTCGTGCCGCTCCTGCAGAAGCAGTTCCCGGAAATCGTCGACTTCTATCTTCCGCCCGAAGGTTGCTCGTATCGCCTTGCCGTGGTCAGCATGAAAAAGCAATACGCTGGACATGCCAAGCGGGTGATGTTCGGCATCTGGAGTTTTCTGCGGCAGTTCATGTACACCAAGATCATCATCGTCACCGACGCGGACGTCGACATCCGCGACTGGAAGGAAGTGATCTGGGCATTGACGACACGCGTCGATCCCGCGCGCGATACGCTGATCGTCGAAAATACGCCGATCGACTATCTCGACTTCGCGTCGCCCGTCGCCGGGCTGGGCGCAAAAATGGGCATCGATGCGACCAATAAATGGCCCGGTGAGACTGCGCGTGCCTGGGGTCGTCCGATCGCGATGGACGACAATGTGAGGCGTCGCGTTGACGCGATGTGGAAGGACTTGGGGCTATAACCTCTTGCCCGGCGTTAACCGTCGGTGCGTCGCCATTTGCGCGCGATACCATACACAGCGAACGCGATCGAACCCAACCGCACCCATCGCGCGCCCCGCTGCCACCCGAACAAGGGAGCGATCGCCTCGACCAGCGCCACGGTGGCGGCCGGTTTGGCGATCGCCCCGCCAATCAGACCGGCTGGGCGCACCGCATCGCGCAGGTCGCCGGCGTACAGCGCAAGCTGCAGGCGCTCGAGGCGCAGGCGAGCCAGCAGGAGCGCCTTGCGCGCGGCGAGTTCGTCGAGGCTTGCGCTCATACGGCCCCCGCGCTTGCGGCCTCATACGGCAAAACGGCCGCTGCGCTGCCCCCGAAGGGGGCGCAATTCGCACCTGGGGGCGGCCCGGCGATGCTCATGGTTCGCTGCGCAATGACGATACGTCGTGGCCGAGTTCGGCCAGCGTCGCGGCAAAGGCCGGGGGCTTGTCACGCCGCCGTTGCTGGAGGCGCATGAAGGTGAGGATGGCGAGCGCGACGTAGAACAACGTGACGCCGGCGATTGCCCACAGGCGATAAGCCTCCCAGAAATACGCGATCACGAAGATGGAGGCGAACAGCAGGGCGAAGAGGGCCAGCAGTACGGCGCTCAGGACCAGAACCAGAAGTTCGGTCGCGCGTTCGCGTTCCTCCTCGAATTCGACCGTGACCAGTTCGAGGCGCGTGCGCAACAACGCCAGCACCGTTCCCGCCAGGCGACCAATCGCGTCGGAGAGGCCGCCCGAACGCGGCGAGTCTTCCCTGTCAGCCACGAAGGCCTAGCGGCGGCCGATCAGCAGGCCGACCAGGACGCCGAGTGCCGCGGCGACGCCGAGCGCCTGCCACGGATTGTCACGAACGTATTCGTCGGTTGCGCGCGCAGTGGCTTTGGCGCGATCCAGCGCATCGTCCTGCATGTCCTGCAGCTTGGCCTTGGCGGCACGCAGTTTGGACTCGACCTGCGCACGCAGATCGCTGGCCTTCTCGCCGGATTCCTTGGTGGCCTGTTTGAGCAACGAATCGGCTTCGGTGAGTACTTCGGTAAAATCCTTGACCAGCGCGTCGCGGCTGCGCTCGAACCTTGCAGCAGTCATGGGCATCTCCAGTGGGTAACGAATAGTGGGCCCAACCTGACCCACCCGCTCGCGTATTATATCCCTGCGCCCGAAAGGCAAAGTCCATTCGGATTTATTGGAGGGAGCGCACATGGCAGGCCTCAAGCTTCCCGCTCTCGACCCCGGCAAAGTCCCCGAGGTCCGTGGATCCACCTACCCGGAACCTTTCCGGAGTCGCATGGGTGATCGTATCAAGCGACGGCTGGGCAACGCTTGCGGGCTGACGCGCTTCGGCGTCAATCTGGTTACGCTGGGCCCGGGTGGGCAATCGGCGCTGCGTCACGGACATACGCGCGAGGATGAGTTCGTCTACATCCTGTCGGGCGAGCTGACGCTGGTGACTGACGCGGGCGCACAGATTCTTTCCGCCGGCATGTGCGCGGGCTACCCCGCGGGCTCGGGCGATGCGCACCATATGATCAATCGCAGCGGCGACGTGGCCACGTATCTTGAAATCGGCGACCGCGCCGATGGGCGATGAGCCGTTCTATCCCGACGACGATCTCAAGTTGCGCGTTGAAAGTGCGGGCACCCACACGTACACCCACAAGGACGGCCGGCCGTACGGTTGAACGCGTCGTTGGGTGCCCCCACATTGGCGACATAACCGTCGATTGTCGAAATAGGAAACTCAACCATGACCGATACTCCTGCCCCCGGAAGTCCGTCGCCGTCGCTCATCTCGACGACGCTGCTGGTCTACGCGTTGTTCGGCGTTGCCGCGGTGGTCGGCCTCGTGTCGTCGGGCTTTCCTCTGATCGCGCCGTTGATGGGCGTCGTGGGCATCGTTGCGATCATCCTCGCCTACGTCAAGCGAGGGGAGGCGTCCGGCACCTGGCTCGAATCGCACTACCGCTGGCTGATTCGTACGTTCTGGTTTTCGCTGCTGTGGGGCGCGATCGGTGCCGTGATTTTCGTCCTTCTCCTGATCATCGTCATCGGCGTGTTCATCGGCTACCTGATCTGGGTCGCGACGACAATCTGGGTGCTCTATCGGCTAGTGCGCGGCTATACGCTGTTCAACGCAAGCAAGCCAATCCCCGGGATGTAGTGGCCGCAAGTCCGGCGCCCAGATCGCTAGCGTGCGCCGCCGATCGCGTAGACCCACTCCACGAGCGCATCGAGCGGCTGTTGCGCGCGCGCTGCATTCGGATGATTCACGAAACAGACGACGATGAAGTTGCGTCCGTTCGGGGCGAACACGTAGCCGGCGATCGCACGCACGCCCTCCAGCGACCCGGTTTTGAGAAACGCCTGCTCGGCGACCGCGTCGTTCTCGAAGCGCTTGCGCACTGTGCCATCGATGGCAGCGACGGCGAGCGAGCTAACGTAGTCGGTGCGCACGTTGCTCGCGTACGCCGCGAGCAGCAATCTTCCCATGCTTCCCGCGGCGATGCGCTCATGCCGCGAAAGCCCTGATCCGTTTTCCAGAACCAATTCGGGAAAATTGAGCTTGTGGACGCCGAGCCAACGCTTGACGGCATCCGTCGCGTGCGCCGTCGTCGCCGGCGGCGGATAGGCGGTCGTTGCCAGGGTCAGGAATAATTGCCTCGCCATCACGTTGTTGGACATCTTGTTGATGTCGCGAACCACGTCGTAGAGCGGCGACGATTCTAGGGTCACGATCGGCGTGGCACCGGACCGCGGCTTACCGTCGCGCACCTGCCCCGTGAACGAGCCGCCGGCGGCGGCCCACAATTGCGCGAATGTGTCGCGCACGAAATGCGGGTGGTCGAGCAGGGACACGTACCAATCGCGCTCGCCGCACGACGCGGGGTAGCGCCCGCTGAACGTGGCTATCGCGGCGTCGGGCCGGCTCGAGAACGTCGCCTGCAGCGCGGCCCGCCAGTCGCCGCAATCGCCTGGCGAGATGCCCGGCACACCGCGAATCGTCAGATTTGGCAACGCCGGCTCTGCGCGAACGACGACGGCGTCACCCGCAGCGTTCGGGGTGAACACGAAGCGCACGCTCTTGAAACTCACCAACAACGCGTCGGGGCCGACGTTGTACGGCTTGAGCGGCTCGCCGTCGAACGCGGCTGGATCATGCACGGCGGGCGCAAAGTACGTGCGATCGAGTACGAGATCGCCGCGGATGATCTTCACGCCGGCGCCACGCAGCCTCGTGACGAGTTCCTGGAATTGCTCCAGCGTCACCTTGGGGTCGCCGTAGCCCTTGAGCACGAGATTGCCGTCAAGCACGCCATCAACGATGTTGCCTTCGGCGTAGGCCTCGGTGCGCCAGCGATAGTCGGGCCCGAGCAGTTCGAGACCGGCAAAAGTCGTCAGCAGTTTCATCGTCGACGCTGGATTCATCGGTTTCGACGGGGCCTGCGTAAACACCGGCTGCGGGGCGCCGAGCTCTTGCACGAAGGCGGTGACGGCACTCAGCGGTATGTGCTGGTCGGTGAAGGCGCGCGCCACCGGCGGCGGCAAGCCGGCTGTCACGACAGTCGTCAGCAGCCACGCGGCGCACACGCAGGTGCCCCGGAGCCATGTGGCTGTCATGCGCATTCGACGATCTCCAGCGTGCGCTCGGCGAGCAGCGTCATCTCGTCATCGGTCAAGCAATACGGTGGCATCCAGTAGAGCGTGCGGCCGATCGGCCGCAGCAGCAATTCGCGCGCAAGGCCTTCGTTAAAGCACCACCGCGCGAAATCGTCGCGCCCACTATCGACTTCGAACGCCCAGATCATGCCCAGATTGCGAAACCCACTGACCTTGGCGTGCGCTGCGAGCGGCTGCGCCAGCGCGGTGAGTTTCGCGGAACGTCCGCGGTTGGTCGCGATGGCGTCTTCATCGCGGAACAGGTCGAGCACGGCAAGCGCGGCGCGGCAGGCGAGCGCATTGCCGGTGTAGGAGTGCGAATGCAGGAATGCGCGTGCCACGTCGTCGTCGTAGAAGGCCGCATACACCGCGTCGCTCGTGAGCACGACCGACAGCGGCAGGTAACCACCGGTCAGTCCCTTGGACAGGCACAGGAAGTCAGGTGCGACGCCGGCCTGCTCGCAGGCGAACAGCGTTCCCGTCCGGCCCATGCCGGTCATGATCTCGTCAGCAATCAGATGCACTTCGTATTGCGAGCACAACTCGCGCGCCCGTACCAGATAGGCCGCATCATGGATTCCCATGCCCGCGGCGCCCTGAACGAGTGGCTCGACAATCAGCGCGGCAGTCGTCGCGTGGTGTTCGGCCAGGTAGGCTTCAAGGGCACGTGCTGCGTCGAGAGCATGCGCGCGCGCGGAAACACCCGGTGCCGCGCGCCGGGCATCGGGCGAAGTCACGCTATGCTGGCCTCGTAGCAGCGGCGCATAGGCGTCGCGGAACGCGGCCACGCCGGTGACCGCGAGCGCCCCAAGCGTTTCGCCGTGATAACTTCCCGCCAGGCTAACGAATTCGGTCTTCGCCGTGCGACCGGCGTTGCGCCATGCGTGGTAACTCATCTTCAACGCGATTTCCACGGCCGACGCGCCGTCGGATCCGTAGAAGCAATGACCCAGCCGACCCGGCGCCAACGCCGACAAACGTTCGGACAATTCGACCACCGGTCGATGTGTGAAACCGGCGAGCATGACGTGTTCGAGCTCAGCCAGTTGTGCGGTGATCGCTGCATTGATCTTCGGGTGTGCGTGGCCGAACAGGTTGACCCACCACGAGCTCACCGCGTCGAGGTAGCGTTTGCCGTCGAAGTCGAACAGCCATGAGCCGCAAGCACGTGCGATCGGCACCAGAGGCAGGCGTTCGTGCTGCTTCATTTGCGTACATGGGTGCCATACGGCCGCGCGGCTGCGCGCGAGCCAGTCGGCGTTGGCGTCGATAACCGTTACGGTTTGCATCGGCCGATTATAGCGGCCGCACGCAGACAGCCTCGCGCGAAGGGACGTTGTCGTGCGGCTTGACAAGGCATAGCGAGCCCCACTAAAAGGACTCGGTGAACAACGAATTCCTAACGATGGCGGACGGTGCGACGGAGCGTTATGGCAGAACGGCGATCACGCTGCATTGGTTGACGGCGGCGCTCATCGTTTGCGGATTCACGTTAGGATTGTCGATGGTCGATCTGCCGCTTTCGCGGCAGAAATTGCAATGGTATGCCTGGCATAAATGGATCGGAATCACGGTATTCCTCCTCACGTGCGCGCGCCTGACCTGGCGGCTGGGTCATCCGGCCCCGCCCCTTCCACCCATGCCTGCATGGCAGCAGCGGGCTTCGATGGTGTCGCATGCGCTGCTGTATGTTTTTATGCTCGTGATCCCAATTTCGGGGTGGCTGTACAGTTCGGCGACCGGGGTACAGGTCGTCTATCTGGGGCTGATTCCGTTGCCGGATCTGGTGGCTAGGGACCGGGAGCTCGGCAATGTGCTTAAGGCCGTCCACGTGACATTGAACTTCACCCTCCTGGCGCTGGTCTGTGTGCATGCGGCAGCGGCATTGAAGCACCACTTCGTCGACCGCGACGCGGTCCTTGCCCGGATGCTGCCCCTTACAGGGAAGAGAGGTTGACCATGGCGTTGTTACGTTCTTTCATTCCGTCGCTGGGCATGATGCTGCTTGCCGCGACCCAGGCCGCGGCACAGGGTGTGCTCATCGACAAGAGCGAGATCCGCTTCATGTCCAAGCAAATGGGCGTGAACGTCGAGGGGCGTTTCCGGCGCTGGAAGGCCAACATCGTGTTCCTGCCCAAGGAGCTGGCCAAGTCCAAGGCCGAATTCGACATCGAGTTGGGCAGTATCGACCTTGCCAGCGACGAATCCGAAACCGAGATCAAGCGGCCGAAATGGTTCGATACGGCCAAGTTCCCGGTCGCGAAGTTCGTCTCGACGAACATCAAGGATCTCGGCGGCGACAAATATGAAGTGGCCGGTGCGCTCACGATCAAGGGCATCAGCCATGACGCGGTCGTCCCGATCGTCCTGAAAAAAGATGCGGCAGGCAACAGCGTCGCCGAAGGCAGCTTCGCGATCAAGCGTCTCGACTACAAGATCGGCGAGGCCGAATGGGCCGACACCGAAACCGTCGCCAATGACGTGACAGTGCGAATCCGGATGGTCCTCCCCCCGGTAAAATGACGCTGGCCACGGAATAGTTTCGCCGCGAATCGTGTTGGCGTTGCGGCGGCGCACATTCGCGACGCCGACAAACGTCGTTGCATTTACCAGGGGAATCCGCATGACCCGATCGTTCATTTCCGCCGTATTGGCGTTGGCACTCGTCGTTCCCCTCGCGGCGATGGCCGCGGAAGAAACCTATGTGATCGAGCCGGTGCACTCGCAGCCGGCTTGGGAAGTCCAGCACATGGGCTTTTCGATACAGCGCGGTTCGTTCACCAAGCTCAGCGGGAAGGTGATGATTGACCGCGCCGCGCGCAAGGGTTCGGTGGACGTCACCATCGATACCGCTTCGGTCCGCAGCTTCAGCGATCGGCTCGACGAACATCTCAAGGGCGAGGACTGGTTCAATGTTGCCAAGTATCCGACCATGACCTTCAAATCGTCGGATCTCGTCTTCGACGGCGACAAGGTCGTCGCGATCAATGGCGATTTGACGATGCTCGGCCTCGCCAAGCCGGTTTCGCTCAAGGTTGCGAGCTTCGCGTGCGGCGAACACCCGATGAACAAGAAGCCGATGTGCGGAGCCGAAGCCACGACGACTATAAGGCGGTCGGAGTGGGGCCTGAAGGCTGCGCTTCCGAAGGCGGCCGCCGATGAGGTCAGGATCACGCTTCCCATTGAAGCGTATCGCGAATAGCGACAAACCGAAGTACGCGACGATCGCCGCGACGCTGTTCGCGCTCGCGCACTGTGTGGTGGCGAGTGCGGCTCCCGACACCTATCGCGTCGATCCGCAACTGTCCTCAACCGAATTCGAGGTCAGTCACCTCGGGATATTCAAGCAGCGCGGCCACTTTGGCCATATGGAAGGCATGATCGTCGTCGATGCGGAAAATCACGTCGGCACCATCGATTTCGTCGTCGACGCGACGACGGTCGACACGGGATGGGGCGTCCGCGACGCGTGGCTGCGTGGCGAGGACATGTTCGACGTCGCGCACTTTCCGGTCATCCGGTTCCACTCGACGCAACTCGTATTCAACCAGGATCGGCTGATTGGTATCACCGGGTTGCTCACCTTGCGCAACGTAACGCGTCCGGTGATTCTCAAGATCGAACGGATGCAATGTGGCAGCGATCCCGATGGCGAGCGCGAAGCCTGCGGTGCAGCGGCGGTGTCGACGATCAGGCGTTCGGAATTCGGGCTGACCTATGCGATGGGGCTCATCGGCGATGACATCGACCTGTCGTTCCAGGTCACGGCGTTGCGGGTGCGGCCGTAGGCGGCAGGGGCGGCGGGAATTGGGTGTGTTGATCCCGTCAGGCGGCGGGATGGCGTGATGTTTTTTGTCGCGTCTGTCAGACCGCCAGCCGGGCGCGAAAGCGATTCGTCGCCGCGACGAGCGCACGGGCGAGGCCGGGTTCCCGCGCAGAATGTCCGGCATCCGGCACGATGACGTATTCGGCCTCCGGCCATGCACGATGCAGATCGTCGGCCGAAACGATCGGGCAGACGGCGTCATAGCGACCCTGCACGATCGTGCAGGGCAGGTGCCTGATGCGTTGGAGGTTGTCGAGCAGCGCGTTGTCGGGCAGAAAAATATGATTGACGAAATAATGCGCTTCGATCCTCGCGATTGCGAGCGCGACGGCATCGTCGTCGAAATGCGCGACCAGCTCTGGGTCGGGTAGCAGCGTCGAGCACGAGCCCTCATAGCGGCTCCACGCGTGCGCCGCCGGCAGGTGCACGGTCGGGTCGGGGTCGATCAGGCGTCGGTGGTAGCTGCCAAGCAGATCCCTGCGTTCCATTTCGGGGAGGAACCCCGCGAACGCGTGCCATGGTTCCGGGAACACAAAGCGCATGTCGTAGAGAAACCAGCGGATCTCCTGCGGCCGGCAGAGAAAGATGCCGCGCAATACCAGACCGAGCACGCTCTTCGGGTGCGCTTCTGCATAGGCAAGCGCCAGCGTCGACCCCCATGACCCGCCGAAAACGAGCCACTGATCGACGGCGAGATGCGCGCGGAGGTGCTCGAGATCCGCGATCAGGTGCGGCGTCGTATTTTCGCGGATCTCGCCCAGCGGCGTTGATTGGCCGGCGCCGCGCTGATCGTAGACGATGATGCGATAGAAGCGCGGGTCGTAATAGCGGCGGTGATCGGGTGAGCTACCGCCGCCGGGACCACCGTGAATGAACACCACCGGCACGCCGCGAGGATTGCCGGATTCTTCCCAATACATCGTGTGCAGCGCATCGAGCTTGAGGCGGCCGCTGCGAGAAGGGTCGAGCACCGGATACAGAAAATCGTCGCGCGACAGCGCGCGCGTGGCGGTATTGCGGCCAAGCGGTATCGATGCCCTCATCGTGGATCGCTCGCGGCGACCGTCAGTACGTACCCGCAGAGCAACACGATGGCGGCAAGCGTCGGTCGGCTGCCCTGACGGCAGCGACTGAACAATGCGCGCCACACCGTTCTAGCGGCCCTTCTTGAACGCGACGACCTTCTGCTTCTGCTCGCCGAGGCCTTTCATGCCGAGCGTGACGACATCGCCGGCCTTCAGATATTGCGGCTCGGGCTTCATGCCCATGCCCACACCCGGTGGCGTACCGGTGGTAATCACGTCACCCGGCAGCAGCGTCATGTATTTCGATACATCGGCGACCAGCTGGGCCACGCCGAAAATCATCGTCTTGGTGTTGCCGGTCTGGCGGCGCTCGCCGTTCACGTCCAGCCACATTTCCAGGTTCTGCGGATCCTTGATCTCGTCGGTCGTGACCAGCCACGGGCCGATGGGTCCGAACGTATCGCAGCCCTTGCCTTTGCTCCATTGCGAGGCGCTGCGCTTCATCTGGTATTCGCGCTCGGACACGTCGTTGATGAGGCAGTAGCCGGCGACATATTTGAGCGCGTCCTTGAGCGGAACGTACCGCGCCGTGCGCCCGATGACGAAGCCGAGTTCGATTTCCCAGTCGGTGTGCGTCGACTCGGGCGGCAGCATGATGTTGTCGTTGGGTCCGACGATGCACGTTTGCGCCTTGTAGAAGACGACCGGGTTTTCGGGAATCGGATTGCCGGACTCCTTGGCATGATCGACGTAGTTCAGGCCGATCGCGACGAACTTCGACGGCGTCGCCACGCACGGGCCGAATCGCGGCTTGCCTTTGACCAGCGGCAGTTTCTTGGTATCGAGCTTGCGCAACTTGGCGAGCTCGGCCGGCGCGAGCGTCACCGCGTTGATGTCCTTGACCTTGCGCGACAGGTCGCGCAGTTTGCCGTCGGCGTCGATCAAGCCGGGCTTTTCCTTGCCGGCAGGTCCATAGCGTACGAGTTTCATGTGAATCTCCTATCGAGTGAACGTTATCCCGCGACGCCGGGAAGAAAACGAGGAAAACGGCTGCTGAGAAGGCGCCGCGGAGTTTCCGAGCGGAGTGTACACGGAACGTACATGAGCATCGGAAGCGAGCAGCAACGCACTCAGCGGTAGTTCTCCGAAGTTTTCCACCGGCTTCAGATGGTCATGCCGCCGTCGACTGAATAGACGTTGCCGGTCGCGAATGCGGACTCATCGGACGCAAGAAAGACGACGACCGGCGCGATCTCCTCCGGCTTCGCAAGACGCCCCATCGGTTGCCTGGCGATAAATGCCTTGCGCGCTTCGACCGGGTCCGCATATGCTTTGATGCG
The DNA here is from genome assembly GCA_963732105.1 of uncultured beta proteobacterium. Lineage (GTDB taxonomy): Bacteria > Pseudomonadota > Gammaproteobacteria > Burkholderiales > Casimicrobiaceae > PALSA-1003. The sequence goes on from CAVSYL010000009.1 coordinate 64,910, forward strand.
CGCGTCGAGGGACGGCGTGTCGACGGTCCCCGGCGCTATCGCATTGCAGCGAATGCCCTTGGTCACGAAATCGGCCGCAACGGCCTTGGTCAACCCGATAACCGCGGCTTTGCTCGCGCCGTACGCGAAGCGATTCGGGATGCCCTTGATCGATCCTGCCACCGAGGCCATGTTGACGATGCTTGCGCCGCCATTGCGCAACATCCCCGGCAGCGCGCATCTGATCGTCACGTACATGGCGCGAACGTTGAGGTTGAAGCTGAAATCCCAGTCCTTGGCATCGCATTCGAGAATCGTGCCGTTGTGCACGAAACCGGCGCAATTGAACAGGATCGACAACGGAGGCAAATCGTCGATCGTCATCTTGACCGCCGCATCGTCGAGCACGTCCAGTACGCGTGTGGAGACACCGGCCGCGCCAGCCAGGCTCTCCAGCAGCTTGGGATTGACGTCGGTCGCGATGACCTGGGCGCCTTCGCGCGCCATGGCCAGCGCAGTCGCGCGGCCGATGCCTTGACCTGCCGCCGTAATCAGCGCGGTCTTGCCTGCGAGGCGTTCACCCAAGCCTTCTCTCCCAGCTTTCGAGCCGCGTAGTGTAGCAAGAGTTGCCGCGATGCCGCGAAATTGGTAAAACCACTTGACCACTTGTCGGTATTTTGATTAGCTAACGTGTTTCCCGCAACAGTCGATGACGCTGAGGTCTCGCCGGCTGTTGCGCCAAAGGGTCCCATGCCGATCCAGAGCATCGAGCCACGACGGCTCTACCGACAGATCGCCGATCAAATTCGCACGCTGGTTCGCTCGGGCGAATTCCCGGCCGGGTCGCGCTTGCCGCCGGAGCGTGACCTTGCGCGACAGCTCGGCGTGTCGCGTCCGTCGGTCCGTGAGGCGCTGATCGCGCTCGAAGTCGAAGGACTCGTCGATGTTCGAATCGGGTCGGGAATCTACGTGCTCAACGGCAGCCGCGCTGGCGCCGGTGAAGTCGAAGCCGCCGCGGGGCCATTCGAGCTGCTGCGAGCCCGCTGGGTCATCGAGGGCGAGTGCGCCGCACTGGCGGCAAAGTTCGCGAAGAAAGCGCATATTGTGGCGATCGAGGAAGCATTCGAGGCGATGCAGGAAGAGCACCGGGCCGGGAAGCAGCCGCTCACGGGCGATCGGATTTTTCATCTTCGCGTTGCCGAGGCAACCGGCAATGGCGCACTGGTGCAGGTGGTCCGGATGTTATGGGAGGAGCGCGCAGGCCCGCTGTACAAACAACTCGAGCATCATTACGACGCACCGGAATTGTGGGAAGCCGCGCTCGCCGAACACCGTGCCGTGCTCAAGGCTATCGCGGCGCATGACCAGTCCGGCGCGCGCGCGGCGATGCAGCGCCATCTGAACCAGGCGCACAAGCGCTTCAGCACCGGCTGGGACGCGATCCAATAGAAGGAACAGACCATGATGACATGCCGCATCCACGCCAAGGAAGACCTGCGCATCGAGACCGCCGACGAACCCGCGGTTGCGCCGGGCCAGGTGCTGATTCGCCTCGGCGCCGGCGGCATTTGCGGGTCCGACCTGCATTACTATTTCGAGGGTCGTAACGGCAGCTTCGTCGTGAGGGAGCCATTGATTCCAGGCCATGAAGCCTCGGGCGTGGTGGCCCGGATCGGCGCCGGCGTGACCCGCGTCAAGGTTGGCGACCATATCGCGGTGAGTCCGTCGCACGCGTGTGGGCACTGCGACTATTGCCGCGAAGGGCGCGAGCACTTGTGCCGCAACATGCGCTTCCTGGGTAGCGCGAGTCTCTACCCACACGTGCAGGGCATGTTCTGCGAATATTTCGTGATGGCGGAGCGTCAGTGCTACCCCGTGACGGGCAATGTGAGTTTGGGCGAAATTGCTTTTGCTGAGCCGCTCGCGGTGGGCCTCCATGCTGTCAACCGCGCCGGCGATCTGCTCGGCAAGAACGTTCTGGTCACCGGCGGTGGCACGATCGGCTGCCTGACCGTCATCGCTGCGCGACTGGCTGGAGCAGTATCGGTCACGGTATCCGACGTTCTGGACCGACCGCTGGCGACGGCGCGCGCGGTCGGTGCGGCGCGCACTATTCGCGGCGACCAGGAAGCCGATGCATTGGCCTCTCCGCAATTCGACGTCGCGTTCGAGGCATCGGGCAGTTTCGCAGCCCTCAAGGCATGTGTCGCCGCGACCAAGCGCGGCGGTACGATCGTGCAGATCGGTACATTGCCGCACGAACCGCTACCGTTCGTCGTCAATGAAATCATGAGCAAGGAACTCGACCTCAAGGGCGCGTTCCGCTGGGGCATCGAATTCGATTGGGCCGTCGACTACATCGCCTCGGGCCGCGTCGACGTCAAGCCGCTACTGTCCGGCCAGTTTCAACTCGAGGACGCCGTCAAGGCGTTCGAGCTTGCGAAAGACAAGACGCGAAGCACCAAAGTGCAATTGATTGCGGCGTGAACAAAGCGACCGATAACGGGTCTCACAAGCTGTGCAAGCACTTAGCGTCGCGTTGCGGCGCGGGGAGAACTCCATGTTGACCAAGACATCCTTGACGATTCGGCTTCACGCCAATGACGACGTCGTCATTGCCCGGCAGCAGCTGGTATCGGGAACTACGCTCATCGACGAGAAAGTGGCGATATCGGGTCTCATCCCGCCAGGCCACAAGGTCGCGACGCGGGCAATCGCGGTAGGTGAGCCGGTGAAGCGCTACAACCAGATCATCGGCTTTGCCAAGCGGGCGATCGCGCCGGGCGAACATGTTCACCTGCACAATCTGGCGATGGGCGAATTCACCCGCGACTACGCGTTCGGCGCTGACGCCAGGCCAACCAGCTACGTCGACCAGCCCGCGACTTTCCAGGGCATCGTGCGTGCCGAAGGCCCCAATAAGGGCCGCGTCGCAACGCGCAACTACGTCGGGATCCTGTCGACGGTGAACTGCTCGGCAACCGTGGCGCATGGAATCGCCGATGCGTTCAAGGGCGATGCGCTCGCGCGCTTCCCCAATGTGGACGGCGTGGTCGCGTTGACGCACGGCAGCGGATGCGGCATGGACGTCCAGGGCGAGAGCATGCAGGTACTTCGGCGAACGCTCGGCGGCTACGCGCGACACCCCAACTTTGCCGGCGTGCTGATCGTGGGGCTTGGCTGCGAGGCCAACCAGATCAACGCACTGCTCGGCGCGGAGCATCTCGAAGAAAGCGCATTGCTACGCACCTTCAGCATCCAGGATACCGGCGGCACGGCCAAGTCGATCGCGGCAGGTATCGCGATGGTGCAACAAATGTTGCCGCACGCGAATCAGGTCGAGCGCGAAGCGGTGCCGGCGAGCCATCTTGTTCTGGGCTTGCAGTGCGGAGGTTCGGACGGCTACTCGGGCATTACCGCCAATCCGGCGCTGGGCGCGGCAGTCGACTTGCTCGTGCGTCATGGTGGCACGGCGATACTCTCCGAGACGCCCGAGATCTACGGCGCCGAACATCTGCTGACGCGGCGCGCGGTGTCGCGCGAAGTCGGCGAGAAGCTGGTGTCGCGCATCAAATGGTGGGAGGAATACACGACGCGCAACAAAGGCGAAATGAACAACAATCCGTCGCCCGGCAACAAGGCGGGCGGCCTGACGACCATTCTCGAAAAATCGCTCGGCGCCGTCGCCAAGGGCGGCACCACCAATCTCGTTGCCGTTTACGAATACGCCGAGCCGGTCACCGCGAAAGGCTTCGTGTACATGGACACTCCGGGCTACGATCCGGTGTCCGCGACGGGCCAGGTGGCGGGTGGCGCCAACATGATCTGCTTCACAACGGGTCGCGGGTCGGCCTACGGCTGTGCGCCGTCGCCTTCGCTGAAATTGTCGACCAACACCGCGTTGTGGAATCGCCAGGAAGAAGACATCGACATCAATTGCGGCGAGATCGTCGATGGCGCCGCGAGCGTCGAGCAAATGGGCGAGCGCTTTTTCCAGTTGATCCTCGATACGGCGTCGGGCGCGAAGAGCAAGAGCGAGCGCCATGGTTACGGTCAGAACGAATTCGTGCCGTGGTATCTCGGAGCCGTGATGTAGCGCACGCGCGATTGACAGTCCCGGGCCTTGCCCGTACGCTGCCAGCGAGCGTTAGCCGCAGAGCCGCGCAGATTCACGCAGACTCAAATAGCCGCAGAGCTACGAAGTCAGAACCGATCGTCCATCTCCCACAGGAGGAGTTACATGAAAAAGGTGTTTGCCGGCATCGTTGCCGGTTGTGCGCTGGCGTTCGCTGGTCAGTTGCTTGCGCAGGAAGTGCTCACAGTTTGGTGGGTCAAGGGGTTCTACAAATCCGAGGACGACGCGCTGTTCGCTGCGATCAAGAAGTTCGAAGACAAGACCAAGGTGAAGGTCGAACTGTCGCAGTATCCGGTCCAGGACATGATTCCAAAGACGGTGGCCGCGCTCGATGCCGGCACGCCGCCCGACGTCGCGTACGCTGATGTGTATGATTTTCAGGTGACCGGCAAATGGGCATTCGACGGCAAGCTCGACGACTTGACCGACATCCTGACCCCGCTCAAGGCGCAGTTCCTGCCGAATACGCTCGAGACCGTCTACCTGTACAACGACAAGACCAAAAAGCGCGCGTATTACGCGTTCCCGCTCAAGCAGCAGACGATGCATATCGAGTATTGGATCGACATGCTCAGCGACGCGGGCTTCAAAGAGTCCGACATCCCGGCGACGTGGAAGGAATACTGGTCGTTCTGGTGCGACAAGGTCCAACCCGGCTCGCGCGCGAAAACCGGTCAGCGTCTTTACGGAATTGGCCAGCCGATGGGTGTCGATTCGAGCGATTCGTTCTACTCGTTCCTGACCTTCATGGACGCGTACAACGTCAAGCTGGTCGATGACAACGGCAAGCTTCTCGTCGACGATCCCAAGGTAAAGCAAGGCTTGATCAACGCGCTGACCGACTATACGACCGTGTACACGAAGGGCTGCACGCCGCCGTCGTCGACGTCGTGGAAGGATCCGGACAATAACGTCGCGTTCCACAACAAGACGACGGTGATGACGCACAACGCGACCATCTCCATCGCCGCGAAATGGCTCGACGACGCCAACAACGAAACGCTGACCGCCGAACAGCGCGCGCAGGCGAAGAAGAACTACTATGAGCTGATCCGCACCGCGGGCTTTCCGATCAAACCCGACGGCGAGAAGATGGTCTACCGGGCGGCGGTCAAGACCGGGGTGATCTTCGAGGCGGCGAAGAACAAGAAGCGCGCGAAAGAATTCGTGGCGTTCCTGCTGCAGGACGAGAATCTGACGCCGTATGTCGAAGGTTCGCTCGGTCGCTGGTATCCGGTGACCAAGAAGGCGGCGGAGAGTCCATTCTGGAAGGCGGACCGGCATCGCCTGTCGGTGTACAACCAGTTCCATGCTGGAACGGTGACGTTCGAATTCACCAAGAACTACAAGTTCACGATCCTCAACAACGAAAACATCTGGGCCAAGGCAATGAATCGGGTCGTGAATGAAAAGGTTCCGGTCGACAAGGCCGTCGACGAGATGATCTTGCGCATCAAGACGGTCGCCGGCTAAGAGAGAATTCCGTAATCATGCGGGGAGAGGGACGGTGAATGCCATTCTCACGGTCGCCCCCGGGTCGAATCCGGGGCTTGTTCCGTCGCTCACCCGTCGCAGATAGGCGAATCGGTGATGGCTACGCTCGCAATACCCGGCACCGACCCCGCGCTTCCGGTGCGCCCAGTGAAGAAGCGCATATCCCCCTGGCAGAGCTGGGGGATGATTCTCATTGCCCCGTACGTGCTGGTGTTCCTGGTGTTTGTTCTGTATCCGGTTGGCTACGGACTTTGGCTGGCGCGCCATCCCGAAAGCTACGTCAAGCTGGTCGACGACCCGATATTCGCGCGGGCGGTGGTCAACACGCTGGTGTTTCTCGTCGTCGGTATCAACATCAAAATGGTCGTCGCGCTGTTCCTCTCGGGCTTTTTTGTGCAGACGCGTACGTGGATCAAGTGGCTGTCGCTGGTTTTCATTCTGCCTTGGGCGGTACCATCGATTCCAACGATCCTGTCGATCCGATTCATGCTCAATCCCGAGTGGGGGATCATCAACCACTTGATCTTCAAGCTGACCGGCGCCGATGGTCCGAACTGGCTCAACGACCCGACGATTGCGCTCTGCATGGCAATCCTGGTCCACATCTGGAAATCGTTGCCGTTCTGGACGCTGATCCTGATCGCCGGGCGGTTGGCGATTCCGAATGAGATGTACGAGGCGGCGGCAGTCGACGGCGCAACGAAGTGGCAGAAATTCAAGTTCATCACCTGGCCCTCGATGCGCACGCTCTACCTGACGTGCACGATTCTGTCGATGATCTGGACGTTGGGCGACTTCAACAGCGTGTATCTTCTGACGGGCGGAGGTCCCGCGGACCTGACGCACGTTCTGGCTACGCTCGGCATCCGGTATCTGCGCCTCGATCAGGTCGATCTATCGATGGCGTCGATCGTCTGCGCCATGCCGCTGGTGTTGCCGCTGGTGTATTTCATGATGAAACGGCTGTCCAAATGATCCCCCCGAAGCGCGCTGCGCGCGCCTCCCCCCAGAGGGCGGGCGCCTCGCTCGGGACGGCCCGGCGCAAAGCGCTCGCCTCGAGGAGCGCCACCCGATGAAGTGGCGCGACGTCACCGCCGAGGCGAAGCTGCTGTTGATCGGCATTCCGGTGCTGATCTGGACGCTCCTGCCCGTCTACCACATGTTCCTGTTCTCGATTTCACCGAAGGAATCCGCGTTCGGGGGCAAACTGTGGCCCGACCATCCGACGCTGCACAATTTCGAAGTTGTATTCGGCCAGAAGCACTATTACCTGAGTCATTTCTGGTTGCAACTCTGGAATTCCCTGCTGATCGCAGTCAGCGTCGGCCTGCTGACGCTGCTCGTCGCCACCTTTGCCGCATTCGCGATCAGTCGGCTCAAGGTCAAGGGCGGACGTACGATCATGAATCTGGCGCTGTTCACGTACTTCATCCCGGCGGCGTTTCTGGCGGTGCCGATGTACAAGACGATGGGCAACTATGGACTGCTCAACAATCAGTGGGCATTGATATTGGCCATGGTGACGATCGCGTCGCCGTACTCGATCTGGGTACTCAAGCAGGCGTCGGACAAGCTGCCTTACGAGCTCGATGAGGCCGCGAAGATGGACGGCGCTTCGCCGCTGCAGTTGTTCCGTCTGGTGTACCTGCCACTGATGATGCCGTCGCTGGTCGCCATCGGCACTTATTCGCTGCTGCTGGCGTGGAACGAGTATCTGTACGCGTTCCTGCTGCTTTCAAACGACAGGCAGATTACGCTTGGCGTGGCACTCGGCAATTTCCTGGCGGCCGACGATTCGCCGTGGGAACTGCTGATGACCGTGGGACTGATCTACGCGTTGCCGCCCGCGGCGATCTACTACACCTTTAAGCGCTACATGGTGGGCGGCCTCACCGCGGGCGCGGTGAAGAGCTGATTGCGTCCGGACCGTCCCTGATTACCGACCTTCGAGCGTAGAAAATGGCATCGGTATCGTTCAAAGACATCGAAAAGAGCTTTGGCAGCACCAAGGTCATTCACGGCATCGGCTTCGACATCAAGGACGGCGAGTTCATGGTGCTGGTCGGGCCGTCGGGATGCGGCAAGTCGACGCTGCTGCGCATGCTCGCGGGGCTGGAGGAAATCTCCGCTGGCACCATTGCCATCGACAGCAAGGTCGTCAACGACGTCGAATCCAAGGACCGCGACATCGCCATGGTGTTCCAGAGCTACGCGCTCTATCCGCACATGACGGTGGCCGACAACATGGCGTTCAGCCTGAAGCTGCGCAAGGCCGAAGCATCGGTGATCCAGGATCGTGTTTCTCGTGCGGCGAAAATTCTGAACCTCGAACCGTACCTGGCGCGCTTCCCGCGCGAGTTGTCCGGCGGCCAGCGGCAGCGCGTCGCGATGGGCCGGGCGATCGTGCGCGACCCCAAGGTGTTCCTGTTCGACGAACCGCTGTCGAACCTCGATGCCAAATTGCGTGTGGCGATGCGCGCCGAAATAAAATCCCTGCATCAGCGGCTGAAGACGACGACGGTATACGTCACGCACGATCAGGTCGAAGCGATGACCATGGCTGACCGCATCGTCGTGATGCACGACGGCCGCATCGAGCAGATCGGCACGCCGCTGGCGCTCTACGATCGACCGGACAATCTGTTCGTGGCGCAATTCATCGGGTCACCCGCGATGAACGTCGTCAATGGGACGCTTCGCCGCACGAATGGCAGCGCATATGTCGAAGCGGCGGGCGGCGTGCGCTGGCCCCTTGGACACAGCGCAGGCGTCGACGGCCAAGCGGTTGCGTACGGTATTCGTCCCGAACACCTGTCGCTCGCCGGAAGCGGCGCTGCTGGCACCGTTGCGGCCGAGGTGACGGTGGTCGAACCCACGGGCGCGGAAACTGAACTGCTGCTCCAGGCGGGCGATGCGTCGATCGTGCTTGTCTCGCACGGACGACCCAGCGTGAGTCCGGGCGATAAAATCGGGCTCGCCGTCGATCCGACCATGGTTCACATCTTCGATCAGAAATCCGGAGCGCGGCTCACGACATGAAAAAGAAATCATCCAAGGAAAACAAGCGCAAGCTCCGCTCGACGATCTGGTTCGGTCGTCACGACCGCGATGCCCTGGTGCATCGCTCATGGATGAAGAACCAGGGCTATCCGCACGATCTGTTCGATGGGCGCCCGGTCATCGGAATCTGCAACACGTGGTCCGAAGTAACCCCGTGCAATGGTCACTTTCGCGAGCTGGCGGAGCACGTCAAGGCGGGCGTGCTCGAGGCCGGTGGCTTTCCGCTCGAATTCCCGGTGATGAGCCTGGGCGAAACAATGATGCGTCCGACGACGATGCTGTTTCGCAATCAAGTGGCGATGGACGTCGAGGAATCGATTCGCGCCAATCCGTTCGATGGCGTCGTGCTCATGATGGGTTGCGACAAGACCACGCCCGCGCTGCTGATGGGTGCCGCGTCCGTGCGACCTGCCGACGATCGGTCTTTCCGGCGGCCCGATGCTCAACGGCAAATTCCGTGGCGAGGACATCGGCTCGGGCACGCACGTATGGAAGTTCACCGAAATGATGAAGCGCGGCGAAATGAACGAAGCCGACATGATCGAGGCGGAGTCGTGCATGTCGCGTTCGGCCGGCCATTGCATGACCATGGGCACCGCGTCGACCATGGCGTCGATGGTCGAGGCGCTTGGCATCGGCTTGCCGACCAACGCGGCGATTCCCGCAGTGGATTCGCGCCGCAAGGTTCTTGCGCGCATGGTCGGGCGGCGCATCGTGGAGATGGTCCACGAGGACCTGAGGATGTCGAAAATCCTGACCCGGGACGCATTCGAGAACGCCATCATGGTCAACGGCGCCATCGGCGGCTCGACGAATGCCGTGGTGCACCTGCTCGCGATCGCCGGGCGAATTGGTGTCAAGCTGTCGCTCGACGATTGGGACCGGCTCGGTCGCGACATGCCCTGCCTCGTCGACCTGATGCCCTCGGGCAAGTATTTGATGGAGGATTTCTACTACGCGGGCGGATTGCCGGTCGTGATCCGCGAAATCGGCAAGCATCTGCACAAGAAGGCGCTCACCGTCAACGGCAGGACGCTCTGGGATAACGCCAAGGATGCCGTCAACTACAACGAAGCGGTGATCACACCTATCATGAAGCCGTTCAAGCCGCACGGCGGCATCGCCGTGCTGCGCGGCAATCTCGCACCGAAGGGCGCGGTGATCAAGCCGTCTGCGGCCACGCCTAAGTTGTTGCGGCACAAGGGGCGCGCGGTCGTGTTCGAGAACATCGAGGACCTGCATTCGCGCATCGACGATCCCAAGCTGAAAGTCGATGCGAGCAGTATTCTCGTGCTCAAGAATTGCGGACCGAAGGGTTACCCCGGATTTCCGGAAGTCGGCAACTTCGCGCTGCCGGCAAAGCTGTTGAAGCAGGGCGTCACCGACATGATTCGCATCTCGGACGCACGCATGTCGGGCACCGCCTATGGCACCGTCGTGCTGCATACCGCACCCGAGGCCGCGGCGGGCGGACCGCTTGCGCTCGTGGAGAACGGCGATCTGATCGAACTCGACGTCGCCAAACGCAGGCTACACCTGCACATCTCCGACGCCGAACTCGAACGCCGCCGCAAGTTGTGGAAGCCGCTCCCGCCGCATGCCGACCGCGGCTGGGTCAAACTTTACTGTGAAACGGTCACGCAGGCCGACGAAGGCGTCGACCTCGACTTCCTGGTCGGCAAATCAGGCGCGAAGGTGGGCAAGGTCAGCCATTGAGTCTCGAAGTCAGTCGTTAGGCTACAGGCCGCGCATCGTCGGCGTGTCCCGGCGATCGAGCATGCGCATCCGATGCTCGAGTTCGTATGTATTGGCCGACTCGGCCAGGTAGCCTTCACGGCGTTTGCGTTCGGCGTTGACCACACTCGCGCTTAGCCAGTCGAGGAATTTCGTGAGCAAGTTCATGACGCGTCCTTCAACGGATTGACGGTTCGACATTCGGCGTGGACCGGCCATGGGCACCATCGGCGAGTCCGAAGCATCCGCGGTCAGTCGCTTGCTTAGGCGCACTCCTGAACCAGCGCAGAAACCTTGCATTAAGCTTGCGACGCGGCGACTCCATGGGGTCTTTTGGCGAACGCTCGGAAAACAGGGCCTCGGCCGTCATCGCGGCAAGAAGGTCCGGCACGACATATTCCCGTTTCATTTCGGAGCTCCTTTCACAGCTGTAGCGATCTTGGTGCATCGCACAATAACAACATGATGGCGACAAGGCCAAAAGTCCAATCGCCAGTACCAATGGGGCTCATAGCGGGTCCTGATGGAAGCCAAGTCGTTGCTGCAACGCACAAAATATGCTATAGTCCTAGCTATGTACATGAACGATCGAGGGCGATGGAGTTCAATCGTCTGAAGAGTTTCGCGGCGGTCGCGGAAGCCGGGCATCTGACCCGGGCCGCGGAAAAGCTGCACATCAGCCAGCCAGCGCTGTCGGCGCAAATCAAGGCTCTGGAGGATGAGCTCGACCTGCCCTTGTTCGAGCGGACGCCCGCCGGGATGACGCTCACGCCCGCAGGGCGGCGGCTGCTTACCGAGGCGGAGAAAGTGCTCGCTGCCGCGCAAGTGCTGCACGCGGAGGCGCGCTCGCTCAAAGGTGAGATCGGGGGCAAGGTCACCCTGGGTTCGCTGTCCGACCCCGAGTTCATTCGCCTCGGCGATTTCATGACGGCTGCCGTCGAGCGCTATCCCCTGCTGGAAATCGAGTTCAAGCACGAAATCACCGGCCTGGCGCTCGAGCACGTCCGCCAGGGTGCCTTGGACGGTAGCTTCTACTACGGAGACCTGCACGGGTCGCAAGTGGCCGGCATGGCGTTGCGCGAGATCGGCTATCGAGTCGCCGCGCCGGTTGCCTGGCACGATCGCATCGAAAACGCGGGGTGGGCCGAAATTGCCGCCGAACCGTGGATCCTGCCACCGGAAGTTAGTACTCACCATCAACTCGCACAAACCCTGTTCCGCACCCACGGTGCAAAACCTGCAAAGTTGGTCGGCGCGGACCATGAAGCGGTCGTCAGTTCGCTTGTTGTTTCCGGTCTCGGAGTTGCGCTGATCCGCGAGGAGGCGGCGTTGCGCATGGCCGCGGCGGGTGAAATCTGCATCTGGCGCGATGCACGTGTGGCCACGACACTCTGGTTCATCTACCTGCAATCGCGAGAGCAGGATCCAGTTGTTCGCGCATTGCTCGCGGTGCTCGAAGACATCTGGTCGCCGCGGGCAGATAGCGCGACCCCGGTGCAAGGCGATACGACACCACGCTTGGGCGTGCTGGAGAAAGAGAACTCCACCAACTGAAAATCGCTGGCGGGGGCGACCGCAATAACCCTACAATGCGCCTCGCACCCGGTGTGAATCGGCCGTACCGCAGTTGTCGCCAGTCCATGTTCAGACCGATGCAGACGCGGCGGTACGTGGTGAAGTTCTCAGCCCAAGAAAGGTGATGCGTTGGCAAAACCGAACTTCCAGTTTCAGAAGCGGCAAAAAGAACTCGAGAAGAAGAAAAAGCAGGAGGAGAAGCGTCTGCGCAAGCAGGAACGGCATGCAGTACCCGCAGCGGATCCGTTGGCCCCTGCGCCCGTTCCCGGCGAGGTCCCGCCGGAGTAGCACCACCGTATTCTCCCGCGGTAAATGTCGCCCCTTTTCGATTACCTGCGGCCTGAGTTGCCTGCGGGATTGCCGCATGTCGTCATGCCGATCGTGGATGCCACCGCAGCGACGCTCCGGGGCTACGGCAGGCTCATCGACGATCCGCAGGATTGTGCGGTCGAGATCGTGCGCTGGCCGGCGTCGGGAAAACGTCCGATCGACGAAGACAGTGGCGACCAGGGCGGCACCACGGAAGGCGTTTTCGTTGCACAGTGGCAGGGCGATGTCCTGTTTGGGAGCAACGAAGCCGTCGGCGGCCACTATCTACTTGCCTACGCAGTCGATCCGGCGGTCGCGGACCGGACGCATGTACGCGACCCTGCACGGATCATTTTGTGGCACGCCAACTACCATCCTGATGGTGGCCAGCTTTTTTTCCCACTCGACGCCGCGCCGTTCCTGGTGCCGCTCGCGCTTCCTGGCGACGATGTCAGACCCGAGAACTTCGTGTGCTTCCGCTTCGATGGGCACCAAGGCCTCTACATTCACCCGAACATCTGGCACGAGGGTGTATTCAGCGTGCGCGGTGCGCAGCGTTTCTTCGACAAACAAGGGGCGGTGCATGCGCGCGTATCGGTCGATTTCGCGCGCGAGTTCGGCTGCCTCATCGAGGCTTCGCTGGTTTAGTCCGCGACGATGAGCGCCGACCCGTCTGCATTCGTCATACCGGTTGCCGAGTTGCGGACATTCGTTGCCGCCGTGTTTCGCGCGAATGGATCGGCGGAGGACGAAGCCCGGATTATCGGCGACCATCTCGTCGACGCCAATCTCGCAGGGCATGAATCGCATGGCGTCATACGCGTGTCGAAGTACATCGAGTGGCACGCCAAAGGCATGGTGCTTGCCAACCAGCACGCCGTGGTGATCCGCGAAACGGCGTCCAATGCCGTGGTCGACGGGCAGTTCGGCTATGGTCAGGTGATCGGCCGCGAAGCGATGGAACTCGCGATCGCGAAGGCGCGCCAATCCGGTTTCTGCGCGGTCGCGATCCGCAATTCGGGACATCTGGGTCGCATCGGTGCGTGGGCCGAGCAAGTGGCGCAGGCCGGACTGGCCTCCGTCCATTTCGTCAACACATCCGGCTTCGGCATCCTGGTGGCGCCCTATGGCGGCAAGGATCGCCGACTTTCCGCGAACCCGATCGCCGCCGGCGCGCCGGGTCCCGATGGCGCGCCGCTGGTGCTCGACATCTCGACGTCGGCCATCGCCGAAGGCAAGATTCAGGTCGCGAAGAACCACGGTGAATCATTGCCGGCGGGATGTACGATCGACAGCGAGGGGCGCCCCAACCAAGATCCTGCCGTGTTCTACGGGCCGCCCGTGGGCGCGCTGCTGCCCTTTGGTGGACACAAGGGTTACGGCCTGTCGATTTTCTGCGAGATCTTCGCGGGCGCACTCTCGGGCGGCCACACGACCAACCCGGGCAACGATACCGCAGGACGGCTCGTCAACAACATGCTGTCGGTAGTCTTCGACGCTGAAGCGTTCTGCGGCGCTGAAGCGTTCAAGGCGGAAGTCGCGCGCTTTGCGGCCTGGGTCAAGGGTTCGCCGCCGATCACGAAGGGTGGAGAAGTCCTGCTGCCCGGCGACCTTGAACGCCGGACGCGCGCGCGGCTGGAACGCGATGGCATTCCGCTCGACATCGTAACCCGTCGCCAGATTGCCGATAGCGTACGCCCGCTCGGAGTCGCGCTGCCTAAGGGATTCGCCGCATGAGCCATGAGGCGCCCATCCTGCGTGCGAATCCGATACGCGAACGATTGCACGCGGGCGGCACAGCCTTCGGCGTGATGGCGTTCGAATTCTTCACGCCAGGCCTGGCGCCGGTACTGGCCGCGTCGGGTGCGGAGTTCGTGCTGTTGGACATGGAGCATAGCGGCATCGGCATCGAAACCATCAAGGCGCAGATTGCCCATGCGCACGGGGCCGGCATCGTGCCGATGGTGCGCGTGACATCGTGCGCCTATCACCTGATCGCCCCGGTGCTCGATGCCGGTGCGCTCGGCATCATGGCACCGATGATCGAGACCCGCGAACATGCGGAGTCGCTGGTTGCTGCCTGCCGCTATCGGCCGCAGGGGCGGCGCGGTCTGGGCTTCGGCGTCGCGCACGATCGCTACACCGGTGGCGCGGCCCGCGCGAAAATGCAAGCCGCTAACGATACGATCCTCACCATCGCCCTGATCGAATCAGCACGCGGCGTGGAGAACGCCGCGACGATTCTATCCACCCCGGGGCTCGACCTCGGTTGGCTCGGCCACTACGACCTTTCCGACAGCCTCGGTTGCACCGAGGATTTCAACGATCCGCGTTACCTTGCAGCTGAGCGGCAGCTGCTCGCGGCCGCTGCGACGGCCGGCAAGCCTTTGGGCTGGCTCGTGACGAACGGCGACGCGGCGCAGATCGCGGTCGCGCCGAGGATTCCGGTGCATTTGTATCGGACACGAGGTTGCCGTGCTGAGAAATGCCCTCACGCAGGAGTTTGTCAACGCGCGCAAGGGTGGCGCCGCCGTACCCTAGGTATCCGGCCGGATAATGCATTCGACATCAGCACAGATCGAACGACCCACAGGAGGAACACGCATGAAACGCAGAGACATGTTGATTGGCGCCGCCGTCGGCGGCGCCGCCGGTATCGCGACGATCGCCGCCGTGACGCAGTCGACGCAAGCATTGGCGCAAGCGTCGCCGCCGCTCACAGCAGGCGGGGTGCTGGATCGCATCATCAAGGAGAAGAAGATCCGCGTGACGGCCGAAGTCACGTCGCCGCCGTTCGGCATCCTCGATAGGAACAACCAGCCCGACGGCTCGGAGATCGAGACCGCGCGGCAGCTGGCGAGGGACCTCGGCGTCGAGCTGGAACTCGTGCAGGTCACGAGCCCGCAACGCATTCCCGCGCTGTTGGCCGGTCGTGCCGACGTCGCTATCTCATCGCTTTCGATCACGTTCGATCGCGCAAAGACGGTGATGTTCGCGCCGCCGCACGGCGCGCTGTCGATCGTTATCGCCGGTGCGAGAAAGACGAACATCAAAGCGCGCTGCCGACATGGCGGGCAAGAAGATCGGGCTGACGCGCGCGACGCTCGAGGAGGCGACCGTCCCCAAGATCGCGCCGCCGGGCGCGCAGATCGTTTTCTTCGATGACATCGCCGCGACCATGCAAGCGATGGTGTCGGGTCAAGTCGACGCCGCCGGCATGTCCGCGTTCGCCGCGAAATCGGTCAGCGACCGCAACCCTAAGGCGGAGATCGAGAACAAGTTCACGGTCACGACTGCCTACTATGCGGCGGCCGTGCGTCCGGGTGATTTCGATCTGCTGCAGTTTCTGAGAACCTGGGTGTTCCTGAACAGGAACAACGGTGTGCTGGCGAACATCTACAAGAAATACACCGAAGTGGCACTCGTCGATCTGCCCGCGTTTTGAAGCTGGGACGCGCGCCGCGCAGAGCGCGGCGGTGGGGTCTGCACCCTGCTGAAGAGTGGCGCGAGGAGGGCGAGGAGGCGAGCAACAAAGCAGATCGCCGCCGCGGCAGCTTTGCATGAAATACGTCTTCCAGTTCGGCATCGTCTGGGATCATCTGCCGCAACTCCTGGACGGCGCGTGGTTGACCATTCGTCTTTCGATCGGCGCGTTTGCGCTCGGGTTCGTCATCGCGATACTGCTGGCGTTCCTGCGCACCGCGGGGCCGCGGCCATGTCGCGCGGCCATTGCGACGTACGTCGAGATCATCCGCAACACGCCCTTTCTGGTGCAACTGTTCATCATCTACTTCTCGTTGCCGGCGATTGGCATTCGCCTCGAGGCGGTCACCGCGGCGTTGCTCGGAATGAGCCTCAATTTTTCGGGCTATGCAACCGAGATCGTCCGCTCCGGAATCGAGGCGGTGCCGCGCAGCCAGATCGAGGCGGGATATTCGCTCGGCTTCACCCGGCTCCAGATCTTTCGGAACATCATTGTCTTTCCCGCGCTGCGCATCGTGTATCCGGCGCTCGCCAGTCAGTTCGTCCTGCTGATGCTCGGATCGTCGATCGTTGCCGCGATTTCGGCCGAGGAACTTACGGCGGTCACCAACACATTGCAGTCGACGACTTTCCGCGCGTTCGAGTTCTATTTCGTGGCTACCGGCATGTACCTGTCGATGGCCGTCGGCGCCCGCTTGCTGCTGCACGCGATCTATTGGGCGGTCTTTGAGCGTGCGCGGCCCGTCGAACGGGTCTGGTCGCGATGAGCCGCGACTTCGATTGGCCCGAGTTTCTGTTCCTGCTTGGCGCGCTGCGCTGGACCGTGGTCCTGTCGCTGATCGCGTTCGTTGGCGGCGGCCTCGGCGGCCTCGTGCTTGCCATCGCGCGCACCTCGTCGCACGCGATCCTGCGTTGGCTCGCGGCCGCGTACATCGGCGTGATGCAGGGAACGCCCGTCCTGATGCAGCTGTTTCTCGCGTACTACGGCCTCGCGGTGCTCACCGGCATTCGCATCGACCCGTGGCCGGCGGTCACGTTGGCCTTCACGATGTATGCCGCGGCCTTCCTCGGCGAGATCTGGCGCGGCGCTATCCAGGCCATCCCGCGACAGCAATGGGAGGCGGCGGCGGCAATTCCGCTCGCGCCGGCTGCGCAGCTACGCTATGTAATACTGCCGCAGGCCTTTCGCATCGCGATCCCGCCGACCGTGGGTTTTCTGGTGCAGCTGATCAAAGGTACTTCGATCGCGTCGATTATCGGCTTCGTCGAGTTGACCCGTGCCGGACAGCTGATCGTCAACGTCACCTTCCAGCCCATGGTGGTGTATCCGCTGGTGGCGGTGCTCTACTTCGCGTTGTGCTGGCCGATATCGCTCGTGGCGCTGCGCCTCGAAAGGAAGATCGATGCCACTCTTGGCATTAAGCAACATTCGTAAGCGCTTTGGTTCGAACGTCGTCCTCAACGACGTCTCGCTCGACGTCGAGGCGGGCGAAGTGGTGGCGATCATCGGTCGTTCGGGCTCGGGCAAGACCACGCTGCTGCGCTGCATAAACGGCCTCGAGACGATCGATGAAGGTTCGATCGTATTCGATGGCAAACCGCTGCCGCCCGGCGGCGACGAATTGCGCGAACTGCGCCGGCACATCGGCATCGTCTTCCAGAGTCTCAACCTGTTTCCACACCATTCGGTGGAGCGCAACATCACGCTGGGACCCGTCATCACCAACAAGCTGCCGCTCGCCGAAGCCAGGCGCATCGCGCTCGACGTGCTGCGCGAGGTCGATCTCGAAGACAAGCTGCACGCCTATCCGATGCAATTGTCGGGCGGCCAGCAGCAAAGGGTTGCAATCGCGCGCGCGCTCGCGATGCGACCGCGCATGATGCTATTCGACGAAATCACGTCGGCGCTCGACCCCGAGCTGGTGGGCGAAGTCGTCAAGGTGCTCGAACGGCTGGCTACCTCAGGCATGACAATGGTGCTGGTGACTCACGAAATGGGCTTTGCCCGGCGCACCGCCGACACGCTGGTGTTCATGCACCAGGGACGCGTCTGGGAAAAAGGGCCACCGCGCGAATTGTTCGCAGCGCCGAAGACACCCGAACTCGAAAGCTTCATCCACGCAATCCTCGATCCGAATGACTAGAACAGGCGCGTTACCCATTGTTCTCGAGCATCACCATAAAACGGAGAAGTTGAATCATGTCGAAGCAACGAATCGGCTACATCGGCGTCGGACTCATGGGGCACGGCGCGGCGAAGAACATGCTGCAAAAGGGCTATCCGCTGACGATCATGGGCCACCGCAACCGCGCGCCGGTCGACGACCTCGTCGCCCTCGGCGCACAGGAGGCCAAGACGGCCGCCGACGTTGCACGCGTTTCCGACGTTTTGTTCCTGTGCCTGCCGTCGACGGTCGAGGTCGAGCACGCGATCTACGGCGCTGACGGCGTGCTTGATGGGGCGGCCAAGGGGCTGATCGTCGTCGATTCGACGACCGCCGATCCGCGCAGCACGCAGCGCATCGGCGCGGACCTCGCGAGCAAAGGCATCCGCATGGCCGACGCACCGCTCGGTCGAACGCCGAAGGAAGCCGAAGCCGGGAAGCTCAGCACGTTCGTCGGCGGTGATCCGGCGACGGTGAGCGAATTGAAACCGATCATCGAATGCTATGCGGACACCATAATCGAGGCCGGGGTGCTGGGCGCAGGTCATACGCTGAAGCTCATCAACAATTTCATTGCCATCGGCACCAGCGGCGTCATCGCGGAAGCCCTGGCGACGGCGACCAAGCTCGGCGTCGACCTGCGCAAGCTCTACGATGTCGTTACCGCCGGCGGCGGCAACAGCAGGATGTTCCAGATGATCATGCCGTGGGTGCTCGAAGGTGACGACAGTCACCTGCGAGGTCCGTTGCGCATAGCGGGCAAGGACATGCGCTACTACGCGAAGTTGGCCGAGAGCGCCCCGGCCACGGCGTTCATTGCACAGGCGGTGAACCAGACCTACCTGCTCGCGAACATCCAGGGCTATGGCGAGCGTTTCATTCCGGTGCTGCCGGGAATTCTCGCCGAACTCAACGGATGCAAGATCCGCGATCTCGACTAGCAACTCCTCCACCAACCCCGCCGCACATGCGGAGTTGTCTGAAGGTCCGTTCTTAGGCGCCTTTTGCTGCCGCCTTCGTCGCGTGCTTGAGCCGCGCTTCCGCGTCGAGCTCCGACTCGATGTCACGCCCCATCACTCTTGCCATTTGCTCGTGGTTGAGTTCATTTTCCCATTTCGAAACGACAATCGTGGCAACGCCATTACCGATGAGGTTCGTCAGCGCGCGCGCTTCCGACATGAAGCGGTCGATGCCGAGGATCAATGCCAACCCCGCGACGGGAATGGTCGGCACGGACGACAGCGTCGCGGCCAGCACGATGAATCCGCTGCCGGTCACACCCGAAGCGCCTTTCGACGTCAGCAGCAGCACGCCGAGGATCGTCAGCTCCTGCACCAGCGTGAGGTCTGTGTTGGTCGCCTGTGCGACGAAGATCGCCGCCATCGTAAGGTAGATCGACGTACCGTCGAGGTTGAACGAGTAGCCAGTCGGGATGACGAGACCGACGACCGATTTCGAGCAGCCAAGTTTTTCCATCTTGGCCATCATCCGTGGCAGCACCGATTCCGAGGACGACGTTCCGAGCACGATCAGCAGCTCCTCCTTGATATACACGATGAATCTGAAGATGCTGAAACCTGCCCACCGCGCGATCAGACCCAGCACGATGAAAATGAACAGCAGGCAGGTGAGATAAAAGCTTCCCATCAGCTGCGCGAGTTGTTGCAGCGAACCGATGCCGTACTTGCCGATCGTGAACGCCATCGCGCCGAATGCACCGATCGGTGCGAGCTTCATGATAAATCCGACGACGATGAACAGTCCGTGGGCGATCTTCTCGATGAAGCTCACGACGGGCCGGCCCCATTCCCCGGCGGAGGCCATGGCGAAACCGAACAGCACCGCGAACAGCAACACCTGCAGAATCTCGCCTTTGGCAAACGCATCGACCACGGTGGTGGGGATGATGTTGAGCAGGAAATCGACGGTGCTCTGCGACTTGGCCGCGGTGGTGTAGCTGGCAAGCGCCTTGGTGTCGAGCGTCGTGACGTCGATGTTCATGCCTACGCCCGGCTTCAGTGTATTGACCACCAACAGCCCGATGAATAATGCGATGGTGCTGACGACTTCGAAGTAGAGGAGTGCCTTGCCGCCGACGCGGCCGACCTTCTTCATGTCCTCCATGCCGGCGATGCCGGTGACCACGGTGCAGAAAATGATCGGTGCGATGATCATCTTGATCAGTTTGATGAAGCCGTCGCCGAGGGGCTTCATGGCCGCGCCCGCATCCGGATAAAAATGCCCGAGCAGGACGCCGCAGGTGATTGCGAACAGCACTTGCGCATACAGGTGTTTATATAGCGGCTTCTTCATCGAGCTGTCCTCCACGGAATGCGTTGTTGTGTGTCTTCGCGTCACTGGCGCGGTGCGTTCTCTGCGACTCTACACCAGGAAATGAGGCCACCCGCAGTGCATTCAGAACTTCCCATACTTGTGATAGGCGGCGACCGGGTCCATGCCGCCGATGAGGGCGCGGCGCATGTCACTCTCGGTGGCGACAATTTCCTCGGTCTTCGTAACGACGTCTTCGGCCCAGGCCCGCGGGACAACGACCACGCCATCGCGATCGCCCAGCAGGTAGTCGCCGGTGGTGATGGTAACCGTACCGATGGTCACGGGCTCGCCGTAGCGATCGGGAACCCAGCGAGCGGCGATATCGGCCGGGGTCAGAAACGAGCAGAAGACGGGGAAGCCCTGCGCCAACACGAGTTCGGTGTCGCGCGAACCGCCGTCAACGACGTAGCCGAGCACGCCTCGCGCGGCGAGCGTCTGCGCCGAGAGTTCTCCCATCAGCGCGACTTCGTGATTGTTGGGCTGACAAACAATGACGTGGCCGGCAGGCGCTTGTGCGAGCAACGTACACCAAGCGAGCAGCGTTTCGTCGCGCGTCTTGGTTCGGTCGAGGTGGCCGGATACGGTCCATACGGGACCGGCGAGACGCGTGCCCGGTGCGATCGCCTTGATCTCCGGCGGCAGCACTATGTTTTCGTGGCCCATCGTGCGCAGCACGTCGTGCACTGCCCCCGTATAGCATTGCGCGAGCCGCACGGCTAGCGCCGAAGTTGGCGTGGCATTCATCCGCTCAAAAGAGCGCCAGCTGGCGGGTGTTGCGTGGTGGCTGGAATTGCGAAGTATCCAGGGCGGTGGCGCGCTCCTCGTTGAGGCCCAGTCTCCTGCACGCCAATTCGAAGCGACGTGCCAGGAGCGAGGCGATGTGCCCGGTGCCGCGCATGCGCGACCCGAAGTTTGGATCGTTGTCGCGTCCCCCGCGCATTTGCTGGATCAGGCTCATCACGTGCGCCGCACGCAGCGGGTAATGCTGCGCCAGCCAGTCGCGAAAAAGATCCTTGACCTCGTGCGGCAGGCGCACCAGCGTCCATCCTGCCCAGCGGGCACCGTTCGCCGCGGCCGCCTCGAGGATCGCCTCGAGGTCACGGTCGTTGAGCTGGGGAATCATGGGCGCCGCCATCACGCCCACGGGAATACCGGCGTCTGCCAGCGCCTTGACCGCGGCCAGCCGGCGCTGGGGTGTCGCGGCACGCGGCTCAAGCTTGCGCGCGAGCTCGCGATCGAGCGTCGTCACCGAAAAATAAACGCGTGTCTGGTTCTTCGCGGCCATCGGCGCGAGCAGATCGATATCGCGCTCGACCAGCGCCGACTTGGTGACGATGGTGAGTGGATGATTGCAAGCTGCAAGCAGTTCGATGATCTGGCGCGTGATTTTCCATTCCCGCTCGATCGGCTGATAGGGGTCGGTGTTGGTGCCCAGTGCGATGGCGTCGCATACGTACCCGGGTTTCGCCAGTTCGGCGGTCAGGAGCTCGACTGCGTTGGGCTTCACGAACAGCTTGGTTTCGAAATCGAGCCCCGGGGAGAGATCGAAATAGGCATGGGTCGGTCGCGCGTAGCAATAGACGCAACCGTGCTCGCATCCCTGATACGGGTTGATCGACTGCGTGAACGGGATGTCGGGCGATTCGTTGCGGGCAATGATCGTCCGCGCATGCTGGATCATTACCGACGTCTTCAGCGGCGCGACTTCGTCGCCGGTTTGCTCAGGAGGCGGCGGTGCCCAGCCATCGTCGGCTGCCGCGCGAGCGTCGTGGCTGAACCGATTGGCGGGGTTGAAAGTCGCGCCGCGGCCGCGCAACGTGGTTCCTGCAGGCGCGCGCCGCAACGTGGCGGCCGGTGCGTGCGTTTCGTCGGGTGGTGGGGCGCGCGATTTCATAGGGCCAGTGCGACGGGTTGTCAGTTCGCGAGTTTGGCGTCCATGGTGATCGTCGCATTCAGCAGGCGCGATATCGGGCAGTTTGCTTTCGCGTTGCCGGCGACTTCGGCGAACTTTGCGGCGTCGATGCCGGGTACGCTTGCACGGGTAGTGAGGTGGATCGCGGTGACAGTCCAGTTGCCGCTCAGCTGCTCCATCGTGAGCGCCGCCTCGGTGTCGATGGCATCGGCGGTAAAGCCGGCACCGTTCAACATGAACGAGAGCGCCATCGTGAAACAGCCGGCGTGCGCCGCGGCGATGAGCTCCTCGGGATTGGTCCCTTTGCCGTCGCCGAAGCGGGCGACAAACGAATACGGTGTGTCCTTCAGTGTGCCGCTCTGCGTGGAGATCGAGCCGCTACCTTCCTTTCCTGTACCTTGCCACCGGGCGGAAGCTTTGCGTTGCATGGTCATCTCCGATTTTGCGATTGTCTGCGACACGACAGTGTAAGCTTGCGACGTTCCGCGGCCAAGTAGCAGGTGCCAAGTAGCAGGCCGCCGCGATGTTCGCCCCCGGTGCAGCATGGCCACGCGCACCGGGATGAGCGCGATGCGCTACCATACCGCCGCGCCCCGAACCATCCTTCGTCCTTGCCTCGATAGCGCGATGACCAAGCCAAAAACACCGCACTTCGACACGCTGTCGCTGCACGCCGGATCGCATCCCGATCCTGCGACGGGCGCGCGCGCGACGCCGATATACCAATCCGCGTCTTTTG
This sequence comes from uncultured beta proteobacterium, assembly GCA_963732105.1. GTDB lineage: Bacteria > Pseudomonadota > Gammaproteobacteria > Burkholderiales > Casimicrobiaceae > PALSA-1003. Next base: position 87,829 of record CAVSYL010000009.1, read on the forward strand.
TCTTCCCGGACAGCGATCATGCTGCCGCGTTGTTCAATATGGAACGCGCCGGGCATGTCTATTCGCGGATTTCCAATCCGACCTGCGCGGTGCTCGAAGAGCGCATCAGCGCGCTGGAAGGCGGCGTCGGCGCAATTGCGGTCGCCAGCGGACAGGCGGCGTTGCATCTGTCCATCGTGACGCTCATGGGCGCCGGTGCGCATATCGTCGCGTCGCGCGCGCTCTATGGCGGGTCGCACAACCTGCTCGACTTCACGCTGCCCCGTTTTGGGATCGAGACAACGTTCGTGCCTCCGCACGATATCGATGCGTGGCGTGCGGCGATCCGGCCGAACACTCGGTTGCTGTTCGGCGAAACGCTCGGCAATCCGGGACTCGACGTTCTCGATGTACCACGTGTCGCGGCGGTGGCGCACGACCACGGCGTGCCGCTTCTGGTCGATTCCACGTTCACCACGCCGTATCTGACCAAGCCGTTCGAGCACGGCGCAGATCTCGTCTATCACTCCGCAACCAAATTCCTTTCCGGTCATGGCGTGGTGATCGGCGGCCTCGTGGTCGATGGCGGGACTTTCGACTGGCACCGTTCCGGCAAGTTTCCGACGCTGACGCAACCATACTCCGGCTTCCACGACATGGTGTTCGCCGACGAATCGACCACGGCGGCTTTCCTGCTGCGCGCGCGACGTGAAGGCATCCGCGATTTCGGCGCGTGCATGGCGCCGATGACGGCATTTCAGATCCTCCAGGGTATCGAGACGCTGCCTTTGCGCATGCAGCGTCACGTCGACAACACGCGCAAGATCGTTGCTTTTCTCGCCTCGCACGCGATGGTCGAATCGGTGGCGTACCCGGACCTACCGGCACATCGCGATCACGCGCTGGCGCAGAAGCTGTTGCCGCTTGGTTGTGGCGCGGTCTTCAGCTTCGCCATCCGTGGGACGCGTGCGCAAGGTCGGCGTTTCATCGAATCGCTGCGCATTTTCTCGCACCTGGCCAATGTCGGCGACGCCAAGTCACTGGTCATTCATCCGGCGAGCACCACCCATTTTCGAGTCGCCGCCGAGGATCTCGAGGCGGCCGGCATCACGGAGGGCACGATCCGACTGTCGGTCGGACTCGAAAATGCCGACGACCTCATCGAGGATCTGTCGCGCGCGCTCTACGTGGCCACCAAGGTCTGACCCGATCGATGCGGTTCGAGGTCGAAGGGCACGAGGCTTACGCGTATACCGGCGCACGGACTTTCGACGCCGCGCTTCCGACCATCGTGTGCGTTCACGGAGCGGCGTGCGATCACAGCGTCTGGGCCTTGCAGTCGCGCTATCTCGCGCATCACGGCGCGAACGTGCTGGCGGTCGACCTCCCCGGACACGGCCGCAGCGCAGGCGATGCGCTGCTGTCCGTGCACGCCATCGCCGATTGGATCGTCGCATTGCTCGATGCCGTTGGCGTGGAGCGCGCGGCGCTCGTCGGACACAGCATGGGCTCGCTCGCGGTGCTCGATGCAGCGGGACGATATGCGCAACGCGTGTCCAAACTGGCGCTGCTCGCGCCGGCGGTGCCGATGCCGGTTTCGGATCTCCTTCTGGCGGCGGCCGAGACGAATGATCACGTCGCATTCGAGCTCATTACCGGCTGGAGCTTCTCCGACGCCCACCAGCTCGGCGGCAATGCGCAACCGGGCGTATGGATGACCGCGAACAGCCTGCGGCTGATGGAACGCTCCCGCGCGGGCGTGCTTTACGCCGATCTTCGCGCGTGCCACGAGTACGACGCCGGCCTCGCGGCTGCTGCGGCCATTCGTTGTCCAGTGTTAGTGATCGCCGGCCAGCGCGACCAGATGGCGCCCGCGAAGAACGCGCAGACTCTTGCCGCGGCGCTCATCGACAAGCGCCTAGTCACGATACCGGGATGCGGCCACAGCCTGATGATCGAAGCGCCCGACGCCGTACTCGATGCGCTGCGCTCGTTCCTCCTGCATGCGAAACCTGCCGGCGCGAGGGCAACCGGCGGCCCACCTTGAGCACATTGCGGCTCACCGTACACGAAGACGCCGCCCATTTCACCGCGGTCGCCGCCGCATTCCTGCGCGCGGCCGAGGTCGAGACTAGCAGCATCGCCTCCATTGCAACGCGCATGGTGAACGCGCCCAGCGACGATGACGCCGGCGCCTATTTCGCGACCGTGAGCGACGGATCGTCGACCGTCGCAGCGGTGTTTCACGGAACCGCCGGCGCCATACTCCTCACGAGTGCACCGGATGGCGCGGTGGCGCTGATCGCCGACGATCTCGCGAATCGCGGCCGCCAGCCGAAAGGCGTAGTCGGGCCGCTTGATCAGTGCGAGGTCTTCGCGCGTGCATGGCATCAGCGCACGGGACAGGTTCATGTTTTGCGCTTTCACTTGCGACATTTCGAATTGAGCGCAAGTCCGGCATTAGCTGTGGCAACCGGACGGCTTCGACGGCCAGATGCGGGCGAACAGACGCTGATCGTCGATTGGCAGCTCGCGTTTTTTGAGGAAACGCGGATGCCCGACGACGTTGCGCGAGTGCGTCGAAACGCGATTCAGCGCTTCGAACGCGGTCAGGTGCGCATCTGGGACGACGGCGGCGCGGCAGCATTCGCGGGATATGGTGACGTCGCTGCAGCCACCGCCCGGATCGCGCCGGTCTACACACCGCCGCGCTTCCGTGGACGCGGATACGCGTCGGCGATGGTGGGCGAGTTGTCGCGTGAGCTCTTTGCTGCGGGCAAGCGTGCGATTTTGCTGTCAGCCGATGTTGCCAATCCGACCAGCAACAGCATTTATCGGCGCATCGGGTTTCGGCCGGTCGCAGACTACTTCCACTTCGATCTTGTCGAGGGTGGGCATGAGCGCGACGGTCCGCGATGACGACTCGCCTTTACGCTGCGTTGCCGCTCGCGCCAGGGGCGATCGTCGAGCTGCCCGACCCGGCCGCCCATCATGCGGCACGCGTGCTGCGACTCAAGGTCGGTGACGAACTCACATTATTCAATGGCGAGGGTGGCGAATTCGCGGCGCGCATCGAGCGCATTGCCGCACGCGGGGTGACGGTTCGTGTGGGTGATTGGTTGGACGTGGATCGTGATTCGCCGCTTGTGGTGACGCTGGTCCAGGGGCTCGCCACGGGTGACCGTATGGACTACGTCATCCAGAAAGCGGTGGAGCTCGGCGTCGCGGCGGTGCGGCCGGTGACCGCAACGCGTAGCGTCGCGCGCCTCGACGCGTCGCGTGCGGAAAAGCGGCTCATGCATTGGCGGCAAATCGCCATTTCGGCGTGCGAACAGTGCGGGCGCAATCGCATTCCGGAGGTATTCCCGCTGCTCGACCTGGGCAACTGGCTGGAGCAGACGTCGAGTGCGTCGCTGCGCTTGCTGCTGGAACCCGATGCCAAGGGCACGCTGCCCGGGATGGCCCGGCCGCCGGGCGGTATCGAATTGCTGGTCGGCCCCGAAGGCGGTCTCGCGCCCGAAGAGATCACTGCGGCGCTGCGCGCGGGCTTTACCGCGGTGCGGCTGGGGCCGCGAACGCTGCGCACCGAGACTGCCGCGCTGGCCGCGCTTGCTGCGCTGAGCACGCTGTGGGGCGACTGGCGTTGATGCCAGGACGATCTTGCTAAAATTCGGCGCACAACTTGGGAGAGGGGACAGTATGTCGCGAGGCGCACTCCGGCCATGGACGTGTACAGGTCGAGCGTTGGGTACAACGTCGATCGCGGTGCTGCTCGCCGCGTGCGCGCCGAGCGTGCCGGTGCGCCCTGGCGACGCGTACGTGGACCCGATCCGTGCCGCCTTCGTGGTCCTGGGAGAGGGCGGCGTGCCCGTGGTGCGCATCGTCACCGCCTCGTCGACGTGTCCGGCTGTTGACGTCGATGGCGTGCAGCAAGCGATGACGGTGCGCGCCGCACCGGCAACCGAAGCATTGCGCCCGACGCTAAGTACTCCCGTATTGTCCAAGCCGTCGGCATTTCCCGTGTTGACGTGTGAACTGAGACTCGGCCCAGGCACTCGCCGAGCCTCAGTGTCCGGGCGTGCGCTGCCATTGCCGAAGGGACCACCGCAACGCATTGTCGTGATCGGGGATAGCGGCTGCCGGCTGAAATTCTCGGACGGCGTGTTTCAGGCGTGCAACAACCCGGATGCGTGGCCGTTCGCGCAGGTGATTGCGGCGGCCGCTGCGATGAAGCCGGATCTGGTGGTTCACGTCGGCGATTATTTATATCGCGAGACTGCATGCCCTGCAGGCGATTCCGCATGCGCGGGCAGCCCATGGGGCTACGGGTGGGACACCTGGGATGCCGACCTGTTCACGCCAGCGCGGCCGCTGCTGGCCGCAGCGCCATGGATTGTGGTACGCGGCAATCACGAGTCGTGCAACCGCGCCGGACAAGGCTGGTGGCGCTTTCTGGATCCGCGGCCGCTCCTTCCCGGGCGCGACTGCAACGACGCCGTCAACGATGCCATCGGCGATTTCAGCGACCCGTACGTGGTACCGTTGGCCGCCGACGTGCAGTTCATCGTGTTCGATTCTTCGAAGGTCGGCGTGGCGCCGCTCGCCGTCACCGATGTCATGTACAAGATATACAGTGCGCAGATGCGCATGACCTTCGCGCTGGGCGCGGGCGTCGCCCACAACTTTTTCGCGAATCACCATCCGATCCTCGGTTTCGCGCCGAATCCGGCGCTGACGCCGACCGGCCTGTATCCGGGCAACCGGTCGTTGCAGTCGGTGCTTGTACCAATCAACGGCGAGCAGCTCTTTCCTTCGAACTTCGAGGCGTTGGTCTCGGGTCACAACCATTTGTTCGAGCTCGTAAGTTATTCCACGCCGCAACCGACTCAACTAATATCGGGGAATAGTGGCGCTTGGCTCGATGCTGCGCTGCCGCGCGAATTACCGAAAGGCGCGACACCCTCGCCGGGAGCGTTGATCGGGAGTATCGTCTCGACCAACCAGGCGGGATTCACGGTCATCGAGCGTGGCCGGGATGGCGCATGGCGCATCGAGGCCAGGGATCGCAGAGGACAACTTCTTACAACATGTGCGTTGCGCGACGGCAAGACGCGCTGCATACCGGAGACATTGCAATGAGAATGCGAGTGGCGGGCGTACTGGTTGCAATGGTTGCCATGAGTGTCATGAGTGCGTCGGCCCAGCAGCCCCCCGAAATTCCGCGCTTTTCCACGATGAAGCCGGGCGCGCCACCGCAGGAGTGGAAGGATACGCCCCTTTCAGCTTTCAAAAAGCGCACCGACTACACGCTCGTCACGGAGGAGGGCGTGGTCGTGCTCCGCGCGACAGCGCACGCGTCGGCATCGGCGCTGGCCTATAAGACTGAATTCGACCCGCATCAGTTTCCGATGCTGTCGTGGCGCTGGAAGGTCGGGCAAGGCATTCCGGACGCCAACAACGCCGACCCGTCGAAGGAAGATTCTCCGCTGCGCGTGATGGTCGCCTTCGACGGCGACACGTCGAAGCTGAGTCAGAAAGACAAGAGCGCGTCGTCGACCGCCAAATTCGCCTCCGGGCATCCGCTGCCCTATGCGCTGCTGATGTACATCTGGGGCGAAAAGGTTCCCGTCGATTCCGTGACGACCAGCAGCCACTACTCCCGCATCAAGATGCTGGCGCTTTCCGCCGACGATAAGGGCATCGGCAAGTGGCAGAGTTTCACGCGCAACCTGGTCGAAGACTACAAGCGCGTGTATGGCGAGGAGCCGGGCAACGTGATATCGATCGAGCTTCTGACCGACACCGACAATACGCTCGGCGATGCCGAGGCCTTCTACGGCGACATCAGCGTCGGGCCCGCCAAGCCCTAAGCCCCAGTCAGCTTCGGGGCGAGCCCGCGGCGACCAGTATGCTGCAGCGGACGCGCTCGATCAGCACCGCGTCAACCGATCCGCGCCACCAGCGAAGCGCAAACGACCTGCTCCGCGGATGACCGAGGATCAGCAGCTCGATCCCGAGTTCAGTCACCAGCTTGGTGAGCACATCAACCGGTTCGCCCACGACGAGGTGGTCGATGACCTTGAGCCCTTTGCCGGCCAGGTGCGCGTGCGCTTCCTTGAGATCGGAGTCCATGTGGTCACGCTCGTCGGCGAGCGCAACTTCAGGGACATACTCCCCGGCTAGGAGATACGCCGACGGATAGTGCACGACGCCAGCAAGGTGCACTTCCGTCGAAGCATCGGGCGCAAAACGCACCACTTCGTCCAGCGCAGAGCGAGATTCGGGCGTGCCGTTGTATGCGACGAGTATCTTCCTGTACATATTGCCTGACTCCTTCGCGTACTCATCCCCGAGCCGTGTGCTCACGGATAGCCACGGCAGGGATGATAGCCGCGGCAAATGCGATCGTAACCACCCAGAAGCATTCTTGGAAGGCCATGATGTTTCGCCCTTCTGGAGCATACGCGCCGAGACGCCATTCGAGCAGCACGGCAAGCAGATTCACCCCGATGGCCCCGCCGAGCTGGCGCACGAAATTGACCGTCGATGCGGCGTACGCGACGTGCTCCGTCGAAAGCGTCTGTACAGCTCCGACATTCAGCGCCGGGATGATCATGCCCAAACCGATGCGCCCGATGATCAGCCACAGCGCGAGCACGACGAAACGGGTGTGTGCGTCGGTAAAGACGAGCAGGAGGCTCGACAACGCGAAACAGGCAAGGCCAAGGACGACGATCCAGCGCGGGTCGACGCGGTCGGTGAGCCGGCCCGCCAGCACGATGGTAATGCCAAGGGCAACGCCAGGCCATAGCAGCAGGTAGCCCGCCTGCGTCGGCGTGTACCCCCCAATGTCCTGCACGAATACGGGGATCAGATACGTCGTTCCAAAAAGCCCGAGGCCGTACGCAAAAGAGACCAGCGCGGCGGAGCGGAAGCCGCGAACGGCGAACAGTTTCAATGCCAGCAGCGGTACGCGTGCACGAAACTCCCACGCGATGAAGCCGAGCGCCAGCGCGGCGGACAGAACGACGGTGCCGGCGAGCGCGGCCGACGCCCATCCCGCGCGGTGGCCGATGACCGGGACGTTGAGCATCGCAATGAGCGCGGCCGCAAGGAGCGCGCTCCCGGCCCAGTCGAACGGCATGCGACGACCATGGCCTTTGCGTCCCGACAGATAGCGCGTGGCCAGCGCTATCGCGACCACGCAGAAAGGCACCGGCATGAGAAAAATCGAGCGCCATCCGAACGCCTCCACGAGGAGGCCGCCGATGCTCGGACCGATCGCGGGAACGAGCACGACGTTGAAGCCGAACATGCCCATGGCCGCACCGCGCCGATGCGGCGGAAACACCTCGAACAGCGCGATCATGCATAGCGGCTGCATGATGCCGGCGGCCGCGCCTTGCACGATGCGCGCCGCGATCAGCGCCTCGGTGCTCCAGCTGGCGGCACCGAGGAGCGACGCCGCAAGAAATACGGTCAGCGTGAGCGTGAAGGTTTTTCGTGGCCCGAACGATTCGACCAGCCATGCGGTCGCCAGCATCGTGGTCGTCGTCGCGGCGAGAAATCCCGTTGCAATCCATTGCAGGGAGTCGTGGCCGACGTGAAACTCCCGCAACAGGGCGGGGAAGGCGACATTGATGATGGTGGCCGCCGCCATCGTCGACAGGCTCCCCGTCATCACCGTCGCGACCACCCAGGCCCGGTGTGGCGCCTCGATTGCGTGCGATTCGACGCCGGGCATCGTCGTCGCGTGCCCGCGCTATGCCGCGGCGGGTAGCGGCCGTCCCGCGAGCGCCAATGCGAGCTCGCGCAATGCATCCCACACGTTGCCGCGGCCGATGCCTTTAGCCAGCGCGTCGAGGCGCGCCAAGCGGGTAAGCAGCGACGGCAGCGACGCCGGGGCAACCCTGCGCACGGCGCGCTCCATGGCGGCCTGTCGCTTGCCCCACACACGCGCATCGCGCAGCGCACCACTCACCTGCGCTCCACTTGCGATCGCGGTGAACACCGCTGCGAGGGCGTGCAGATCTTCGCCAAGTTGCCACACCAGCAACGGCACGCCTTCACCGGCGGCCTCGAGCGCCGCCAGGATGCGGCACGCACGCGCCGCGTCGCCCGCCAGCCATGCCTCCGACAGCTGGAACACGTCGAAGCGTGCAACGTCCGCAATGGCCTGCTCGACGGCTTGTGCATCGAGTTCACCCTCAGGGAGCAGAAGCGCCAGCTTTTCGATTTCCTGCTGCGCGGCAAGCAGGTTGCCTTCGGTCGTGTCGGCGAGGAATTGCAGCGTCTCCGCCGAGGCTCGCTGGCGAGCGCGGGACAGCCGCGCAGCGATCCAAGCGGGCAGTTCGGAGCGCTCGAGCGGCTGTACGGCGACGGCGACGCCAGCGTTCTCGATTGCGGTAAACCAAGCGCTCGATTGCGTCGCGCGGTCGATGCGCGGCAACGTGATCAGGATCGTGGTGTCGGTGCCTGGATTCGTTGCGCAGTCTTCGAGAATTCGTGCACCTTCGATGCCCGGCTTGCCTGTGGGAATCCGCAAATCGACGAGCTTGCGACCGCCAAAAAGGCCCATATTGCGGCTCGCTGCCGAAAACGCATCCCACTTGAAGCCCGGCTCGACGACCAGAACCTCGCGCTCCTCACAACCCGCCGCGCGTGCGGCGCCACGTATCTGATCGCCGGCCTCGATCGCCAGCAGCGGTTCGTCGCCATGGACGACATAAAGCGGAGCGAGACCCTTGGCGAGATGCGCGGCGAGTTGCGATGGTGCGATTTGCATGCTAACGACCCGGGCTCAGGCCTCGGGCTTTTTTGCGGCCTGCAGGCGCCGGACGACCTGCTGCACAGCGTCGGACTGCATGTCGCGCCAGAGCCGTTCCTCTTCGTATTGCTTCGCCAGTGCTTCCGTATCGCTGTACGTATAGGTGCGACGAATCAGGACCTCCGACGTCGCCAGCCAGTCCTTGCCATCGGCATCGTGCACGCGAAACAGGATGCGCTTGGTCAGGAGGTATTCGAATACCTTGCCGGCGCTGGACAGCGACAGAATGTGCTTTTCGTCCTCGACGCTGTTGATGTCGAGCACCACCTCCGCCTTGTCCGCCGCCGGAACGAGCTTGGCGCTGCCGGTGCCTTCGAGCGCGCGTCGAAGGTCCGTCGTGATCGGCGAAGACGCCGGTGAATTGAGATAAATGGTCGAGAAGGGGTAGTTTGCTTCGCCGCGCAGATGAAATCCACACGCGGTGACTCCGCCGGCGATCAGCAGCGCAGCGGCAAGTCGCCATGCCCACTTGCCTTCTGCGCCGGTCCGCGCGAACGATTGGCCAAGATGCCTGATCGCCATGCTTATTCGATTTTCGTTCGCGCCAGCGCTTCGAGTTTCTTCAGTTCCGTCTCGGGATCGAGCGTCTCGCCGTCAGCATAGACGATCTGCGCTGGAGTGCCGGTGATCTGCGCTGCGCGACCTTCGAGCAGCGGCGCGTGATATTGCGGATTCAGCGCCAGCATTTGCGTCGTGCGGCCGGCTTCGCCCGGCTTGAGCGGACCTTTGAGTTCGAGACCCGGCACGGCCGCGAGGTACTTGCCCGAAGGATCACGAAATTCCATGCGCAACACGATTCGGTCGATGACACGCTTGCCGGTATTGGTCACGTCGACAACGTAACGAAGTGCTTTGCCGGATGGGGATTTAGTCGAGTCATCTTTGACCAGCGACTGTTCACGAACGTCGATTCGGACGTCCGCCTTGGCCGCGGTGATGCGCTCCTTGTACTTGTCCTGAATCTGCACGACATCGTTGTCGTACGTGCGCTGCAACTCGAGCGCCTTGTTGATCGACGCCGTTGGCGCCGCGCCGCCCGCGGCTTCCTGCGCCGTTACCCGCGCCATGAAACGGTCCAGTAGTCGGCGGCTGTCATCGGTGAGTTTCGCGCTCTGCTTTTCTATGAAATCGCTGCGCGCCTTGGGATCGGCGGGCAGCGGCTTGTCTTCGGCCCGCGTGCAAGCCGTCACGACCGCCACCGCGAACCAGGCGCCCGCTGCGGCCATTGCCAAGCGGTCGATCGCGGGCAGGCGAAATGCAGGAGCACTCGCGCAGTGATGCGTCATGTCGCCCTCCCGATCTGGCCTTGTTTGGTCAACACGACGTTGACCAGCCGCTTCGGCACGACGATGACTCGCTCCACGGCGATTGCATCGTCGCTGGCTCCGCCGTTCTTGCCCAGTGCGCGTTGCGCGTGCATCCACGCAATCGCGGCAGCCTCGATCCGTGCCGTGTCGGCGTCGGCCGCGACTATAAGCTTGCCTCTGAGCTTGCCGTTGACCTGCAATACGAGTTCGATCTCCTCTTGCGCGAGCGCCGCGGGGTCAACCTGCGGCCACGCCGCGTCGACGATGTCGCCGTGCTTCGCCGCGTAGCCGAGGTCCTGCCACAAGGCATGCGTGACGTGCGGCACGACCGGATTGAGCACGCGCAGCAGCAGCGAGAGACCTTCGCGCGCGAGTTCGACGCTGGCAGCCGTGCCGTCCGCGGGCGCGGATTCCAACGCATTGAGCATTTTCATGCCGGCCGAGACCACCGTGTTGTATTGCAGACGGCGATAGTCGTAGTCCGCCTGCTTGAGGACGAGGTGCAGTTCCCGGCGAATGGTCCGCAGCGATTCCGGCGCGAGTGCCCAGTCGATCGTGGCGGGAGCCTGCGCAAGCGCGGCCGCACGATGCTGCGCGTACGCCCACAGGCGCTTGATAAAACGGTGGGCGCCTTCGACGCCCGAATCGGCCCACAGCGCGGACTCCTCCGGAGGCCCGGCGAACATGACGAACATGCGCGCGGTGTCCGCGCCGTAAGTCGCGATGAGGTCCTGCGGGTCCACGCCGTTGCGCTCGCTTTTGGACATCTTGCTGATGCCGCCGTACTCGACGACACTGCCATCGCTGCGCAATTTGCCGCCGGCTATCCTGCCATCGGCGTCGTACTGCACGTCGACTTCCGACGGCGGAAAATAGTCGATACCGCCCTTGCTCCCGCGGCGAAAGTAGTTGTGATTGAGCAGCATCCCCTGCGTCATCAGTTGCGTGAACGGTTCGTCGAAATCGATCAGTCCGAAGTCGCGCATGACCTTGGTCCAGAACCGCGCGTACAGCAGGTGCAGGATCGCGTGCTCGATGCCGCCGATGTACTGATTCATCGGATTCCAGTACGCGTTGCGCGCGTCGACCATTGTCGCGGCACCCGGGCACGCGTAGCGCATGTAATACCAGGCCGAATCGACGAAGGTGTCCATCGTGTCGGTCTCGCGCTTGGCCGCGCCGCCGCACTTCGGGCACGTCGTGTTGACGAAATCCGCGCGCTTGGCGAGCGGATTGCCCGTGCCGTCGGGGACGCAGTCCTCCGGCAGCAGCACCGGAAGGTCCTTTTCGGGCACCGGCACGTCGCCGCACGCCGGGCAATGGATGATCGGGATCGGCGTGCCCCAGTAGCGCTGGCGCGAAATGCCCCAGTCGCGCAGCCGATAGGTCACTTGCTTGTCGCCGAGCCCCATCGCGTGCAGATCAGCCGCTATCGCGTTCACTGCCGCCGTGTAGGCGAGCCCGTCGTACTTGCCTGAATTGATGCAGACGCCGTGCTCCTTGTCGGCGTACCACTCGTGGTACGTGATCGGCGAGAACGGCTGCGACTTCGCCTGGGGCGTGTCGACTGCAATGACCTGCTTCACGGGCAGACCATACTTGTTCGCGAATTCGAAATCGCGTTCGTCGTGTCCAGGAACGCCCATCACCGCGCCGTCGCCGTAGGTCATCAAGACGTAGTTGGCGATCCAGATCGGTGTGGGAGCGCCGGTGAGCGGATGGTTGACGACAAGACCCGTCGCCATGCCCTTTTTTTCCATCGTCGCGACGTCGGCTTCGATTACGCTGCCGCGCGTGCATTCGGCGACAAACGCGGCGAGCTGCGGATTACCGGCCGCCGCGTGCCTCGCCAGCGGATGCTCCGCCGCGACCGCGCAGAAGGTGGCGCCCATGATCGTGTCCGCGCGCGTCGTGAATACCCACAGCTTGCCATCACCGATGAGCTTGCTGCTGGCGTCCCGAATTTCGTGCGGGAAAGCGAAGCGAACACCTTCGCTGCGGCCGATCCAGTTGGCCTGCATCGTGCGCACGCGCTCCGGCCAGCCGGTCATCGACTCCAGATTGTCGAGCAATTCGTCGGCATAGTCGGTGATGCGCAGGTAATACATCGGGATTTCGCGCTTTTCGACCTGCGCGCCCGAGCGCCAGCCGCGCCCATCGATGACCTGTTCGTTGGCGAGCACCGTTTGGTCGGCCGGGTCCCAATTGACGACGCCCGTCTTCTTGTACGCGATGCCCTTCTCGAGCATCTTGAGAAAGAACCACTGGTTCCAGCGGTAGTAGTCGGGGTCGCAGGTGGCCAGTTCGCGCGACCAGTCGATTGCCAGCCCAACGGCCTGCATCTGTTTTTTCATGTACGCGATGTTGTCGTGCGTCCACTTCGCGGGAGGAACGTGGCTTTTCATCGCCGCGTTTTCAGCAGGCAGTCCGAACGCGTCCCAACCCATCGGCATGAGCGCGTTATACCCGTTCATGCGCAGGTACCGGTACATCATGTCGTTGATCGTGTAGTTGCGGACGTGCCCCATGTGCAGCGCGCCGGAAGGGTAGGGCAGCATCGACACGCAATAGAATTTCGGCCTGGTCGACGATTCGCTCGCGACGAACGTGCCGCGAGCGGCCCAATGGGCCTGCGCGGCGCTTTCGATTTCAGCGTGACGATACGCCTTCATGTCGGACTTCATGGGGCGATTATACCGGTCCGTGCCGCGTGTCCCGGCGGGTCAGCCCAATGCGGGCGCGAACCACGCAACGATACCGAGCAGCACGAACAGTCCCGCGGCGACGTAGCGGATCTGACGCAGCGGAAGCCGATGTCCCGCGGCATGCCCGATGAGCACGGCAGGTACATCGGCGATGAGCATGCCAAGGGTCGTCCCGGCGACGACCGCGACCAGATTGCCGAATTGCGCCGCGAGCATGACGGTCGCGATCTGCGTCTTGTCACCGATCTCGGCGATGAAGAAGGTGACGACCGTGATCGCGAACGCGCCATACTTGCCGGTTGGCGCGGGGCCGGCGTCGAGCTTGTCAGGCTTGAGGGCCCACAAGGCCACTGCGAAGAACGACGCGACCAGCAGCCAGCGCAGGTATTGCGCGGGTATTACCGCGCGTACCCATGTACCGACCATACCGGCCAACGTGTGGTTGAAGAGCGTCGCCACCACGATGCCGCAGATGATGGGAACCGGCTTGCGGAATCGCGCAGCGAGCATCAGTGCAAGAAGCTGTGTCTTGTCGCCGATTTCACTGATCGCGACGACGAGCATCGAAACGAGAAAGGCTTCCATGGGATTGGGGTCGTAAGTGCCGGAGAAGGCGCGCGATGGACGGTGCGGATCGACGGTACTGTGGCCGTCCGTCGGCTGCAGCCTGCGCGTGGGGGAGCCGGGCGCCGCGTGAGCGTAAAATTGTACCTCAGCGACGGAACCAGCGACCTTCGGCTCCGCCTAAGCTTAGACGCAACGCATAAATTGAAACCGCCGATGCAACGCCCGTCCATTCTCGCCGCACTTGCCGCCGCCATACTTACATTCGCGGCGTCGACACATGCGCTCGCCGAGCCGGTGCGCACGCCACACCTCGAGGCCGAACTCATCGCGTCGCGCACGGCGCTGACACCGGGTCAACCGCTGACCGTCGCGCTGCGCCTGGCCATGCAGCGAGGCTGGCACACGTATTGGCAGAATCCGGGAGATTCCGGTTTACCGACCACGATCGAATGGAAGTTGCCGCCGGGCATTTCCGCCGGGCCGATCCAGTGGCCCGCGCCGCGCGCACTGCCGGTGGGTCCGCTGGTCAACTACGGTTACGAAGGCGAGGTGCTGCTGCTCGTCGACATTGCCACGACGCCCGATTTCCAGATTGGCAAGACGGCGACGCTGTCGGCGCGCGCCGACTGGTTGGTGTGCAAGGAAATCTGCATTCCGGAAGGCGCCGATCTCGCGCTGACCTTGCCTGTCTCAATGCACGCTGACGCCGATCCGCGTTGGGGTGAACCGATCGCCGCTGCGCTCGCGGCGTTGCCGCGCCCGCTCGCTGGATGGCACGCATCGGCAACCGGGGTGGGCGACAACGTCGAGCTGACATTGAACGCCGAAAGCGGTGCGTCCGATCCCGGCAAGTTGCAATTTTTTCCATTCGCCGACGGCAAGATCGAACCCGCCGGCGCGCAGATCGCATCCCGCGACGGCGCAAGAACCACACTCACCCTGCCCGTAGCCCGACAGCGTGTAGGCGAATTCACCCGCGTGGCAGGCGTGCTCACCGCAAGCAATGGCCTTGGTACGCAGCATGCCGCGACGATCGATGTCCCTCTGAGCGGCACGATCGCATCCACCCTTGCAAGCGCCGCAACGCCAACGCCTGCTGCTCCGCTAGCCGCGTCGGTGTTTACCGCAAGCGCTGAACCCGCGTTGCCGTTTTTCGTCGCGATCGCGTTTGCGTTCATGGGCGGTGTGCTGCTCAACCTGATGCCATGCGTGTTTCCGGTTCTGTCGCTGAAAGTCCTCGGATTCGCCACGCACGGCGATACTCGCCTGGCGATGCGCATGCACGGGCTCGCGTTTGCGACGGGCGTCCTCGTATCGTTCTGGTTGCTCGCGGCGGGCCTCGTCGCGTTGCGCGCGGCAGGCCAGCAGCTCGGCTGGGGCTTCCAGCTGCAATCGCCGGCGGTCGTTGTCGCACTTGCCATTCTGTTCTTTGCGTTGGCGCTCAATTTTTCGGGAGTCTTCGAGGTGCGGCAGTTGTTGCCGTCGGCACTGGCAGGCTGGAACGCCCGGAATCCGTACGTCAACGACGCGTTGTCCGGTGTCCTCGCGGTCGTCGTCGCGTCGCCGTGCTCCGCGCCGTTCATGGGTGCGGCCCTTGGTTATGCGCTGACCGAATCCGCATTGGTGACATGGTTGACGTTCACTGCCCTCGGACTCGGTATGGCGGTGCCGTATCTGTTGCTTGCGTTTTTCCCGGCGTGGCGCGCGAAGCTGCCCAGGCCGGGTCCGTGGATGGTCCGCTTGCGGCAGTTGCTCGCGTTTCCGCTCTACGCGACGGTCCTCTGGCTGGCGTGGGTGCTGGGCGCGCAGCTCGACAACGACGCCGTCGCCAGGCTTGGCGGACTCCTGCTGCTGGTCGCGTTCGCGCTTTGGCTGTGGCCGGCGATGCGCGCTGGCAATCGGCTGTCGGGAACCGCGATCATCGCCGCGGTGGCGGGCGCGGTCGCGATCGGCTGGCCGTTGGTCAATGCAATGGCGACCGACGACGCCGGCAACGTCAGGACTGCGCGGCCGGACAGCGGAGCGTGGCACAGTTTCAGCGCCGATCGCGTTGCGCAACTCACATCGAATGGCCGACCCGTGTTCGTCGATTTCACGGCGGCATGGTGCGTGACCTGCCAGGTCAATAAGCAATTGGTGCTCAACACCGACGCGGTGCAACAGGCTTTTGTCGGCAGCAACGTTGCGCTCGTGCGCGCCGACTGGACTCGTCGTGACCCGGAGATCGGCCGGGCACTGGCCGCGCTTGGACGCGAGGGCGTTCCCGTGTATGTGCTCTATCGCCCCGGAAAGGCGCCATTGCTGTTGCCGGAAGTGCTGCAGCAGCGGATGATTTTGGACGCACTCGCCACGCTATGAGCGGCGAGTTTTTCTCTCAATGGAGGTCGATATGCGAAACGCCCCGATTCTCACAGCCCTGACCTTGGCCTTCGTCGCCAATGTCGCATTCGCGGCCGGCGCAGGACAAGCCGCGCCCGATTTCATCGTCAGCGATAGCGCCGGCAAGCCCGTGCACTTGTCCGACTTTCAAGGCAAGTTCGTCGTGCTCGAGTGGACCAACCCCGAGTGCCCGTTCGTGCAGAAACACTACAACAGCGCCAATATGCCGACGCTGCAAAAGGAATGGGGTGCCAGGGATGTGATCTGGCTCACGGTCAATTCCACCAACCGATCGAGTTCCGAATTCAAGACGGGCGCGCAGATGGACAGCTGGATGCACGCGCACGGCGCCGCACAGAAAGCCGTGCTCATCGACGCCGACAGCGCGACGGGAATGAAATATGCCGCGAAGACGACGCCGCACATGTTCGTCATCGATCCGAAGGGTGAAATCGTGTACGCCGGTGCCATCGACGACAAGCGCTCGACACGCTTGGAAGACACCAAAACCGCAACGAACTACGTGCGCGTCGCGCTGACCGAGGCGATGGCGGGCAAGCCGGTGACCACGCCGAACACCACGCCCTACGGGTGCACGGTCAAGTACTGATCAGGTCGTGCGAGCGGCTACTTATGCATGAGCAGGCCCGGCAGCCAGAGCGTGAGCGGCGGCCAGACCGTGATTGCAATCAGCACGATCAGGAGCGGCACCAGCCACGGCAGGATCGCGCGCGATATTTTCTCGAAACTGATGTCCGCGATGCGCGCCATGACGAACAACACTACGCCGATCGGCGGGTGGATCGTCCCGAGGATGAGGTTGAAGATCATGATCAGCCCGAATTGCACCGGGTCGACGCCGAAACCGATGGCGGCCGGCACCAGGATGGGGATGAGGATCAATAGCGCGGCCAGCGTTTCCATGAAACAGCCAACGACGAGCAGGATCACGTTCGAGGCGAACAGGAATACCAGGGGCGCGTGAATCGTGGCGACCAATGCGGGTGCCACGATTTGTGGAACGCGCGAGATCGACATGCACCAGCCCAGCGCACCGGCGACCATGACGAGCACCATTACGATTCCGGTCGTTTCCGCCGTGTTCACCAGGATTGCCGGAAGATCCGTGACGCGCAACGTGCGATAGACGACGAAACCGAGGAACAGCGCGTACACGTCGGCGACCGCCGCTGCTTCGGTGGGCGTGCAGAGGCCGCTGAACATTCCGCCGAGCAGGATCACCGGTGCGAGCAGGGCCCAGACCGACCCTTTGAAGGCGACCCACACGTCGCAGAGGCCACCGAACGCGTGGCGCGGCAAACCCTGGCGCGGCGCGATGATCGCCACCATGGCCATGAGTGAAAGACCCATCAGCACGCCAGGAACGAATCCGGCGAGAAACAGGCGACCGATGGACACGTCTGCGGCCACGCCGTAGATCACCATCGGCAGGCTGGGCGGGATGATCGGGCCGATGGTTGCCGCTGCCGCGCTGATCGCCGCCGCCGTCTCGGGTCGGTAGCCGGCCTTCTTCATCGCCCGGACTTCAACGGCGCCCGTACCCGCGGCATCCGCGACCGCCGATCCCACCATGCCCGCAAAGATCATGCTCGACAAAATGCTGGCGTGCGCATAGCCGCCGCGCAGCGAACCGACGATCGATGTCGCGAAACGCACGATGCGATCAGTGAGTTTTGCCGCGCCGAGCAAATTGCCCATCAATATGAACAAAGGCGCGGCGACCAGCGGAAATGAATTCATGGCCTGCGCCATCTTCTGCGGCACGATCGAAGGCGACAGTCCGCTGAAAATCACGTAGGCGAAAGCGGCGAGCCCCATCGATGCGAACAACGGCAGGCCGATCAGGATGGCGACCAGCCAGACGGCGACGATCTCGAGGATCAGGTGATTCATTCGACGACCGTCTCCGGGTCGATTGGCGCGGGAGGTCGCGGCCGCCGCAGGACTTCTACGACCTCGCGCGCACCCTGGACCGCGAACACCAGACCCGCCAGCACCATCGGCACGTACATCCACGACATGGAAATGGGCAGCGACGTCGCCTCAAGATCCAGGTTCTTGTTGACCAGGCCCACGCTGAAGGCGCAGATCATCGCGCCGAACAGCGTTACCGCGACCTGGATGGCGAGTTCGACTGCCCTGTGCGCGCGCGCCGGGAGCAGATCCTGGAAAAAACGGATGCGCACGTGCAATCGCTTGCGGCTCGCCAAGATGCCGCCGAATACGGCGAGCCAGACCATGAGGAAGCGGGAGAACTCGTCGGTCCAAATCAGCGGCGCACCGAAGGTGCGAGTGATGACGCCGAGGGACACGCAGCCCAGCAACGCCACGACGAGAGCACAGGCGATGAACGCGGCGGCTCGGTCAAAGCCGCCGACGAGACGACGAAGCATCAGGGCTCCTCAGGAAGGCGGGCGGCCCACGACGAGCATTCGCGCCAACCGCACATCCGGTCAGTACGCGGCAATGCGCTCCCAAAGACCCTTGCCCCACTTGGTCTCGAACTTGGCAGGTACCGCGGCCAACACGGGTTTGCGGAAACTCTCGATGTCCGGCTGTATTACAGTCATGCCGCCGGCCTTGAACGTATCGACGAGCTTGGATTCCTGCGCCAGGATCTCGTTGTCCTGCGCCACGCCGTGCGTTTCGATCGCCGCCTTGAGCGCAGCGCGTTCCTTCGGCGCCATGCCCTGCCATGCCGCTTCGTTAATCACGATCAGGCGCGGCGTGATGATGTGACCGGTGAGCACGAGATATTTCTGGACCTCGAAGAACTTGCCGCTCTGTATGGTCGGCAGCGGATTTTCCTGGCCGTCGACCGCGCCCTGGCTTAGTGCGAGATACAGTTCGCTGAAGTTGAGCGGCGTCGGCCGCGCGCCCCAGGCCTCGGCCATCGCGCGGTAGGTATCGACTTCCGGGATGCGCAACTTGAACCCGTTCATGTCGGCGACAGTGTTTATCGCTTTGCTGCCGGAGGTCACGTGCCGCTTTCCGTAGTAGGTTGCGCCCACTACACGCATCTGCCGCTTGGCGACGAGCTGCGCACTCATCTCGTCCATGATCGGCGAGGCCATCACGCGACGCATGTGCTTTTCATCGCGCCAGAGGTACGGCGCCTCGAGGATCGAGAACTGCGGCACGAACTGCCCGAATTGCGCAGCGCCTTCGTCGACCATCTGGATTGCGCCGCTCGACGCCGACTCGATCAGATCGCGCGATGAACCGAGCTGGCCGGCCGCAAAAATCTGAATGTCGACTGCGCCGCCGGTTTCTTCCCGGACCTGCTTCGCCACGCGCTCCATCATCGCGACCTGGGGATGATTGGTCGGCAGCACCGAAGCCCAGCGCAGCGTCGTCGCCGCCATTGCTTGCCGCGGCAATGACGCAGCGAACACCCCCGCGAGTGTGGCGCCGAGAACCCTGCGCCGCGTCCAGCGCATCGAATCACTCATATCTGCTTCTCCTCCTGTCTGTTCTCTGTAACCGTCACGGACACTGTGGACCACGAGTTTTTGCCGGATCGACGTGTCGCGGCAATGTGGATACCAATGCAAACACAGAAACAGTACACGAAACTCCCGCTTCTCGCGCGAAGCCGCGGCCGGACAGGATACCGCTAGTACGTCGAGCGCCCCCCCGACAGATCGAACACTGCTCCGGTCGAAAACGAGCAATCGTCGGAACAGAGAACCACGACCATGCGTGCGATCTCGTCCACCTCGACGAAGCGGCCAAGCGGAATGCGCTGCAGTATGTCGGCTCGGCGCTGCGGCGTGAGTTCCTTCGCCATCCCGGTCGCCGCGGCCGCCGGCGTGACACAGTTCACCATGATGCCCAGCGGGCCGGCTTCCTTGCCTGCGCTCTTGGTCAGGGATATGAGTCCCGCTTTCGACGCGCCGTAAGCGCCGGCGAGCGGCAGTCCCTCCTTACCTTGCACCGATGCAACGTTGACGACGTGTCCGCGTAGCGGGCGCGCGTCCTGTCGGCGCATGACGCCGAGCACCGCACGCATGCACAGATATGCGCCTACAAGATTGACATCCAGCACCCGGCGAAAATTGTGCGGTGCCGTTTCCCAGAGTGGCAACACTTCGCCAAGGATGCCGGCGTTGTTGACGAACGCGTCGATGCGTCCCGAAATGCAGCCACGTCGGCAGCGAGCGCACCGTCGACTGCTGCTTGGTCGGTAACGTCAACCTGGCGAATCGTCACGCGCTCGCATTGGGATAATGCCGCGGCTGCATCTTGTAAAGCCGCCTCGGCGTGATCCCACAAGCTGACGCGCGCGCCGCCGGCGAGCGCAGCGCGTGCAATCGCGCGACCGATGCCGCCCGCACCGCCCGTGATCAGCACCGAACGCCCTGTCAGGTCGTAACGATTCATGCTGCGTTTCCCGCAAATTTCGAGCGGGAGTTCTGGAGCCGATACACGCCGAAAGCCAGGGCGGATGTTGCATCGGCAAATACAGGGTCTTGCGCGATTTCGCGACAAAGTGTCGTGAACGGTCCGATGTCGTCCCAGCTTTCGACCAGAAGGATCCAGCGCGGGATGAGATTCCTTTCCGCGCGCACTTTCTTCTCGGCGGTTTCAACCGCGCTCGCGGCTTCGTCGGCGACCAGCAGGTGGACCCCGGCCACGCCCGGCATGTGCGCAATGCGGGGCAACGCAGTCAGTGCGACGTTTTGCCGATGCGCCTGCGCGCGGGCGTCGTCGATTGCGTAGCGAAACGTTGCGATCAATCCGCCCTGCCCTTCGCCAACGCTTGCCGCGACCTCGCACAGCGAGCGCGCTACAGCGCGAAAATGTCTGACCGTGGCGACGGTCCATGGCGTGGGATTATTCAGGCGTTCAAGATAGCCCGGCCCAATGAGCGCCGCGGGAGAATCGGTCTCGTAGAGGTTGAAATACTCCGGCACACTGCCGTCGACTGCCACGTAACGCCTGCCGCGAAGAAAGCCGGCGACGGCCGCGCGCTCCGGCATGTGCTCCATCCCGTGCCACTTGTAGAACTCCGCGCGGCCTTCCGGGGCGATGTCGTGCCAGATTGCGACCGCGCCTTTCCCCGCCAGACTCATGGTGCCTCCTTCGGTGCTCGCAACGCGGTGCAACCGCGCCACCCTTGACTTTACGCCCAAAACCATCATAATGGAACAAAGTTCCAAATAGGAATGACGTTTCATATCTGCATTTGCAGGTGGCCGGAACGTTATAGCCGTCGACAGCTGTTGCGCCGCGAACCAGGTCATCCATGCAAATCGCCAACGTCGATCGTTGCCTGAGCCTGATCGAGTTGCTCGCCGGTGCGCCAGAGGGCATGCCGCTGGGTTCGCTGGCCGAGCAGCTCGATCTGCCCAAGAGTGCGACGCATCGTTTGCTGCAGACGTTGATGACACGCGGCTATGTCGCGCAGGACGCCGCATCGCAGGAATATTCGCTCTCGCTCAAGGTTGCACTGCTCGGCTTTCGTTACCTGGATGCGCGGCGCCTGCCTGATGTCGCGCAGGACGCGCTGGACCGACTCGCGCATGACTGTGGCGAATATTGCCGAATCGCCGTTGTGCAAGGCGAAGACCTCGTCTGGATCGCGCGCGCGCAGGGCGCGAAGCTTGGGTTGCGCTACGAGCCACCGATGGGCGGCGACGTCGTTCTCCACGCGACCGCCACCGGCAAGGCGTGGCTGGCCACGCTGCCCGAGCACGATGCATTGCGCATCGTCTGCGCGCGTGGCTTTGCGACGCCGGAAGGGTTCGGCAAGCGCGCCTTGCGCAGCGTCGACGAATTGCGCCGCCACCTCGATGACACGAGGCGCCGGGGTTACGCGCTGGCGATCGAAGAAGGCGAACCCGGAACGGTTGCTATTGCCGCCACCTTTCGCGCGTACGTCAGTGCGGATGCCCCCGCCGCCGGTACGGTATCAGTCGCGGGTCCGCTGGTGCGGCTGACCGAGCAACGCATCGAAGAAATCGCGCCGATGCTGTTACGCGCAACAGAAGCGATCACGGCATTGTGGCCGATGCGCCAGCGCCAGGCGGGCGGCGCTCGCAGCGCCGCAGTACTTGCGGCCTGAACCATCGCCAAGGAAAGCAAGGACCCAACGTGAGCGAGACCGCCCCGCCCGTCGCCGATCCTACCAGCGCAGCGCCTCCCGGCGTGATGACCGATCGGGTCTCCGCGTTCGCCTACCCGATTGCGTCATTCGCGGTGCTCCTGCTGCTCTGGCAATTCGGTGTCCGTGCTGCCGGCGTGCCCGAGTACATACTTCCCGTCCCAACCGAGTTCCTGGCCAAGTTGTGGGCCGATCGCGCGCTGATCTCGGAGCATACCCTGGTAACCGCCAAGGAGATCATTCTCGGCTTCCTGATGGCCGCCGCGATCTCCATTCCTCTGGGATTTCTCGTCGTTTCAGTCAAGCCGATCGAGCGCGCGGTCTATCCGGTGATCGTCTTCTTCCAGTTGATTCCGAAGATCGCGATTGCGCCGCTGTTCGTCGTGTGGTTCGGCTTCGGCCTGTTCCCGAAAGTGCTGCTTACTTTCCTGCTCTGCTTCTTTCCGACGCTGGTCGCCAGCATGACCGGATTCCGGGCGCTCGACGAGCGGGTGCTCTATCTCACGCAATCGATGGGTGCCACGTGGTGGCAGACGTTCCATTACGTGCGCCTGCCCGCGGCAATGACGTATATCTTCGCCGGGCTCAAGGTATCCGTGGTGTTTGCCGCAACCGGCGCGATCGTCGGTGAGTTCGTCGGCGCCAACGCCGGCCTCGGCTACCTATTGCTGCGCGGCACCAGTTACCTCGACATGCCGCTCATTTTTGCGGTGCTCGTCGCGCTGTCGTTGATCGGCATTTTCTTCAGCTACATGGTCCAGTATGCCGAGCGCTGGCTGATGCCATGGCAATACAAATAATTTGACCGCGTCGATTCTCGACGTCGCGCACGCGATGCGCGAACTTTAATTTCAAGGAGGAAGCAATGCAACGACGCACCCTACAGCAGCTCGCAAGCCTGGTGGTGGGCGCCACCTTGGCCATCACGGTTCAAGCGCAGGCCCTGAAACCGATGAAGCTCACGCTCAATTTCCTCGCGGGCGGCCCCCAGGCCGGATTCATGATACGCGAAGGCGCTCGGCCTCTACGAAAAAGCGGGCATCGACCTTACCATCGAGGAAGGACGCGGTTCCGGCACGACGGCGCAGCTGGTCGCAACCGGCCAGACCGACGTCGGGTTCGCGGATGCACCCGCGGCGATGCAATTGCGGGCCAAGAATGCGCCAGTGAAAATCATCGCGCCGATTCTGCAGACTAACGGCTTCGCCATCATCAGCCTGGAGGAGACGGGAATCAGGAAGCCTGCCGGATCTCATCGACAAGCGTGTGGCAGTACAGGCGGGCACTGCGCAGACGACGCTTGCTCGACGCGATTCTCATCCGCCAATAACATCGACCCGAAGAAGTTCAACGCTATCAACATCGATCCGTCGGCTTTTGTCGGAGCGCTTGCTGGAAAAGAAGGTCGATGCCGATCCTCGGTGGCGCGGACTTCCAGTCCGTCCAGATCCGCGACCGCGGATTCAAAGTCTACGATATCTATTACCGCGATGTTGGCGTGCCGACGGTGGGCTTGTCGGTGATCGCGCGTGACGATAAGATCGCCGCCGATCCCGAGTTGTTCAAAAGGTTCGTTGCCGCGAGCCTCGAAGGCTGGGACGCAGCCCGCAAGAATCCGACCGCGGCGTCGGAAGCCGTGGTGAAGCAATTTCCGACCGCGACCAAGGAGCAGATCCAGAAGCAACTCGAGGTCGACCTGAAGCTGCTTTGCGCACCGGGCGCCACTGCGTTGGGCCGCGTCCCTGACAAGAACTGGCTGACGACGTTCGATCTGTTGACGCAATACCTGCAATTGCCGAAGGACAAGCCGGTCGGTGACTACTACACGACGTCGTTGTTGCCGGCGAACGCACCGAAGTGTCCGTGACCATGGCGACGGCAACGACGATGGCCGCGGCGCCCTCCGCG
Source organism: uncultured beta proteobacterium (assembly GCA_963732105.1). Lineage (GTDB taxonomy): Bacteria > Pseudomonadota > Gammaproteobacteria > Burkholderiales > Casimicrobiaceae > PALSA-1003. The sequence goes on from CAVSYL010000009.1 coordinate 111,628, forward strand.
ACGACGCCGCATGGCGCCCCGATCGAGGGCCGCGGCGTCACCAAGCGCTTTCCTGGCAAGCGACAAAATGTTCACGGCGATCGAGGACGTTTCGTTCTCGATCAAGGGCGGCGAATTCGTGTCGCTGATCGGTCCTTCGGGCTGCGGCAAGAGCACGTTGATGCTGATCGCAGCCGGATTGTCATTGCCGACCGAGGGCGAAATCGCATGTTGGCGGGAACAGGCTCACCGCGCCCGTCACCGATGTCGGCATCGTGTTCCAGGACCATCTGCTGCTCGATTTCCGCACCGCCTTCGACAATATCCTGCTGCAGGCATCAGGTCCGCGGGCTGCCGCTCGCACAAGGGCGCGAAGGACACCCTGGCACTGATGGAGAAAATCGGCATCGCGCACGCGGCCGACCGCTATCCGCGCCAGCTTTCCGGTGGCATGCGCCAGAGGGTGTCGATCGCACGCGCCTTGATCCATCAGCCATCGGTGCTGCTGATGGACGAGCCCTTCGGGGCGCTGGACGCGATCACGCGCACGCAAATCCGCCACGACCTGGAGTTGCTCTGGCTCGAAACGCGCAAGACCGTGCTGTTCATCACGCACAGCGTGGAGGAAGCGGTCGGCCTCTCGGACCGCGTGCTGGTGATGTCGCCGAACCCGGGAAGATCGTCGAGGAGATCGTCATCGATCTGCCGCGCCCACGACCAGCGCACCTGGGCGAATATCCGTCGTTCAATGTTTATGCAGAACGTATTCACGAGGCTTTCAAGCGCCTGGGCGTGATCAAGTACTGATGAGCCGGATTCTCGTCACGGGCGGATGCGGCTTCATGGGCGCGAACTTCGCGCAGCGTGCGCGCCGTGCAGGGCACGCTATGAGCATGGCCGACATTTCGAGCGACGCGGACCACGTGCTCGACGTTGGCGATCCCGCAGCGGTCGCGAGCCTCGTTGCCGAGATCAAACCTGATGCGATCGTGCACCTTGCCGCGGCATTGACCGACGCCGGCGGAGCGCGATCCGGTCGCTACGGTGCGGCTCAATGCACTGGGTACGGCCGCACTTTTCGCTGCGGCCGAAGCGATCGGGTGTGGGGCGGGTGATCTATGCGAGTTCGATCTCTGCGGTCGGTCCGACATCGGGCAGGATAGGGGACGATGCGCGGCTCGAGCCCGGCAACGTTTACGGGGCGACCAAGGCTTTCGGCGAGCATCTCGCGCGGGCAATGAGCGCGCGCCCAAAAGCTCCGACCTATCTTGGCCTGCGCTTCGGATATGTTTATGGGCCCGGTCGGGTACGTGGCTGGCGCGACCTGCAGGCGCTCATCGAACGCGTTGCGCTGCGGTGAACGCAACCTTGTCTATCCTGACTACGCAGACGCCATCGACTGGACCTGGGTCGATGACGCTGACCGACATTCTTCTGCGCGCGGTTGAACGTCCGTTGCCGCGCGTCGCGGTGGTCAACGTTGTCGGAGACAAGCGACCGGTGCGCGACGCAATCGCGTACTTGCAGCGACGCTTTCCCGATCTTCGTGCCGAACCGATTGCGGCGTCCACACCGCCAACGGCGTGGGGCCTGGTCAACGACGGACTGCAGGCCCTGCTCGGTGCGATGCCGTCGACGGCGCTCGAGCAGGGCATCGATCGGCTGCTCGCGGCGCGTCTCGGTACTTGACCAGGTACCGCCGTTGGCGCAATCGCGCTACATGAGCGCCGCGAACTCCACGCTCAGCGTGCCGAGGTCGCCGAAACGGATGGTCAACGGCGCATCGAGCGGCACGTCGACGACGCCGCAATACGATCCCGTGGTGACAATCTGCCCGGCGATGAGGCCTTCGCCGTGCTGCGCAAGATAGTTTGCGAGCCAGACGAGCGGCTTGAGCGGGTGACCGTCAGGGTGCTTACCCTGGACCGTATGCAGTGATTTGCCCGCCGCCTCGATGGCGATCGGAATCACGTCCAGTGGGTGATCGAGCGCATCCGCGACCGTCGGGCCGACGTACAGGCCATGATTCGCGACTGCGTCGGCAAGCAATTCGGGAAATGTGGCCGCGGCGGGATCGGCATACCGTGGGCCGATCAATTCCAGCACCAGGTGCGGCGCGCGTATCGCTGCGCGTATTTCCACATCGGTGTAAGCGGACGCCCGATGCGGGAGATCGCGATCGATGACGAACGCAATCTCCGGCTCGACGCGCGCCATGCCTGCGATCGGCAGGATCGGGCAAGGCGAACTCGAGAATATTGTCGGCGCGTAGATTGGCGCCATCGATACCGGGCGTGGCGCTGTCGGCACGGAACACTTCCAGCCGCCGATCGGCAGCCCCAGGAGTTCGGTCACCCGCTTCTGGATCGCGAGCGCCGTATCGACATCCGCAGGGCGGGACGACTCGGGTATGCGCTCGCCTGGGCGTCGGGCCTGCCTCGCGGCAACGAGAAAGCGAGCGGCAGCTTCAAGGGCAGCATCGTTCATCGTTCATTCCTCCGGAATCAGCGCAGCGCCAAGGAGAATCCCAACGGCACGAATACGAGCGACGCGGCATTGCCGATCAACACGATCGATGCGACTTTCGCCGGCTCCTGGTCGAACTGCTCGGCGACCATGAAGTTCAGTACCGCGGGCGGCAGGCAGCCGAAGAGAATCAGCAGTCCCTGCTGCACGGGGTCAGGCCGAGCACCGGCGACAGCAGCGCCGCCATCGCGATCCCGGTCAGCGGGCACACCAGCGCACCGATCACGCCGAGGTTCCAGCCGCCCCAGGTGACCGTCGCCAGGCGCACGCCCAGCGAGATCAGCATGAGCGGGATCATCGCGTCGCCGGTCATCTTGATCGCCAACGTCAGCCAGTCAGGGAGCGGCGGATGCAGGATGGCAAAAGCGAAGCCTGCGAATGTCGCGATCACCATCGGGTTGCGGAAACCGGCCAGAATGCCGCGTGCCGGTTGACGATCATGACGCCGAGCGTGAAGTGGAGCAGATTGGAAATCGTGAACAGCGCGACCATCGCGGACAGCCCGCCTGACCGAACGCGAGTGCCGCGAGCGGCAGGCCCATGTTGCCGCAGTTGTTGAACATCATCGGCGGCACGAACGTGCGCCCGTCTTCGTGCAGAAGCCGCAAAGGGCCATGCCAGCAGGCCCGAGCCCATGACGACGCCGATCGCGCCGAGCATCAGCGCGCGGTTGGCGGCGAGATCGAAGTCCTTGCTCGCGAGCGCGCTGAAAATAAGCGCCGGCGCGAGCACGTTCAGGTTGATGCGATTGACCCACGCCATATCGGGCTTCGCGCGTGCGCGCATAGAGCGAAGCCCAGCGCGATAACCAGGAACACCGGCAGGATGACGCCGAGAAGGCGCTCGAACACGATGTGCGGCTCTAGAGGATGTACTGCGCCAGATCGTCGTTGCCGGCAATGCCCGCGAGCCGCTGGTCGACGTACTTCGCGTCGATCGTGATGGTGTGGCCTTCGAGCTTGCTCGCATCGAACGATACTTCGTCGAGCAGCCGCTCCATCACCGTATAGAGACGCCGCGCCCCGATATTCTCTTGTTTTTCATTCACGGCGAATGCGGTTTCGGCCAGGCGTGTGATGCCATCGGCTTCGAAAGTTGAGGTCGACGCGCTCGGTCGCCAGCAGCGCCTGGTACTGACGCGTAAGGCAGGCGTCGGTGGCGGTGAGTATCTGTTCGAAGTCGGCCACCGACAGCGACGCCAGCTCGACGCGGATCGGAAAGCGACCCTGCAGCTCTGGGATCAGGTCGGATGGTTTGGCGAGGTGGAATGCGCCGCTGGCGATGAACAGGATGTGATCGGTCTTGATCATGCCGTATTTGGTTTGCACCGTGGTGCCTTCCACGAGCGGCAGCAGGTCGCGCTGTACGCCCTGGCGTGAAACGTCCGCACCCTGCATTTCCTGCCGGCTGGCGATCTTGTCGATCTCGTCGAGAAAGACGATGCCGTTCTGCTCGACGTTCGCCAACGCCTTGGCCTTGAGCTCCTCCTCGTTGATGAGCTTGGCCGCTTCTTCATCGACCAGTGCTTTGAGCGCCTCGGCAACCTTCATCTTCTTCACGCTTCGCCGCGTTCCCGACATCTGCTGGAACATGCCCTGGATCTGGCTGGTGAGATCCTCCATCCCCGGCGGCGCCAGGATCTCCATCTGCGTCGGCATCGCGGACACCTCGACGTCGATCTCCTTGTCGTCGAGCGAGCCCTCGCGCAGCAGCTTGCGGAATTTCTGCCGGGCCGCGGTATCCGTCGGCTGCATGTCATGGAAGTTGACCTCACGCGCCGGCGGCAGCAGCGCGTCGAGCACGCGCTCCTCCGCAGCATCACCGGCGCGGTCGCGCACCTTGCGTGTCTCGATCTCTCGCGTCTGCTTGATGGCGGTTTCCGCCAGGTCGCGGATAATCGTGTCGACGTCGCGACCGACGTAGCCCACCTCGGTGAACTTGGTCGCCTCAACTTTGATGAACGGCGCGTTGGCGAGCTTGGCGAGGCGGCGTGCGATCTCGGTCTTGCCGACGCCCGTCGGCCCGATCATCAGGATGTTCTTGGGTGTGATTTCCTGCCGCAGCGGTTCAGCGACCTGCTGCCGCCGCCAACGGTTGCGTAGTGCGATCGCGACGGCTCGCTTGGCCGAATGCTGCCCGACAATGTGCTTGTCGAGCTCGTGCACGATTTCCTGCGGGGTCATCAGCGAAGACATTGCGCGCTTGGTGGAGAAAAAACAGCCGCCCGTTCAAAACGGCCGTCCAATTCTACCTTGTCCGTGTTCGCCGTGTCCGTGTCAGCGGATTGATACTACCGACTAATTGGGTACATGATCACGCCAGCGCCAACCGTGATCGTATCGCCCGTTGCGGGCGTGGCCGGAATAGGCGGCACGTTGGCTGCGGTGATTGCCGGCGCGGCGCTGGCGAGCCGCCGCGCGGCGTCGTGCGCAGCACCTGGCTCGGCGGCAACGCGGCCCCGCTCTTGAGCTTCGCCCACATCAGGTCCATCGCCATGAGAAGGTAGACATGCGCCGGAACGAACAGCACGTCAAAGCCGTTGATGCCGCCCCCACCGCTAGGCTGGCGATGAAGGTGTCGAAGTGCTGCGCGTTCATGATCTCGTAATAACGCACGTTGTTGCCGTTCTCGACCTTCGAGTTGTACGCGACGTACGCCGCGAGGCGTGGTTCACCGGCACCAGCGTGTCGCTGCGGCCTGAACGATGATCGTCGGCTTCGACTGCAGATTACCTTGAGCAGCGTGTCGTTCATTCCGGCGCGAACGCGTTGGCTGCTTGCCAGCGCGGTGCCGGTCAGTGGGGCCCGGTGACCGTGTCGACACCCGTGACCATATTGCGCAAACACAGTTCGCCGTCGAGCGCGGCGTCCATGCGGCCGGTCGATGCCGACGTGCCGTTGAAGTACACTTCGCCCCGCCAGTCGAGTCGTTGTAAATGACCTCGACACCGCTGTTGCCGCCGATGCCGTTGGCCGTTGAGAAGATCGACGCCTGCGTCGCCGCTACCTGCGCCGCTGGGTTGCCTGCCGCGTCGACGTTGGCGAGGCTGAATCGCACAAGTTGTCGCTTTCCGAGAACTTGCCGTAGGCCACCACGTAGCCAAGGGCGACGTAAATGTCCGCGACGCGAAAATGCGAGGCGTGAAGGGCGTTGTTGTTCGGATCGGTCCAGCCGTACGACTGCAATTTCGCGAGCGCCGCATCAGCCTGCGCCGCCGTGCCGCTGCCGGTGATGAGTCCCTTGTCGGCCAGGCTCTGGCAACGGCTGATAGCTATCGTATTCAGGTCGGTGCCACCGACGACGCCGAGCAATGCGCCGGGCGCCGTACCGCCGCCGAACCACCCCGGACGCGTGCCGTTGGCCGCCTGCGCCTTGGCCGAGATCGACGCGCAGGGCTCGTAGAGAATGCGATAGGTGAAGTAGTCGATCAATGGCTTGCCCGCGTTGGGCACAGTGGCGCCGCTGAAGTTGACAGTTACGCCGGTCATGCTTCCCGGCTGCGCGTTCGGCTCGCCAATCGCAACGCCGTCGATCAGGCCTTCGGAATCCTGCTCGGCAGCCTGCAGCGATTCCGTGCCGCCGTTGGACACCGAAGATGCGATGACGATCGTGTTGCTGGCGGTGATGGTCAGCGTGTGCTGCCGCTGCCGGAGTCGATCGGCGAATACTGTTCGTTGAGCGCCCAGAACGCGAAGCGGATGGCGTCGAGCGCGTTCTGGCCCCAGTCTTTTTCCGGGTTTTGTTGCGAGTAGACGTGCTTGTAGGCGACGCGGTTGGGGAACGCGGCATTGAACGCCGCTCGCGCGGGACCCACCAGATCGGAAATGAACGAAAAAAGCGCCTGCGGAGTGTTGGGCAGGCCTTCCAAAATGAGTGTGCCGTCGATGAGGTTAGCCTTGCCCGGGACGAGATCTTCGTAACCCATGCCCTTGCCCGCATCGGTATACGCCACCGCGCAGTTGTGCTTGAGCGCCCATTCGCCTGCAGCACTGATGGCGCCATAGACTCCGCGTGAACCCGACGACGGAGCAGCAACGATGCAAGGGTTCAGCGGATCGAACGCGGCGGGAATCTGCACCAGCAGGCCGACATTCTTCTTGCCGGTGCCATCATCGGCATACGCGAGGTATTCCTTGCCCGCGATCTTGCCTTCACCCAGCGTACTGTTGCCGTTGATGTCGATGTTCGGACCGTAGAGCGAGCCGTAGCCGCCTGCGGCAGTGATGTCCACGAGCGCACGGTAGTTGGTGTAGATCGCGCGTCGACGCAATTCCGCCGGTGTTGGATTGACCGGATCGGCGAACCCCGGCGCGGCGCCGGCGAGCCCGGACTTGCCCAGACCCGCCGTCAGCAGGTCGTCGGTGACTCCATCGTACGTCGTCGGCCCCACGATGTTGGTGACGCGTGCGGGGAGAACGTTGAGCGTCGGTTGGCCGCTCCCGTCGTTGCAGGCGGAAAGCGCAAGCGTCGCCAGTCCCACTGCAGCGATGCCGAGGCTGGCGAGGGAAAATTTACCGAAGTCTGCGAAGCCTCTGTTCATGCAACTCTCCGCGGCGCTGTCCCGGCGCCAGGCGCCGACGCGTTGGACGCAGAGTGTAGCGCACGGCAAGGGGCGCCGTAAGCTTGTACGTGCAACGGCGGGCATGGGGATGGCTTTGGCAAGAGGCGGGCCTTCGCATATCATGGCTGTTCCAGGCACATCGAATGGCGTGCTGCGGCGCCGCTGCTTCCGCCCTTGTTTGCCCGGAGAGGGGCATTGATGAAACATTACTTTTGCTACCCAGCACTCGCCGCCGCTTTTCTCGTGGCCAGCTGTGGCACGATGAAATCCGCTCCCGACAAATCGGTATTTTTTGTCGAGCCGAAGGACGGCGCCACCGTGACCAGTCCGTTTAAGGTCGTGTTCGGGATCAAAGGCATGGCGGTCGAACCCGCGGGCGACGTCAAGGCCGACTCGGGCCACCACCACCTGCTCATCAATCTCGATGCGATGCGCGCAGGTGACGCGATTCCCGTTGACGCCACGCACCTTCACTTCGGCAAGGCGCAGACCGAAGCCCAGGTCACGCTGCCTCCGGGTCAATACAAGCTGACGATGCAGTTCGCCAACGGCGCACACGTGTCGTACGGTCCGGCGATGGCGGCATCGATCAACGTCACGGTCAAATAGCGCGTGCCCAAGACGTTGGTGAGCTGGTGACGCGGTGGACGCGGCGGTTGGGTGTCATGTTTCCCGCGGTGCTGCTTGTCGCGTGCGGAACGACGACTTCCACAACATCAACCAGCAACGACACGCTCGACATCCCGGGATTGGGGCTGTTCAAGCCTGGCCCCAATCAGGCCAGCGCGAGGCTGATCTCGAAAAGCAACAGCAATACCTATGGCATCATCACCTTTCGCCAAAGTGGCGACAAGGTCGGCATTGGTGCGACCATATTCAACCTGAGCCCGGGAACACACAGCATATACATTCACGAGACCGGGAATTGCAGTTCGCCTAATGCCGCCAGCGCCGGCCCCGTGTGGAATCTTCCCGGCCGCCCGCCTGGTGGGAAGCGCAGCGGCGACCTGCCCGAACTTTTCGTCGGCTCGGAGGGTAATGCGTACTTTCAGACCACGATCACCGGTGTCACGGTCGGCGGCGGCAAGGCCACCGACCTTGTTGGCCACGCGGTGGTCGTGCACGAAACTGTCGATCCCGATCCCAAGCCGCTGTACGGTGGAAGCCCGACCGGATGGATCGCCTGTGGCGTCATCGAACAGGGCTAGGTGCGAGTCCGCAAAGCCATGGGCATGCTCGCCGACAAGAAGATCCTGATCACGGGATTGCTTTCGAACCGCTCGATCGCCTACGGGGTCGCGCGCGCCTGCCAACGTGAGGGCGCGACGCTCGCGTTCACCTACGTGAACGCGGACCTCAAGGATCGCGTCGTGAAGCTTGCCGCCGATTTCGGCGCGGCGCCGGTGCTGCCGTGCGACGTCAATTTTGATGACCAGATCGCGGCGCTTTTCGAGGCACTGAATCGCGAATGGGGCGGCATCGACGGTCTCCTGCATTCCATCGCGTTCGCGCCGCGCGAGGCACTCGCGGGCGATTTCCTGAGTGGATTGTCGCGCGACGCGTTCAAGGTTGCGCACGAAGTGAGTTCGTACAGTTTCGCGGCGCTTGCCAAAGGCGCGCGGCCGTTGATGCAGGGGCGTCGCGCAGCGTTGCTGACGCTGACCTACCTCGGCGCTGTGCGCGCGATGGCAAACTACAATGTGATGGGTCTGGCCAAAGCCAGTCTCGAAGCCAACGTGCGCTATCTCGCCCAGAATCTCGGCCCGGAAGGCATTCGCGTCAATGCGATTTCCGCAGGTCCGATCAAGACGCTCGCTGCAGCGGGCATCGGCGGTTTTTCGAAGATCCTCCATTTCGTGGAGAAACATGCGCCGCTGCGCCGCAACGTGACCATCGACGAAGTGGGCAATGTCGCAGCGTTCCTGTTATCCGACCTCGCGAGCGCGGTGACCGGCGAAATCACTTACGTCGATTGCGGATTTTCTACCGTCGCTGAGGGTATGACCGACGACTGAGCCGCCGCGCGCGCGCTTACCGGCGCAAGCCGGAAAGACAACTCGATTCCATGTCGCATCCGGCATCCGGCTACGATGCCGCCATCATCGGCGGCGGTCACAACGGCCTGGTGTGCGCGTGCTATCTGGCGGCGGCAGGACTCTCCGTCGCCGTGTTCGAGCGTCGCGGCATCGTCGGCGGTGCCGCGGTCACGGAAGAATTTCATCCTGGGTTTCGCAACTCGACCGCGAGTTACACGGTCAGCCTGCTGCATCCGACGGTCATCCGCGACCTGCGCCTTGCCGAGCACGGTTTGCGCATCGTCCCGCGTCCGCTTGCCAATTTCCTGCCACTCGCGGGCAATGGTCACATGAAGGTCGGCGGCGGGCTCGCCGCTACGCAGGCCGAAGTCGCACGCTTTTCGGAGAGGGACGCTGCTGCGCTACCCGGCTACTACGCGATGCTCGACGGTGTCGCCGACGTGTTGCGCGCACTGTTGCTGGAAACGCCGCCCAATGTCGGTGGGGGCATCCACGATCTGTTCCAGGCCTGGAAAGTTGGCGGACAATTGAAGCGCCTGTCGCTGGCGGCCCGCCGAGACTTGCTGGACCTCTTCACCAAGAGCGCCGGGGAGGTGCTCGACCGGTGGTTCGAATCCGCCCCGATCAAGGCCGCGTTCGGATTCGATGCCGTCGTCGGCAATTTCGCGAGCCCGTTCACGCCGGGCTCGGCCTATGTGCTGCTGCACCACGTCTTTGGCGAGATCAACGGCAAACGCGGACAGTGGGGCCACGCGATGGGCGGCATGGGCGCGATCACGCAGGCGATGGCCTCCGAGGCGCACGAGCGCGGCGTCGCGCTATTCACCGATGCGCCGGTCGCGCGTGTGCTGACGCGGGCCGGCCGTGCATGCGGGATCGTGCTGGCGGACGGCACCGAAATCCATGCGCGCCGTGTCGTCGCGAACGTCAATCCGAAATTGTTGTATCAGCAATTGATCGATGCCGCAGCGCTCGATGCGGATTTTCGTCAACGCATGGACGCTTATCGCTGCGCGTCGGCGACGTTTCGCATCAATGTCGCGCTCGATGCGCTGCCCGAATTCACGTGTCTTCCTGGCGACGGCGTGCATCTGCAGTCGGGAATCATCATCGCTCCCTCGCTCGCCTACATGGAGCGCGCGTATTTCGACGCGCGGCAGCACGGCTGGTCGCGCGAGCCGATCGTCGAGATGCTCATTCCATCGACCGTCGACACTTCTCTGGCGCCCCCCGGCAAGCACGTGGCGAGCCTGTTTTGCCAGCACGCGAATCCCGCATTGCCGGACGGCAGGTCGTGGGACGAGGTCAAGGAGCAGGTCGCGGACTTGATGATTGCGACGGTTGATCGCCATGCGCCGAATTTCGCCGCAAGCGTCATCGCACGCAGCGTGTTGTCGCCGCTCGACCTTGAACGCAATTTCGGCCTGATCGGCGGAGACATATTTCATGGCGCGCTATCGCTCGATCAATTGTTCTCGGCGCGCCCAGTGCTGGGCAACGGCCACTATCGCGGGCCGCTGAAGGGCCTGTACATGTGTGGCGCCGGAACGCATCCCGGCGGGGGCGTGACGGGCATTCCGGGGCACAATGCCGCACGCGAAATCCTGCGCGACGTGCGGCGCAAGCGGTGATCGCCGCACCGAAGTACATATAAAATCGAAGTCAGCCGATAAGCCGGGTTCTGTTACGGGGTGCGCAGTACGCACCCTATGGCCGTCATTCATCTAGGCGCCGCGTTGCCACGGCGCTCGAGCCACCTACCCGCGGACTCGGCGAGCAGCGTCATCGTCCGCATACTTGGTGTTGCTCCGGATGGAGGTTGCCGCGTTTCACCCGCGCCCGTTTCAGCGTGAACCGATTGGGGCGCGACTCGTCTCTGTGGCCCTGTTCCTCGCTTTCGCCGCCGCTCTCGCGGACAACTTATCGCGTCTGGGCGTTACCCAGCATCCTGCTCTGCGGAGCCCGGACTTTCCTCTCCCCGCGTGATTTGCACCGGCGGGCAGCGACGGTCTGGCTGACTTCGGTCTCGATGTTATCACGCGGCCACAGCAACCACTTCACCCGGCAACCTGCCAGCGCATCGTTTCACCTGCGCGCAACGGGACGACGGAATGTTCGCCAAAGGCGTATTCGGCCGGAACCGTCCACGCTTCGCGCCGCAGCGTGATCGTGTCAGTGTTACGCGGCAGACCGTAGAAATCGGCGCCGTGGAAACTCGCGAAGCCCTCGAGACGATCGAGGGCGCCGATAGCCTCGAATGCCTCCGCATAGAGTTCGATCGCCGCGTGCGCCGTATAACAGCCCGCGGAACAGCAGCCGCTTTCCTTGGTGTGCCTCGCGTGGGGCGCCGAATCGGTGCCGAGGAAGTACTTCGCGTTGCCGCTGGTCGCCGCGAGAACGATCGCCTCGCGGTGCGTCTCGCGCTTGAGCACCGGCAGGCAGTAAAGATGGGGCCGCAGTCCACCGGCGAATAGCGCGTTGCGACTGTAGAGAAGGTGCTGCGGCGTAATCGTTGCGGCAATCCACGGTGGGGCCGCGGCGACGAATTCCGCGGCTTCCCGCGTCGTGATGTGCTCGAGCACGATCTTCAGCCCCGGAAAATGCCGTGCGATGCGGGTGAGTTGGCGATCGACGAAAACTTGCTCGCGATCGAAAATGTCGACGTCCGCCTCGGTGACTTCCCCGTGTAGAAGCAACGGCAGTCCGAGTTTCTCCATGGCCGCAAGGGCGGGATAGGTCCGCTCGAGATCGGTCACGCCCGCATCCGAATTCGTCGTCGCTCCCGCGGGGTAGTACTTGACCCCGATGATGAACCCTGACGCCCGGGCGCGCGCGATTTCATCGACCGTGGTGACGTCGGTGAGATAGAGCGTCATCAGCGGCGCGAAGCGCGTCGACGGCGGCAGCGCGGTCGCGATGCGCTCGCGATAGGCCGCGGCTTGGGCAACCGTCGTAACCGGTGGCTTCAGATTCGGCATCACCACGGCACGGGCGAATACCCGTGCGGTCGCAGCGACAACGGATCGCATCGCCTCGCCATCGCGCAGATGGAGGTGCCAATCGTCGGGCCGGGTGATGGTAAGCGAGGACGTGGTCATGTCTGGCGCGTAGTTTTGTATGATTATACGGGCGCACCGCCGTGCCCCGCGGCGCGACCCCGGCAAGGAAGTGGCCCGGCCGGCCGGCCGGATTGGGGCTGGCTTGCAGGGACCGGTTAGAGATATAATGCCGGGTTTGGTACGGTGGTCTTCGGGCCCCGGCAATACGCAACATGTGCAACATATTGTGCAACACACGCAACGGCATGACGCGCCCGCGGTGTAACGAATGACGCGAGGCAGATCGCCGTATTGAATAGCTTCATCGTCGCGGAGCAATGCAGGGCAGGGCCACCGCGGGCCGTAGCAGGAAGGTGAGAGCGTGGCGACCAAGAGCGTAGCAACCAAGTCCGTAGCAGCGAAAGCCGTGGCACCCAAGGCGCCGCCAGCCAAGAGCGTGCCCGCCAAGAGCGTGCCCGCGAAGCCGGCGGCGGCAACGAAGCCATCGGTAGTGAAAAAGGTCAAGGAATTGACCGACCAGGACATCCTGAATGCTCCTGAAAAGGACTACATGAATGAGGCGCAGCTCGCATTCTTCCGCCAGCGCCTGCTCGAACTGCGTGCGCAGCTGTTGAATAATGCCGACGACACCGGCCAGCATCTGCGCGAAAACGAAGTGACCACCGACCCGTCCGACCGCGCGACGCTGGAGGAGGAATACACGTTGGAACTGCGTACGCGCGACCGCGAGCGCAAGCTGTTGAAGAAAGTCGAAAAGTCGATCAGGCAGATCGATGAGGGCGGTTACGGTTATTGCGACGAAACAGGGGAGCCGATCGGCGTTGCGCGTCTACTTGCGCGCCCCACGGCGACGTTGTCGCTGGAAGCCCAGGAACGACGCGAGCGCGTCCAGAAGCTGTACGGAGACTGATCACCGCTCGCGGCAGCGCGTTCCCGCACCAAAGAGAAATGGCCCGCCTTGACGGGCTGTTTCTACTTTCGGAGCGCAGCCGGTGCTACAAGCCGAAAATTCCGCGATGCGACCAGCCTCCGGCCATGAAAAACAGCATCGGCATCGACAGCGCGACGTTCGCACGCGACGTTAGGAACGCAACCCGTCGCGCGGTCGTCTTCTCTTCGTCGGTGGCCGGCTTCAACCCGAGGATTTTCTGCTGGTTCGGCCAGATAAGCACCCATACGTTGAACAGCATGATCGTCCCGAGCCACGCGCCCATGCCGATACCCGCCATGCCCTTGCTCAGCGTAAACGCGTTGACAAACTGATTGCCCAACAGGGCTGCACCCGCGAGCCATGTCGCGACCGCGGCCCAGCGGAAGAACAACAGCGCGCGCGGCGCAACGTGCTTGGTGATGCCCGCATTGGTGCCGTCCGCGGTGGCGGCCTTAAGTGCGGCGACTTGCACGAAGTTGAAGTAATACAGCAGGCCGACCCACATGATGCCGGCCATGAAGTGCACCCACCTCGCGATTGCCGGTAGGATTTCCATGATCGTATCTCCTCTCAGCCCAGGATGTTCTTGACCACGAAATACAATATGACCGTCAGGATCAGCCCTGAAATGACGGTCCCCCAGAGTGAATCCAGCGGGTTTTTCATCGCCCTCCTCGTTATGTGCAGTACCGTACGGAGGCGCAGCCGATAATGACTGAAACTTCGACAGGCCTGCGCTGTCGAGGTTATGCTAGTGACTAACGATGGGTCAAGTCGTCTCCGGTCCTCGTTGCGCGACACTTGGCGGCCCGCAGCATGGCCGAGGCCACGCGTGCCGACACTTCTCTACCAATCGATACAAGGAACACCCCATGTCCGAACCGTTCTCGCTGCCGCCGCTGCCCTATGCAGAAGGTGCACTGGCGCCCGTCATTTCTGCGAACACACTCAGTTTTCACTATGGCAAGCATCACAAGACCTACGTTGATACTCTCAACAAACTTGTCGCCGGTACCGAATTCGAAGGCCAGTCGCTGGAATCGATCATCCGCACCACCGCGGGCAAGTCCGACAAGGCGCCCATATTCAACAATGCGGCGCAGATCTGGAACCACACGTTCTACTGGCACAGCCTGAAGCCGGGCGGTGGCGGCAAACCGCCCGCGGCGCTGGCGCAGAAAATCGACGCGGCGTTCGGGGACTACGACAAATTCAAGGCGGCGCTCGTCAATGCGGCGCTGACACAGTTCGGCAGCGGCTGGGCGTGGCTCGTGGCCGAAGGTGGCGCGCTCAGCATCACCAAAACACCGAATGCAGAAGTGCCGTTCACCAAAGGCGCCACGCCGCTGCTCACCATCGACGTATGGGAACATGCGTACTACCTCGACTACCAAAACAAGCGCGTCGACTACGCCAATGCGGTCGTCGACAAATTGCTGAACTGGGATTTCGCGACAAAGAACCTGGCGCTATAGCAATCCGACTCGGGCGCGACGGTGCGCAACACCGTCGCCCAGACGTCGCATTCGTCCGCGGGCGCCTTGTTGCCCGCTGGCGATCGTCGGCCCATAATATTCACTTGGCATTAGCGCGGGGTCCGTACCGCGTCACGCGATGGCATTCAATCTGTTTCCCAAATCCCCGACCAAGGGCAAGCCCGACAAGGGGAAGCCCGGCCCCGAACTGACGCCGCGCCACGACGCACGCCAGCCTGCGGTGCGGGGACCTGCTTCAGCGCGCGACATCGCCGCCGCAGTCAAAGGCCGAGCCGCGGGGCCCGGCGCCGCGGCGGCCGCGGAGGCCGCGGCGGAAGCCAGGGATCGTGAGATCACCGTGACCGGTCCGCACAGCATGATCGATTGGTCACCTGGAATACCGCAGGACATCCACGTCGCCGAGGCGAATCCCGGTCTGTGCGCGGTGCTCGAAAACGCCGCGTTGCTCTATGCCAATGGGCAGGCGCAGCAGGCGCGCGAAACGCTCGAACGCGGCATCGTCGATGACGACGACGCGAAGGTCTCGCCGCTCGCGTGGCTGGCCTTGTTCGATTTGCTGCAACGCGTCGACGATCGGTTGGCGTTCGATCAACTTGCGCTTCAATACGTTGTTGCCTTCGAGCGCTCGGCCCCGGCATGGGAGGAGGGCGGATTGCGCCTGCGGGCGGGCACGCGACCCGCGGCCGGCGGCTACGTCGGCTTCACGGGCAAACTCACCGCTAGCCACGCGGCCCAAATCGCCAATTTGCTCGCGGCCACGCACCGGCAGCCCCAGGTGCGCATGGACCTCGGTTCGCTGACCGGCGCCGATGACGCGGGGGCCAAGCTCCTGGCTGATGCCTTGGGTCAGTTGCGCAAGCGCCAATATTCGTTGCTATTGCAACACCCGGAAAAGATCCGCCGCGCGCTCGATCAATCGGTCATGCAGGGCAAGAGCGCCGGCGAAGGCTACTGGATACTGCTGCTGGAGCTGATGCAGTGGCAGAACGACCACAAGACTTTCGAAGATCGGGCGATCGAATTTGCCGTTGCCTTCGAAGTGTCGCCGCCGTCCTGGGAGCCGCCGCTTTCGGTCACGCAGCCCGCCGCCCAGGCGGACGCCGCGGAAGCCACCGTCGACCCAGAGGATGCCGAGACGCTGGTGTGGAGCGGCACGATGGTGGGTTCGTCCGATATCCAGCTTGGCAAGTTCGCATTGTTTCGCGAACGACGACACGTGATACCAATCGACATGACCGCCGTCGATCGCATCGACTTTGTGTGCGCGGGTGCGTTGCTCAACGCAATCAGCCGGGCCGAATCGCAGCGCAAGACGGTGCAGATCGTCGGCGCAACGCCGATCGTCAGGGCGCTGCTTTTGCTCATCGGCATTTCCCCGCGCCAATTCATCAAGAAAGCCCAGTGAAGATGAGGCACGTGCGGCGCTGCACGTGAAGTCGCCTGGTTCTTGATGGAACCCTTCCACGGCACGACCATACTTTCCGTTCGCCGAGGCGCCAGCGTGGCGCTCGGCGGTGATGGCCAAGTGACTCTCGGGGCGGTTATCGTCAAGGCGACCGCGCGCAAGGTTCGCCGTCTGTACGGCGAGCGTGTGCTTGCCGGATTTGCCGGTGCGACAGCCGATGCGTTTACCCTGTTCGAACGCTTTGAAGCGAAGCTCGACAAGCACCAGGGACAGTTGCAGCGTGCGGCGGTCGAGTTAGCCAAGGACTGGCGCTCCGACCGCATCCTGCGCCGCCTCGAGGCGATGCTCGCGGTGGCCGATACGACGTCGTCCCTGATCATTACCGGCACCGGAGATGTGCTCGAGCCCGAACATGGCATCGTCGCGATCGGCTCGGGCGGCGCGTACGCACAGGCCGCGGCGCGGGCGTTGCTCGAGCACACTGATCTACCTGCGGCGGACATCGTGAAGCAAGCGCTGACGATCGCCGGCGACATCTGCATTTATACCAACCAGAACCATGTAATCGAGACGCTGGGATGAGCGTCGCCAGCCACACGCGTGGGGATGGCCACCGATGAACGAGTCCAATCATGACGTCGTGATCGTCGGCGCAGGACTTGTGGGTCTCGCGCTTGCCGTGGCGCTCGCCCGTTCGGGCCTGTCCGTGGCGATCCTCGACCGCGGCGGCGTCATCGCCACGGAACCAGCGACCGGCAGCGATTGGGATTCGCGGGTCTACGCCGTCAGTCCGGGGAGCGCCGAATTCCTGCGCGGGCTCGGCGTCTGGCAACGCATTCCAGGTGAGCGCATGGCGCCGATCGAGGCGATGGAGGTCTTCGGCGACGATCGTGGTCTCGTGCGATTCGATGCCTACGAGCTGGGCGAGCGGGCGCTTGCGTGGATCGTGGAGAATCGGGAGCTCAATGCTGCGCTCGTGTCGACCGTGCGCGCCGACGCATCCATCGAAGTCCTCGCACCGTGCGCTCCGGAATCGATCTCATGGCGCGCCGCTAGCGCTGAAATCCGACTTGGCGACGGCCGCGCGTTGACCGCACGTCTCGTGGCGGGGGCGGATGGCGTGCACTCCTGGGCACGACGCCAGTCCGGGATGATGCATGAGCCACGTCCATACGGCCAGACGGGTGTCGTCGCGAACTTTGCAACCGAATTCGCGCATCGCGGACGTGCGTTCCAATGGTTTCTCGGCAATCATGGTGTGCTCGCGTGGCTGCCGTTGCCCGGCAAGCGCATGTCGATCGTCTGGTCCACGCCGGAGTCGTTGGCAGTCGAACTGCTCGCGCTGGAGCCTCTCGCCCTGGCGGAACGCGTCGCTGCCGCGGGTGGACACGCGCTCGGCAGGCTGGAGCTGGCGTCCGCGCCGGCGGCCTTTCCGCTCAGCTTTCTCAAGTTGCCTTCAGTCGAATCGCATCGCTTTGCATTGCTGGGCGATGCGGCGCACGGTGTGCATCCGCTCGCGGGTCAGGGCGTCAATCTCGGCTTCGCCGATGCAGCCACGCTCGCCTCGGTGCTCGCCGACCGAGGTGCCGTTGGCGATGTGGGGGCACCGATCCTGCTGGAACGCTACGCGCAACGCCGCGCCGCGCCGGTGCTGGCGATGCAGACAGTCACCGACGGTCTGGTGCGTCTCTTCGGGCTGACCTCGCCTTGGGCGCAAGCGCTGCGAAACCGCGGCATGCGGGCAGTCGATGCCGTTCGTCCGCTAAAGCGGCTGATTGCACAGCCCGCCCTTCGGTAGCAACCAACGCTGCAGTAAACTGTCAAACTCACCCTTGTTCCCCTGGAGTACCCGATGCGATTCCGTAGTGTAATCATAGCGCTAGCGGCGATGTTCATAGCGCTGCCGGCGTCGGCTCAATTCGCGCCGAAAATGGACGGCGCCGGCGAACTGGCGTTTGTGAAAAAGTCGCTCGAGGCCAAGTTTCCTGGTGCGCAAGTGGGTAATGTCTCCAAATCGCCCTATTTGGGCTTGTACGAGGCGCAACTCGACGACCGCCTGATCTATACCGACGCCAAGGTCATGTACGTCTTCGTCGGATCCATCTACGACACCGTGGGGCGCGTCAACCTCACTGACGCGCGCTTGCGCCAGCTCAATCGCGTCGATGTCGCCAAGTTGCCGCTCGAACTCGCGATCAAGAAAGTCAAAGGCGATGGCTCGCGCAAGCTCATCGTGTTCGCGGACGCGGACTGCCCGTTCTGCAAGCGGCTCGAGAGCGAGATGAAGGGCCTCGACAACGTGACGATCTACACCTTCCTTTTTCCGATCGATTCGCTGCATCCGGATTCCGCGCGCAAGTCGGCGCAGATCTGGTGCGCCGCCGACCGGAACCAGGCGTGGGACGATTGGTTCGATAGCGGCAAGCTTCCCGATAACAAGGGAGATTGCGCGACACCGATCGCGCAGACATTCGAGCTGGGACAGAAATATCACGTCAATGCGACACCGACCCTGGTCTTTGCTGACGGCTCGGTAATCCCTGGTGCATTGCCGCTGGCGCAACTCGAATCCGAGATCAAAGAGGCGGACGCGAAAGTGGCCGCGGCAGCCAAGAAGTAGCGCCGCGCGGCACGTACAGAGGAACGACGTACGGGGAAAGACGTATCGGAAACGACGTAGTGGGGAACGACTAAATGGCCATTCTCGATTTCATCAAGAAACAGTTCATCGATATCATCGAGTGGACGGACGACTCGCGCGACACGCTGTCGTTTCGGTTCCCCGACGAGGACAAGGAAATCAAGCGCGGCGCGCAGCTGATAGTGCGCGAGTCGCAGATCGCGCAATTTGTTTATGTGGGTCAGTTCGGCGATACGTACGGGCCGGGAAAATACGAGCTGACGACCGATAACATCCCCGTCCTGACCGACCTCAAGGGCTGGAAATACGGCCTGGAGTCGCCGTTCAAAGCCGACGTCTATTACATAGTCACGCGGCTGTTCACAGGCAACAAATGGGGCACCGCCAATCCGGTCATGATGCGCGACCAGGATTTCGGCATTGTGCGGATGCGTGCGTACGGCATCTACGATTTCAAGATCGTCGACCCGAAGCTGTTCCTTAAGGAAGTTGCCGGAACGGACGATCACTTCCGGCTCGACGAATTCAACGACACGATGCGATCGCGCATCGTCAGCATTTTCTCCGAAGCCTTGGCGCAATCGAAGATTCCGGCGCTCGACGTCGCGGCGCGTTACGGCGAACTCGGACAGGCGCTGTTGCCGCTGATCAATCCGCAGACCGCGACGAAATATGGGCTCGAAGTCACGAGCTTCGTCGTCGAGAACGTCTCGGTCCCGCCCGAGGTCGAGCAGGCGATCGACAAGCGCTCGAGCATGGCCGCAGTGGGGAATCTCAACGACTACGTCAAATTTCAGATGGCACAAGGCCTGGAGAAAGGCGATGGCGGTGGCGGAGCCGGCGGCATGGCGGCGCAAATGGCAGTCGGCATGGCGATGGCGCAGCAGATGATGAACCAGTCGGGAGGCATCATGGGTCCGCAAGCTACGCCGGGCATTGGCGCGGCGCCCGCCGCGTCCGTTGTCTCTGAGTTGCTGTCGCCGGCGCAAGTTGCGCAGTTGCTAGGTGTGGCCGAATCCGATGTCATGGCGAGTCTGGAAAAGGGCGACCTCAAGGGCAAGCAGATCGGCACGCAGTGGCGCGTCACCAAGACCGCAGTCGACCAGTTCATGCAGTCCTGACGCGATCGTGCGCGTCGCTACCTCGCGCGGGCGGCGGGCGGCCGCGATGCTGCCAGTCCATTTTGCAGGCTTTGCCACGGACGCCGATTGCGAGGTCGGACTTTTCCGCACGAGCTTCGCCAAGCGCTCGGATACGCCGGGGTCGGTAGCGCTGGAACGCAAACTCGGCGCCGCGTGGCGCGTCATCGGTTGTCTCATTCGCTAGTAGGCTGAGCGGATGGACGAAACCCTGGCACAGCAGAAGTTTGCTTGCCCGGCATGTGGTGCCGAAGCGATCTGGAATCCGGCCAAGCAGGCGCTGGTCTGCCCGTTCTGCGGCACCACCTCGCCCGCGAAGCTCGATCCCAATGCCGGCGGAATACTCGAACATGATCTGGTCACCGCGCTGCGCGGCATCACCGACGACAAGCGGGGCTGGCAGACCGAAAAGCGGTACGTCAAATGTCAAAGTTGCCAAGCCATTTCGGTCCTCGATCCCAACCGCCAGGCGCAGCGCTGCGAATTCTGCGGTTCGGCCCAACTCGTCGCCTACGAACAAACCAAGGATGCGTTTCGGCCGGAGAGCGTGCTGCCGTTCAAAGTGAGCGAAGACAAAGCGCGAGACGGCATACGCGGCTGGTACGGCAAGCTATGGCTCGCGCCCAACGCGTTAAAGCGTCGCGCCCTCACCGACACAGTCAAAGGCATCTACCTGCCTTACTGGACCTTCGATGCGCACGTCGACGCGACCTGGACCGCCGAAGCGGGTCACTACTACTACACGACCGAGTCCTACACTGACAACAGCGGCCGCGAGCAAACGCGGCAAGTGCAGCACGTTCGTTGGGAGCCTGCCGCCGGCAGGCTGCAGCATTTCTTCGACGACGATCTGGTCTGCGCGTCGGTCGGCGTGCATGCGGACCTGCTGCGCGGCATCGAGCCGTTTCCGACGAATGAACTCGTCGCCTACGACGCGGGTTACGTCGCCGGCTGGATCGTCGAGCGCTATCAGATCGACCTGGTTTCCGCGGCCAAGGCCGCGCGCGATGCGATGGATGCCAAGCTGCGGCAACTTTGCGGCGCGCAGGTACCTGGCGACACGTATCGCAATCTCGCGGTGCAGGCGAATTACTCGGGGCAGACCTTCAAGCACATCCTCGCGCCAGTGTGGCTGTTGAGCTACACGTTCGGGGCGAAGGCGTTTCAGGCGGTCATGAACGGCGTCAGCGGCGCGATCGACGGCGAATATCCGAAGAGCTGGATCAAAGTCACGTTGCTCGTACTCGGGATATTGATTGCATTGTGCATCGTCCTCTGGCTAGGCAGCCATTGAGCGGATGCGCGGCACGTCAAGCCGCGGCGCCGCTGAGTCAAGCAGCAGCGTTGCCGTAGCGATCATTGTCGCGGGCGCACCGGTTGCACGCGATAGTCGATGACGCTCCCCTGCGGGCCGGCCTCCCACGCGAGACAATAATTGTGCGGCCGGTCGGCGGCGACGTCGCCGGATTCCTCCAGCGTCCGTGGAACGTCCACAGGAAGGATCGTCGCACCGCCGTCGCGGAAGTGAACGTTGAACGCCACCGGCTGCCTGGCCGTAAAGTGATACGTGAAGCGATCGCCTGCCCCGAGGGCGAAGCATTGCTCGAGGATTGCGAAAGGCGCGACCTCGATTCCGGTCCCGACCTTCGGCGCGTTCAACGGTCCCGGCTCGCTCGCGCATCCCGCGGCGAACAGCGGTAGCGCAATGCGAAACAGGGCGATCATCGCTTCGACTTGCGCTGTGCGCGCCAGTCTTCGACCAGGATCGCCCAACGCTCATGGTCGCGCCAACGGCCCGCGATCTTCACATAGCGCCGCGAGAATCCTTCCCGCGTGAACCCAGCGTTGCGCACGAGCGCGGTGGAACGCGCGTTGGCAGGCTGGACATTGACTTCGATGCGATGCAGCCGCAGCTTGCGGAACGCGAGTTCGATGGCGAGGGCGAGGCCCTCGGCCATGTAACCCTGGCCTGCGTAGGGCTCAAACGCGTAGTAGCCGAGATAGGTACTCTGGAACGCACCATGGACGATTTCGCTGAAGTTGAAAACGCCCACTGCGGCGTCGTCGTCATTGCGGCATGCGAGCAGCCCCACGTGGGTCGCTGTCGCCATCTGCCGCGACTTGGGTCCGGCGAAACGCTTGACGTACGTGCCGAAGCGAGCAGCGGTCGAAGGTGCTTGCACCCACTTCCTGTGCAGCCGGCTGCTGGCGGCGACAGCCGCAATGACGGCACGGACGTCCGAGGGCATAGGCCGGCGCAGGTACACGCGAGAGCCTGCGCAGAGCGCGGAGGGGGGCGCTGGCATAATGACCTAGTTTACTAGTCGAGGAATGCGCGCGTGCAACGATGAGCGGATGGATCGAAGGCAAGGTCGTCTCGAAGCGACAATGGACCGATCGCCTGTTTTCGTTGCGTGTCGCTGCGCCAGGGCTGGCCTTCTCCGCCGGACAATTCGCGAGGCTCGCGTTGCCTGCGCCGCCCGGTTCGAAGGAGCCGATGCTTGGCCGACCGTATTCCTTCGTCAATCCCCCACAGGACGCACCGCACGAGTTTTACTTCAACGTGCTGCCCGCGGGGCCGCTTTCGCCGCGACTCGCGGCGCTCGAGCCCGGTGACCCGACGTGGCTGCTGGATCGTGCCAATGGGTTTTTCGGCGTCGACGAGATTCCGGCGACCAACGCGCTATGGTGCCTGGCGACGGGTACCGGACTCGGTCCGTTTCTGTCGATCCTGCGAACTGCGGAACCGTGGGAGAAGTTCGAACGCGTCGTGCTGGTGCATGCTGTTCGGTACGCTGCGGACCTGTCGTATTCCGCGGAGATTGGCGATATCGAGCGCAATTGGAGCGGTCGCTTCAGTTTTGTGCCGATCGTAAGCCGCGCGGAACATCGCGGTGCGCTGCCTGGACGCATTCCTGACGCGATCGGCAACGGACGGCTCGAAGCGTGGACCGGGGTGCCGCTAACAGCGGAGAACTCGCACGCAATGTTATGCGGGAATCCGGACATGGTGCGCGACACCCAGGCCGTCCTGGACGGCCGCGGTATGCGCCGGCACCGCCGGCGCGAACCCGGACACGTTACTCTGGAGACATATTGGTAGCGACGCGAGCGCGCAGCGAGGATCGCGCGGAGGTGAGTCGGCAGCGGGCGAGCAACTGTTAGCCCTTAACGTCAATCAACTCGACATCGAAAATCAGCGTGGCGTCGGGCGGTATGACGCCGCCCGCGCCGCGACTGCCGTAGGCCATGTCCGCAGGGATGATCAGGGTACGCTGGCCGCCCACCTTCATGCCCACGACACCCTCATCCCAGCCGCGAATGACCTTGCCAGCGCCCAGAATGAAACCGAAGGGCACCTGACGATCGCGCGACGAGTCGAATTTCGCCCCCTTCTGACCCGGCGCTGTCGGGTCGTACAGCCACCCGGTGTACTGAACAATAACAGCCTTACCGACGACCGCTTCCGCCCCTGTGCCTTGCTTGACGTCAGTTTTCTGAAGTTGCATGACTTTGGCATCCATTTTGCTTATTGTTGGTGCAACGCCCGGTGCGGGCGCTTGCGCGGAAAGATTCGAAGCAAAGATCGTCGAACACAGGGTGGCGCATAGCGCCCATTTGCGGTGGTTTTCAAGCAGAAAAAGCATCGACATAAGAGGCTCGCTTTTGCACATTGCGCCCATGGAATTCGGGGCGGCTGTTGAGAAAGGTCGCACGGTAACACGAAATTGACGCGGTTTTGCGCTGGAGGCGCTTTTGAGCTATAAATCGCAACTCGTCCGAATCATTATCGCATCGAGTCTGACGACGATCCTGCGATGACCCGAACCAACGAAGCCGGCTCCGGGCACGCACCGCGTCGGCAGGCGCCAACTATGAAAGCGATGTTTGGATTTCTGACACCGCAGGGCAGGGAGTCGGCTGATCCGCTGCAAAATGCCAAGTCTGCGGCGGCATGGCTGCGACAGTTGCCGGCGCTTGACGTCATCGGCAGGCAGCAGCACGTCATTCGTGCGCTCGATACGATGCGCAATTCGCAGCGCGAGATCGACCTCAACCGCGTGGGCGCCATCGAATTCGTCGATGCCGCGCTTGGCAGCGACCGCCGCCAACTGATCAAGCAGTACATCGAAAACGCCGAAGCCTCGCCCAAGCTTGCCGAGCGGATCTGGCAAGCGCTTTGGGAAATGAGCCAGGCATTCATGCTTGCGTATCAGGCCGCGCTCGAAGGCGCAGTGGCGCAGGCGGACAACGCGCGCTGGCGTGCTGCGCTGCCTCTGCTATTCGTGCGGCTCGTGCATTTCCACGGTACCGATGCCAAGCTTCGTGTGTTCAAGTACGAGCGCTGGATCCCTGCGAAATGGATCGAACTGCATCAGACCTATCTGCGCGCGTGCGAGATGCAATGCGACCGTCAGGCTATGGCGCTTCCCGCTGCCGGGTCGGCCGCCCAACCGTGGTCGGTGGAGCAGGAATACCTGTATGTCCTGCTGGTACATCAGCTCAACACGGGTAATCTGTCCCCCACAGAAATCGATTGGGCCAGTTCGCAGTTGCGTGCGTGGAGCCGCCGCCTTTCGCTGGAACAGATACCCAAGTCGATGGACGGATTTTTTGTCGATCTCGCCGGGCGCGAAGGCATGGTTCGCCGCACCGGCAACGATCGTGGCTCGATGTTGCGCTACCTGGATACCTCGCCGCTATCCGAAGGCATGCAGCGCGCGATCAATGCGCTGCGCGATGCCGAGATGACCGACCAGGGCCCGGTCGCCGTCATCAACCAGCAACGACTCGGTGTCCTGCGCAAGATCCAGCCGATGATGTCACCGGCACTGCTGCCCGAACTTCGCCGCGATCCGCGCGTCGCTGTCGCGGTGTCAGCGCGCGTTCGTATCGGACTTTCGCGCATCTGCCAGGACCTCGTGGCCAAAGCCTCCGACGAGTCGGCCGCCGATCCTGGCGCCGGCACGGAACAGATCGAAGTCTATCCGGTTGCAGGCGCCCCTCGGGTCAAGCGCAAGGCGCAGGCCGAGGACGATTCGCTTGCGGCAAGCTTGTCGTCGTGGAGCGATCCGATGTGGGAGGTCAAGGATCGCAGCGTGGCGGGCTTGCGCATAGCCGCGACCGGCGGCATCGGCCAAAGCCTCACGCTCGGCGCCTTGGTCGCGGTGCGCCAGTCGGATATCGACGGGTGGTTACTCGGCGTCGTGCGTCGATTGAATAAGCTATCGAACGAAGAGGTGGAAGCCGGCGTCAACCTCATCGCCGAGCGGATGGTTGCGGTGACGCTTGCCGCCAAGCGGCGAGCCAGTGACGACATGGGTTATATCGTCAACGGCTTCGACATGTCGACGATGGGCGAACGTTTCGAGGGTCTTTACCTGCCGCCGCCGTCGCGGCCGGACAAACCCCTGGCGATGAAGACGATTATCGTGCCGACGTCGGAATACCAGGACGGCCGCAACGTACTGCTGACGACGGCGCATTCCGTCTATACCGTGTCGATGCGTCACCTCGTCGAACAGCGCCCCGACTGGAGCTGGGCGACGATTCAGATCGTCGAGAAAAAGGCGAGAGAAGAATAGCCGCGCCGCGTGCGCGGTCGCCGACTAGGTAACGCTAGAACCTGTCCCAAATCCCGGCGAGCGGCCCGAGAGCCTCATTTGCCAAATGCGGGCCCGCAGCGAGTCCCGAAATAGTACTTTGACGTACAGCAAGGGACGAGCGAGGAAACGACAAAGGTATCGGGCCGCACAGCCAATTTTGCGACAGGTTCTAATCTGACGGCCGGAACTTCAGCGTAAGACTGCGACGAAACATGTCGGCCGAGTCCGGCTTGGGCAGCGGCGACGCCTTCATGATGGCGCGGTACACGGCGTCGTCGTAGGCGCGCACGCCACTTGATTTTCTGAGCTGTACGTCGATGATTTCCCCCGTGGGCAATTGCACCACGTCGAAAACGGCTTCCGGATTGCCGGCAATGTCCGGCGGCAGAACGACGTTGCCTTTGATCCTGGACTGGATGCGGCGGATGTAATCATCCATGGCCTTTGCCTGTGCGGCATCCGCGGCCTTCGCTGTCGCGATCCGTTCGCGCTCCGCTTGGGCCTTGAGGGCATCTGCTTCGCGTGCCTGACGTTCGCGCGCTTCGGCGAGACGCTTGTCATCCTGCTTTTTCTTCTCGGCGTCGCGCTTGTCAGCTTCGCGTTTCTCGGTGTCGCGCTTTTCCTTCTCGACGCGCGCGCGTTCGGCTTGCTCCTGCTTCGCCTTGAGTGCGATTTCGGCTTTGCTCGGCGCCGGCGGTGGTTCGACCTTGGGAACAGGCTTGGGCGGTTCGGGCTGCGGTTGCGGTGGTTCGGGCGCCGGCTTGGGAGGTTCGGGCGGCGGCGGCTTGGCCGCTTCGACCTTGGGCGCCGGCGTCGGCGGAGCATACAGTTCGACGCTGACCGCAGACTCCTTGCGGTTTTGCCACGTGACGCTGAACACGAGAAACGCAATGAAACCGAGATTGACCGCGATCGCCAGGATGGCGGCAATGCCCTTGCCACTCGACCATTTGGAACCTTCGCGCCGCGCGCGGCGCTCGCCGTCCATCGACTGTCAGCTCTGCGGACGCGCCAGCAACCCCACCTTGGCGATGCCATTGCGCTGGAGCATGTCGAGCACGCCGATCACCTCCTCATAACGCACTGAACCGGCCGCGGCGATGACCACTGCCTGATCGGGATTGGCGCGTTGGCGCTCGCGGATACGTGCGATCAGGTCGTCGCGCGCCATTTGAACCTGCGCGGCCCCCCCGTCCCTCAGCCAGATCGACTTGTCGTTCCTGATGGTGATTTCGAGCGGAGCCACCGGTGTCGTGAGCTTCGAGCCGACACTCGGCAACTCGATCTGCCCGGGATTGATCAACGGCGCGGTGATCATGAAGATCACGAGCAGCACCAGCATCACGTCGATGTAGGGCACGACGTTGATCTGGTTGATCGCCTTGCGGGCTCGGCGCACGCTAGGGCCCTATCCCTGCCGCTGGAGGATGTTGGAGAACTCCTCGATGAAGGTCTCGAAACGCGTTGCCAGGCGATCGACGTCATGCGTGTAGCGGTTGTACGCAACGACGGCAGGAATCGCGGCGAACAGGCCCATTGCCGTCGCGATCAGCGCCTCAGCAATGCCCGGTGCGACCTGCGCCAGGGTTGCCTGGCTGACGTTCGAAAGCCCGCGAAACGAATTCATGATGCCCCACACGGTCCCGAACAGGCCGATGTAAGGGCTGACCGAGCCCACGGTTGCGAGGCCGGCGAGGTTGGCTTCCAGCGTGTCGATCTCGCGCTGGTACGTCGCGCGCATGGCCCGGCGCGCGCTGTCCATGGTCGCCGCCGACGATGATCCCTGCTTGCGGTGTTTCGAGAATTCCCGAAACCCGGCCGAGAAGATTCGTTCGAGCGTCCCTCCGTCGCGTGCCTGGCTCGCCCGCTGGTAGAGCGCGGTGAGATCGCCACCCTTCCAGAATTCTTCCTCGAAGACGTTGGTGCTCGCGGCGGCGCGCTTGAGCACGAACATCTTCAGGAAGATCTGCCACCACGACCACAGCGAAAGGCCCAGAAGCAACGCCATCACCACTTGCACCAGGACGCTGGCGTGGGTGACCATGGCGATGAACGAAAGATCGGGGTGCAGGTTCAAGCGACAGCCTCCATGCGCGCCAGCAACGGCGCAGGTGTGCGCATTGGCCGCCAGTTGCGACGATCGAGAAGCGCAAGCGTGACGCTGGCGCGCGCCAGCAAGGCACCGTCGCGCAGGACGTCCTGCGCCGCGACCAGGCGGCTCCTTCCGCGTGCGGTCGGTGCCATCGTCACGTCGAGTGCGTCGCCCAGCCTCGCCGGCTGGCGATATTCGATCTCCAGACGATGGACAACGAAGACGGCATTGTGTTCGCTTTCAAGCGCGGTCAAGGTGAAACCCATCGCCACGAGCCACTCGGTTCGTGCCCGCTCCAGAAACTTGAGATAGTTGGCGTAATAGACAATGCCGGCGGCGTCGGTGTCCTCATAGTAAACGCGAACGCGCCAGCGAAAGGGTTGCGTCGTGGGCACTGTCAGCCATTGAAAAGTTCGCCGACGGCCCCGGGCGGGGCGAGCCCGAAATGCCGATACGACAACGCCGTTGCAATGCGGCCGCGATTCGTTCGCTGCAGGAACCCCTGCTGAATCAGGTAGGGTTCGAGGACGTCTTCGATGGTGTCGCGTTCCTCGCCGATGGCAGCCGCGAGATTGTCCACCCCGACCGGGCCTCCAGCGAACTTGTCGAGCACGCAGCGCAGGAGCTTGCGGTCCATGACGTCGAGCCCGGAGGCGTCGACATCGAGCATCTTGAGCGCATCGTCAGCAACCGCGCGCGAGATGTTGCCGCCGGCGCGTACTTCCGCATAGTCGCGCACGCGGCGCAGCAGGCGGTTGGCGATGCGCGGCGTTCCGCGCGAGCGGCGGGCGAGTTCCAGTGCGCCATCGGCCTCGATCGGAATTTCCAGCAGCCGCGCCGATCGCGTGACGATGCGCGTGAGTTCGTCCGCGGTGTAGAACTCGAGGCGCGCGACGATGCCGAAGCGGTCACGCAGCGGGTTGGTTAGCATGCCCGCACGCGTCGTGGCGCCCACCAGCGTAAACGGCGGCAGATCCAGCTTGACGCTGCGCGCCGCCGGACCTTCGCCGATCATCAAATCGATCTGGAAATCCTCGAGTGCGGGATACAGGATCTCCTCGACCACGGGTGAAAGCCGGTGAATCTCGTCGATGAACAGGACGTCGTTCGGTTCGAGGTTGGTGAGCAACGCTGCCAGATCGCCGGCGCGCTCAAGCACCGGCCCCGAGGTCTGGCGCAGGTTCACGCCGAGTTCATGCGCGATGATGTGCGCCAGCGTGGTCTTGCCGAGGCCCGGGGGCCCGAACAGCAGTACGTGATCGAGCGACTCCTTGCGCTTTTTCGCGGCCTCGATGAAGATCGAAAACTGACCGCGGATCTTTTCCTGACCGACGTACTCGTCGAGGGCGCGAGGCCGCAGCGTACGCTCGAGGACTTCCTCCTGCGGGCCGACGGGTGCGGCGGCGATGAGACGGTCGGTTTCGATCATGAATGGAGCGACACTAGTTTTTCGCCAGGAGTTTGAGCGCCTGCCGGATGCCGTCCGTCACCGCAATGCCCTCAGGCAACTGCCTGACGGCGTGCGCGGCCTCCTTGTCGCTATAGCCGAGCGAGGCAAGCGCATGGAGCACGTCCGACGCGACGGGCGCGGCACGATACGACGCCGACCGTCGTGGTGATATCGGCGCCTAGCTTGTCCTTCAATTCGAGCAATAGCCGCTCCGCGGTCTTCTTGCCAATGCCGGGAATTTTGGTGAGTCTGCCGGATTCCTGCAACGTAACGGCCTGCGCCAATTCCGCGACTGACAGGCCCGACAGAACCGACAGCGCGGTGCGCGCACCGATGCCGCTGATCTTGATCAGCAGACGGAATGCGCGCCGCTCGGTTTCGGAACCGAAGCCGAACAGCAGGTGCGCGTCTTCGCGCACGACCAGATGCGTAAACAGAGTGACCTTCTCGCCGAGGCCGGCCAGGTTGTAGAACGTACTCATTGGCACGTCGACCTCGTAGGCGACGCCTTGTACATCGAGCAGAATCTGCGGCGGATTCTTTTCGACGAGCGTGCCGGAGAGGCGTCCAATCATGGGCATGACTTCGAGCGGAGGAGTGGGATCCCGTGCGCGTAGCGCATGGGGGCGACCCGCGAGAAGGCCACGCGGCCGACGCGGACAGGGAAAATTGCGGTAGCCACGATAGGAGGCTGGGGATCGATACGGATCGGCGCATTATCGCACGGTGGTCCGCGCCTACAGGAGGCGGCCGCGACGCACCCGGAACCCGCTGCGGTTCATGCCGCCGAAGCCTTCGCTGCCGTGTGCATGACAGATCGCGCAGGCGAGGGCGTCCGCGGCGTCGGTCGAGGGCGCCGCCGTGAGCGCAAGCAGGCGTTTCACCATCTCCTGCACCTGTTCCTTGGCAGCCTTCCCGTGTCCGACGACCGCCTGCTTGACCTGCAGTGCGGTGTATTCGGCGACCGGAATATTGGCGATGACCGCTGCCGAGATCGCCGCGCCGCGTGCCTGGCCGAGCAGCAGCGTCGATTGCGGATTGATGTTGACGAATACTTTTTCGATCGCGACCTCGGTGGGCTCATGCATCGCGATGACGCTGGCGAGATCGCGCAGAATGTTTTTCAGCCTCTCTGGCAATTCGCCGGAGGTGTTGCGGATGCAGCCGCTGGTCACGTATTGCAGATGGTTGCCGGAAGCGACGATCAGGCCGAACCCGGTTACGCGCAGTCCGGGGTCGATACCCAGGATGCGGTCGACGCGGTCCATGCCTCCTCGATTACAGCATTGGTGTACACGTTTTGAACGTCGTCGAGCGACTCGATCGCGTCGAGCAGCTTCTGCATCCTGACGGCGTCGTCGCCGGCGAACAGGACTTCGGTCGCCGGCCTCATCGTCACTTCTGCGAACTCCGGCTTCAGTCCCGCCTTGGCAAGCGCGTCCTTCACCGCGACGAAATCGTTCGGCGGGGTTATCACTTCGATGGAACCGTCTTCGTGGTCGATCACGTCCTCGGCGCCAGCATCCAGCGCCGCTTCCATCAGCGTGTCGCCGTTGGTACCGGGGGCGAACACGAGTTGGCCGCAATGCTTGAACATGAAAGCGACCGAGCCATCGGTGCCCATGTTGCCGCCGTATTTGGCGAACGCGTGACGGACTTCCGCCACCGTGCGCACCCGATTGTCGGTGAGGCAATCGACGATGACCGCGGCGCCGTTGATGCCATAACCTTCGTAGCGGACCTGGTCGTAACTGACGCCTTCGAGTTCACCTGCGCCGCGCTTGGCCGCGCGCTCGATGGTGTCCTTCGGCATATTGTTGTCGAGCGCCTTGTCCATCGCGAGGCGCAGCCGCGGGTTGCTCGAGGCATCGGCGCCGCCAAGTCTGGCCGCGACCGTGATTTCGCGAATCAGGCGCGTGAAAATCTTGCCGCGCTTGGCGTCGGTCGCGGCCTTCTTGTGCTTGATATTCGCCCACTTGCTGTGGCCGGCCATGACATTCCCGAACTGCGGCGTTGGAAGTGCAAATTATAGCAGCGCGGGCGAGCGCCACCTTCAGGCCTCCCCGCAGACGCAGACTAAAGAACCTCCTGGTCCTTGAGGAATTGCGCAATGACTTTGAGCCGCACTTCGCAATCGTTGATCTCGAGCATGCTCTGCTTGATCGGCAGCGGCAGCGGCAACATCTCGGCGAGTCGGTAACCGACCCATGATGCATCGCTCGTCGCAGGCGCGGTCGCGAAATTGCCGCGCCCGACGCGCTCGATCAGCAATTCGAGCAGTGCCGCCAGTGGTTGAAACGCTTCAGGCAGGGACAACGCGGGTTCGGGCGCCAGAGGCGTTACCTGGCCAACGACAAGGCCGAGGTCGGTCACGTTGTGCGATTGCACCTTGAAACGCGTGCCGCCCTCCGTCTTCACGTGCAGGATGCCAGGTTGCGGAACATCGCAATCGGTGATGCGTGCCAGCGTGCCGATCTCCGCGAAATCGGCGCTCCCTGGAACGAGACCCGGACGATTCACCTCCTCGCCAACCTTGAGCAAGCACACGCCGAAGGGTTTGTCGTCCTTCAGGCAGGTTTTGGCCATTTCGATGTAGCGTTGTTCAAAAACCTTGAGCGGCAGCAGGCCGCCTGGGAACAACACAGTCTTCAACGGGAACAGCGGCAGCGTCGTCAGCGGGCGGGGCGCCTGCGGATTTGTATTCGTGCGCAGGAATTCAAGCACGTTCGATGGTCGGCAGCGGCGACCGATGCGCACCCCAGCGGGGACCCAGGTCGTGTTCGACGCCGAGCTGATCGAGGATTCGTGCGACGACAAAATCGACCAGATCACCAATCGTCTGCGGGTGCCCGTAAAAGCCAGGGGATGGTGGCAGGATCACTGCGCCTGCGCGGGTGAGCGTCAGCATGTTTTCGAGATGAATCGCAGACAGCGGTGTCTCGCGCGGCACCAGTACCAGAGGCCTGCGCTCCTTGAGCATCACGTCGGCCGCCCGCTCGATCAGATTGTCCGCGAGTCCCGCGGCCAGCGCGCCCAGCGTCCCCATGCTGCATGGACAGACCGCCATTGCGTCGGCGGGATTGGAGCCCGAAGCCACCGGCGAGAGCCAATCTTCCCGGCCGAACACCATGAGCTGTCCGGGCTGCGCGTGATACCGCTCGCTGAAATAGGCGGCGGCCGCAACGGGCTGCGACGGAAACGTCAGCTCGAGTTCCTGTCGCGCGACGATCTGTGCCGCAGGCGAATAGAGCAGATATACCTGAACGCGCGCCGCAAGCAGGCATTCGAGCAGACGCAGGCCGTAAGGCATCCCGGATGCCCCGGTGAACGCAAGTGTGACGACGAGTGGCCGGCTCATGCGACCATTCTAGCGCAACATAAAAATGGCGATTCAGGCCAATTCCCGGTGCCGAGTTTGCACCTGGTAACGACCCGCGAAAGCCCGGGCAAGCCGCTCGACGAGATAGACCGATCGATGCTGACCACCGGTGCACCCGATGGCGACGGTCAGGTAGTTGCGGTTGTCGCGGGCGTAGTCGGGAAGCCAGCTCGCGACGAAATGATAGATGTCGCCGTACATGCGCTCGGCCTCTGGCTGCCGCTCGAGATAGGCGATGACTTCCGGGTCCATGCCGGTTTTGGTTGCCAATTCGGGTTCGTAGTGCGGATTGGGCAGGCAGCGCACGTCGAAGACCAGGTCAGCGTCCAGCGGTACGCCGTGCTTGAATCCAAACGACTGGAAAAGGAGTGTGAGCTTCGACGGATCGACGCTGATGAAGTCCTTGATCCATACCCGCAATGCGGCAGCCGAGAGATCGCTGGTGTCGATGCTGTAGCCGAGCAAACGTACCTCGGCTAGTCGTGCGCGCTCGAATTCGATCGCCTCCCTCAGCGTCCGGGCGTCGTCGGAAAACGGGTGCCGCCGCCGGGTCTCGGAGAAGCGCTTGACCAGCGTGTCGGTCTTGGCATCCAGGTAGAGAAAGCGAACGGTCCAGCCGTTGCTGCGCGCGGCTTCGATCGCGGCGGCCACTCCGTTCAGATCCGGCGTGGTCTTCACGTCGAGCACGATCGCGACGCGTTGCTGTGAGACGGCTTTCAGATGTGCCAGCAGGCCGCGCAGTTGGGTCGAAGGCAGATTGGACACCGCGTAGTAGCCGCTGTCTTCGAGCGCCGCGAGCGCAACGCTTTTTCCCGATCCGGAAACGCCGGCAATCAGCAGCAGGTCCATGGCGCCGCGCTCAACCCCCGTCTTCCATGAGTTTTTGCTGTCGTTCGATGAACTCCTTGGTGCTGTCGATGCCGCGCTGGTTGAGCACGAAGTTGCGCACCGCCGCCTCGACCAGCACGGCGAGGTTGCGTCCGGCAGCCACGGGGATGGTCACCTTGCGGATCGGCACGCCAAGGATCTCCTGGTACGTCGCGCTGACCTGCAGGCGGTCCAGTTCGGAAAACTGCTCGTTGCCATGGTCCTCGAGATGGACCATCAGTTTGAGCAATTTGCGCGGTCGTACCGCGGTTTCCCCGAAAATCGTACGAATGTTGAGTACGCCGATACCGCGCACCTCGAGGAAATCCTTCAGCACCGCTGGACAACGGCCTTCGAGCGTATCGGGAGAAATCCGGTAGAGCTCGACGATGTCGTCGGCAACGAGCCCGTTGCCCCGCGAAATGAGTTCGAGCGCCAGCTCGCTTTTGCCGATGGCCGACGCGCCGGTGATCAATACGCCCATTTCGAGCACGTCGAGAAAGACGCCGTGCAGCGTGGTCGATTCGGCCAGTACGCGGGACAAATAAAGGCGCATGACGTCGACGACATGCGGCGAGGGCTGCGGCGACGTAACCAGCGCGATGTGGTGCTTGTTGCACTCGTCGAGCAGGTGGGTAGGAATTTCCTCACCATTGGCAACGACGATTGCCACCAGCTCGGTGGTGAACAGCCGCTCGATCGATGCGCGCAATGCGTCTGCGGGCAAGCCGCGCAGGTAGCTCGCCTCGGCGGCACCGATCAGCTGCACGCGGAACGGATGAATGAAATTCATGTGGCCGACCAAGCCGATGGTCGGCTTCAATGCGGTTTCTCCGGTGAGCACGCGATTGCCGCCCTGGCGGCCCGCGAGCCAGGTCAGCCCGAGGCGCTCGTGGTTATCTTCGAACAGCCGCTCGACGCTCACCTGCCGAATCGCGCCGCCGTCAGTCATGCGAGACCTCCTCGGCCCGTCGCGCTTGAGACGACCCCCACGCTTGCGGCCTCAGTAACAAAGGCGGCCGCTGCGCTGCCCCGAGGACATGCATGCGAGCGGGGCGAAGCCAAGGCTCGAAGAGCGCGTCCGCGAGCGTGTATGGCGGTCGAACCATAGCCGTCACGAGTTTGTACTGCCGCAATGAGACCGCGGCGCAATTCGCGCTCGGGGCGGCCCGTCGCGCTCATGAGTCCGCCATGTTTCTCATGACGTTGCAGACTCCCAATTCGAGAACAGCGCGTGCACCGACGGCGCATCGGTTGCCGCCGAGAGCTCTTCGCGAAACGCCTTGTCGCTGAACATCTGCGCGAGTTCCGACAGCAGTTGAAGGTGCTCTTCCGTGGCGTGCTCGGGCACCAGCAACACGAATACCTGCGCGACCGGGCGGCCATCGGGAGCATCGAACGGTATCGGTTGGTGCGGTCGAACGAACGCGCCCAGCGCCTGTTTCAGTCCCTTGATGCGGCCATGCGGAATGGCGATGCCCTGCCCGAGTCCCGTGGATCCCAACCGCTCTCGCGCCGTCAGGCTGTCGAAGACGACTGCCCGCGACAAGTGCGCGTGCTGCTCGAACAACTGGGCGATCTGCTCGAACAAGCGTTTCTTGGTCGCTGCCTCGGCATCGAGCAGGATGTCGGACTCGAGCAGCAGTGGGCCGATACGATTCATCGGGGGGAGTCGTACGAGACGCGTGTCGCCAGCCGGCGAACCCGGCTAGCGCTCGCGGTCCTTCGGATTGCGTTCGATGGTTGCGGCGCGTTTGCTCGCAGTGGGCTCGTGGCGTTGCCCATTGGCTTTTTCCTTGTGCCGCAAGACCTGACGGTCGAGCTTGTCGGCCAGCGCGTCGATAGCCGCGTACATGTCCGGGTCGACGCACTCGGCGTGGATTTCCTTGCCGCGTATATGCAGGTTGGCCGTAATTTGCTGCCTGAGTTTGTCGACGGAAAGGACGACGTTCACGTCGATGACATGGTCGAAATGCCGTGTCACGCGATCAAGCTTCGCCGTCACGTAGCTGCGAATGGCGGGCGTGATGACAAGATGATGACCACTCAGATTCAGGTTCATCCGCTTCTCCTTCGTAGGGTTTTCAAATTGCCTTGCGCAGATTGACCGGCGGTATTTGCAGTGCCTCTCGATACTTGGCGATGGTCCGGCGGGCGACGACGATGCCCTGATCGCCGAGAAGGTCGGCGATGCGACTGTCGGTCAGCGGGGCCTTCGTGTCCTCCGCGCTGATAAGCTGCTTGATCAGCGCTCGTATCGCAGTCGCCGACGCGGCCCCGCCCGTGTCGGTGGCGACGTGGCTGCCGAAGAAATACTTCAGTTCATACGTGCCGCGCGATGTCAGCATGTACTTCTGCGTCGTCACGCGTGAAATGGTCGACTCGTGCAGGTTGAGAATCTCGGCGATCTCGCGTAAGACCATCGGCCGCATCGCAACCTCGCCGTGGTCGAAAAAATGGCGCTGGCGGTCGACGATGGCCTGCGAAACGCGCAGGATCGTCTCGAAGCGCTGTTGCACGTTGCGAATCAACCATTTCGCTTCCTGGAGTTGCGCGGAAAGCTGCTGGTTCGACGCTTCACGGTTTCGGGTCAGGATGTCGGCGTAGATGCGATTGAGTCGCAGCTTGGGCATCGCGGCTTCGTTCAGTGCAGCAACCCAGCGCCCGCGAACTTTCTTGACGACGACGTCGGGAATGACGTAATTCGCCTCCGTCTGCGCGAACCCGGAGCCGGGACGCGGGTTGAGGCTGGTGATCAAAGTGCGCACGCCGCGAATGCCGTCGTCGTCGGTGTGAAGCAGGCGCTTGAGTTTGCCGAAGTCACGCGCCGCAAGCAGCGGAAGATGATGCTCGACCAGCTTGAGCGCTTCGGCGCGGAACGGCGTCGAGGCAGGCATCGCCTTGAGCTGCAGCGCGAGGCATTCCGCGGCATCGCGCGCGCCGACTCCGGCGGGCTCGAGATTCTGCAGATGCTTGAGGCCGATCGACAGGTCGTCCGCATCGAGGCCCAGTTCGTCGGGGAAGAGTTCGAGCAGTTCTTCCAGCGACGTGGTCAGGTAGCCGTCGTCGTCGAGCGCATCGACCAGCGCGCTCGCGAGCTGGCGATCACGCAGCGGAAGGTTCAGGAGCGCGAGTTGTTCGTTGAGATGATCGCGCAACGAGCACATCGCAACCTGCTGGGGAGAAAAGTACTCGTCGTCATCGTCGCCCGAGCCGGACGCGCGACCCCAGTCGTTATCGGCCCCGGAGTTGGCCATGACGTCGAAATCGTGAGCAGGTGGCTGGTCAGCGCCGTCGTTGGGCGATTCCGTGCTGGACACGGTCACCATCGTCGGCGCGAACTCGGGCGGTGGGGCCGAGCCGTCGTCATCGTCGGCCTTCTCCAGCAGCGGATTTTCCTGCAGCAGGCGTTCGACTTCAGCGTTCAACTCAAGCGTGGACAGCTGCAGCAGCCGGATAGACTGCTGCAGCTGGGGCGTCAGCGTCAGATGCTGGCTGAGCTTGAGCTGTAGCGTGTGTTTCATGGTGTGGAGGCTCTTGAAACCGCGTCAGAGCCGGAAGTGCTCTCCCAGGTAGACTTTGCGTACGTTTTCATTATAAACAATTTCGTCGGGGGTTCCCGAGGCAAGGACCCGGCCTTCGTTGATGATGTACGCCCGATCGCAAATGCCGAGCGTCTCTCGCACGTTGTGATCGGTGATCATCACGCCGATTCCACGGTCCTTCAGGAAGCCGATGATCTTCTGGATATCGAGCACCGCGATCGGATCGATGCCGGCGAAGGGCTCGTCGAGAAGGATGAACCGGGGTCGCGTTGCCAGCGCGCGCGCGATTTCCACGCGACGCCGCTCGCCGCCGGACAGACTGATCGATGCCGCGTCGCGCAGATGCGAGATCGACAGGTCCTCGAGCAGCGCGTCCAGGCGGTTGGCGATTTCGTCGGTGTCGATACCCTGCAACTCGAGAATCGCCTGGACATTCTGCGCCACCGACAGCTTGCGGAAGATCGATGCTTCCTGCGGCAGGTACGACAGGCCCAGCCGGGCGCGCACGTGAATCGGCATGCGCGTCAGGTCTTCGCTGTCGAGCTCGATGCGGCCGCCGTCGGTGGCCACGAGTCCAACGATCATGTAGAAGCACGTAGTCTTGCCGGCGCCGTTCGGCCCGAGGAGTCCGACGACTTCGCCGCTGCCGACATTGAGCGAGACGTCGTGGACGACGATACGCGACTTGTAGCGCTTGTTGAGGGCCTCGACCGCCAGCGTGCTCATCGCGGGCGCACTGTTGTCATTGGGCCGGCGGCGGCGCGAGCGTGTCGTCGCCTTTGAGTTGCAGCGGCGGCGGGGGCTTCGCAGCAGGCGCAGGCTTTACGTCCTTGCCAGCCTTGCTGTCCTTGCCATCCTTCGCATCCTTGCTTTCTTTGGAGTCCTTGCCGTCCTTGGCGGACTTGTCATCTTTCGCTTGGGGCTGGAACACGCCGCGTACGCGAGGTCCAAGGGGCACCTCGCCAGCGTCGGGTGGCTTCGTGTCGGGGCGCCCTTCGGCCTTGAACACCTCGGTACCGGCGTCGTAGGTGATGTAGTTGCTGCGGATCTCATCGCCGCTTTTCTTGAGCAGCGCGCGGTCGAACAACTGGAGAAAGCGCGTTTGTCCGTTGTATACGATGCGCTGGGCGTAGCCTTCGTAGTATTCGTCCAGGCCATCGCGCTTTTCGCGGAAGGTAACGGGGTTGCCGTAGGCTGTAGCCGACAGCGAATTGTCAGGGTTCTGATGGAACACGATCTTGTCGGCGTGTATGGTCAATGTGCCCTGCGTTATGACGACGCTGCCGACCAGTTCCCCGTCCTTGCTGCCCAGGTTTGCTCCGCCGGTGTCGCCCTGATAGAAAATCGGCTTGTCGCGGTCTGCCTGTTCAGCCTGCGCGGGCGTCGCGCAAAAAAAGCATCCGAGCGCCAAGCCTAGGAACGCTGGCAGCGCACGCCAAAACGAATGATGAAGAGGAAGGTGCACGGATTACTTGCGCGGCTGCTACTTGTCTGGTTGCTACTTATGTGGCTGCAACTGGCCGCTTATATGGGAGCCGAACTTGACTGTCTTGCTGCGATTGTCGAATTCCATGCCGATCGCGTTGATTATCCCACGCGGGTCCTTGATCGTCACCGCCTTGTCGGTCAGAACCCGATCTTCCTTCGGCAGCACGTGCAGGTACTCGCTGGTCATGACGACGGGGCCGTCGTTGGCGTCCGCTCGACTGGCGTCGCGGACACCCTTGACATTGCCGTAGAAGTACGCGTGTTCACGGTCACCGGTCACCGTGGCGCGATCGGAAGTGACCGTAAGCTGCGGTTTGTCCGGATCGCTGAAGGTGATCACCGGCGCGTCGAATTCGGTGCTGTCGTCGTCCGGGTAGTGTCGTGCGACCGAGGCCGTCAGCGCCTGGTGCACACGTCCCTCGGCATCGAGGCTCACAGCCCTGAAATTCTCGATGTAGACGTCGGGATCGTGCCGGCCTGAACCGTCGAACTTCTGCTGGCCGACCAGAATCTGCGCGTTCAACCAGTACGTGAGGACGGCGAACGCGCCGATCAGCAGCGCGGGTGACCACGCGATGAGGCGATCGATTACGATGGGTCGAAGATTCATTGGCTATACGCCCTGAGCCGGGCTTCAAGTTCGCCTCGTGCGGAGAGAATCAGTTCGCAGAGCTCGCGCACCGCGCCGCCTCCGCCATTCGCTCGCGTCACGTAGTGCGTATGCTGC
This sequence comes from uncultured beta proteobacterium, assembly GCA_963732105.1. Lineage (GTDB taxonomy): Bacteria > Pseudomonadota > Gammaproteobacteria > Burkholderiales > Casimicrobiaceae > PALSA-1003. The sequence continues at coordinate 150,555 of CAVSYL010000009.1, forward strand.
TGCATCGACGCCGGCGCGTTCGGCACCGTCACCGCGAACCCGCAACGTACGAGTATCGGCAGATCGGGCAGATCGTCGCCGATGTGCGCGCACTGTTCGGGCGTAAATCCAAGTTGCCGGCGCAGCTGCTCCCAGGGCTCGAGTTTGCTCGAGGCGCCCAGTAGCACGTGGGCTACGCCCAGGACCCGTGCGCGGACCGTGACTGCCGGCGCCGAACTGCCGGTGATCCAGGCGACGACGGTGCCGGACTCCTGCAACAGCTTGATGCCCAGGCCATCGAGGGATGAGAACGCCTTGATCTCGCTGCCATCGTCACAGAAGAAGACCTTGCCGTCGGTCAGCACGCCGTCGACGTCGCAGGTCAGCAGGCGCACGCGTCGAGCCCGGGCATGGACGTCGAAGGCGGCCGGGCTCTCGCTCGTTGCCTTGCCTGCGCTCATACGACCTTGGCCCGGAACAGATCGTGCAAATGCAACGCACCGACCAGCCGGAAATCGTTGTCGACGATCAGTAGCTGGCTGACTCTTGGCGGTGTTTCCATGAGTTCGACGCAATCGATCGCGAGCGCGTTCGGTTCGATCGTGCGCGGATTTCTGGTCATCAGGGAGTCGACTTTCGTCGCGGCAAAATCGGTGATGCCTGTCACGCAGCGCCGCAGGTCGCCGTCGGTAAAGATGCCGGCGACCCGCGCGTCGGCATCGACGACCGCGGTCATGCCCATGCCTTTGCCGCTCATTTCAATGACCGCGTCGGCGAACGTCGCGGTGATCGCGACGCTCGGAATCGCAGTGCCCGTGCGCATCACGTCGCGCACATGCGTGAAGAGGCGCCGCCCGAGCGATCCACCCGGATGCGACCGCGCAAAATCCTCGACCGAAAAGCCGCGCGCATCGAGCAATGTCAGCGCGAGCGCGTCGCCGAGCGCTAGCGCGGCGGTGGTACTCGCGGTCGGCGCGAGACCTAAGGGACATGCCTCGGTATCGACGCTGGCATCGAGGTGCACATCGGCCGCCTGCGCCAGCGACGAGTCCTCGTTGCCCGTCAGCGCAATCAACTTGGCGCCCTGACGCTTGAGATGCGGCATCAGCGAGACCAGCTCGTCGGTCTCGCCGGAGTTCGACAGCAGCAGCACGACATCGTCGGCGGTGATCATCCCCAGATCGCCATGACTTGCCTCCGCGGCGTGCACGAAAAACGCCGGTGTGCCGGTGGACGCCAGCGTCGCGGCGAGCTTGCGCGCGATGTGCCCGGATTTGCCGATACCGGTGACGACGACGCGACCGCGGCAGTCGAACAACGCGCGAGCGGCGGCGAGAAAGGCGCCCCCAAGGCGGCTCTCGAGCGCGCGGATCGCCGCGGCCTCGGTGGCAAGTACGTCGCGACCGAGCGCGAGCGCACGTTGCGGATCGATGCCGCGCGCAGTTGTGATGGCCTCAGCGGTCTCTGCAGACATGCGCAAAGTATACCCTGCTGGGAGTTGACGAAGCCCCGCGCGCGCAGGGGCGTAGGCCAATGCCTGTGCTACATTGATTTGATGCCGCACACGCTGGTTCTGATCCTGTTGTTGCTGGCCGCATCGGTCGTCGCCGTGATCGCATGTCGATTGCTGCGCCTGCCTCCGATTCTCGGCTATCTGGTCGTCGGCATCCTCGTCGGGCCGCACGCGATGGCCTGGGTTCCGGACAATTCGGCGGTGCGTGATCTCGCCGAATTCGGCATCGTATTCCTGATGTTTTCGATCGGCCTCGAGTTCAGCCTGCCGCAGTTGAAGACGATGAGCCGCGCAGTATTCGGATTGGGGCTTGCGCAGGTGGCGCTGACCACCGTCGTGGCGATGATCGGGCTGCATCTCCTGGATTACGGCTGGCTAGCAGGATTCGCACTCGGTGGCGCGCTGGCGATGAGTTCGACGGCGATCGTCTCCAAGATGCTCGCCGAACGCAACGAACTCGGCACGCCACACGGCCGCGATGTGATGGGCGTTCTGTTGTTCCAGGATCTCGCGGTGGTTGCATTCCTGATCGCAACGCCGACGCTCGCCGAAGGCGGTGAGGATCTCTGGAAGGCGCTGGCTATCGCGGGCGGCAAAGCTGGCGTCGCGCTGGCGTTGATCCTGTTTTTCGGCCAGAAGCCGATGCGCGCGTGGTTCACGCTCATCGCGAGCCTGCGCTCTCCTGAGCTCTTCATGCTCAACGTGCTGCTGGTCACGCTGGGCCTCGCCGCGGCGACCGAGTTTGCAGGACTTTCCTATGCGCTCGGCGCTTTCCTTGCGGGGATGTTGATCGCCGAGACCGAGTACCGTTATCAGGTCGAAGAGGATATCAAGCCGTTTCGCGACGTGCTGCTGGGATTGTTCTTCGTCACGGTCGGGATGTACCTGGATCTGCGCGTGGTCGGCGCGAACATCGGCTGGGTCCTGCTCCTGCTGATCGGCCCGGTACTGTTCAAAGTTGCGCTGGTCGTGGCGCTGGAGCGCATCTTCGGTACCCCGTTGGGCACCGCATTGCGCACCGGCTTCTATCTCGGTCAAGCAGGTGAGTTCGCGATCGTCCTGTTGGCGCTGTCCAGTGTTGCCCTGGGCATCATCGACGCGACGCTTGCGCAACTCATTCTTGCCGCGATGGTGCTGTCGATGCTCGCGGCACCATTCGTCATTCAGTATTCCGAGCCGCTCGTGCGCCGGCTCACGGCGAACGACTGGCTGGCGCGCGCCGCGCAAGTCACGCAGATCGCTGCGCGCACCATGGCCCGCAGCGACCACATCATCATTTGCGGCTACGGGCGCAGCGGTCAGAATCTCGGACGGCTGCTCGAGGCCGAGGACATCTCGTATCTCGCGCTCGATTCCGACCCGGAGCGCGTGCGTGAAGCAGCGGACGGTACCAACGTCGTGTACGGCGATGCCGGAAGGCGCGAGGCGCTGATCGCGGCGGGCCTCCACAAGGCACGCGCAATTGCAGTGACATTCGCGGACACGCCGGCGGCGTTGAAGATCCTCCACCATGTGCGTCAGGAGCGGCCCGACCTGCCGGTGATCGTCCGTACGCTCGACGACACCGAGCTCGATCGTTTGCTGAAAGCGGGGGCGGCGGAGGTCGTGCCCGAAGTGCTCGAAGGCAGCCTGATGCTGGCGACCCACTCGCTGCTTGTGCTCGGCGTGCCGCTGGGACGCGTGCTGGCCCGGATCCGAGCTATTCGTGAGGAGCGCTACAGCCTGTTCCGCGGCTTTTTCCACGGCGCCACGGATGCTGCCGACGCCGCGGAGAATCTGCAATCGCGCTTGCACACCGTGTTACTCACGCAGCGATCCAAAGCGGTCGGCAAATCGCTCGCGGAGATCGAGGTGGGAAATCTCGTCGAGGTCACCGGCGTTCGTCGCCATGGATCACGCTCCGTGATTCCGAAGCCCGAAGACATTTTCGAAGAGGGCGATATCGTCGTGCTGCTGGGCAAACCTGCCAACCTCGCGATCGCCGAGCGTCTTTTGCACCGGGGCTGATGATTGCGGGCGGCATATTGTGGGCGCGCCCCTCGTTGTAGCGTGCCAGTGAACCCGATACAATCACGCTCCCTTCCCAGGCTAGAAAATTCTCCGCATGTCGGCCGCTGCAAACGCCGGTTCCTCCGCTTCCCACGCTGAAACCTGCCATCTCGACCCCGATGCGGCAATCGAGTTGAAGGACGTTTCCTTCGCCTACGATCGCCGGCCGGTGCTGCGAGGCATTACGATGAGCGTTCCGCGGGGCAAGGTCGTCGCAATCATGGGCGGCAGCGGGTGTGGCAAGACCACCATATTGCGGCTGATCGGCGGCCAACTGCGACCGCAGTCCGGCAAGGTGCTCGTCGCGGGGCAGTCGGTCCCGGACCTCGACGCCGATGCGCTCTATGCATTGCGACGCCGATTCGGGATGCTCTTCCAGTTTGGTGCGCTGTTTACTGACATGAGCGTGTTCGAGAACATTGCCTTTCCGCTGCGCGAGCACACCAGGCTTCCCGAGGAGCTCATCCGGGATCTCGTGTTGATGAAATTGCATGCTGTCGGCTTGCGTGGTGCGGCGTATCTGATGCCATCGGAATTGTCCGGTGGCATGGCGCGTCGCGTTGCGCTGGCGCGCGCCATCGCACTCGATCCGATGCTGGTAATGTACGACGAGCCGTTTGCCGGGCTCGATCCGATCTCGCTCGGCGTGGTCGGCCAGCTCATCCGCAAACTCAACGACGCGCTGGGCACGACTTCCGTGGTGGTGACCCACGACGTATACGAATCGCTGAGGATCGTCGACTACCTGTATTTCGTCTCCGAGGGCAGAATTGTCGCGCAAGGCACGCCCGCGATGGTGAGCGCGTCGACCGACCCGTTCGTGCGCCAGTTCGTCGACGGCGCAGCTGACGGCCCGGTGCCATTCCACTATCCGGCGAGCCCGTATCGCGGGGAGCTGTTCGCGCATGTCCAGTGATGTCATGAACGGCGTCGCACACTTCCTGCGACGGCTGGGCGGAGCCGTCACGGGTTCGATCAGCCGGCTCGGCTTCGCGAGCCGCTTTCTGGTCGCTGTCTTATGGCATTCGCCACAGGCGTTTCGTCGCATCCACCTCACGCTGCGCGAGGTCTATTTTGCGGGCGTGCTATCGCTCGTCATCATTCTCATGTCCGGTCTGTTCGTAGGCATGGTGCTGTCGTTGCAGGGCTACGAGACGCTGAAGCGCTACGGGGCCGACGAGCAGCTGGGCATTCTGGTTGCGTTGTCGCTCGTGCGCGAACTCGGCCCGGTCGTCGCGGGACTGCTGTTCGCAAGTCGCGCCGGTTCGGCGATCACCGCGGAAATCGGTCTGATGAAGACCACCGAGCAGCTGGCGGCGATGGAAATGATGGCCGTGAATCCTTTGGCGCGGGTGATCGCGCCACGTTTCTGGGGCGGCGTGATTTCGATGCCGCTGCTCGCCGCGTTGTTTTCGGCGTTCGGCATATTCGGCGGGTACCTCGTGGGTGTCCGGTTGATCGGTATCGACGACGGCGCGTTCTGGAGCCAGATGCAGGCAGGGGTCGACGTCTGGCCCGACGTCACGAACGGCATCATCAAAAGTTTGGTGTTCGGTATTGCGGTGTCGTTGATCGCTGTTTTCGAAGGTTACGACGCAAAACCGACTGCGGAAGGCGTCTCGACCGCGACGACGCGCACGGTCGTCATGTCGTCGCTGGCGATCCTCGCGCTCGACTTCGTGATGACCGTTTTCATGTTCCGGGGAGGCGGACAGTGAGCCGCTCGGCAATCGACCTCTGGGTCGGGATCTTCGTCGCCATCGGTTTCGGGGCGATCCTGTTCATGGCGCTCAAAGTCGGCAATTTGTTGACGATCGATCGATCGCCCGGTTACCGCCTCGAAGCCCGTTTCGACAATATCGGCGGTCTGAAGCTGCGTGCTCCGGTCAAGACGGCGGGCGTGGTCGTCGGTCGCGTCGAGTCCGTGCGGCTCGACATCAAGACCTACGAAGCCGTTGCCACGCTGCGCATCGACAATCAATACGAATTTACGAAAGACACGATCGCGTCGATCAACACGTCAGGCCTGCTGGGTGAGGTCTACATCGCCCTCGACGCAGGAGGCGCGACGGCGATGCTGAAAGATGGCGATCGCATCGGCAAGACGCAGTCGGCGGTGGTGATCGAAAAGCTGATCAGCCAGTTTCTGTTCGACAAGGCCGCTGATCCGGGTGGCGGGAGTGCCAAGAAATGATGCGTCGAAACATTGCGCTGCTCGCGGCGGTCTCACTTCTTTGGGGGTGCGCCGCGACGCCATCGAAGGTCGACCCGTTCGAGCCATGGAACCGTGCGATGTTCGAAGTCAACGATGTCGTCGACGGCAAGATCGCCAAGCCGATCGCCGAGGCTTACGTCAAATACACTCCAGAACTGATTCGCAACGGAATTTCGAACTTCTTCGGCAACATCGAGGATCTGTTCGTCGGTATCAACAACGTGCTCGAAGGCAACGGCTACCGCGCCGGGGACGATTTCGGTCGCGTGCTGCTCAACACCACCTTCGGCATGGGTGGCATCTTCGACCTCGCGTCGATGATGGGCATCGAGCGTCACACCCAGGATTTCGGGATCACGTTCGGCAAATGGGGCTTTCCGCAAGGCCCTTATTTCTTTGTGCCGCTGATCGGCCCGACGACGTTGCGCGATGGCACCGGTACGGTCATTCGCGCGTACCTCGGGCCGACGACGTATATTTTCACGTATGTTCCGCTGCGCAATGTCGTCTATGGCATCGGCGCGGTGGACCTTCGCGCCAACATGCTGGGCACGACGTCGATGGTCGACCAGGCCGCGCTCGATCGCTACCGTTTCATTCGCAATGCATATCTTCGGGCTCGCCGCTACCAGGTGTACGACGGCAAGCCGCCGCCGGAGGCTGACGACGAAGGGGAGTAATGTCTCCGACCCGCGTTCGAGTTCGCACACGGAACGCGTGGTCGTTCCAGTTGTCTCTGGTGCACGTCACCAAAAAAAGGAAGTTGATGATCCGTACTCGCACGCTTGGATGGATGTTGCTGGGATTGGTCGCGGTGGCCTCGTCAGCCTGGGCGCAGGAGACACCGGACGCGACCGTCAAACGGGTCGCCGAGGACATTATTGCGACGATCCGAGCCGACAAGGATCTGCAGGCGGGCAATCAGGCCAAGGTCAAGCAGGTCATGGAGACCAAGCTCGTTCCCAATTTCGATTTCGCGCGCATGACTTCGCTGGCGATGGGACGCAGCTGGCGCAGCGCCACGCCGGAGCAGCAGAAGCAACTCACCGACGAGTTTCGCACGCTGCTGGTGCGAACGTATTCGGGCGCGCTGACGAACTATCGCGACAACACGATGGACTACAAGCCGCTGCGGATGAATCCCGGAGACACCGACGTCACAGTGCGGACCGAGGTGCGTCGGCAAGGGCAGGCCGCGGTGCAGATCGACTACAGCATGGAAAAGACTCCGGAGGGCTGGAAGGCCTACGACGTCATCGTCGCCGGCGTGAGTCTGGTCACCAACTATCGCGATGAGTTCAACGATACGGTGAAAAGCTCCGGCATCGACGGACTGATTGCCGCGCTCGTGAAGAAGAACGCCGCGCCGGCTCCGCCGCCCCCTCCCAAATGACCGACGCCGCACCTTCGTTGCAGCTGGTTGGCGACCGCTGGTCCGTCGCGGGGCAGATGACGATGGACAGCGCCGCGGAACTGCTGTTGGTAAGCAGGTCGCTGGCGATGCCGCCCACCGGCGTCGTCGATCTCGAACATGTCGGGCGCGTCGATTCGGCGGGCGTATCGGTGCTGCTTGCGTGGAAGCGCCGCGCGGCGGTCGAAGGCGTGCCGCTCCAATTTGCAGGCACGCCGCAAGGCATCATGTCGCTCGCCGAGCTCTACGGCGTCGAGGAAATGCTTACGGCCTGACCGGCGGCGTTCGCACTTCGCGGCATCCATGACTCCCGCAGTTGAAATCGTCGACGTCGCGCGTCGTTTCGGCTCGATCCAGGCACTCGATGGCGTCGACCTCCGGGTCGAGCCGGGTGAGTTTTTCGGATTGCTCGGTCCCAACGGCGCGGGCAAGACGACACTGATCTCGGTTCTCGCGGGGCTCACGCGCGCCAATCGCGGCACAGCGCGCGTGCTGGGCCACGACGTCCTGGCCGACTACCGAATGGCGCGCCGTCTTCTCGGCGTCGTTCCTCAGGAATTGGTGTTCGATCCGTTTTTCACAGTGCGCGAGACGCTCCGTATCCAGGCCGGCTACTTCGGCATTCGGGGCAACGATGCGTGGATCGACGAAATCCTGCATCACCTCGATCTCACGTCGCGGGCTGACGCGAACATGCGGGCATTGTCCGGCGGGATGAAGCGCCGCGTCCTGGTCGGCCAAGCGCTGGTGCACAAGCCGCCGGTCATCCTCCTCGATGAACCCACCGCGGGAGTCGATGTCGAGCTGCGGCAGAGTCTGTGGGCCTTCATCCGCAAGCTTAACCGCGACGGTCACACGATTATCCTTACCACGCACTACCTCGAGGAAGCGGAGACGTTGTGCGGCCGGATCGCGATGCTTAAAGCGGGGAGGGTGGTCGCGCTCGACACGACGCAGAATCTCCTGTCGAGTTTCGCCGGGTTGACCGTTCGGCTGACCGCGGCTGCACTGCCCGAGGCGTGGGCCACCCGCGTGCAGCGACAGGAGTCCAAGACCTATGTGCTGACACTGGCCGACTACGCCGAGCTCGAGCGCCTGCTCGCGGCATTGCGCGAGCGCGACATCGTCATCGAGGAATTGTCACTGCAGGAAGCCGATCTCGAACAGGTCTTCCTGCGCATCATGAAGCGCGAAGTCAACCTATGAACATCTCGCCGGCATCGGGTTCCGGCTGGCTCACGCTGGTCTACAAGGAGTTGCTGCGGTTCTGGAAGGTGAGCTTCCAGACGATTCTCGCGCCCATGCTGACGTCGCTTCTGTACCTGCTCATTTTTTCGCATGTGCTCGAGACGCGCGTGTCGGTATTCGACGGCCGCGTCAGCTATACCGCGTTCCTCGTGCCGGGCCTGGTGATGATGTCGGTGCTGCAGAATGCGTTCGCCAACAGTTCATCGTCGATGATCCAGTCGAAAATCACCGGCAATCTGATCTTCGTGCTGCTGACGCCGTTGTCGCCGCTCGACATCTTCGGCGCGTACGTTCTCGGGGCCATGGTGCGCGGGCTTGTCGTGGGTGCAGGAGTCTTCCTGGTCACGCTCTTTTTCGTGCCGTTGTCGCTCGAGCACCCGGTGTGGGTCCTCGCCTTTGCGTTGCTCGGCAGCGCGATTCTCGGCATCCTCGGGCTCGTCGCCGGAATCGTCGCCGACAAGTTCGATCAGCTCGCAGCGTTCCAGAACTTTCTGATCATGCCGCTCACATTCCTGTCGGGCGTGTTTTACTCGATCCATACGCTGCCGCCGATCTGGCAAGCGCTGTCGCGCTTCAACCCGTTCTTCTATATGATCGACGGCTTCCGCTACGGTTTCTTCGGCTTGTCGGACATCGAGCCTTGGTTCAGTTTCTCGATCGTCGCGACGTGTTGCGCCGCGCTCGCGGTGATGGTGCTGGCAATGCTGAAACGCGGCTATAAGCTACGACCCTGATGACGACTCCCGACTACATCAAGCGCGCGATCGAGGCGGGACTCGCTTGCGAACAGTGCGACGTCGACGGCGACGGTCAACACTTCCAGGCATTGATCGTCAGTTCGGCGTTCGAGGGGCTGACCCGGGTCAAGCGGCACCAGCTCGTGTACGGCGCGCTCGGCGATCGCATGCGCGCTGAGATCCACGCACTTTCGATGCAGACTCTTACGCCCGCCGAACGCAGCAAAGGTTAGCGGCATGGACCAACTTTCCATCGATGGCGGCGTGGCGCTCGCCGGTGAAGTGCACGTCTCCGGCGCCAAGAACGCCGCGCTGCCGATACTGTGCGCCGCGCTGCTGACGCCAGAGCCGTTGACGCTTGCCAATGTCCCCGAACTGAAGGATGTCCGCACCATGCGCGCGCTGCTCGCGCAGATGGGCGTACGCGCCGAAGGCGGCGACGGCACGCTGACGATGTCGGCCGCACGGGTGGACTGGCCGCTCGCACCGTACGAGATGGTGAAGACGATGCGCGCGTCGATTCTCGCGCTCGGGCCCCTGCTCGCGCGCTGCGGCGAGGCGCGCGTGTCGCTGCCCGGCGGCTGCGCCATCGGGTTGCGGCCGGTCGATCAACACATCAAGGGCTTGCAGGCGATGGGTGCCGAGATCGATCTCGACCACGGCTACATCGACGCAAAAGCAAAGAGGTTGATAGGCACGCGTTTCGTCTTCGATGTCGTCACGGTCACCGGGACCGAAAACTTGATGATGGCGGCAACGCTGGCCGAGGGCACGACGCTGCTCGAGAACGTTGCGCGCGAACCCGAGGTGGTCGATCTTGCCGAATGCCTCAACGCGATGGGCGCCCAGGTTGCAGGCGCGGGTACGGACCGCATCGTTGTCCAAGGCGTTGCAGCACTGCACGGCGCCAGGCACGCGATCATGCCCGACCGGATCGAGACGGGAACTTTCCTCGCGGCGGCCGCGGCCGCCGGCGGTGACGTCGCCTTGCGCGGCACGCGTCCGGATACGCTCGGCGCGGTCCTGGAGAAATTGACCGAGGCCGGCGCAACGATCAAGGTCGAGGGCGATCTCATTCGCGTCTCCCGCCGCGGGCCACTCGCGGCGATCACGTTGCGTACCGCGCCGTATCCCGCGTTCCCGACGGACATGCAGGCACAGCTCATGGCGATGATGACCGTCGCCAGCGGGGCTTCCGTGATCACCGAGACGATTTTCGAAAACCGCATGATGCACGTCCAGGAACTCAAGCGCCTGGGCGCCGACATCGAAGTCGAAGGCAACACCGCCATCGTCAAGGGCGTCGCCAAGCTGACTGGCGCCAACGTAATGGCCACCGACCTGCGCGCGTCCGCGTGCCTGGTCATCGCCGGACTCATCGCTGAAGGACAGACGGTCATCGACCGCATCTATCATCTCGATCGCGGGTACGAACGCATCGAGGACAAGCTGTGCGCGCTCGGTGCGCGCATCCGGCGCGTCGCCTAGCCGCGTGCTCGCGCTGCCCGCAGCCGGAATCACCGCCATTCGCGGCGCGGTGCTGACGTTCACCGGCGACCCCTTCCTCGAAGATCCCGCGGCATGCATGCGTCATGAATCCGACGCGATGGTCGTGATGGCGGATGGACACGTCGTCGATTTCGGTCCTGCGAGTGAAGTCGCGGGTCGCGTACCCGCAGGAACTCGAGTGACGCACTATGCCGACGCGCTGATCACCGCTGGCTTTGTCGACGCGCACGTGCACTATCCGCAGACGGAAATCATCGCCTCGTACGGGCGGCAGCTCCTGGATTGGCTCAACGACTACACGTTTCCGGCCGAGCAGGCGTTTGCGGATACCGAGCACGCACGCCGCGTCGCGAAGTTCTTCCTGCGCGAATGCCTGCGCGCCGGCACGACAACGGCTGCGGTTTTCTGCACGGTGCACGCAGGCTCGGTCGACGCATTCTTCGAGGAAGCCGAAGCGCTCGGCATGCGCATGCTCGCCGGCAAGGTGCTGATGGATCGCAACGCGCCGGAGACATTGCGCGACACGGCGCAGTCGGGCTACGACGACAGCAAGGCGGCGCTGTTGCGCTGGCACGGCCGGGGTCGCCTCCTGTATTGCGTCACGCCGCGGTTCGCGGCCACCAGTTCGGCCGCCCAGCTCGACGCAGCCGGCGCGTTGTGGCACGAACATCCGGGCACGTATCTGCAATCGCACGTCGCGGAAAACCGCAACGAAATCGCGTGGGTTCGTGAACTTTTTCCCGAGCGCGCCGGCTATCTCGACGTCTACGATCACCATCGCGCGCTTGGCCCGCGTGCGATCTACGGTCACGGCATTTGGCTGAGCGAAAGCGAATTGGCGCGCTGCCACGAGACCGGCACGGCCATCGCCCATTGTCCGACCTCGAATACGTTCCTCGGCAGCGGGTTGTTCAAGTTGCACGAAGCACGCAAGGCATCGCGCAGCGTGCGCGTCGCGCTCGCGACCGATATCGGCGGCGGGACGCGCTTTTCGATGCTGGCGACGATGCATGAGGCGTACAAGGTCGCGCAGCTCAACGGGCAGGCGCTTACGCCCGTGCAGGCGTTCTACCTCGCCACGCGCGGAGGTGCGCACGCGCTTTACCTCGACGATCGCATCGGCAGCATTGCGCCCGGCATGGAGGCCGACGTGACGGTGCTCGATCTCAAGTCCACGCCTCTGATTGCGCGCAGGATGGAGCGTTGCCGTGATGTGACGGAAGCGCTGTTCGTGCAGATGACCCTCGGCGACGAGCGCGCGGTGCGCGCCACGTACGTCGCCGGCCGCCTGGCCTACGACCGGAACAGCTAGCGCACGCGCGTGGGATCGGGCCGGGGCCTGCTAGAATGATCGACCGCTCACCACCGACGCCACTGTCGTGTCCACGATCACCATCGCGCTCTCCAAGGGGCGCATTTTCGATGAAGCCATCGCGCTGTTGGCCGCGGCGGGCGTTGCGCCGGCCGAAGATCCGGAAACGTCGCGCAAGCTGATTATCGGCAGCAATCGGTCCGACGTACGCTTCATCATCGTGCGTGCGTCCGACGTGCCGACGTACGTGCAGTATGGCGCCGCCGATCTGGGGGTCGCCGGCAAGGATGTTCTGCTCGAACATGGTGGTGACGGGCTGTACCAGCCGGTCGATCTGGGCATCGGCCGTTGCCGCCTGGTGATCGCCACCAAGCGCGGATTCGACTATGCGGGGGTAGTCAAGCGCGGCGCCCGATTGCGCGTCGCGACCAAGTACGTCGCCACCGCGCGCGAGCATTTCGCAGCCAAGGGCATGCACGTCGACCTGATCAAGCTGTACGGCTCGATGGAGCTGGCGCCGCTGGTGGGTCTCGCCGAAGCCATCGTCGATCTGGTCAGCAGCGGCAACACGCTCAAGGCCAACGACCTGGTTGCGGTCGAGGACATCATGCCGATCAGCGCACGACTGATCGTCAATCCCGCGTCGTTGAAGCTCAAACGTGAAATCATCCAGCCGCTGCTCGATGCCGTCAGGACGGCCGTCAACGCAAAGGCGGCGCCGGAGACGGCGCATGGTTGAGACCGCGGTGCAGATTCGCCGGCTCGATTCCACGCACGCCGATTTCGGCGCGGCGCTGGCGCGGCTGACCGCGTTCGATACCGGACAGGACCAGGCGATCGACACTTCGGTTGCCTCGATCATCGCCGACGTCCGCGCGCGAGGCGACGCCGCGGTGCTCGAATACACGGCACTGTTCGACCACGTCAAGGCGCACAGCGTGGCGGAGCTGGAATTTTCCGCGGCCGATCTCAAGGACGCGCTCGACGGCCTTCCCGCCGTGCAACGCGAAGCGCTGTCTATCGCAGCCAGACGCATTCGCGCGTTCCACGTGCGCCAGCGGATGGACTCGTGGTCCTACACCGAGGCGGACGGCACGCAGCTCGGCCAGAACATTACGGCACTCGACCGCGTCGGCATCTACGTTCCGGGCGGCAAGGCAGCCTATCCGTCGACGGTGCTGATGAATGCGTTGCCTGCGCAGGTCGCGGGCGTCTCCGAGATCATCATGGTCGTGCCGACGCCGGGAGGCGTGAGGAACGCGCTGGTGCTCGCGGCCGCGCAACTCGCGGGCGTCACCCGTGTTTTCGCGGTCGGTGGCGCGCAGGGCGTGGCTGCGCTTGCCTATGGCACCGCGACGATTCCCGCGGTCGACAAGATCGTCGGGCCCGGCAACGCGTATGTCGCGGCAGCAAAACGCCGCGTGTTCGGCGCCGTCGGCATCGACATGATTGCCGGACCGTCGGAGATCCTCATCATCGCCGATGCCAGCGCCAATGCCGACTGGATCGCGATGGACCTGTTCTCGCAGGCTGAGCACGACGAGGACGCGCAAGCCATCCTGCTGTCGCCCGATGCGGCCATGCTCGACGCCGTCGCCGCGAGCATCGCGCGGCAGCTTCCTGACTTGCCGCGCGCGAACATCGTCGCGAAGTCCCTTACGCATCGTGGTGCGCTGATCCTGGTGCGCGACCTCGAGGACGCATGCGCGATCGCCAATCGCATCGCGCCGGAACACCTCGAACTCGCTGTCGCGGCGCCTGAGGCGCTGGTTCCGAAAATCAGGAACGCCGGCGCGATCTTTCTCGGGCACTACAGTTCGGAGGCGCTCGGCGACTATTGCGCGGGTCCGAATCACGTGTTGCCGACTGCGCGCAGCGCGCGCTTCTCGTCGCCGCTGGGCGTATACGACTTTCAGAAGCGCACCAGCGTTATCGCGGTATCGCGTGCCGGCGCCCAGACTCTCGGGCGGGTCGCGTCGACACTCGCCCGCGGTGAAGGTCTGTCGGCACACGCGCTGAGCGCCGAATATCGATTGCAGTCCACTTGAGCACGGGAGGATACGGTCATGACCAAGATCTACGCGTTGTACCGCACACCCGCCGACCCGGCGGCGTTCGAGCGCTATTACTTCGACCGGCACGTGCCGCTGGCCAAGACGCTTCCCGGACTGCGCAGCTACGAAATAACGCGCGGGCCGATTGCCGCCGTCGGCGGTCCGGCGCCCTATCATCTGGTCGCGACGCTGTCCTTCGACTCGCGTGCGGCGATCGATGCTGCGCTTGCCTCGCCACAGGGTCAGGCGACCGCCGGCGACCTGGGTAACTTTGCCACGGGCGGGGTCGATGTGCTCATCGCCGACACCGCGATGATATGAACGACCGCATGCGCAACTTGGGGATGACCGCGACGACGGCCGATTTTGTCGCGGCCGTCGTGCGCCCTGATGTGCGCGCCCAGAAGGCATACGTCGTCGCGGCCGCCGAAGGCATGGTCAAGCTCGAAGCCAACGAGAACGCGTTACCCTTGCCCGATGCGGTCAAGGCGCGTGTCGCTGCGGCGCTCGCGCAGGTTCCGCTGAACCGTTATCCGGATGGTGGCTCCGACGCCGCGAGGGCCGCCATTCGCCGCGCGCTTGCGGTCCCCGACACGCTCGCATTGCTCGTCGGCAACGGCTCGGACGAGTTGATCCAGCTCGTCGTGTCGGCGCTGGCGCGTCCCGGCGCCACCGTGCTTGCGCCTGAGCCCACATTCGTCATGTACCGCGTCAACGCGCTCAACATGGGCTTGCGCTTCGTCGGCGTCGCGCTGAAGGCGGACTTCACGCTCGACGCTGCGGCCATGATCGAAGCGATCGAGCGCGAGCGCCCGGCGGTGATCTTCCTCGCTTCTCCGAACAACCCGACGGGGGTACGCTACGCAACTGCGGAGGTCGAGGCCATCATTCGCGCGGCGCCCGGGCTGGTCGTCCTCGACGAAGCGTACGTGCCCTTTGCCGACGCCAGCTTACTGACTCGCGTCGGCGAATTTCCGAATTTGCTGCTCATCGGCACGCTGTCCAAAGTTGGCATGGCAGGCATCCGCCTGGGCTACGCAGTGGGCGCCAGGGAATGGATCGACGAATTGAACAAGGTGCGTCCCCCGTATAATGTGAACGCGCTGACGCAGGCAGCGGTCTGCGCATTGCTTGCCGACACCGGGTGGATCGGCGAGCAGGCAGCTGCGATTCGTGCTGAAAGGCAGCGTCTGGCGGCGTCGCTTGCGCAGCTGGGGATCGCCGTGTTTCCTTCGCAGGCCAATTTTCTGCTGGTGCGCGTCGCCGGCGCGGAGCGCGTGTTCGACGGACTGAAAGCGAAGCGTATCCTCGTGAAAAACGTCGCCGGCAGCCACCCCCTCCTGGCGAACTGCCTGCGCATCACCGTCGGAACGCGCGACGAAAACGATCTCCTGCTTGCGGCGATGGCCGAGCTTTGTAGCTGAACCGGAATATGAGCATCTCAGTCAAACCAACTGTCGATCGCCCACGAGCATCCCGCGTCGAGCGCACGACACGTGAAACCTCGATCGTTGTCGATGTCGATTTCGACGGCAGCGGACGCGCGGACGTCGCCACGGGGGTGCCGTTCCTCGATCACATGCTCGACCAGCTTGCGCGGCACGGAGCGCTGGACCTTACCGTTGCTGCCCAAGGCGATCTGCACATCGACGCCCATCACACTGTCGAGGATATCGGCATCACGCTGGGCCAGGCGGTCAAGCAGGCGCTCGGCGACAAGGCCGGCCTGACGCGCTATGGCCACGCCTACGTTCCGCTCGACGAGGCGCTGTCGCGGGTCGTGATCGACCTTTCGGGTCGTCCCGGCCTCGAATTCCACGTGCCGTTCACGCGAGCGATGATCGGCGCGTTCGATGTCGATCTCACCCACGAGTTTTTCCAGGGCTTCGTCAATCATGCGCTGGTCACCTTGCACGTGGACAACCTGCGTGGGCAGAACGCGCATCATCAGGCCGAAACCGTATTCAAGGCGTTTGCCCGCGCGCTGCGCATGGCCGCGACGCCGGATCCTCGGGCGGCGGGTCTCGTGCCTTCGACCAAGGGATCGCTCTAGGTTCCTGCGCAGCGGAGCAAACCAGTGACACCCGACATTGCCGTCGTCGACTACGGCATGGGTAATCTTCGTTCGGTGGCGAAGGCGCTCAAGCACGTCGCACCGCAGCGCACCATTGTGGTGAGCGCAGATCCGCAGACGATCCGCAGCGCCGAGCGCGTGGTGCTTCCCGGCCAAAGTGCGATGCCAGATTGCATGCGTTCCCTGGACGCGAGCGGCCTGCGCGATGTGGTGCTGGACGTCGCACGCGATCGACCGTTTCTCGGTATCTGCCTGGGCCTCCAGATGCTTTTCGAGGAAAGCGAGGAAGGGCCCACTTCCTGCCTCGGGTTGCTGCGGGGCCGTGTCGAGCGTTTTTCCGAGTCGGCAATGGTCGACGCGAGCGGCGCCAGGCTCAAGGTACCCCACATGGGCTGGAGCCGCGTTCGCCAGACACGGACGCACCCGCTGTGGCAGGGCATCGACGATGCAACCCGTTTCTACTTTGCGCACAGCTATTACCCGGTGCCCGATGACAATGCGTTGACCGCCGGCTGCGTCGACTATCCAACGGCGTTTACTTGCGCGATTGCAAGCGCTAATATCTTTGCCGTGCAGTTCCATCCCGAGAAGAGTCACCGCGCCGGTCTCCAGATGCTTGCCAACTTCGTCTCCTGGAACGGACGCGCCTGAGGTAACGTCTGCAACTTCGCGCTGCTATCCCGGCCGCGACCCCACCGCAGCCATGCACATCATTCCCGCAATCGATATCAAGGACGGTCATTGTGTCCGCCTCAGGCAGGGCGAGATGCACTCGGCGACCGTTTTTTCCGAAGATCCCGCGGCGATGGCGCAGCACTGGCTCGAGCTGGGCGCCGAGCGGCTGCACATCGTCGATCTGAACGGCGCGTTCGCTGGCAAGCCGAAGAACGAATCGGTCATCCGCGAAGTCGTCAGCGTCATCGGCGAGGAGATCCCGGTGCAGCTCGGCGGCGGCATCCGCGACCTCGACACCATCGAGCGCTATCTCGATGACGGCATCACCTACGTGATCATCGGCACCGCGGCGGTGAAGAATCCCGGCTTTCTGCATGACGCCTGCTACGCGTTCCCTGGACACATCATCGTCGGGCTCGATGCGCGCGAGGGCAAGGTCGCCACCGACGGCTGGTCGAAAATGACCGGTCACGATGTCGTCGACCTTGCCAAGAAATTCGAGGACTACGGCGTCGAGGCCATCGTCTACACCGACATCGGCCGCGACGGCATGCTGACCGGCGTCAACATCGAGGCGACAGTGAAACTGGCGCGCGAGCTCAAGGTTCCGGTGATCGCGAGCGGGGGCATCAACAGCCTCAAGGACATCAAGGAGCTCGCCAGTTACGAGAGCGAAGGCGTCGCGGGCGCCATTGCCGGTCGCGCCCTGTACGAGGGCACGCTCGACTTCAAAGACGCGCTTAAGGCCGCCAAGGGCAAGTAGCGGCGCGAGCCCGCAGCGAGGGGCCCCGCGCTTGGGGCCGCCGCGCGAGCAATTCACCGAGTATTTACCTTCACTCATGGGCCTCGCCAAGCGCATCATTCCCTGCCTCGACGTTGCGCACGGCCGCGTCGTCAAGGGCGTCAACTTCGTCAATCTCCGGGACGCGGGAGACCCGGTCGAAGTCGCACGCCGCTACGATGAACAAGGCGCCGATGAGCTCGCCTTTCTAGACATCAAGGCGAGCGTCGAAACGCGCGGGCTGCTCTATGACATGATCGAGGCCGTCGCCGATCAGGTGTTCATCCCGCTGACGGTCGGTGGGGGTGTGGCGCATGTGGACGACGTCCGCGCGTTGCTCAACGCGGGAGCCGACAAGGTCAGCATCAACACCGCTGGCGTGAAGGATCCGGCGCTGATCGGTCGTGCTGCCAGCCGCTATGGCGCGCAATGCATCGTCGCGGCGATCGATGCGCGACAGTCGGGGCCGGGCCGCTGGGAGGTCTATACCCACGGGGGACGCAATGCGACGGGCCTCGACGCGGTGCAGTGGGCGCGCGACGTCGTCAAGCTCGGGGCCGGCGAGATTCTGCTGACGAGCATGGATCGCGATGGCGTCCGTACCGGCTTCGACCTCGGTTTGACACGCGCTGTCGCCGACGCGGTCGAAGTTCCCGTAATCGCCTCCGGCGGGGTCGGCACGCTGCAGCACATGGTCGACGGCATTACCCTAGGCGGCGCGGACGCCGTGCTCGCCGCGTCGATATTCCATTACGGGGAATTCACGGTCGGGCAGGCCAAAGCGGCGATGGCCGCGGCGGGAATCGAAATCCGTGAGTGAACCGATCGTGAAAGAGCCTTGGCTCGACGCAGTCCGCTGGAACGACGACGGCCTGGTGCCGGCCATCGCGCAGGACGCCGACACCGGGAAAGTATTGACGCTCGCGTGGATGAACCGCGAGGCGCTCGCGCGCACATCCGCAACGATGCTCGCGCACTACTGGTCCCGCTCACGGCGCAAACTGTGGCAAAAGGGTGAAGCGTCCGGCTACACGCAGCATGTGCGCGAAATCCGCCTCGACTGCGACAACGATGCCATTCTTCTTATCGTGGAACAGGATGGCGGCATTGCGTGTCATACCGGCAGGCAACGCTGTTTCTTCCAGAGGCTCGAAGACGGCACCTGGCGTGCGGTTGAGCCGGTACTCAAGGACCCGAAGGCCATCTATGGACAAAAGTGATGACTCCCTGCGCAGGATCGCAGCAAAGATCGAAGCGCACCGGAACGCCGATCCGGTGACGTCCTACGTCGCAACGCTGTTCGCGAAAGGGGACGACGCGATCATCAAGAAGATCGGCGAGGAGGCGACCGAGGCAGTCATGGCCGCCAAGGATGGTGATAAGATCCGGATTACGTCCGAGCTCGCCGATCTTTGGTTCCACTGCCTCGTTCTGCTCGCGAGATACGGCTTGGGACCGCAGGACGTGCTGGCCGAACTCGAACGGCGCGAAGGGATCTCCGGACTGGACGAAAAGGCCGCGCGGCGGTAGGCCGGCGCGCAACCCGACGCACCGCCCTGAACAGACCGTTGCCAACGCCATGAACGATTGTATTTTCTGCAAGATCGCGCGGTCCGAGATTCCATCGAAGAAAGTCTACGAGGACGATGAGATCCTCGCTTTCCATGACATCAACCCGCAGGCGCCGGTGCATTTCATGCTGATTCCGAAAAAGCACATTGCGTCGCTGAGCGACGCGACGAGCGAGGATGCCGGCGTGCTGGGACGCATGCTGGCGATGTCGGGAAAGCTGGCGCGGGAGCAGGGCTCCGGCGACGGCTACCGGGCGATTATCAACACAGGACGCATCGGCCGTCAGGACGTGATGCATTTGCATATTCACATCCTTGGCGGACCGGACCCCCTGGGTAGAATGCTGCCCAGGGACTAAAGAGCCGGCAAAGGTTCCAAAGGAGAAAGACCATGGGTGGACTGAGCATCTGGCACTGGCTGATCGTGTTGCTGGTCGTGGTTCTGATATTCGGAACCAAGAAGCTGCGCAACATCGGGCAGGATCTCGGTGGGGCGGTGAAGGGATTCAAGGAGGGAATGAAGAGCCCTGAAGGCACTGATCCCGCGTCGCCCGCAGGCACGACGCCGGGTTCTTCGCAGCAGATCGCCGGCCAAACGATTGAAGGCGAAGTGAAGAAAGAGAAAACGCTGTAGCTGCGCAAAGGTCCCTGGCACACAGCGTGTTCGATATTGCATTCAGCGAGATCGCGCTCATCGCCGTCGTGGCCCTGGTGGTGATCGGCCCGGAACGGCTGCCCAAGGTCGCGCGCACCCTGGGGCACTTGTTCGGGCGCCTGCAGCGGTACGTGAACGATGTCAAGGCCGACATCAGCCGCGAAATGGAGCTCGATGAACTGCGCAAGCTGAAGAACGAAGTGCAGACGGCGGCACAGGACATCCAGCGCTCGGTGTCGCAGGCGGCCGCGGAAGTCGAAAGCGGAGTGCGCGCGGTCGAGTCGCACCTCAGCGAGATTGAAAAGGAAGCGACTGGCATGGCAGTCGCCCCCGTCGCGACCACTGATGTCGCGGTCAATCAGGCGACAGCGGCGTCCGGTGACAAGTCGACGCCAGCGCCCGCCGCGGGTGCCAACGTGCCCAGGCAATCGACGCTGCCCGGCGTCGACCGCATCTGAGCTGCCTGCGCCGATCCGCGCCAGGGCTCCCCACCCAGCCCCGCACGTTACAATTGCGGCCGCAAATGCGCGCCGCTGGCTTTCCCGATGACCGAACCTGCCGCCAATCCCGACGACCCGCAAGAAACCTTCATTTCGCACCTGGTCGAGCTCCGCAGCCGGCTGATGCGCTCGATCATCGCGGTCGTCGTCGTGCTGCTGTGCCTGTTTCCGTGGGCCAAGCAAATCTACGCTTTTCTTGCGGCCCCGCTGCTCAAGGTGCTCCCGCACGGCAGCACCATGATCGCCACCGACGTCACCGGCACGTTTCTCGTACCGCTCAAGGTCACGCTGATGGCGGCGTTCCTGATCGCGTTGCCGTACGTGCTCTATCAGATGTGGGCCTTCGTCGCGCCGGGCCTCTACAAGCACGAGCAACGGCTGGCGGCGCCCGTCATCGTGTCCAGCGTTTTCTTCTTCGCCCTCGGGATGGCGTTCGCGTATTTCGCCGTTTTCCCGCTCGCTTTTGGCTTCTTCGCCAACTACACGCCGACGGGCGTGCAGATGATGACCGACATCGACAAGTACCTCTCGTTCGTGTTGACCATGTTCCTGGCGTTCGGCATCACGTTCGAGGTGCCGGTTGTCGTCATCGTTCTGGTACGTCTTGGCGTCGTCAGTCTGCAGACCCTGCGTTCGATACGTGGTTACGTCATCGTCGGCGCGTTCGTCGTCGGCGCCGTGTTCACGCCGCCCGACATCCTGTCGCAGGTCATGCTGGCGGTGCCACTTTGGCTGCTATTCGAGCTCGGCCTGCTCGTGGCGCGGTTCATCTCCGTTCCCAAGCGCGATGTCGATGCGATCGAGGACGAAAAACACGCGTCGTAAAAGCGAGCGTCGTAGCAGCACGGTCATTCGCTGGTTGCACGATGACCACCGCAAATCATTGTCGTATTCGACTTGAGCATCGTCAGGAGCCTTCGTGGAAATTGCAGGAAAGGTAGCAGTAATTACCGGCGCCGCCAGCGGCATCGGACGGGCCGTTGCAGTCGCCATGGCAGGCCGCGCTGTGCGCGCGATGGCGCTGGTGGACATGGGCGAGACGGTCAACGCCGTCGCGGCCGAGGTCAACGCGAAAGCCGGCAAGCAGGTCGCGTTTCCCTACCAGGGCGACGCGACCGACGACGCGTTTCGCAGCCGCGTCTTCGATTCCATGAGCAGCCAGTTCGACATCGTCAGCATGTGTGTGCCCGCCGCCGGCATCACGCGTGACGATCTCGCGGTGCGCATCGACAAGATCACGGGCAAAGCGCGCATTTATCCGGTCGAGCGATTCAGGCAGGTCGTCGACGTCAATCTCGTCGCGCCGGTCTACTGGTCACTCGAGATGATCGGGCGCATCGCGGAAGATCGCGCCGCCCGCGGCCTCGGGCGCTGGCAGCCCTCCGAGGGAATGCAAGGCGCCATCGTGTTCATCGGCTCTGTCTCCTCGCAGGGCAACCGCGGCCAGATTTCCTACGCCAGTACCAAGGCGGGACTCGAAGGCGCAGCAGCGACGATCATGAAGGAAGCCATTTACCACGGCGTGCGTTGCGGATTGATCCACCCGGGATTTACCGATACGCCGATGGTGCGCGCCATGGGCGACGAGTACATCAACAAGCACATCCTGCCGTTCACGCAATTGGGCCGGCTGATTCGCGCCGACGAGATCGCCGACGCGATCTGCTTCATGCTCGTCAACTCGGCGGTGAGCGGCGAACTGTGGGCGGACGCGGGCTGGCATCCGCCGGCATAGTAGGGATCAAGCGATCGCGCAACCTGCCGGTGACTACGACGCGTGCACCTTCGGGCGCTTGCCTACCGTCACTTCGAGCTCGACCGGCTTCTTCTCGCGCAGCACCTTGAGCTTCACCTGCGTGCCGGGAGTCAGCGCCGCGATTTGGGCCAGCAGCATGGACACATCATGCGTCGACTTGCCGTCGATTTCGAGCACCACGTCGCGCGCCAGCATGCCGGCGTGATCGGCGGGGCCGCTGCGGAGCACCGCGCGGATAAGCACGCCATCGGCCGCGGGGAGCGCAAGCGCGGAGGCGAGTTCGGGCGTGATTTCCTGCGGCTCGATGCCGAGCCAGCCACGCGTCACTTCGCCGTCGCGAATGATCTGTTCGAGCACGTTTCTGGCGATGGTCACGGGAATCGCGAAGCCAATGCCCTGCGAGCCGCCGCTTTCCGAATATATGACGCTGTTGATGCCGATCAGGTTGCCGCCGGCATCGACGAGAGCACCGCCCGAGTTGCCGGGATTGACCGCGGCGTCGGTCTGGATGAAATCCTCGAAGCGATTGACGTGGAGCTGATTGCGGCCGAGCGCGCTGATGATCCCGTGGGTGACCGAGCTGCCAAAGCCAAAGGGACTCCCGATGGCAAGCACCGCGTCGCCGACCTGTACATTTTCCAGTTTGCCGAACGTCACCGCGGGGAGGTCTTTGCCGTCGGCCTTCAGCACCGCGAGATCGGACTCCGGGTCGCTGCCGCGCACAGTCGCATGCATGCGCCGCCCATCCGACAGCACGAGCTGAATGTCGTCGGCGTCCTCGATCACATGATTGTTGGTCAGAACGAACCCATCGTTGCTGACGATGACGCCGGAACCGAGGCTGGTGGCGCGACGCGTCTCACCCTCGGGCAGGCCGGGGAAAAAACGCCGAAACACCGGATCGTCGAGCTTCGGATTGCGCTGCCTGACTGCCTTGCTCGTCTCAACGTTCACGACCGACGGCGTGGCTTTCCTGGCGGCGTCGGCGAGGCTGGCGATTTTCGGACCGGCCACCGTGCCCAGCGATTCCTCGACCAGGACGACGTTGTTCTTGCCGGTGAAGCGTCCAAGCAGATCCGGACGCAACGTAACGACAACGAAAAGTACGGCCAGGCAAATGGTGGCAACCTGAGCGAACAGCAACCAGAAGCGACGCAGCAAGGCCAAGAAGTTCAGTCCGCGAAGTGCATGCAGGCTCAATTATAGGCGCCTGCTATCGCAACGCAGCATCCGGGCAAATTGCCAGTGCGAGGATCGTTCGGGGAGGTGCGGCTAATCAGCTGTTTTAATGGTGATTTCTGATGTTTTTCTGACGCAAGGCTTCCGGAAAAGGGGGCAAATCCTTTATACTTTGAAGGTTTGGGGATTCGCTGGCGCTCGGAACATAAGGAACCGGTTCACATGGCACATGACGTGGCACATGACGTGGTACATGACGCGGCACGCGAGGCAGACGACGCCGGCGTAGACAAGCGGAAGCGCCGGTTCCTCATCGGCGCAACGACAGTAGTAGGCGGTGTGGGCGTCGTCGCTGCGGTGGTGCCGCTGGGCATGAGTTTCTGGCCCAGTGAACGGGCGAAGGCGGCGGGCGCGCCGGTCGAAGTGGACATCAGCAAGGTCGAACCCGGTCAGAAGATCAACATCGAGTGGCGCGGCAAGGTCGTGTGGGTGATCAACCGTACGCCGACGATGTTGGCGAATCTGCCCAAGCTCGATAGCCAGCTTGCGGATCCCAATTCGAACGATTCGATACAGCCGGCCAACGCGAAAAACGAGTACCGCTCGATCAAACCGGAAATATTCGTCGCGGTGGGCATTTGCACCCACCTCGGATGCTCACCGACATACCGGCCGGATATCGCGCCGGCGGATCTGGGTCCGGCGTGGCTGGGCGGATTCTTCTGTCCCTGCCACCAATCCAAATTTGACCTCGCCGCCCGCGTCTACAAGGGTGTGCCGGCGCCGACGAATCTCACCATCCCACCGTACAAATTCCTTACCGACACCAGGCTCCTGGTCGGTTCGGATGGCAAGTCGGCGTAGGCGGAGTACTTCGAACATGCAAAAAATACTGACGTGGATCGACGATCGCTTTCCGCTGACGGCACTGTGGAAGTCGCAGGTTTCGGAATACTACGCGCCGAAGAATTTCAATTTCTGGTACTTCTTCGGCTCGCTTGCACTCGTCGTGCTGGTAATGCAGTTTGTCACCGGCATTTTTCTGACGATGAGTTACAAGCCCGACGCCACCAAGGCTTTCGAATCGGTCGAATACATCATGCGCGACGTTGCCGGTGGTTGGTTCATCCGCTACGCGCATTCGACCGGCGCATCGGCGTTCTTCATCGTCGTCTACCTGCACATGTTCCGTGCGCTGCTCTACGGCAGCTACCGCAAACCCCGCGAGTTGCTGTGGATCGTCGGCTGCTTCATTTACCTCACGCTGATGGCGGAAGCGTTCTTCGGTTACCTGCTCCCGTGGGGACAGATGTCGTATTGGGGCGCGCAGGTCATCGTCAACCTGTTCTCGACCGTTCCGGTCATCGGCGACGATCTGGGCACGTGGATTCGCGGCGACTACACGATTTCGGACGTGACGCTGAACCGCTTTTTCGCATTCCATGTCATCGCGATGCCGCTCGTGCTGCTAATCCTGGTCGCGGTGCACCTGATGGCGCTGCACGAAGTCGGCTCGAACAATCCGGACGGTGTCGAGATCAAGGACAAGAAAGATCCGGCCACCGGGCACCCGCTCGATGGGATCCCGTTTCACCCGTATTACACCGTGAAAGATCTCGTCGGCGTGGTCGCGTTCCTGGCCATCTTCTCGATCGTGGTGTTTTTCTGGCCCGATGGCGGCGGTTACTTCCTTGAAGCCAACAACTTCATTCCTGCCAACCCGCTGCAGACGCCTGAGCATATTGCGCCTGTCTGGTACTTCACGCCGTTCTACGCCATGCTGCGCGCGGTGCCGTCATTCATGAACTCGCAATTCTGGGGTGTTCTGGTGATGGGCGCCGCGGTGGTCATCCTGTTCTTTCTGCCGTGGCTCGATCGCAGCAAGGTCAAGTCGATTCGATATCGCGGCTCGCTATACAAAGGCTGGCTGGCGGCGTTCGTCGTGAGTTTCCTGATCCTGGGCTACCTCGGCGTCGTGCCGGTGACCGTGTGGGGTCAGTTCGCTGCCAACGTGCCGCTGCTCGGAACGGCCGACAAGGCCACGGTGGTATCGCGCGTACTCACCGTCATCTACTTCCTGTTTTTCCTGTTGATGCCGTGGTACACCGCGCGGGACAAGACCAAGCCGGTACCGGAAAGGGTCACCGGATAATGAAAGCGATCACCGGAATTCTTGGCATCATGATGCTCGCGGTGGCGGGTGGCGCATTGGCGGAAGGCGGCCCGGTGCTCGAACCGGCGCCTGCGGCACGGCTAGACGTCGAATCGCTGCAGCGCGGCGCGGGCCACTTCGTCAACTATTGCCTCAATTGTCACAGTGCGCAGTTCATGCGCTACAACCGGCTGACAGATCTGGGCCTCACCCAACAGCAAATCCAGGACAACCTGATGTTCGCCACCGACAAGATCGGCGCGCCAATGGTCGCGGCGATGAGCAAGGCGGATGGCGTCGCGTGGTTCGGTGCGCCGCCGCCCGACCTTTCGGTCGAGGCGCGTGTGCGTGGCAAGGATTGGCTGTACAGCTATCTCCTGGGTTTCTATCAGGACGAGAAATCGACCACCGGCTGGAACAATCTGGTGTTTCCGAGCGTCGCGATGCCGCATGTCCTGTGGCAGTTGCAGGGAACGCAGCAACTTGTCGAGACGGAATACGAAGATCGCGAAAAGGCCGAAGCGGCGGTGATCGCGGCCAAGGCGCTCGCGGTCGCGGAGCGGCTGCCGAATGGCAAATATGTCGTCAAGACGCTTTCCGTCGATACGCCCGGAACGTTGTCGGCGGTCGAGTACAAGAAATTCGTCGCGGACCTGGTCAACTACTTGGATTACATGGCGGAGCCGGTGCGTAATGAACGCATCAACATCGGTATCGTCGTGCTTATTTATCTTGGCATCCTGTTCGCTTTCGCCTATGCGCTCAAACGCGCCTACTGGAAAGACGTTCACTGACGTGTCAAACGGCATAGCGGGGCAGGAGCGCCGCTCCTGCCCTTCGCATTTTGGCGGGGCGCTCGGCGCATCCTGCCGTGGGAGAAGAAAAACATGATGACCTTGTATTCCGGAACCACCGATCCTTTCAGCCAGCGCTGCCGCATCGTGCTGCACGAGAAGGGGATGGACTTTCAGATCATCGACGTCGACCTCGATCACAAGCCCGAGGATCTCGCGGTGATGAATCCCTACAACCAGGTCCCGGTGCTGGTCGAGAGGGATCTAGTGCTGCACGAATCGAACATCATCAACGAATACATCGACGAGCGTTTCCCGCATCCGCAGCTGATGCCCGCCGACCCGGTGATGCGTGCCCGCGCGCGCCTGTTCCTGCACCGATTCGAGAAGGAACTCTTTTCGCACATCGACACGCTTGAAGGTAATAACCAGAAACAGCTCGACAAGGCCCGCGGTCTCGTCCGCGATAGCTTGCTGCAGATCGCGCCGGTGTTTGCCAAGCACAAGTTCATGCTGGGCGAGGAGTTCTCGATGCTCGACGTGGCGATCACGCCGCTGCTGTGGCGGCTCGATTACTACGGCATACAGTTGCCGAAGCCGGCGACTCCGCTGATGAAATACGCGGAGCGGCTGTTTTCGCGCCCAGCGTTCATCGAAGCGTTGACCAGCGCCGAACGGGGGATGAGGAAGTAGCGGCGCGAGCCCGCAGCGAGGGGCCCATGCGAAGCAAGGGGATCGCGCGTGATGAGTCGACGCAGAGCGTTCGACAAGAAAATCCGTGCACCGCGACGGCGATCAAAGGAGGCCGCGGCGCGAGCCCGCAGCGAGAGCCCGCGAAGGCGGGGATCCACCCCACTTTCGCGCCAGTGAGGCCCTGTAGTATCCTTTCCTAATGTCCGAACAATCCGCCAAGCCGTATCTGATCCGCGCGATCTGCGAATGGGCCGCCGACAACGGCCTCACGCCCTATCTCGCGGTGAAGGTGAACGCGCAGACGCGGGTACCGGCCTCGTTCGTGAAAAATGGCGAAATCGTCCTCAATATCAGCCGTGGCGCGACGCGCAAGCTGACCATCGACAACGATTGGGTGCAGTTCACCGCACGCTTCAACGGAGCATCACAGGAGGTTGCGGTGCCGATGATCGCGGTCGCCGGCATCTTCGCCAAGGAATCCGGGTACGGATTCGCCTTCACCGTGCCGGCGGATCCGGTAGCTTCACTCGACGCCGCCACTGCGCCTGCGCAATCCGGACAGAGCGATACGTCGCCGTCAGATATCAAGCCGCGCAACCGGCCAAAGCACCTGCAAGTCGTAAAATAGTCGCGGGGCAATTTTTTCCGGGCCGGCATAGCTCAGTTGGTAGAGCAGCGGTTTTGTAAACCGTTGGTCGTGGGTTCGATTCCTACTGCCGGCACCAAACCCTTCAGGTCCATTCCGGACGCATGGGTAACGGTTTATACCGAAGACATGGGTAACACTTTCACGGCGAAGGGGTTGTCGATGTTTTCGAGTCGACCGGTCTCGTGATCGAAGAAGCCTAGGTCGTAGTCCATAAAGCTGACCAGCCAGATTTTATCGCTGATCTCCCTGATGCCTACATTTTGGCCGGCGAAGACGGTGCTGAGATTGATTTTGCGGCGGCCGAAGCAGATGCGACCACACTGCGTGACGGTAATGGTTTGGTCGTGGAACGGGTAGCGCAGGTCGCTAAGCCCGCGATACGGACGGTGCGACGGTAGGTAGAGCTCCGCGGGATATTTCATGCCGAGCGCCTGGTGCGGGCGCTCGCGGTTGTAGCAGTCGATGAAGTCGTCGAACTTGGCCTGCTGCTGCAGGAAGTTCTGGGCGGCGGGCTTGGTTGCTTCTTTCTTCAAGGTCAGGTGCATGCGCTCATGGCGGCCATTCTGTTCGGGATGGCCTGGCTTGATGCGCTCGATGTGGATACCCAGGCGTAGCCACCAGACGGCGAGCTTGCTCAAGCCGAACAGGGCATGGGCGCTAGCGAAGGGCACGCCGTTGTCGGTGCGAATGGCTTTGGGCAGGCCGAACTCCTTGAATGCGCGCTCGAAGATGGCGAAGGCGTACACCTCCTTGGTCGTCGCCAAGGCCTCACAGGTGAGCAAGTAGCGGCTGGCGAAGTCGGTGATGGTGAGCGGATAGCAGTAGCGCCGGTCGGCGAGCATGAACTCGCCCTTGTAGTCGGCGCACCACAAGTCGTTGGGTAGCACCGGCCTAGACAGAGGCGTGCCCTGCGCCTTGTGGCGTCGTTTGCGGCCGCGACTGACCAGGCCGTGACGATCGAGCACCGCGTGCACGGTGCTGATGGCCGGCGTCTGGATATCGCTGTGCAGGCGCCTGAGCTTCTCACGGATCTTCGGCGCGCCCCAACTCGGTCGCTCGCGCTTGAGTTGCACGATTAGCTTCTCGATCGGCAAGGGCAGCTGGTTGGCATGGCGGTAGGGCCGTCGGCTGCGATCGGTGAGTCCATCGAGGCCGCAGTCCTTGTAGCGTTGGTAGAGCTTGTAGCCGGTCTTGCGGGAAATATCGAACTCGCGGCACAGCGCCGCCATCTTCTCGCCGTCGAGCAACCGGGCCACGAATCGCAGCCGTTCGTCCATCTGGCAACACTCCTTCCATGGCACTTTGCGCTCCCACAAAGTGCAGAAGTGTTACCTATGTGTCCGGAATGAAGTGTTACCCCTCTCTCAGGAAGGGCATCAATGGCGGCCCCGACCCGGGGCCGTTTCCTTCTCTACCTCATAGTACACACGGGTCTTGCTTTATCTACATCTAATCGCAATGGTGGTAACGGTGGTGGTAAACGCCGATTTACCACCAAAACACGCGATCGAGGTAACGGGAATGGCGAAGCGACAGCGGCAGCTCCTGACCGATCGGCACCTCCGCGCCGCCAAACCAACGGACCGCCCGTTTCGCATAGCTGATGGCGGCGGCCTCTACCTGTACGTTGCTCCGTCTGGCGTGAAGTCCTGGCAATTCCGGTATCGCCACGACGGGCGCCCTCAGACTGCAACGCTTGGCAAGCTGTCCAGTATTCAAGGACTCGCATGGGCCCGCGCTGCAGCCGATGAGGCTAGGGGCAAGGCGGCAACCGGGGCGCACTTGACCGCGCCAAGGCCGTCGCGCGAGCTACCAAGCGAGCCACCTCCTCCAACAACACCTTCAAGGCAGTTTCTGCGGATTGGATCGCCCAGGAGGCCAAGCGCGCGGGCTGGCTGCCGGGCTATCGCGACCAGGTTGAGAACAGTCTCACCAATCACCTTGAGGATCTGAACTGGCTGCCGATCGCTGAGATCACCGCGGCGATCGCGATGCCACACATTCGCCGCGTCGAGCGCAGCGCTCCCGACATGGCTAGCAAAGTGCGCCAGCGGATGCGGGCAATCTTCGATTACGCAGTCGAGGGGGGCTTGATCGATGGCAATCCGATACCTGCGTCTCGGAGCCGAAAGAAGGCGGCCGAGCGCGCGCATTTGCCGGCAGTCCTAACAAAGGTTTGTATTCCGGCGTCGCGTAATTCGTTAGCACGACAATGCTCGGCGGAGGTACGGGGCGCCTGGCACGAACCCGCCGCACGACCTCGACGCCGGACCCTTCTTTGAGCCGGAGGTCCGTCACGATAACGTCCGGGGCGAGATGCGCGATCGACTCTACCGCTTCGTTCTGCGACTCCGCCCAACCAACGACATAGAAGTCTTCCAACGAGGCGATATCATCCACAATCCGCTGCCGCAAAGGGGGCGAATCCTCGACTACGAATACTCGAACGGGTTCATTCATCATGTACCTGCCGACTTGCTTAGTTAGTGTATCCCGCCGTTTGGCTACGCGTGTAGGACAAGTACTCAAAGATGAGTAGGAGTCATCGACACCGCGGAGGCAAATTTGCCTTCCTCGGGGGTGTAGGCTTATGGGGCGAAACGGCGACAGGTAAGGCGCGCGTGTCGCGCAATGCCGACAAGGGCAGTGCACGGCAAACACTAAGACAGTTGGCGAAGGTGCTCCGCGAGCAACGCGCGGGCTGCAGTCATTCTAGCCGCGCAATCGCGCTAACACGTCATTGCGCGTAGTCGTACAGGGGCTTGCCCTTATCGACGATATGAACGGTGAACAGCTTGAAGGGGGTGTCACCGACGACCGTAAACGCGCCGTGTTTCACATCCCGGAGGTTCAGTATTGTGGTCCCGGTCGCCGTTGACCATGGCGCCTTGCCGGGCGCTTCAAAGGACGCTCCCTGAAGCACGTACGCCGCTTCGATACCGTGATGGAAATGAAGCTCACCGCTTTCTCCGGGTTTGTATTCGATGATCGATGCAACGACTTCCATTCCGGGAGCCCCGCTGAGGTCTGCGCGCTTTTGCTCGACACGGTACGGCGAATCGCCCCTCGTCTGCGCGACGAGACCGGTAGCAAGTCCCGCGCCGAAAATGAGCACACCCGCCAAAATACGAATGGCTACGGCTTTCTTCATCATTGCCTCCGATGACAAAGTGCCAGAGCAACGAATTTATGCTCCAGATTTTGAAGGCCCCTCTGTGCCAGGCCCGGCGTCGGCGGTAATGCGATCTATTAGCCGGCTGGTCGCCGAGATTGCACGACTCGCCATGTCACAAAGGTCTTTGATCGCTTCCGGCGTCAATGTCGTAACAGGACACCCCGGCTTACCCTCAGAGCAAAGACCAAGGCGCATTGCAATCAAGACATCCATCAAATCGAATAGATCCTTCGCGCGCGGACGAAGCGCCTCATTTGGCGCCAACTTGCCGGCGCTTGTCGGCTTCTCACCCATGGAAATGCGTCGCCGAAATCGACATAAGCGTCCCACCATACTTAGCGAGCAATTTGCCGCTCGATGGCGAGATGACTAGCAACCTGCTGCGCTTGTCGCCGGCGTGCTTCCGCTGGCGAATCACTCCCTGTGCAATTAGGCGGTCCAGCTTACGGCGTACGGTAGTCTGTGAGCTTACATTTAGGAGAAACAACTGCTTGGGTGTTAGCGGCCGCCCTTGTTCCTGCGCATAGCCTATCTCGATGATGATATCGAAATCCGCAACGGATTTTAAGAAAGGTAACTGCAACCTTTCAAACTCTCTTATTTTTTTCAAGCCTTCAAATAACTTCATGGTTCAGACCATGTTATTGACAACTTGTCTCACCAATAGTGGGACGCAATTGACTCGATGGCAAGCGCAAATAGGTGCCAATTTGGCACACACATCGCGTCGTCCATGGCAGCGTCGTCCCGGCGGTGCACCGGCGAATAACGAAGAAGGTCCTTGGCCGCGCCGAGATGAACGACGGCCGCGGATGGGTTAGGCTGCCAGCCGTCATCCGGCGGTTCACGGCCATGTCGTTGTCCGACGCTGACTTACTGGCCGCTTCAGACGGATAGGAGCCGGTCGCCGGCTTCGCGGGAATGCGAACTATCGACCCTCACCGGCCATAGTCCGATCTCGAAAGCGGCCATACGCGCGAGACTATTCGATCACTTCGTCCGCCCGCAGCAGCACCGATTGCGGGATTGTGATTCCCAGCGCCTTCGCGGTCTTGAGATTGATGAACAGCCCGAACTTCGTGGGCTGTTCGACCGGTAGATCAGCGGACTTCGCACCTTTGAGGATTTTGTCGACCGCGACGAGTGCGTGATTGCGCACGGCCTCGGCGCCTTCCAACCGCTCGAAGTCCGGCGTAGAGCTCGCCGTCTGGAAACCTTAGCGAGAACTCCTCGAGATCGGAGCGCTCGCCGTCGAGTTTTACAAGGCTACCTGGCCATATTGCCCTCATGGTGCCGCGCTTGTGGTTTTCCGCGCGGCGGATCGCAAGCTATCGTACTGGCTTAAGCGCCGCGCGTCCCGCAAAATTGACGGATGCGCGGACGATCACTCGAACAATCGCCGGCCCCGTGGACGTTTGCTACCCACATGTACGGCATCACCCACTGCTTGATCGACCGCGACGGCCGCGTGATCGGCTGCAATCTTCCAATCGGTAACGGTCCGCTGCTCGAGCAGGCGCCGGCGATGGCGCAGATCCTCCGAGAGATCGTCGTCGGTGTTCCGGCGGAGCAACTACGCGGGCGCGATGCGCAGGTGCTAGACCGTATCGATACCGGGCGATCTCGGGAACCGGGCGAGGATGACGAGTAAGAAGGCAGACGGCGCGTGGCCCTCATCAAGCGCTCTGGGTGCGGGAACGGGCTGCTAACAAGGCAGCAGCGTGTGCTACCTACGGCGCCCCACGGTGATCAAGTATCTCTGCAAAACTTTCGCTAGTTCCGACTAAAGGCAATCGCATGAGAAGAGTTTTAAATGTCGGTGGAAATAACAGAGAAACACTTCTGCCGCCGCAGTATGCCGGATGGGAGCAGGTCGTTTTGGACATTGATCCAAGAGGGAACCCAGACGTTGTTTGCGATGCTCGTGAGCTGTCTAGCCTGCCTGCCTCGACATATGATTCAGTTTATTGCTCACACAATTTGGAGCACTACTTTCGTCACGATGCGGTGAAAGTGTTGGCTGGATTTGTCCATGTCCTTAAAATCGATGGCTTTGCGCTTATCCGAGTCCCAGATTTGGCCGAGTTAATGCGAACCGTAGTCGAAAGGAACCTCGACATAGACGACTTTCTCTATCAGTCTCCGGCGGGGCCAATAACGGTTGGAGACGTCATTTACGGTTATGGTGTAGAGATTGAGCGAAGCGGGAATGATTTCTATGCGCATAAGACAGGCTTTACGCAGAAATCATTGATGTCAATTCTAAAGGCAGCTGGCTTTCCTTGGGTCTTCGTAGGCTCTGGCAAATTGGAAGTTACGGCCTTAGCTTTCTTAAATAAGCCAAACGAATATTCTGAGAAGCTGTTCAAGTTACCCGGTCAGGCCTAAGCGAGTCAGCAGCCATTCGCGCATAGGCAACACGGACGACTGGCTGATCGGCTGCAATCTTCCGATCGGGAACGGCCCGTTGATCGCGGAAGCGCCTGCAATGGCGGCCATCCTGCGCCTATTGGTCGCGGCAACCACCGTTCACTGATAGTCTACTTTCGAGTACCGCATATAGCCGGAGAGATTCGTAATCAGCACACGTACCGCCAGCTAATTGCCGGCTGTAAACTTGACGAGTTCCGACACGGTAACCGTTGTCTCAAACTTGCCATTCGCGTGCGTGATAGAAGTCTCAACGCGCTCCTTAGCGATCCATTTCACTTCCGGGCAATACCAGCGAGTCCGTAACACGAACTCGCCATATCCCTTGTTGCCGTAGTTCTCAACAATGTCTAACCGGTAGCACGAAAACGTTCCCGCAGGCACGGTGATGGATTCATACGTAGCAACCTTGACCGACGCGCTTGTTATCCCCTGGAGGGAACCGGATTTCGTCGCATATGTCCATTCATCGCCGACCTTAAGCGGATATCGCACATACGCTTGAACCTGATCAACGTCCCCGTCTCCCGCGAAAATGTAGTTAAGAGCGCGGTCGTATTGAAAGAGCTTCCCGTCACCATTACGGACCTGGATCTTTGCGTCCGGAAGAAACGCCACGATCCGGCGCGACCATGTGGCGGATTCTTGTTCGTCCGCGATCCCAGTCCGCTTAATCGTCCGCTGAAATTTCCAACGGTCGTCAACTTTAAAATCAGGCTTGTCGGCGATCGGCTGGCCCAGAGTTGCCCCAGACCAAATAGCCACACCGACCAATATGAGAAGTGTCGCTTTACGCCGCGTGCCCATGTTCAGATTCCGCCGATGACAAATGGACGCAATAATAACCTTGCACGCGCGTCCTAACCACTGGAAGCCGCAGCTACCCCTTATGACGGGTCAGCGTTCGCGACGAGCCACGACTGAACGTACTCGACGCCATCCATGCGCTCGAAGCCGGTGAGCGAGAGCTGCCCACGGCCCATGCCGATCAGGCGCGCGTCATAGAGCTTGTGCTTGAGAGCGACTGGCACGCCAGAGCCGTGCTGGAACAGCCGAGCGGTGCGGAGGTAGCGGCGCGTCTGCTCGTCGAAGCATTCGTCGACCTCCATGTCCGCGACGATCGGCATTTGGTTCGCGAGGTCTCGCGCGTGCAAGATGCGGCCATTACGGCGGAGAAATCGGACCGAGAAGCGCATGGGCGACTACCGTATGGACCTGCGGAGGGCCCATCGACTTGCGGTGCGTGGCGAGTCGCCGCAGGACGCAGCGCAGGATGTTCGCCAAGCCGCAATTGTCGGACAACACGACCAGCGGCGCCAGCACGATAGGTTGTGGTTGTGCGACGGGCGTCGCACAAGCACTCCTATTGCTTGGTTGCTTCCGCGGCGGCGAAGCACGATTGAATACGGTGCTGTAGCATTAGCTCCAGGGGAGGTTCAATGAAAACGATCCGAATCGCTTTAGCCTTATCTCTCTTCGCGCTCTCGAGTCTGCTTTCCCCGGTCTTAGCAACGTCGTTCAGCACCGATCAGAGCGATCTCTGGTGGAACGCGAGCGAGTCCGGTTGGGGCATCCAGTTTGTGCAGCGCGGCTCGATCATATTCGCGACGATATTCGTCTACGACCAGAACCGCGTTCCCTACTGGTACAGCGCTACGTTGCACTCGCAAGGCGGCCTCATTTGGTCCGGTGATCTTATCGCCACGACGGGGACATGGTTCGCAACGGTGCCGTTCAGTGCGGGGACCGTAACAGATACCACGGTCGGAACGATGACGTGGACAGCGGACCCGTCCGTAACGTCGGGGGTGCTTGCCTACACCGTGGGCGCCGTCACCGTTAGCAAGAACCTAGTCCGACAGCCCATAGCAGTTGACGACTTCAGCGGTCACTACGGAGGCGGCCTGCACGAGGTCAACACCGGATGCGTCAATCAGTCGCTGAACGGGACAACCGAAGCGGCTGGGCTACTCTCGATCACGCAAAACGGCTCAAACATCACTTTTCAGAGCTCACCGATCACCGGAAGTCCTTGCTCGTATGTTGGCGCACTGACCCAGGCCGGACAAATGGGGGCGGTCAGCGGATCATATTCCTGTACCAGCGGTGACACCGGCACGTTCAGCCTGTTCGAAATGCAAGTCAACCCGACCGGGGTAACTGGACGATTCACAGCGACGAGCAATACTCTTGCCGGCTGTCAGAGCACTGGCTGGTTTGGCGGCCTGCGTCTGACGACGTTCTAGGGCACGTCGATCAATGGGCTTGTCCGGGTCTTTTCCCGGGTCTGCCAACTGGCGCTCCGATCTTCGTCAGGATCGTATATCGACAGTTCGGCCGCAGCTTCTTTCGATTGGTCGCGACAAAGGCTTGAACGCTTCGAAGAATCTCGATTTCCGTCAGCTCGCGATATGCACACACGACGTATTCGATTTTTGCCGCGTCGTCGCGCAGGAAGTGCTCAAAGACTGACAATTCCGTGGGAGTTGCCACGATATCTGTGAAGCGTTCGTGGGTTGTCTACGACGCGAGGCTCAGCGGCGCTTATCCAAATACTTGCGCGTCTTTTCGACCTCTGCCTCCAAGCGTTTACGGGCATCTTCGAGCGCCGCGAACGCGTCTATTTCCCCATCAGGCCGCGATTGCAGAGTTTTAAATGCCGCGGCGGCCTCTTTCTCGGCGCGTTCGCATGCTGCGTAAAGGTTCTGCCATTCTAGGTCGTTGTCCACACTGCCTCCCAAGTTGGATGCGCCGTAGCAGCCCTTCGGGTGCGTTTTTATAACGGCCGACAGTGCCGCTGTGCGGCACTCGACGAGGCCTTTGTTGGGCCCGCAGACCGTTCTCGCAAGCGGCGTGCCATTCACAAACGTGGCGAGGCGCGCAATGACAGCGCGGTCAGTCGCGCGTAGGCTACGCGTGGTGCCCGCTGCTGATCGTCATCCCAAGCCACCTCGAGTGGCCAGGCGGTGCGACATGAACGTCAGCGTCAGATAAGGAGGCGGCCAAGTGAACCCATTCATTGCGTTGCAAGCGCGGCTGAAGGCGCGTTCTGATAGCGAGCACGAGCAGGCCATCCTTCGCATCACGATCTTTGCGATGGTTCTGGCGTACATGGGAATTGTTCTCGGGTGGAGTAGTGCGAATCCCAATTTTGGGTCAGCACCGCTCCTTCTCCTGCAAGGCCTGGCGATCGCGCTTGCGGCAGCACTGGCAATATTCGTGGCAATTTGCCTGTCCCCTGCCGCAAGTCGGATACGCCGCCTGATCGGAATGGTTGTGGATGTCGGCGCAGCCACATTCTGTATGTTCCTAGCGGGCGAGGCCGGCGTAGTAATGATCGGGGTTTACCTGTTCGTTATCTTTGGCAACGGTTTCCGGTACGGGAGCGCCTACCTAATGGTGTGCCAATTGCTCTGTTTGGCCGGATTCGCCGCAGTGTTGATGTTGGCGCCTTACTGGCAGTCCCACCAGGTCACTGGCTGGGGCCTAATGGTCTCACTGCTAGTCGTGCCTCTTTACGTCTCAACGTTGCTAAGGCGCATCCAGGCAGCGCACGCCACGACCGAAGAAGCGCTCAGGTCGCGCAACGAGTGGTATGGGAAAACGGAAGGGAGTTGCTTAAGCGCTAGGCTATGGGAAAGAGAGGAGTAGGCCGATGTCCGCGACATCCCTCCTTGTAGTGACCGCGTCCCGAGTTGGAGGCTAGCCGACGCGCAAAGTGGTAACAGTGGTGGTAATGGTAAGAGCGAGCGTTAATGGCTGCAGCGTAGCCCCGGGAAACTGGCGGGTTCGATTCCTACTGCCGGGACCAAAAAATCAGAAACTTGCGGATCTATGACCGACGGTTTTTTCGGATCTGTACACCAAAACGTAGCAAGTCGGTCGGTCGCTTTGCGCATTTGTTCCGGCGCGAAGTGGGCGTAGCGCCTCACCGTCGCCTCGGATTCCCACGCGCCCAACTCCCGCAGCTCCCCCAGCGTTGTGCCTGCCATAAGGTGCCACATCGCCCACATGTGCCGCAGATGGTGCCAACGGAAGTGCTCGATGCCGGCCCGACGCAACGCATTCTTCCACGCTTTCGTATTGTCGAGATGATCACTTCGCTTTGACCCGGCGTGCGGTCGGGTGCGGCAAGTTCCGCGCAGATGCCAACCAACGTCGACAATGCGGCGCCGGCCAGCAATTGCGCTCAGTGTTGATCGACGCCGCCTTCGAGGCCCGCAAACCGAACGCATCGAAGCCAGGCAAACGATCCAGCGTGCCGGACGAAGTGTCGGGCAACAACAGTCGCGTCCAGACCAGCAGCACCCGCGCTCGCAGATTGTTGCCGGCGACCCGGCACGAACATTGCTCGATTCTCCGCAGCCCGCGAGAGGCGGTGCGTGCGCGGTCTCGCACTGCCGTAGCGCGGCAGAACTCGACAAACAATGCGAGAAGGCTCGGCGGGCAGGACGCCGTGTCGGATGCATCGCTCGTCACTACACAATGGAGGTAGCAATGGCAATCCTATGGTCCGTAAAGGACGGAATGCGGCCGAACAGTGACGCGGAGCCTGGTCTTGAAATAACGATGGCCGAGCTTGTCGGCCTCTTCGGCGACGTGGCGCCGAAATGGCTGGGAACTCATCCTCGGTCGGTTATCGACACGGACAAATTATGGCGCCGGCCGATCTACACGGTTGCCGAAGTCCTGGAGAACGATGAGCGACGCGGGCGATTCCCGTGGCAAGGCTTCTATTTGCTGCAAGGATTGGACCCCGCTCGCGCCGAGAGCATTATTGAAAAGCACCGCGAATCCCGCGACGTAATCGCGTCCGCCCAGCCTTGAGAGTTCAGCCGGCAACAGGCAGCAAAATGCCACGCGACCTCACGGCGTACGGTGGCTTCGAGATTACTTCAACGTGCTGTCGGGTCGCTGGCGGCTACGTGCCGCGAACAATCATCGCCAATGATGTTGAATGCGGCGGCGAGTTGGTGCTGCCTACGCCCAGCCCTGATCCGGCATTTGTTACCGAGGACGAAGCGCTGGCGGAAGGAATTGCGCGTGGGAAGGCGGCAATCGACGCGAACATACCCGGCTTGTCGAGCTTATAGGGCGTTCGGCATTGCAGTGTTTCGCGCGCCAAGAGTAACGCCGACTTTTGAGCGAAAGCCCGCCGGTTACTTCTCTGGACCTAACGCGAGCGCAGCCGCGTTGCCCTCCGCGCTCCCACCGAAGTCGATACGCATCGCCACCAGCGTGTCCTTGCAGCCGGCGGCTACTCGGAAGACGGCGGTCTATCAAGCGCGCCGATGATGTCCTTCGTTGAGGCGATTGCTTGGTCTAGCAAATGACGTATTCCTTCCATTTTCGCTGGGCCAAGCGTATGCGCCGCAGCCTCACCCACCGCGTTCGTGCCGAAGTCCATGCGCATCGCGACAAGCGTATCCAGGAGGGCGTACAAGCGGCGAGCGGTCGAGTCTTGCGAGTCGTTAGACATTTGTCCCCGGGGCTGTCGTTGTAGATTGCAACGTTCTACCAGGATTCGCGGGCCGCGTCTGTTGCGGGCATTTGCAATCCTACTGTTGACCCAGCCGGAACGTAGCATCGCAAATCGGGTCAAATTGACAGCAGCCCGGCGGCTCGGGAGTGTAGGATTCCAGGAGTGTGGTGGCTCGGGCGGCCGGTTGTTTCATCGAATGTGCGTCGCAACGGGTGCGAAGAACAGGTTGATGGAGATGTTGCTCTGGATACTTACCGCTGCGGTGCTGTTGGCCGCCGCCGGTTACGCCCAATTCAGGATTGCGCGCTATACCGCCGGCGCAACCCGCGTAGCGTTTGCGCGGGCCGTCCTTATCGTCGTCGGCATCGCGTTCGGATACGCTGCTGCGAAGGCCTCCGCGGACGGGCAAAGCATCCCGGCATGGCTTGTTTTTCTCACGGGCTTTGGCTTGGTGCATTTACCGGCTGCGATCATCCTGTTCATCAAGCGCGAGCGCGATGGGTGTCTCGGTCAGTTCGTGGTGGTCACACATCCCGGGATTCCAACCAGCGTAGTGCGCAGCGTCACACCACTGAAAAGAGCGACCGGCAAAATGACGTTTCTGACATTGATCGTTCGAGGGCTTTCATGACTTCACCGCGGTACAGCACGTCGCAGCACTATACGAATGAAACAGAATCTCAGATAATGCCGCGCGTTGGCGAAGACGTCGGGCGCATGGTTGACGCCACGGACGATCCTCGCGCGCCACATTTTGACGCCGCCGCGCTAACAGCTGCGCTAAGTCTTGGCGTCAAGCCGGTTCCAAGTGGCGTCGCGCGAAAGGTTGCTGCAACGTACGCCATTCCGTACGATAGCCTGATGGCACGACGGCGCCGTGCTAATTCAGCCGCATAGTGCAGACGGGCATGCGCACGGACCAGAGACGGTGGCTCTCCTACGCGCTCTTGGCAGTTGCTTTCGCAAGCTGCTTAGTCTCTGTATACGCCCTCTTCCAGCTCGGTTCACCCAGTTGGACCAATTCGATCAACGCTCTTAGCATCGTCTGCGTTCTATTAGCGACGAAACTTCGCCCTAGGCCCACGTCTGGGATGGGCGAGAGCTCGGCGCACGACCACTAGACGTCGGCCCGGGCGTTCCACCTCCCCTAACTGCGGCGACGGGCTGCCCAGTATGTAGCGCCTTCCGCACCGTAACGCTCGATGTGGGGCACACCGCGCTCCAGCGCGAACGTATCGCCGGGGAGCAGATGCTGCTCGTCGTTGCCGACGACTAGCCACATCTCGCCCTGGACGACGAGCGCCTTAACCGCGAATGGATGCGTGTGCGTATCGACCACCAGCGATGGCTGCCACTTGCGTTCCAGCACTTCGTCGAAGCCCCGGGACTTCGCGGCGGCCGCGAACGTCTCGAACGTGAGCTGAGTCATCGATAGCCTCCTTCCAGATGCAAAAACGCCGGCTTCATCGGCTCAGCCGCCGATCACCTCGAACTGGACGTCGACGTTGTTGCGCGTCGCGTGCGAGTAGGGGCAGATTTTCTCATGCGCTTCCTTGACCAGCGCCGCGAGCTCGGCCTGCGGCAGCGTTTTGTCCTCGATGCGCAGCTTCACCGAAAGCCCGAAGCCGCCGAGCTCGCGCGGACCAATCGAGACCGCGCAGGTGACGGCGCCCTTCGTCGCATCCTTCTTCTGCAGCTTGCCCACGTAATCGAGCGCGCCGCCGAAGCAGGCGGCGTAGCCGCACGCGAACAGATGCTCGGGTGTGGTGGTGTCCGGCTTTCCCGGGCCGCCCATAGCCTTCGGTACCGAGAGGTCGACGCCAACCGACGCGTCGCTTGCGGCGGTATGTCCATTGCGGCCGCCGGTGGCGGTAGCGGTAGCAGTGAACAGCGGATTGATCTTGTCCATGGTATCGGCTCCTGAAATTGGTCAGCCTCCACTTCACGTCGAAGCGGCGATCGCGGCCTTCTGGTCTGCGGGGATGCGCAAAAGCGACAAGTTACGTTACGCCGCTGCCATCAGAGGGTCAAGGGATCCGTAGTAGCCTGAACGTGTGATAACCGCCGCGTCGGATAAGCAGCCGAAGCCGCAGGCTCGGGCTACTTGGTTCATCGACTCGCGTTTGCGAAAGGTGTGAACGCGCATCGGATTCATCGCGTTCGATGGCCAACAAACGACGCCTCACGCGAGCGGAATTTGCAACCGGTCGCCGATCGCTTGGCCTCCCATTGCCGGATCGCTGATCGAAGCCTTCTTCGTTTCTACGCGCCCCGCGAATCTGCGCGTAAAGCCGGGCGCCCCTTGCGCGGTGACGGTGAAGTCGTACCAGTTTCCGCTGCTCGCCAGTGCCCAGCGCTGAACGATTTCGCCGAGTGGAGCGACGGTGGCCGTCCACGGGCCATTGGAGAAATAGGCATTGGCAGTGACGGTGAACATGCACGAGGCTTGCCCGGTGTTGTGCAGCTTGACGAACACGCCACCGTTGAATGCGTCGTAGCCGACGACAATTTCGGGAAGCAAGCCGGGCACGTTTACGTTGCCGGTGAAATGTCGGTGAAAGCCATTTGGCCCTAGCACCCACAAGTCGTAAACGCCGGCGTCACTCGTCAGATCCCAAATGTCGGTAAGGCTCTTGCTCGATTCGATCGTATAACGGCGAGGCATGTCGTTCAACCGCCGCCGATTGTAGACGTGGAATACAGCTGCATACGCGCCGCCGGTATTTTCGAACAGCAACTGAATCTGCGCCGCAGCAGGCAGCGCCGATGCCGTTACGTGCAGCTCGTACAGCAGCCCCCGCGATGGGCGCACGCCGAATTCCTGGATTGGCAACACCGGCAGCGGCGAGACTGGTGGCGTTACGGTCCGGGTCAGCGCGCGGCTTGCAGCGTCGAGCGCCACAGTGCTCGGCAGACTGGTGATCAGGTCGGCGTCGTTGGGATCGGCGAAATTGAAGCACGAGGTGAGATCACCGGCGACGGCGCGGCGCCACGGGCTAATATTCGGAGCCGCGACCCCGAAGCGCTTTTCAACGAAGCGCAGCGTCGACGTGTGATCAAAGACTTGCGAATTTACCCAGCCGCCTTTGCTCCACGGCGAGATTATGTACATCGGCACGCGCGGACCCAGGCCAAAAGGGTGGTGTTCGAATGGATCGACACTAGTGATGCCGCCGTCGGCGTCGCCGAGGTATTCATCGGAGGCGTCTACCGTCGAGGCGCCCGCAAGAACGGCGAGACTCGGATCGGCGTTCCATGTGATGTACGAAGGCGGCGCCGGGGGAGGCACGTGATCGAAAAAGCCGTCGTTCTCATCGAAATTGAGCAGGAGCACAGTTTTGCTCCAGAGGTCAGGATTCGCGGTGAGCGCGTCCAGTACTTGCGCGATGTAGCCGGCGCCTTGCGCGGGACTCGACGCGCTCGGATGCTCGGAACCTGACGACGTCGCGCAGATCCAGGAGACCTGCGGCAGCGTACCGCCGAGTACGTCGGCCTTCAGCAGATCGAGATCGCGCGTCCGTATTCCCTTCTCGTACAGGGCTTGCTGCAATGGCGTCCGGCTGGGTGAAACAGTCGGCGTACTGGCGGCGTTGGCATCGCGAAAGGACTTGAAGCCAAGCAACGAATTCAGCGCGAAGAACTCGACTTCCTCGTTCTGGTAGATCTGCCATGTGACGCCCGCGGCTTCCAGACTTTCGGCATAGGTAATCCACGTATAGCCCGACTTGATTGGTCCGTTGGTCAGCGCATTGTAGGTATTGTCCATCGCCGGTCCGTTAAAGATACCGGGTTGGCTGGGATCGTCGCGACCGTGATTGCTGCCGGTGAACAGGAAGCAGCGATTGGGATTGGTGCCGCCGGTAAACGAGCTGTGATAGGCGTCGCAGATGGTGAACGCGTTGGCTAGCGCGAACTGGTACGGAATGTCGGCGCCCGTGTAATAGACCATAGAAGCGTTGTTCTTGAATTGCGGCCAATTGCTTATCCGACCGGCATCCCAGGCATTCTGTGCGTCGGGATAAAGATGCGGCGTGTCCGCGGTGCGCATCAACGCAAAGTTCTGCATCGTATCGTTGTGTTGCGGCGCCAGGATTTTGGGATTGGATCCCGTCGCGGTGTCGTTGCGTTGGTACCAAACCGTTTTGCCGTCGAGCGTCGCTGTGTCGGGGACCGGAATGGGAAAGCGGTCACCAAAACCACGGACGCCATGCAACGACCCGAAATAGTGGTCGAACGCGCGGTTCTCCTGCATGAAGATCACAATGTGCTCGACATCGGCAATCGTGCCGGTGCGATTGTTGGCCGCGATGGCGAGCGCCTTTTGAATGGAGGGGGGGAGCATGGTCAGAGCGACGCCGGCACCGGCGGTACTGATAGACGCTTGCAGGAACTTCCGTCGTGAAATTGAAGTCATGGTTTGTCCCATCGGAGGATAAGGAGTCGCTCGCAATGCGCCGATCTTCTTTCGCATCAGGGAGCGTCACAATGCCGATGCGAAGGC
The DNA here is from genome assembly GCA_963732105.1 of uncultured beta proteobacterium. Classification (GTDB taxonomy): domain Bacteria; phylum Pseudomonadota; class Gammaproteobacteria; order Burkholderiales; family Casimicrobiaceae; genus PALSA-1003. The sequence continues at coordinate 193,649 of CAVSYL010000009.1, forward strand.
GCACGCTCCAGCAGCGTTTTCACCCGCATTGCGGGACCAAGCTCGAGACGTGCAGTCAGGATATTCACCGCGCGTGACGCGGCGATTGCGGCACGGTTACAGTGCAATGACCGCGAGAACGCAATCGAATGGTGCCTCGAGCACACCGATAAGATCGGTGTCACGTTTGGCTGGGACAGGCCGCGACAAGTGCGCGGTCGACTACTTTCGCTTGCTCGGTCACAGCAAGTTGGAGAGCGCCAGCGGACACCTTGGGTCGAGATCGATGACGCGCCCGAGATCCTCGAGCAGACCGAGGTTAGTTTTGCGCGGCCGACTGAAGCCGTCAGGCTATCGCGAACGCGTGGTGCTCATCGACCAGATTCGGGTGGAGTTGCAAGCGGCGATTGTCGGCGGGATGTTCGGACTGCCGGCATTCCTTGAGAGGCGATAGGGAGGCGAGTCGCAGCTACAAAACAATGCTGAACGGCGGCGAATCGTTCGTCACGGTGCGACCGGGATCTCCTTCACCCGGCCGCACGAGCATCAATTTGCGTCAGCGATGCCTGTGATAGTCGTGATGGTTATCCCAGTGGTGCCCACGACCCCAATTTCCACCGCCGATATACACGACCGGAGGCGCCGCATACGTGGGGTAGGGCTGATAGACGACCGGAGGCGGCCCGATGTTGACGCTGAAATCCACCCGCGCATTTGCGACCGAGGCTGCGCCAAGCGCGAGGACACCGAGAACAAGATAAATCAATCGCTGTTTCATAGCCAATCCTTAAGGTAGAGCCGTTGAATGAAAAATCGTCGCACGGAGTTAGCCGGCAGACTTCATTTTCGTGGCTACTTTCTTCCCTTCGTGCCCGTTTTGGGTGAATACCTCATCGGCAACCTTCTTCTGGTTGTCTGGCATTACGTCATACAACGCGGCAAATGCCGTAGAGAGCTTCTTGATATTGTCGGCATGGACCTGGACTATATCGCCGTAGGCATTCAGGTCCTCGAGGGCCGTCGCGCGATTGCCGATCGCGTCGCGTTTGCTGACCGCGCCGTCTAGCTCAGCCGCGTTGTCGCGCATCGTTTGAGCTACCGCGTCCCACTGCGACTCCTCAGCCGGAGTGATCTTCAGTTTTGCATGCAAATCCTTAATATGTTTCTCGACTTCCGCACTGTGACTGGCGTCTGATTTCATCATCGCGTGGGACGAAGTGGCAGGGGAGGCGGTATCAGAGAGCGCGACGGACTGCGCATACGCGCTCCCGACGAAAAACGTCGATGCGACAAGTACGGGAACGATCGTCTTCATGAGATTCTCCTTGCAAATGGAAATATATTGGTGTCCGATGCGCAAGCGTGATCGACCGTAAAGAGTCGCTCGTCGTTCACGGAGTACTCCGTGTCCGCGCACCTTTCACGTGTAGGTACATTACCCGTGACTGCCGGGATTGCCGATCGGCGAAAGTCTGAATGTGCTGTAGGACTGATTGGTAAACGCAGCTCAGTGCCGGGCCGACCTTATTCCGCATTGATCTCCACGCGATAGGCGCGACTCACACAGGGGTGCCGTTTTGCGCCGTTCCTGTCAGAATATCGAACACTGACACTCGGGCCGTGACCATCGGTCATGCCGCGAGGTTTCGCCAGCCCAGGAGCCGTCGCCTTGGACGCAGCACCCGCGAAAGAGCCGTCAGCGATCCCAACCGACCCCGTACCGTTCATGCCGGTGCCCGAAAGCCAGCGCATCGAGGCCCTCGATGTCGTGCGCGGTTTCGCATTGTTCGGCATCTTCCTGATGAACATCGAATGGTTCAACCGCCCGTTCGCCACCTTCAACAATGGCATGCCGCGTGGGCTGACGGGTTTGGACTGGCTGGCGAGCTGGTTCGTCGCCTACTTTGTGCAGGGCAAGTTCTGGACGATCTTCTCGTTGCTGTTCGGCATGGGCTTCGCGGTGATGCTGGTGCGCGCGGAGCGCGCAGGCCGGGAGTTCACGAAGATATACCTGCGCCGCATCCTTGCGCTCGCCGTGTTCGGCGCAGTGCACTTCATCTACGTGTGGGAAGGCGACATCCTCTTTAGCTACGCGACGGGCGCGCTGGCTCTGCTGATCGTGCTGTATGGCAGACCGTGGCCGATCGTGATCGGATGCGCGGTGCTGGTAGGTCTGGGATTCATTCCGAACGCGGACCCCTTATTCCGCTCCGCCGGTGGATTGGCGGCCACCGGATTGCTGGCGCTGTACCTGCGGGGCAAGAAGCGCCTCGTGTGGCGCGGGATCTCGATGCCCGTGTTCAGCTTCCTCGTGCTGCTGGCCGGTGTGCTGGCGTCCGTCGCAGCAGTTGTGTTCTGGCTGCTGCCTGACGGCCCGATCGAGCCGAGGGTGCCACTGACTGTGTTCGGTCCGCTGCTGATCGTCACTGGCGGGCTGTCGTGGAAGTACCACGAGCCGGCCGAGAAGCGGAGCCTGCGCATGGCCGTGAGCATTTACGTCTTTGGCGGCGTCGCGATGACGGCGATGGGCCTGGTCCAGCACTTCACGCCGGACCCGCTGGCAGTGCTGACTTCGGCCGACAAAAAGCCGGCTGCCGCGGTCGCGAAAGGCAACACTGCCACCGCGCGCCGAGATGCGCCGTCAGCGGTCGCTGCTGCGGAGAAGCGGAAGAAAACCCGAGAAGATCGCGCGGCAGAATTGAAAGCCGAACGCGAGGAGAAACTCGAGGAGCAAGCCACGCGCAAGGTCGAGGAGATCAAGACTTTCACCACCGGCACATATCTGGACACGGTGGCGTGGCGCGCGCGTCTGTTCCCCGAGAAGGCGGCCAACGACGGCGGCTTCGCGGTGGTCTTGGTGAGCATGTTTCTGCTCGGGGTCTGGTTCGTGCGCTCCGGTGTGATGGAGGACACTGCGAAGTACCTCGTCTTCTTTCGTAAGCTCGCGCTTTACGGCCTGCCGGTCGGCATCGGGCTGGGCCTGCTTACTGGTTTCATCGCGATGTCGCACACACCCGGCGATCGCTACGATGGCTGGGGCATTGCGCGCGGACTCGTCACGCTGGGCAACCTGCCGGCGTGCCTGGGCTACGTAGGCCTGGTCGTGACAATGTTGCACAGCCGTACTGCCTTGTCGCACATTCGCGTGCTGGCGGCGCCGGGTCGTATGGCGCTTACAAACTACCTGATGCAGTCGCTCATCTGCGTGACTGTCTTCTACGGTTTCGGCCTGGGGTGGTGGGGGCTGCCGCGCGCCCAGCAGGTGTTGTTCGTGGCGGTGGTGTACGCCGCGCAGATCGCGTTCAGTCACTGGTGGCTTGCCCGTTTCCGCTACGGTCCTATGGAATGGCTGTGGCGCGGTTTCACGTATCGGCAGGTGCCGCCACTGCGCATCGCCGGCGCGTCCGTTGTGGCGCGGAGCCGGACGATCTAGACCAGGCGCAGGTTTGGCCACTTCGCGGCTGCGCTCGATGCGGATGCGAGAATGGACTCAATTACAAGCAGCGGCACCTGTGCGTGCCGCCGACTCGGATCAATCGCGATAGGACGATCCATCGAATGACGCATCAGTCGGTGAGGCAGTGCACGGGTGTGACGGCATGGACGATGGGTTTGATCGCGGGCTTATGCATCGTCGCAGTCCCAGCGCGTGCGGCCGAAGAAGAAGCTCGCGTGCTGATTCTCAACGGTTTGGATCCCTATCTTCCGGCCTATCTGGCGATCGACGGCGCAATGCGCGCGAGCCTCGCCAACGAAACCACGAGGCGCATCGTTCTGTATTCCGAGCCACTCGACGCGCAACGATTCGCGGTCGAGCCCCGAGAACCTGAGCTCGTCGCGTTGTTCAGCAAGAAATACAGCGGGCTGCACATCGACGTGGTGGTGACGGTAACCAAGCCCGCGTTCGACTTCTTCCAGCGCCACGGTGAGCAGCTTTGGCCGAGCGCGCGACTGGTGTTCCATGGCCTTCCAGACCCTGCCATCGAACCCGTGACGGTTCCGCCCAATGCGGTTGGACTCGTAAACCGAGATGATTTTGAAGGCACCCTCGACCTTGCGCGCCGCTTGCAGCCCGACGCTCGCCGCATTCTTGTCATCGGTGGCGTGTCGCCGTTGGACGTAGAACTTGAGCAGCGGGCGCGGCAGGTAGTGCCGACCGTGGCAGGAGCAGCAGCGGTGGAATTTCTTTCCGGTTGGCCGCTGTCAGAACTAGTAGCGCGGGTTGCCGCGGAGCCAGCGGATACGATTGTCCTCTATCTCACGCAGTTTCGTGACCGGGACGGTCGACCATACTTACCACGCGAAGTCCTGCGCGCGATCAGCAACGTGTCGACCGCGCCGGTATATGGCCTTTTCGAGACCTACGTGGGCTCCGGTGTTGCGGCCGGCAACATGGAATTCTACGAGGACCGTGGACGGCTTGTCGGGCAACTCGTTCGCGATGCGGTAGCCGGAAACGTCCCGGCACCGGGTCGGGCCATATTAAGTGTGCCGAGCCGATGCGTCGCTGACGCACGTGCCTTGCAGCGCTGGTCGTTGGACGAGGGGCGTCTGCCAAACGGATGCGAAGTCCGTTTCGCAAACCGGCCCCTCTGGCGTGAGTACTTTTGGCAGATTGCTGCAGTACTGGCGCTGCTAGCCGCGCAATCGGCGCTGATCTCTGCGCTACTGTTCCAGAGCCATCGCCGCCGCGTCGCCGAAGCCGAGGCGCAGAAGCGCTATTCGGAGATGGCGCACATGAACCGGCGCGTGGCAATGGGGGAGTTGTCCGCGTCGATCGCCCACGAGCTCAATCAGCCGCTGGGCGCGATTCACAACAACGCCGGCGCGGCGGAAATGCTGATCAAGGCCGATCCACCCCGACTTCAGGAAGTGGCGGAGATCCTGGCCGACATCAAGCGAGACGACCAGCGCGCCAGCGATGTCATTGCGCGGATTCGCAAGATGTTGCGCAAGACCGAGTTTGAAGTGCGGGATTTGGACCTCAACGAGACCATCGACGAGACAATGAAGATGTTGCTCGCGGAGTTGTCGGCCAAGGGCATAACGCTCAGATCCGAACTCGAGCCGGGGCTCGCGAAGGTCAAAGCCGATCGAGTCGAGGTTCAGCAAGTCATCTTGAACCTGGTGCTCAACGCGATGGATGCCATGCGTGATCAGCCCGCGGACAAAAGGGTCCTGACGATACGAAGTAGGCGTGCCAACGACAAGGAAGCCGAGGTATCGGTGCTTGACTCCGGACTAGGCATTCCGGGCGGCTCGCTCGGCACTATCTTTGACCCATTTGTAACGACCAAGCCGGGCGGCATGGGCCTGGGACTCGCGATCTCGCGCACGATCGTCGAAGCCCATGGCGGCCAGATTCGAGCAGAGCACAGACCATCAGCTGGCGGCGCAGCTATCCATTTCACACTGCCGCTCATTTCGGCTGCGCACCCGTAACAGCGACATCCTGCATTGCGCGAAGCTTTACATTCCCGCGTCGATACCCGCCCCCGACTGAGCGCAAGGTCTTCGCTGTTTGCGACTGCGATTCCCATCTGATCCACCATTCCGCCTAACAGGGCGATCGCGATGCCTGTCTGTCAGCACCATCATGTCCTTTGGTGCGGGTCCGCACCAAAGGACAGTATTCGCGTGACTGATCGCGATGTAAGCTCGAAAACTATGCTGGAGCCCGCAGACCTCTCGGAGTCAGCGGGTTCTGGAACTCGATCTGACGAGGCTGATCCAGCGAGCAGGTAGCGCAGAGACATGTGCTCGGCGCGTTATCTATGCCTTTGATATGGAGCGCGACCATGCGATCGAGGCTTCAACCGTGGCTTGTGGTTGCCGCCCTGTCTGCCGCGCTGCTTGCGGGAATGCATGCGCAGGCTGAGATGAGCGCATCGGACCTTACCCAACTCGCGCAGAACGCACAGGGCAACCGCATCGGCGCTTCGTCTGGGCGTGACCATACCACCTTCACGCATGCCATCCACAAGGGCCGGATCGAAGCGCAAATGGAGCGTTGAGCGACTGGAGTGTCATGACAAACGTTCTCGTAAAGATCAAGGAGGAGTTCCTGGCGGTACTCCCGCCGACGATCTTCTTCTTTATCGCGTTGCACCTGGTCGCATTCGTGCGTGTGCTGATGACCAAGGGAACGGGATTGGCGCCATTGTCGACAATTTCTATTGCGGTCGCGGCGCTCATCCTGGGCAAGGCTGTATTGATTGCCGACATGCTACCGTTCATCAATCGCTATCCTGAAGAGCCGCTGATCTACAATGTCGCCTGGAAGACCGCGATCTACCTGGTGATCTCTGCGCTGCTCCACTACCTGGAGCGGCTGTTCGATTTCTCTCGACAGGCAGGCAGCGTCGTCGCCGGCAATGAAAAGCTGCTCGCTGAGATTGTGTGGCCGCATTTCTGGGCCGTGCAGATCATCCTCCTCGTGCTGATCTTCATGTATTGCACGACGCGGGAACTGGTGCGGGTGATCGGCCGGGAAAAGGTGCTCCGCACATTTTTCGGGCCACGTCCGCTGCCTATGTATTAGCCTCACCTAAAATCGCTAGGCTGGACGTGCACAGTCGCTATGCAGACGGGCCTTCGACCTTTCGTACCCCGCAGACACCAGCGCTGTAGAAAGGTTTAAGGCGTCTTAAGCGCACGGTCGTTCGGACCATCGCACTTTTTTGACACTGTGACGAAGAGGCTGCGAATGACGTAAAGGAGATAGACAATGTTTGCAAAGATCGCCGCGGAGTTCATTGGAACGCTTTGGCTGGTACTGGGGGGCTGCGGTAGCGCCGTAATCGCTGCTGGCTTTCCGCAGGTAGGGATAGGGCTGCTTGGAGTGTCGCTCGCGTTCGGGCTTACTGTTCTTACCGGCGCCTACGCGCTCGGACCTATATCCGGCGGACATTTCAATCCAGCCGTTTCCGTTGGACTGTGGGCGGGCGGTCGTTTCCCTGCCGCGCAGCTTCCTCCCTATGTGATGGCACAGGTGGCCGGCGGAATCGCCGGCGCGGCCATTCTGTATCTCATCGCCAGTGGCAAGGCAGACTTCAGCCTGGCGAGTGGTTTTGCTGCGAATGGCTTCGGTGAACACTCTCCCGGCAAATACTCACTCCTTTCCGGGCTCGTAACCGAAATCGCGATGACGTTCATGTTTCTCATCGTCATTCTCGGGGCGACCCACAAGCGGGCCCCGGTCGGCTTCGCTGGCGGAGCGATCGGTCTCGCACTGACACTGATTCATCTCGTCAGCATTCCGGTCACGAACACGTCGGTCAATCCTGCACGGAGCACCGGCCCAGCGATCTTCGTTGGTGGCTGGGCGGTCGAGCAGTTGTGGCTGTTTTGGCTCGCACCCATAGTCGGCGCAGTCCTCGCCGGCTTCGTATACAGGTTAGTGCTCGAGGGTGACGTGCCGGAACCAGCGGTCACTGGGCGGCGGACGGCGGATTGAATGGAGCACGGCGCGCCGCCGCAGCCCTTCGGCAAGCGTACGATCTCGACTCAGTCGTACTCCCACTGCCGCAAATTCGCAGCAATCTGGCTCTCCGTTGTCGCGGTATGCGCCAGTCTTGGTGCGGCGCGCGTAGATGCTGATGAGGCACCACAGGGTAAGGGGCTCCGTGTAGCGGTCAAGCCGATTGCCCCCTTTGTGCTCAAGCAGGGCACGGAGCTCACCGGCTTCAGCATCGATCTGTGGAATGCGCTCGCGCAAAGGCTCAAGATCGAAACCGCATGGGTTGAAGTGGCGACCGTCGGCGAACAGCTGCAGGCGGTAAAAAGCGGTCAAGCCGACGTGGCGATTGCCGCGATCACGATCACCAAGGAACGCGAAAACGACGTCGACTTCACCCAGCCTTATTTCGACGCCGGTTTGCAGATCATGGTACCCGCTCAGGGCGGCAATCGCCTGCTGGAAGCGCTGGGATCGTTCCCGTGGCCGACGGTCGCCACCCTCATCGGTATATTTATCGCGATCATGTTTGTGATGGCGAACATTTTATGGATAGTCGAGCGCCAAACAAGTGAACATTTTCAGAAGGGGTATCTGAAGGGAATGGGAGAAGGATTATGGGGTGCCGCCCTGATCGTCGCGACCGGTGAGCACGGCGATCGAGATGCGCCTCGGGTAGTCAAGAGGCTCATCGTTTTTTTCATGTGGTTGGTCGGCGTCGTGCTTATCGCTCAATTGACGGCCACAGTGACCTCCACGCAGACCGTCGATCGCCTGAATTCGAACATTCGCGGGCCGGCAGACCTCGCGGGAAAGAAGATCGCGACCGTACGCGGCACGGTCGCTGCCGACTACCTGACTGAGCACGGTCTGCCCTACATGGATGCGGCTTCCGGAGACGATGCATATAAGCTGGTCTTGCAAGGTGAAGTCCAAGCGGTGGTTTTCGACGCACCGACGCTTCAGTATTGGGCCACGACGCGCGGTAACGGCAGTGTGCGCGTGGTGGGTCCAATTTTCGCGCCGGAAAAGTACGGTATTGCCGTCGCGGATGGCAGTTCCTTGCGCAAACAGATCAATGGTGCCCTGCTACAGATGTACGAGGACGGGCGGTATGAGGAACTCTATAAAAAGTGGTTCTCGCCGAGGTAGATGAAACGAAGCGACGCGACGCCCGGTTCGAGGGTGGTCATCAAGCTTTCCATTGCTGCGTGACTCGGTGCCGGCCTAGGTCGAGCGGAATCTTGGAGTAGAATCTCGAACCGTCTTGCCATCGCGTGCCTAAACATTGATGGCAACGTATCCGCAACTGGGAGCGGTAGGTAGGTGCTGCTGCGGTACCACTTCCTTGTTCGCTAGTTAGGCCTGGAGGTCAGCCATTTCCATCTGTCGAGGATCTACTCGACCTGGCGGACGCGCTCAGTTGGCGCCACGAGTGCGTCCGCATCAGCCCAGATTCGGCGAGCAGCATTACCTCTCGTCCAGGTGCTCGCGGCGTTCTTGTACTTGCTCGCATCAACGGGGATGGCGGCGGAGACCGAGAACGTCTTGGTGCTTTTCTCGAACAATCGCCTGCTCCCCGCCAACATCGAGGTCGACCGCGGATTGCGGGAAGGCATCGCGAAATCGGCCGATCGAAACGTCGAGTTCTCTGCTGAGTTTCTTGATCAGCCCGCCTTGGGGTCAGGCTTACAAAAAACCCTTACGACGTACCTCCGTGAAAAGTACGTCGCACGCCCGCCGGCCGCGATCGTCGTCACGGGCGAGTTCGCCCTTGGATTCCTGCTGCGCAATCGTGACAGTCTATTCGCGAGTGTGCCGCTGGTTTTCGTCCCAGTCGACAGGACCTTCCTGCCGTCGACGCCGTTGCCGGCGGACGTCATCCCCATCCGCGCCGAGTACGACGCTTAGGCACTATTCAGCTCGCGCTGCGCTTGCATCCCACACCAGGCGGCTGGTGGTGGTAACCGGCGCAAGCGATTGGATCGCAATTGGGAATCTGATCTGCGCAGCGGCCTTGCCAGCCTCGACATTGCTCCGACCGTCAAGTTTCTTGCCGGCCTGTCGACTGACGCGGTGGTGAAGCGGCTGAGCGAGTTGGGCCACGACGACGTGGTATTTACGTCCGGCTACTGCAAGGATGGCGCCGACCAGTTGTTCGTGCCCCGCGAATCCGTGGTGCTCATGGTGGCCGCATCCGCCGCACCGATCTATGGGCCGTTTAGCACATTCATCGGAACCGGGATCGTCGGCGGGCGCATGCCGACCTACGCGACATTGGACGGCAGGCGGCGCGAGCTGTCACCGCCTGCTCGACGGCGTCCCGCCTGCCAATCTTCCTCCGCTGGGGACCGTTCCGACGAAAGCGCAGATCGATTGGCGTCAAGCCCGCAGGTGGGGCATCGACGCCGACGAAATTCCGGGCGACGCCATCATACGTTTCAAGGAGCCTTCGTTGCTGGAGGCGCATCAAACCGAGGTGATCATCGCCTTAGTGGTGTTTTTCCTCCAGGCGGCCCTGATCGTCGCGCTGCTACTCGAACCCGGTCGCCGCCGCACGGCCAATGGGAGTCACAGAAGCGCTATTCGGAAATGACGCACCTGAACCGGCGCGTGGCAATGGCGAATTCTGCACGTCGATCGCCCACGAACTCGACCAGCCGCTGGGCCCGATCCACAACAACGCCGGCGCGGCGGAAATGCTGATCAAGGCCATCCCACCGACTACCCGAAGTGGCGGAGATTCTGGCCGACATGAAGCGAGACGACCAGCGCGCCAGCGATGTCATTGCGCGGATTCGCAAGATGTTGCGCAAGACCGAGTTTGAAGTGCGGGATTTGGACCTCAACGAGACCATCGACCAGACAATGAAGATGTTTCTGGCGGAGTTGTCGGCCAAGGACATAACGCTCAGATCCGAACTCGAGCCGGGGCTGGCGAAGGTCCAAAGCCGATCGAGTCGAGGTTCAGCAAGTTCTGTTAAAACCTGGTGCTCAACGCGATGGATGCCATGCGTGATCAGCCCGCGGACAAAAGGGTCCTGACGATACGAAGTAGGCGTACCAACGGCAAGGAAGCCGAGGTATCGGTGGTTGACTCCGGACTAGGCATTCCGGGCGGCTGGGTCAGCACCATCTTTGACCCGTTCGTGACGACCAAGCCGGGCGGCATCGGCGTGGGACTTACGATCTCGCGCACGATCGTTGAAGCCCGTGGGGGTGGGATTCCGCGCGGAGAGCGGACTGGAAGGCGGCACAGTGATCCACTTCGACGCTGCCGTTCGCTTCGGCCCACTCGCGCATGACGGCTGCTACGGTGCACGTGGTCAAGCAGCGATACGTCCTGGCGCAGGTGGGTCGCGCGGCTGCTGTCGGCTGCTGGATATCGCGTTGCGCTGTACGAACAGGCAGAACATTTTCTGGAAATTGCCGATGTCAACGAACCCGGCTGTGTGTTGCTCGATGTGCGCATGCCCGGTCTGACCGGGTTGCAACTCCAGCAACGGCTTCCGGAAATGCGAAATGCGATACCGATTATTTCTCTTCCGGCCACGGCGATATTGCGGGCGGTCTGATTGCCATGAAGGCTGGCGCCGAGGATTTTCTGACGAAGCCGGTAGACACCGACGTGCTTCTCGAGCCATTGAGCGGGCGATCACGCGTGATCGCACTGATCATAAAACACGCGGCAGAGACGGCTGCCATGCGCGCTTTGGTTGATTATCAGATTACCCAAGCGAGCAAAAGTACCTCACGCTGGTTGTTCGCGGGAAGCTGAACAGCAGATCGCCGATGAGCTGGGGACCACCGAGCGAACCGTCAAGTGGCACCGCCACAACCTCATGCAGGAGCTTCAGATTCAGTCCCTCGCGGAACTGGTTTCGGATGGCCGAGCATCTGGGGCTCGTCGGCACGCACTACAACGCCAACTCCAAGTAAGCCGCGCACAGCCCCGCACTTCGACACGCCGCGTCACCATTTGCGGCGACCGGGCTCCATTCAATTCGCACGCCATCGCGTCTGAAAGGGCGACCGGATCCTGTCCTTTAGTGCGGCCCCACACCTACAAAGGACAGTGTTCGCGTGCCTGATCGCGGCATAGAGTCCGT
>CAVSYL010000010.1:0-725787 GCA_963732105.1 uncultured beta proteobacterium
GATTGTCGCCGTCAGCGCGGAAGGTGCGGCACTGTGTTACCGGACTGTATGCGTCGAGGGAGCTTCTATTTTTGGGCGGCATGCCCATCCGGAAGTCACCTTGCACACCTATCCACTCTCGGATTACATGCGTTACATTGAAGCGGGACGGTGGGAAGATGTGGCCTCGATGCTTCTTGCCTCGGCCGCGAAGCTTCGCCTGGCTGGCGCCGACCTGCTGATTTGCCCAGACAACACCGCCCACGAAGCCATAGATCTCATCCGCGATCAATCGCCGCTTCCCTGGCTGCACATCGCTGAAGAGGTCGCGGCCGCGGCGGCCGAACTAAACTTTCGGCATCTTCTCATTCTCGGAACGAAATACCTGATGGAAGGACCGGTATACCCGACCAAGCTCCGTTCGAGGGCAATCGAGTGGGAGATGCCGCCCCCCGACGAACGCCAACATATCAACGCTCTGATTTTCGACGAGCTCGTATACGGACGGTACGAAGAGTCGACGCGGTCGTACTTCAAACAGGTTATCGCCCGGAGTAAGCGGCGTGGTACGGATGCGGCGGTGCTCGCGTGCACAGAGATCCCATTGCTCATGGGCGACACCGCCTCGCCTCTCCCGACTCTGGATTCAACGCGTATCCTGGCACGAGCTGCCTTGCGTGAGGCTGTGCGTGAACAAGCGCCCAACGCTCGGCTCGAGCGGACGCGCTGAGGCGCGCCGCTCACTCGGCCCTTAGGGCGCAGTTAACGCCGCCATCGAAACAGGCGCAGGTTACGCGATGGCAACAACCATTCGGTTTCGGGGATCGGGCGCTGGACCTCAAACGCTCGATGGTTGTTCGGTCGAATTGTGGAAGTTGCTTCCTGCTGGAGTAGAGCCGTCACTCATTGCATCGACCGTTCCGCCAGGAGGATCCATTCTCGAGCTTGGAGCCGGGGTCGGCCGTATCACCCATCCTTTGCTTGAATTGGGCTACAGCGTCACTGCAGTTGATAACTCCTCTGAAATGCTGGCGGAAATCCGAGGCGCGACGACGGTGCTATCCAACATCGAAGATCTAGCCCTGAGCACATTATTCGACGCCGTGGTCCTCGCTTCGTTCTTGATTCATGCGCCGTCCCCAGGGGCGCGTGCGACGCTTTTGGAGGTTTGCCGCCGCCACGTAAAGTCGTCCGGTGTGGTGCTCGTCCAACACTACCGCGACGGTTGGCTAGCGAGTGCAGTACCGGGTTTCTTAGGCGAAAAGGATGGAATCAAAGCCTTCGTTGATCACGTAGCGCACGACGGACGATTTGTCAGCATGACGCTGCGGCATGAAACTGCCAGCGGAACCTGGCTGCAATCCTTTACTGCTGAGACATTGAGCCAATCGGAACTCCGGGACGCATTGGCCCGTGCAGGCCTCTCGTTCGAGCGTCACATCGACCAAGATTCGAGCTGGTTTTTGGCAAGGCCGACGTCCATAGAGCTGTGCGAGGCATCGCCGTCGTCGCCATGACTTGACCGGTCGGGAGATAGGTCACAAAAAAGTCCGCCGGGGACATTGCTTACCGATGCTGACGTTTCGGTCTGCCATTGATCCTCGATGGGTAGTGCCGCTCGTGGAAACGACCGAGCAGTGCGCCAGCTACCTCGAATAGGAGTCCGCGACATGGGGTTGGCGAGGAAAGGGTAACAAGAGTGGAATAACCCCGCAGAGCTCTATCGGGATCGGCATCGCAACCAATCGGCGGGCGAGGCTGGCACCGGCTCGGCGGCGACGGAGGACCTGCGATGACCGAAGCACCTTTCCATGGGGTTTTCCCCTATCTTGTTTCGCCGCTTCATGAATCAGGCGACATTAATGCGGATGTTCTTGGACGCTTGTGCGACGACCTCATCCAAGCCGGCGTTCACGGGTTGACGCCCCTGGGTTCCACCGGCGAATTCGCCTATCTCTCGTGGGCGCAGCGACGGCGCGTTGTTGAGGTTGTGGTCGGTACAGCGAGGGGTCGCGTTCCGGTGGTGGCAGGAGTGGCCTCGACCACGATCGCCGACGCTGTCTCCCAAGCACGCGAGTTCGAGCGTCTCGACTGCAGTGGGATTCTCGCGATCCTCGAAGCTTACTTCCCCATCTCCGATGAGGGCGTGTTCGCCTACTTCAAGGCGATTGCCGATGCGGTGTCAATTCCGTTAGTGCTTTACACCAATCCGAACTTCCAGCGATCGGATTTGAGCCTTCCGGTGATCGACCGGCTAAGTCGCGTTCCCAACATCCGATACATAAAGGACGCGTCCTTTAACACCGGCCGATTGCTTTCGATCATCAACCGCGTAGAAGGACGAATGCAGGTCTTCGCGGCCTCCGCGCACATTCCCGTCTGTGTGATGCTGATCGGCGGCGTCGGCTGGATGGCAGGTCCCGCCTGCCTTGCGCCGAGGCAAAGCGTAGAGCTGTACGAGCTCTGCCGTCGCGGGGACTGGACCACGGCAATGGAGCGTCAGCGGCGCTTGTGGAATTTGAACCAGGCCTTCGCAAAGTACAACCTTGCCGCATGCATCAAAGGCGGGCTCCAGCTACAGGGTTATCCGGTCGGGGCACCGCTGCCGCCACAGACCCCGCTGCCGCCTGAGGGCGTAGAGGAAGTAGAGCGTGCGCTCGTTGCGATCGGAGCCTTGTAGCCGCCCATTAACAGCGGGCAAATGACGCCGAAGCAACCGTTGAACGGGGACCGCTGCTGGCGGGGCTTGGCCGCGGCCGGGGCGGCTGGATCGTTTCCAGTCGCGACTTCTCTAATGGGTTGGAGATAGCCCTCGGGACGCTTGTCGCCCTGAGCGGTTTTATCAGCATTGTCTACAGCTCCAATCACGCATCGTCATGTCGGTGATAGCGTCGACAAGCCGTTAGGCGCTCAAAATATTCGCTCAACGTAATCCGGAGTGGATTCTCGGCCGATTTCCGCCGGGATCCCAAAGCGAGCAGGTGTTTCTATTGGAGCAAAAAAATAGCGCCGCGGGCGAGGCCTCAGGCCGGCTTTTTGAGGCTGCATGTTCAGCGTGCACGTTGTCACCAAGCTTGACGCTGCGCTCGGGACACTTTGGTCTTGTCCACAGATTCGTTGGATAAGTCGGCGGAAAACTTTGCGCAAATTGATGGGAAGCGGCACCACGCCTCGCTGTCCGTGGCGCTGCTCGAAAATTGCTCAGCAGGTCGATACTGCTTGAACGACAACCCCGGCTAGCTCAATAATACTCACCCGCGAATCACTTCTAACCGATAGCGTTCGGGGCGATGTGTAGGCTCGCCTCGGTCGCGTTAGAGCTCACTACTTCCGGCAGCCGTGGTATCGGTTTATCCGTGGACCACACCCAGGTGGTTTCGCCCTGCGCTTGAGCAGCCTTCTCTTTGATGGCGCGATCCTTCGCATCCATGGAGGGACTCAACACATGGAGCGGGGTCGGCTTCGCTCCCGTATCGAGCAAAAGTACGTTGGGGAACGCCGCCGTGCTGCGCGCGTCGTAACGCAGCGGCTTCACGAATCGACGTCTCTGCTCTGTCAAAGCCTGGATGAGATCGGTCTCGTGGATGCCTTCGATTGGAATCCAGTTCTCGGTCGTCAGCATGAAGCTTGCCGTGTCGATCTGGTAGATATGCTCGCGCTTCGCGTAGATCAGGGCGCATATCACCACCCGCTGGCTTCGTCTTCGTGTCCGCATCCCGGGCTTCGAGCAGGCTGCCATATGCCCGCTCGATCCGCTCCCAGGCCTTCGCATCGATGAACAGCGGCGCGTCTGGCATGTGCTTGAGCCATACCTTGCGTCCCAGTGGCGATGCTTCGTCACACTTGTACTCTCCGAGAACGAGCGCCATCTTGAATTGGACATCGTCTTCGGGTGACTGAAGGACCGCGAGCTTGCTGCGTCGGCGTTCCGCGATTTCGCTCTTGTGCTCCTCGTGAAACTGCTCGGGTACGTACAAGCGCTCCGATAGCGTCACGCCTTTCGTCTGGATCCCATCCGCCGCTTCCAACAGATACTTGTGCATCACCCCTTGCGTCCGTTTGCCCTCCATCGCCGGATACCAGCGATTGAATCCCGCGCGCTCGAACAGGAAATGCATGACGGCACGCAGACTCATCCGATGCCGCGGCGCATTGATCTCGGCCGGTTCTTGCGCTGCACCCCTCACGAACGCCCTCCCCGGCACCCGCGCAAGCGGAAAATCCACGCGCAGTTCGACCGACTCCGGGGAGTGCTCGATGATCGATTCCCCGATCAGTTCGCCCAGCCCGGATTGACCGACGTTCGGGTTCGTAGGAGACGCACGTCGCATGGTGCTGGTGCCCCGTGTCTGGCATCCGCTTGACGACGTACAGGCGATGCTTGGCGACATACATTTCGATCCCACCGCGCTGGCACATGCACCGCGGCCGTTCCGGTGTCGTCGTAGACACGAGCAAGCGCGTCCTGCAGCGCCGGATCACGCGATGTGTACGTCCTACCTTTGATCAAGAATCGTTGCTCTTCCATGCCGTATCTCGCGCTTCGACCAAACGTCGCCAGTGCTTACACCAACTCGCGGACGACCGCTTTCAGCGATTTCAGAGATTCAGTGTTCGTTCTGAATCAGATTACGGACCGAGTTTCGCTCCTTGAGCCCAAGCACGGCCCCGATCTGATTAACATCGCAGCCTCTCTCGGCAAGCTTTTCTGCAATCGTTCGCCGCGCGGAAAGTGCTGACACACCCTTGAGTCCGGCCCTTGCGAAGATCCTGCGGTAGATGTCCAGGATTACTCCGCACCGGTATTGCCTCCGGTCACCGATCGCTCGGACTTTGATCGGCAGCTCGTGCCCGTCCCCGGTGAGAAACAGCCCGCTGTCTGGATCAAGTCCTCGGTACTTCGTCCGGTCCTTCGTGCCCTGCCCGCGCCGAGCCCGTTCTTCCAAATAGGCGTCAACGGCCGCGACGACCTTCGTGCTGGCAAAGAAGAGCGGCCTTTCTTTGCCATTGATGGCCGCATCGGCGCGCATCACCGACTCTTCGCGCACGAGCCCCTCTTCGGTCAGGTAGTCGCCTACCAAGAGCCTTGCGATTTCCAAGGGCTTGGCGGCCGTTGACAAAAGTACCAGCAGCAAGGCCGTGTCCCTTTTTTTGCACTTGCTGTGCTGCCGTATCACCGCTAGCAGTCTGTCGGACTTTCGTTTCTGGAAATCTTGACTACACTAGATTGCATTGATGTTCTTTCGTGAGTGAGCCGATGGCGCGTTTTATTGCAGTCGACCGCGACACGCAGTTTCTGTTTCCGCCGAGTGTGCAGGAGTGGCTGCCGGAAGATCATCTGGCCCGATTCATTGTCGACATGGTCGAGCAACTGGATTTGTCGGGGCTCGAGGAAAGCTACGCCGGTCGTGGCAGCGATGCGCACCACCCGGCGATGCTGGTGGCGCTGCTGCTCTATGGCTATGCCACTGGCACCTTCTCCAGCCGGGCCTTGGAGCGGGCGAGCTATGACTCGATCGCCGTTCGCTACCTCACAGCGAACACCCATCCGGATCACGACACGATCAACAGTTTCCGCAAGCGGTTCCTGAAGCAGATCGAGGCGATCTTCGTCCAGGTGCTCGGCTACGCCCAAGCGATGGGGATGCTGAAGCTGGGTACGCTGAGCCTCGACGGAACCAAGGTGCATGCCAACGCCTCGCGCCACAGTGCCATGAGTTACGGCCACGCCAAGAAGCTGGAAGCCAAGCTCAAGGCGGAGGTGGCGGAGTTGATGAAACGGGCGGAAGCGGCCAACGCCAAGGACTTGCCGGAGGGCCTGAAGCTGCCCGAGGAGTTGCGCCGCCGCGAGCAGCGCTTGGCGGCGATTGCCGCAGCCAAGGCGAAGATCGAGGCGCGGGTCAAGGCCGAAGCCGAGGCCGCCTATGCGGCCAAGCTGGCCGCGCGCGCGCAACGAGCGAAGAAGAACGGCAAGCCGCCCCGCGGGCGGCCGCCGGCACCGCCCAGTGGCACCCCCACCGACCGGGATCAAGTCAACTTCACCGATGAGGACTCGCGCATCATGCCGGTGCCCGGTGGTGGCTTCGACCAAGCTTACAACGCGCAAGCCGCAGTGGATACCGACAGCTTGTTGGTGGTGGCGTGCGCGTTGACGCAAGCGACCAACGACAAACAGCAGGTAGTGCCGATGCTGGAACAACTGCATGCCTTGCCGCAGGAGTTGGGCCGGGTCAAGCGGCTGCTGGCCGATACCGGGTATGCCAGCGAGGACAACGTCAACGCCTGTGCGCAGGCCAAGATCGAGCCCTTGATCGCGCTCGGCCGCGAAGCCCATCATGGCTCGCCGTTCGATCGCTTCGCCGAGCCTGCGCCACTGCCAAGTAAGCCGACGCCGTTGGCGGCCATGCGCCATCGCCTGCAAACCCGACGCGGGCGCAAGTTGTATGCGTTGCGCAAATGCACGGTTGAGCCGGTGTTCGGATTGATCAAGCAGGTCATGAAATTCCGGCAATTCCTGTTGCGCGGACTGACCGGCGCGCAGGGCGAATGGAGTTTGGTGTGCCTGGTGTGGAACCTGAAGCGAATGAACACCCTCTGCGCGTAAAGCGCAGCAAATATCGCTTGGTGAAACCATGCTGGACCGCATCACAACACTCTCTTCCGTCCCTTCGTAACGTACTCCCTGCCGTTTCATCCCAACGCCGCTACCAAATGAATCGTCGCCGGCCAATCAACCAAAAAATACGGACCTCAAGTCCGACGGGCTGCTAGAGCACGCTCAATGTCTTGGTCGGTTAACGCGCGCGGCCCCCTGTATGCGTCGGCAGCACGCTTGGGGTGATAGTGCTCGAGCGCCTCAAGATAGTTGTCCTTTCGCGCCCGCATCGCTTTGACCGTCGCCACTTCGTCCTCGTCCACCCGTTCCACCCCCACGACCGCTTCCAGATAGCGGGCGAGCGCCTTCACGCGTTGTTCGACAGCAGAGCGGCTCAGCCCTGATTCTTGCGCGACTGCCACATACGTCTTGCCGTCCAGAATCCCCTTCAGCATCTTGATCGATTTGGTCAATGATTCCGCTCTCATCTCATGAGCCTCGCGTTGGGTTCGGTCTGACAATCTTGAGGACGGTCCTGCCACGGCGCCAGCCGAAAAGACCGTTTTTTCCGGGGGCTTTCGGCATCAGCACAGTGCTCAGCTTGGGCCCAACCGACCCTTGCTTCTGGCAAGATAGCCGTTCCGGCTCAAGCTAGCGCACCCCGCTGCAATCCAGCGCCATTGCTCATGCTTACCCCGCCGTTTATCGCCCCGCATCGGACGGAGGCTATGGCGTCGGAGCCAACCCTTCGTAACGGATCGTCCTTCCTCCAATAGGATCCGGAATCCAACACAAAAACGCGTAATTGCGACCCTCACAGCGGGGAATCGGTAAGCGTCTTCAGTGAGAGATGGTTCCGAGGACTTTCGCCCTCAGCACGGCAACAAGTGCGGGCGCCGGCATGGCTCGCTATCGGAACGCACTGAGCTAAACTAATCCGATTCGGCGCTGTCATTGGATAACGGCAAGGGGACTCGGCGGGGACAAAGTTCCGACAACAAATACGTTGACCCTCGGCCGTCACTCTGCCGTAGCGTTGGCGTGATCCAATCCAAACAAGAACGTCTTGCCAAGGAGGATTCCCGTGACCTGGATCGACCATCAACACCGAAGCAAGAAGCTAGCCGCCGCCGCACAATCGGCGCTGCGTGGAGGTGACGACGCGTCGGCGCGACACCTTTTCGCGCAAGCGGCACAGGAAGCCGAGCAAGCGCTCGCCGAAGTGTCACCGGAGAAGCGCGTCACCTTGGGGGCGATCGCCATGTCAGCGGCGTCATTGTGGCGACGGGCGCATCGATCGGATGATGCCGCCCGCGTCGCACGCCTCATTCGCGGTGCGCCCGAGCTGTTTCCGATAACCGTGGGGCCCCTGGACGGCGCCGCCACCAATGCTGCGGAGCAGTCGAAGCGAGCGTAAAGGCCGTAGGCGGTAGATAAAGCAGCGCGAAAGGCCGGTCGGAAGCCGCGGTTAGATAAGCAACGCTACCTGACTTGCGTTGCCGCTCGCTCCTCGAAACTTGAGGGTGAGATCGCCGTGGCCGCGTGGGAGCACATGGGGTCAGCGAACGTGCGCTTTAGAACCGCGGTCCAACGCTCCACGTGATCGAAACGCCTCAACGCGACTCGAATCGTTGGCACGACTGGCAACCAAACGCCTGAAGGGTTGCGAGTGTCCGCTATGAGACACGAGCCAGAGGGGGCTTCCGCCGGCAACTCGCGGCCAAGAACCGCCGGTCCGCCTCGGTGCTCAGGTTTCTATGAAGCGGCCGTTCCGGAAGACCACTGGGGGCATCTTGGTCGCCATTTCGAAACGACTCAAACGCCTAGCCGATATTTGATCTGCCGCAAGATGTGTCACGCCGTGTGAGCGCAGAGTGCTAACCTGTGGAGGTTTGTCCAGTAATTGTGGGTCTCCATTACGCGAGCCCCTGCGCCGAAGTTGGCCGGAAGTCCGCGCTTCCGCTGGATGCACGCGCCGCTGAGGTTAGGGCGATCAAGGATGGCTGACCGGGTCAAGAACAGTAGAACTTAGGCGAGCGCTCCGCTTACCTCTTGCCGCGATATGTGGATACCGACTCTACGCGGAGATTGTCGGGGAATCTAATCATCGTGTGAATCGGTCAACGCCATGACTTGGCTGCAGCGGTACCGCATTAATCGATTCCTCAGGGATTCCGTCTGGCTCGCGCCGTTACTTGCCATGGTGGTGGCGCTGCTCGTACATCCGCTGATTCGTCGCGCTGATCAGATCCTGGACTTGAAAGCTGCCATCGGCCCCGAAAGCGCGCGGGCCGTGCTGGCCGCACTGGCCTCGTCCATGCTCACGTTCATCGTCTTTGTTTTTTCCATCATGCTCGTGTCCGTACAACTCGCCAGCGCGCAGCTTACGCCGCGGATTATTGCCACCTTCTTTGGCAGCGGTATCCTCCGCTTCTCACTAACCGTCTTCGTATTTGCGTTCACCTATACTCTGGCGACACTAAGCCGCATCGAGGATTCTGTCCCGCAGATCTCGCTGTGGATAGCGACGTACAGCAGCGCCGCGTGCATCGGCGTCTTTCTCTACATGATCGACAGCGTGGGAAAGTCGCTGCGACCCGTCAGTGTTCTGACCCGGACAGGCAACACCGGGCAAGAGGTCATCCGTGATGTATATCCGCTGCCGGTCGCGGGGGCGGAGGACGCGCCGACCAATGTCGTGGTAGTGCCTGAGGGAGGAATGTCGCGCATCGTCAAGACCAAACACACCGGGGTCGTCCTTGCGTTTGACGTGGCGGGGCTTGTGGCGTTGGCTCGGCGCGCTGACTGCCTGATCGAATTCGTTCCGCAGGTGGGAGATTTCGTGACCAGCGGGGACCCGCTGTTCCGGTTGCACGGTGGCGGACAGATCGCCGACGGCCAATTGGATCAGGCCGTCGCCATCGGGCCGGAGCGCACGATGGAGCAAGACCCCGAATTCGCGTTCCGTATCATCGTCGACATCGCCGCCAAGGCGCTTTCGCCCGCGATCAACGATCCGACCACCGCTGTGCTCGCGCTTGACCAGATCCATCGCCTGCTGCGAGCGGTCGGGAAGCGGCAATTGGATACGGGGCGGATTCATGACGACACCGGGCGGCTGCGGCTCGCCTATCGCACACCGGATTGGGAAGACTTTGTTAGCCTGGCGATCACCGAGATCAGGCAGTTTGGCAGCAACAGCATTCAGATCGCCCGCCGCATGCGTGCCATGCTGGAGAACCTGATCGAGACGGTGCCACCGCATCGAGCGGTTCTGCTGCGCGCGGAACTCGAGCTTCTCGGTCGTGGTGTGGAACGGGATTTCCGCGATCCCGAAGACCGCATTCGCGCCGCCTCCGCCGATTCGCTGGGCGTGGGCGGAAGGATGTGATCGCGGTCGGCGGTGGTGAATATTGCACATTGGGCGTCCGCTTCTCCGCCATCGAACGTCGGCTACCGGGAAGTTCGTGGGGCTGCTTCGGGTCGTTCACGCTCATCCGCTCGCCGGTGCTGAGCGGCGGCTCCACGATCCACTGCGGCCCTTGACGCATGACCGGCTGGTGTACGTCATTCAGCGGTCGCTCGGTCGAATCGCGTCAATGCCGGCGACCGGGCCAATAGCCGCCGGTCCTCCGCGTCGCTCAAGTCTCTATGAAGGGGACGTTCCGGAAGGCCACCGGGGCCACGTCTCTTGCCGTTTCGAACTGATATGAAGGTCTCACCGATAGTTGATCTGCCGCAAGATGCGCCACACCCTGCGAGCGCAGAGTCCTAGCCTGCAGAGGGCTGTCCAACCGGGCAGTGACTGCGGTTCTTCCAGTACGGGAACCCAGAAATGCTTAAGGAAGAAGACGACCTCTCCTGGTACGCGCGGAAGGCAGACTCCCTCAGGAAAGGCATCGCTGTGGCACGCGCGGAGGAAGACGCGGACCGTGCCGAGCGGGTGTCTTCCCTGCTCGAGGCCCTGCGCCGCGGCGGCATCAAAGGTTCGCTGGGGCGCCGCACGCTCTATACGCGGCACCTGCCGCCTGGCTGCCGAGGCTGTCTGGGGGGTAAGGGGACCAACGCCTTCGTCACGGGGCTGTGCACGCGCGACTGCTTCTTCTGCTTCAATCAGAAGCCGCGGACGGACGAACTGGTGGTCCATGGCATCTGTCTGGCCGAACCGGAGGGAGCTCCTGAGGTCGTGCGGCGCTACGGTCTGCGCAGCGTGGGCGTCAGCGGCGGTGAACCCACGATGCGGCCGGAACGCCTGCTGCGCCTCGTGCGCGCCTTGAGGACCCTACCCTTCCGCGTCCGCATCGACCTCTATACGAACGGCGACCGCCTCTCCGACGGGCTGCTCTCCCAGCTCAAGGACGCCGGCTTGGACGCCCTGCGATTCAACCTCGTCGCGCGCGAGTTCGACACCGAGCCGGTGGAAAGGGCTCTGCGCTACTTCGACGAGACGGCGGTCGAGGTCCCCGTCATCCCCGAACGGCTAGCGGACATGAAAGACATGGTTGTGCGCCTGGACGCCCTCCGGGTCCCTTTCCTCAACATCCACGAACTCTTCGTCTGCCGCGAAAACTCCGCCCGCGTGGCCGAGAATGGCTACGGCTCCGGAGGGGGAACCAGCGAGGCGCTGCAGTGGGAGCCGGTCGCCGCCGCAGACGAGGCAGCGCTGTCACTCCTGCTCTTCGCCTTGGAGAAGACGGCCCGACTATCGGTCTACTACTGCTCTTGCAGAACCCAGCAGGATATCTCGAGCCGCGGCATGCGGCGGCGTCTCCGGCTGGCCGCGCACGCACGACGCGGGGACTCTGCGACGCGGTCGTGAGCGGCGGCAGGTCCGTATTTGGACCGGCGACGACAAGACCGAGATCGGCCAACAGCGGCCCGTCAGCGCCGACGCCAAAATTGCCCTGGAGCGGTCCTTAGCAAGTCACTGGCTTCGTCAGTCTTTCGAGGGTCTGATTCCTCCTAACTTAACTAAGAAGGCGAAGTGCGGCGGCATTGGCAGGTGCGGGGACTTCGCTAACCTGCGGCACTATGATTGGGGGCAGGTCAGCGGCACCACGTCTGTGACTTCAGTTCACGTAAATCAGAATTGTTCCCAGTCAGCGCGAACCATTTCCTCAGCATCCGTGTTAGATCCGCTCAACACTGGCTGTTACATTGCGTTCCAAGGCTTGATCGAAACTTGATCTGCCGCAAGCCGCGCTAGTCGTCGCTAGGGCAAAGTTCCAAGTAGGCGAAAGTTGCCGAGGAGATTTTTGTCAATTTCATCGCACACCTCGCCGGAGAGAATCCATGACCTTTCTGAATCCCGATTGCATCGAGCGAGTTTCATCGAGCATCTTCCAGGCGCAGAAGCCGTACCCTTGGGCGCACATGCAAGGCACGCTGACACCTGAGGGTTGGGACCGTCTCCGCGCGGACCTTCCTGACATGTCGCAATTCAATCGCATGGTGGGCGTTAAGCGCAGCCATGGGCAGACAGCCCACAACCGCGGAATCCTGCACTATCGGGACGGAATGGCCATCGCGGAGTCTTGGAAAGCATTCATCGCGGAGCTGCACGGAAAGGCATATGACTCCTTCTTGCGCCGAATGCTGGGCTTGGGGTCGGACCAGCAGATCATCCTCACGATGGAGTGGTACTACGCCTGGCAAGGGTGTTCCGTATCGCCGCACTGCGATGCCCGGCGAAAGCTTGCAACCCACATCTTCTTCTTTGCCAATGACGAGGACTGGCCACGGGAGTGGGGAGGCGACATCCTGATCTTCGACGATGAGGGCCGGCATAAGGCACACTCGGCGCCAGGCTTCGACGATCTGAAGGTCGCCGCGTCCCTGGATCTGCGGAAAAACGGCAGTCTGCTTTTCCAGCGAACCGATCACTCCTGGCACGGAGTGCGTCCGCTGCAATCCCCCCGGCCGGATGTCTACCGCAAACTATTCATTGTCACTGTTAACGTCCCGACACTTCAGGTGTGGTGGCGTCGCGTTCGCGGCAAGGACCCCGACGGTTACACCCTCAAGGTGGCGTGATTTGTGAATCGGGCATCGACTCTGATGCTTGGCGTTCAGCGTCGTGGATGGCCGCTTCCGCCCGTTTCAACGACCGCTTCCGAGTACCTCGGCGGTCTGCTGTGGGGTCGAAACTTGTCTTCGCCTCGGGCTACGAAGCCGCCACTCGCAACCGAACGCTTAAAGTGTTGCGAGTTTGGTCGATCGCGAACTTCGCGGATCGGCCAATAGTTGCCGCTCAGCGTTCGCTGGTCACACGCTACTCCCGCGGTGGGTCAACGTACGTGGGGTACCTCTCCGCGCGCTTGCGCACGCGCACGCGGCTTCTCTCCCGTCCTTGACGGCGTAGTTGATTCCTTCCCGGAACGACCCTATCCAGATACGCAGGCATATAGGCCACCGATTACCGTTATCCAACCTTTTAGAGAACCATCCTCGATTCGAAGGTCAAGATCAATGTCCTGTTTGGGTGGCGTATGAGGCCGAGGACGCTAATTTTCGGGCGAAATATGAGCCTGCGCGGCTCAAACGCTCATCGCTTGCATGATGGCGCCAACGCCCAAGATACGCATCACGCGCCGCAGGTTATAGGCCAGGACGTACAGGCTCATCTCGGTGCGCACGCGGGCCAGCGTCTTCGCATATCGGGCCGCCGGTCCCGTCGAAAACCAGCATGCAATCACCTAGGCTAATGGTTGAACCAGGCAACACTCGCACGAATTCCCGCTGCGGCACCCCCAATTCCTACGTTAATCGCTCGCAAGCAACGCGCAGGATTGCGCAGGCGACGCGGCCGCAAGCGTCGTGCCGTGGGTTTGCTCTCCCCTTCGCGAATGTCAGGCCCCCAATGTGTTGACTTCACGCCACCACCCATCGATCAGTGCGCACCCTTGAGCCACGCGCGTGCCTCCACGATTGCCTCCTCGTAAGAAAGCGCGCGCCCAGCTGCCTCTGCGGAGGCAAACGCGACCTCGCCCAGGGTCGCGCGCGCCCGTGCCATGAGCGGGGGGAGGATTGCCTCGTCCATGGGCTCGCGGTGATACCCCATCTGCTCCGCATGCGTCTCCGCCGCCCCGTAGAGGCGCGCCGCGAGACCCCATGCCTGATGCAACGCCCCAAGACCGGCGGAGTATTCCAGCACGGCTCGTCCCACTTGCCTCGAGCCGATCTCTTCCGCGATCTCAAGTGCCTCGAGCAGCACCCCGCGGCCTGATTCTCGCGACTCCGATCCGATCAGCACGCTCGCGAGATTGCAAAGATGCACAGCGAGGCGGCGGCGATCTCCAACTTCGCGATCAAGCGCCACGGCCTCCTCATAGAGCGGGCGCGCCCCATCCACCTGCCCTTCCGTGCGATGCAACTCGGCTAGGCCATTGAGCGCGGCGGCAAGCGTGGTCTTTTCCCCCAACTCGCGCGAGAGAGCAAGCGCCGCCTCGAAATGCGTCCGCGCCGTGACCCGCTCCCCGTATGCGAGGGATACATACCCAAACAGCCGGAGCGCCTCCGCGACGATTGCCAGATCTCCAATCTCCCGCGCGATCTCCAGGCTCTCCTCTACATAGTGCTTCGCCTCTGCGTAACGACCGGTGAGGAACGCGAGCTCGCCCGCAGCCCACAGGGCTCGGCACCGCGCGAGGTCACGCTCTTGCGCCCCAACACGGGTGACTGCCTCTACCATCAGCCGGTAGCCAAGCCCGAGAAGACCGCGCGAAACAATCCACGGCTTGATCGAATAAGCCAGTCTCAAGGCGGTCTTGGCACCCCCTTCCAGCAGCGCGCAGGATTCAGATGCCACGAGGAGATTCTCCCGTTCGAGGTCGAGCGTCGAAAACCATACCCCTGGCTCGGGTGTATGGCCTTTCGCTTCCGCCTCCTCGGCGAGTGCCAGGTAGAAAGCGAGATGCCGCGTTCGTGCCGCATTATCTTCGCCCGATTCGTTCAGTCGTTCCTGCGCATACTGCCTCACCGTATCTAGTAGCCGGTAGCGCTCGCCATCGGCCTCTAGGGTCACCAGCGATTTCTCAACCAGGTTGGTCAGCAGATCGAGCACGTCATACTTGTCCGCATCAGCTGTGCCGACTGCCTCCGCCGCCTCGAGCGTCCAACCACTAGCGAAGACCGCGAGCCGACGCAACAGTGCCCGCTCATGCTCCGTGAGCAGCTCGTAGCTCCAGTCGATCGACGCGCGCAAGGTTTGCTGACGCGGCAGCGCGGTCTTGTCGCCTCGCGTCAGCAAGCGGAAACGATCGATCAAGCGCTCGGCAATCTTTTCCACCGACAGAACACGCGCGCGCCCCGCTGCCAGCTCGATCGCCAATGGGATGCCATCCAGGCGATGACAGATATCAGCCACCGCCAGCGCGTCCTGACGCGTGACTTGGAAGGTGGGCTGAACCGCGATCACGCGCTCGATGAACAGGCGCGCCGCTTCGTATTGCTTCAACGTCGCGAGGGTGACCTTCGTTTGGGCGCCTGGCGTCGAAAGCGATGGCACGAGATAGTTCGTCTCGCCCGCCACACGCAGGGGCTCGCGGCTCGAGGCAAGAATGCGCACGTGCGGACCTGAAAGGAGAAGCTGCGCCGCAAGCAACGCGCACGGATCTATCAGGTGCTCACAGTTGTCGAGGATGATTAGAACGTGTCGGTCCTTGACGAATTTCACAACCGCCTCGACCACGGTCCGCCCTGCCTCTTCCATGACGCCGAGCACCGAAGCGAGTGCCTGAGGCACCAGCCGCACATCCGTCAACGGCGCGAGCTCGACAAACCATACGCCGTCGGAATAATCGTCCATCATGTCGGCGGCCGCCTGCAGCGCGAGTCGCGTCTTGCCGATCCCCCCCGGGCCAAGGAGCGTCAACAACCGCGTTGCACCAAGCAATTTCTTGACTTCGACAAGCTCGTTCTCGCGCCCGATGAAGGAGGTAACCTGGAGCGGCAGGTTGTTCGGCGTCCGCTCGAGCGAGCGCAGCGCCGGAAAATCCTTTTGCAAATCCGGATGCACGACCTGGTAGAGGCGCTCGGGGTGCGCCAGATCGCGCAGCCGCACAGAACCAAGGTCTCGCAACTCGATTCCAGCAGGCAGACGGTCGCTGACCAGGTTGGCCACGGCTTGTGAGAGCAGCACCTGCCCCCCGTGCGCCACGCCCATGATGCGCGCGGCACGGTTGACCGCCCTACCGAAGAAGTCGTTGTCGCGCTGCTCGTCTACACCTACATGGACACCACAGCGGACCCTCAGCGCAATGCCATGAGTGGCGGTCGGATCGACAAGCGCTCGCTGGAGCTGCACCGCAGCGCCGATGGCATCCAGGGGATCATCGAAGGCCGCGTGGGAACCGTCGCCGGTCATCTTTACGACGAGGCCGCGATGGCCTTCTATCGCTGCCCGGGTAACCGCGTCATGATCTGCGAGGGCCTGCTGCATTCCGGGCGCGTGCTCCCATAGCCGGGTGCTGCCCTCGATGTCGGTAAAGAGAAACGTTGTTACTGCGGATCGCCGGTACACGCCATGCCCTTCGTTGCGGCAGTCGCGCAAAGACTACCCTAACGCAGAGACCAACGTCATCAGCCGGGTAACTGTGAGCCAGTTACCAAAAAGCCAGTGTTGCCCGACCGCCTATTCGGCTTGATCGCAGCAATCCTCCCGGCGGACGCGCCTTTCAGCGCAGCGCTGGCACGTCAGCAATTTGTTGCTCGAACTGCTGGCGCCAATGTCCCGTGGCCTGAAAGACCGGTCGAGCGCAGGGTGCCTGTTTGGGCGGCTTGTTGATCAGGTACTTCACCAGCAATTGCGCATCGTCTCGCTTTATGTTGACGTATTCGCGGTCGAAGGTGTCCATGAACCGTTTCGCCGCCGGTTGCCCAAGCGCCTCAATGCTCTGCTGCCACAACTCGCCTCTCGTACGCTCGGAGAAGTGTCTGGCCTTCATTCTTTGAACGAGATCCTGCTCGATGCTGCGATTCATCAAGCCCCGCTGCCTGAGCCTACGCAGGGTAAAGCGAAGATTGGCCATGGCATCAGATAGTGGGCGAAAATCGAGCTCCTCCGTAGCGTGTATGACCGCAACTTCATCGTCGTCGGTCCAAGACCCGTTGCGAAACAATCTGAATACCCGACCCAACCCGATCATGCCAAATTCCCAAAGCTCTGCTGCGCGCAGCGCGCCCATGCTGGCCGCGCCGACGACTTCGACTCCCTGGGAGATCGCATAAAGTATTTCCTTGTGCCACACCGATGGCATATTTCCGAAGAAACCGTCGATGATGCCGACCCGTTCATAGCCCCCTTCCACGGCACGAAACACCGACCCCAGCGAGACCGGGCCGTAGCGGGATAGGCACGGAGGTGTCGGTTCTCGATAGAGGGTCGGGCCGGTGAAGATGCACGTTTTCATTGAATCAATCGCAGCGACTGACGCGCCATGAATGGCCGTCGAGTCCGGATAATGGAAGTGGCGCCGTGAAAAGCGAGAGGGGAACCGCACGCGGCGCGCGGAGGTCGACCGCCCGCGGATCGGCGCCTCCCGGCGAAATGCAATACGTGTCCATAAAATCGGGTTATCAAGAGAGGTTGCGCGCCAGCACGCGTTGCATTCGGGGACCCGGCGTATACCCCGGTTCGCCGAAACGACCTTCGAGTCCCGGCACGGTGACGTGCACCACCGGGATGCCGAGATGCTCCTGGGTGAGATCGACGACAATCGCCTGCAGAAAGCCCTCCCCGGTTAGAGCGGCCAATACCCACTCGAGCAGATCGTTGATGCTGCGCAGTCGGGGTGCCTCGGGCGTTTTTTCGATGTCGACGTTCTCCGGCTCGGCCTCGAGATGCCTCGCCCAGCTTTCGCCGGCGTCGTTATCGATGCGGATCACATCCTTGTAGCGCGACCAGAACATGTCGTCGCGTCCTCCGGCGATATGAGTCAGGCGGCTCTGCAGAGCCTCGGTAATTGCCCTGGCGAGTGCTATGCGGCGATAGGGATGGCAACCGTATCCCGATGCGCGTTGAGGATAGAAAGTCCGACCATGCGAGTCGAACGCTCTGCACATGAAGCACGGTACCGGAATGGCTTGAGATACATGCCATGCCGCAAGCTGCACACCCGCGGCGGCGCACTTGCCGATCAGCCATTGGCAATGCTCGTCGGAAACGGAGTCCAGGCGCAGCCGGGTATTGGGGGCGCCCGGCTCGAACTGCCTGCGCGCCAGCCACAAAGACACCTGATCCCGCTCGATGAGCTCGCAGATCGCGTGCAGCAGCGCCTCGGAGATCGTATTGCCTGACGCAAGACCGTTGGACGATGCGACAAATAGTCGCGGGTGGTCGCGCCGAGACACGGAATCCAGACTTACGCAGTCGCGCGGAACCCACCGTCCTGTCCCCGACAGAATATCCATACCCTCGATCCACTCGGTGCGCGAGTATTCACGAAGCGCCGCACCGGGTCGTATCGGCAGCAAGAGGGGATTGGCGTAGCTTGTGTCGCGTGCGGCGGCCCGCAACGACCTCAGGTGTCCGCGAGGTGCAAAATGTTCGGCATGATGCAACTCGATGCTTTCCATCACGCCCGACGCTTGTGCAAGGGGATGCGTTAGTCCCTTACCCTGGGAAACCGTCAACGATTTCGCAAGGGGGCGGACAACCATCCATGTCGGGACGCCGACATGATCGAGCCCCGTGACGTTGCCGATACGCGTGATACCGACTGCGCGAAGGATTTTTTGCGCCCGGGACAGCGTTGCGTCCACGTCCGTCGCGCGGATCGTCCCGCCCAGATCGATCGCGCTGGCTTGCGCAGCGGGGCTCTCCGCCTGAAACGTGCAGCCGCCTTGCGCCGCGAAGCCTGAACGACGGCCGCGCGGAGCGGGCGCATGGGAACAATGCGGGTATTGGCTGCTGATGGTTCTTCGATCGGTCAGTAAGCCTGCCGCCATGACTTGTCGGTTGCGGCAGCAGACGGATCGCCAAGCCCGGTGTATTGGGCTTGGCGATCCATCGTTCAAATTTGCAGGTCCCAGATCTCGCCGTCTTCGGCCTCATAACCTTTTTTCAGAAGCAGCTTGGCGAGATCCCTGCCAAGTTTCTGACGCTGCCTGAGCAGCGGTAGAACCTTTTCCGATTCCTCAGGCGTGAGCGCGCGCACCTTCCCGGTGGAACCGGATGCAAGGAGCATCGTGCCGTCGCTCTGCACAATGAGATAGTTGCCGATCTTGGTAGCCATATCAGTGACCTCCCCTCGCGAAGACCCGGTACGTCGAACCGGGGCTGGATCGCTACTAAAGATGCTGACTTGTATGCCACGAGCTGTCAATATCATTTTGCATTTCCAGCGGTGGCATCGAGGATGCCAGGAGAACCTCAATCCCTGCGCCTGCTACGATGGTTTTCGGGGCCCAGCGCGCGCGACTGCTGGCACCCGAGCGCTTAAAGTGTTACGAGTCGGCGCTGTGAAGTGCGACACAGTAACTTGAACTGGATGTCCGCCCAGACCCGCTGATATCGTCAACCGTTCAGTCCGTCATCACGCCGAATTCCCACTAGGGCTGTAATGTGTGAGGCGCTTCAGTTAACCGAATAAAGCCGTAGGTCTTTAGCGTCCGCGTAAAGAGACATGCTGGAGCAAATTTTTGCTGGCCTGGGATCCAACTTCCGGATCCAAGCCTCTTGTTCTTCTCGCAGTTTCCACCGGAGAGATCAACAGACTGCATGCCCGGCAGAAGATCGTGCGCTCGGGAGCATTTTTTGACGGCCTTCCTATTGTGGGTGCTAATCCGTCGGTCGTTGTGCAACTGTCGACAGTCGACGGAAAACTTACATCCGACCATCTCCGACAGCTCATTCAAATGGTGCCAATGCTCGACCAGCTGCGCAGTGAGCTGAAGGCCGCCGTTCGCGCGAAGCCGGAAAAGCCCCGCGAGATGGTCGGCTTTCGCTGGAGCGAGCTGTATGAGTCGCCGTTCATTCAGCATCTGGGGTACGCCCTACGAAACTGTTCAGCTTGCAAGCTCAAGAAACCGCCGATGCCGTTGCCATAGTCAGTCGGGACTCGGGCGCAGAGCCACACGAATAGGCAATTGAATTCGTTGCCCATGCATCCCCTGCAACCCGTGCTTTAGCATTGGCCCATCGATTTCCTGCAGGACGTCTCGACGGATCTCGATCGTGTAATCCGGTCGAACAGAAAGGAAGAAACGGTCAAAGGCGGCATGATGCAATTTGCATAGTGCTATCCCGTTCGGCACAACCGGTTCGCCCTCCGGATCAGCGTCGGGAAGGATATGCGCGGCATCAAGCAATTCGTCATGCTTTAGGCGACACAGTGCGCATTGTTTGTCAATGATCATCGAAACCAGAGCAGGTTTGATCACGTAAAACTGAGCAGGAGCTTCCCAGCGGTTATCGGGCACCAACAGCGGCGAGGGATAATAGTAAGTTGAGCTGATGGAGGTGCTTGATGAAACGAATTCCGAAGGTGGCGTACACGCTCGAGTTCAAGCTTGAAGCGTTGCGGCGAGTGCGTGGCGGTGAACCGGTCAGGAAGGTTGGCCGAGAGATTGGTGTTCCGGAGCAATCGATTCGTAATTGGGTGAAGGCACAGGCAGAGGGCAAGCTCGGTACCACGGAGAAGGGCAAGCCGATCACGCCGGAGCAGATGGAGATCTCGCGACTGCGGGCGGAGAATGCGCGGCTGCGGATGGAGACTGAGATCTTAAAAAAAGCCGCCGCGTACTTTGCGAAGGAGTCGCTGTGAGGTACGCGTTTATCGAACAACATTGCGACTCGTATCCGCTGCAGATGCTGTGCACGGCGCTGCAGGTGAGTGACAGTGGCTTCACGTCCTGGCAACGCAGCGACGGGCCGAAGAAATGGTTGAGCGACGGCGAGTTGCTCAAGCGGATCCGCGAGATCCACGAGGAGACCAAGGCCGCCTATGGCTCGCCGCGGATCTACCAGGAGCTCAAGGGGCTCGGCATCCCGGTGAGCAAAGGGCGGGTGGAGCGGCTGATGCGGGAGAACGGCCTGCGTGGTCGGCACAAGCGGCGTTTCAAGGCGACGACGGATTCGAAGCACACACTGCCGGTGGCGCCGAACCGTTTGGAACAGAACTTCGAGACCGAGCGTCCGGATCAGGTGTGGACGGCGGACATTACTTACGTCGCCACCGGCGAGGGTTGGCTGTATCTGGCGATCGTCCTCGATCTGTACACCCGGCAGATCGTCGGCTGGGCGATGCGCGAGCGGATGACCAAGGAGCTGGTGATCGATGCGCTGCGCATGGCATGGTTCCGTCGGCGCCCGCCGCCGGGGTTGATTCATCACTCGGATCGCGGCAGCCAATATTGCAGCCACGATTTTCAGAAGCAGCTCGCCGCGTACGGAATGCTCGCGTCGATGAGCCGCAAAGGAAATTGCTGGGATAACGCGACCAGCGAAAGTTTTTTCAACAGTTTGAAAAACGAGCGCGTGCATGGAGTACGCTACGAAACACGTGACGCAGGCACGTGCTGACGTGTTCGAATACATCGAGGTTTTTTATAATCGGAGTCGCCGTCACACAGCGCTCGGAGGTCATGAGTCCGGCAGGAGTTCTACGAGGCATGGTTCGAGATCGGCAGTCCGAGTACCAAGATTGGCGGCATGAGGGCTGCTCGTTGGTGCCAGAAAATCCGATGGAAGGTCAGGCCGGATGCAGTTTTAGGGGTTGGGTGTGAGGTTTTTCTCCTTGGATTTGCGTTTGGCGGGCGCGGGTTGGTTGCGTTTCTTCAGTCGATAGCTGTCATTGCCGGTCTCGATGATGTCGCAGCGGTGAGTGACGCGGTCGAGCAGTGCGGTGGTCATCTTGGCGTCGGTAAACACCTTGACCCACCCCGAGAACGACAGGTTGGTGGTGATGATCAGGCTGGTCTTCTCGTGGAGTTTGGATATTAGGTGGAACAACAAGGCGCCACCGTTGGCGCTGACGGGCAAATAGCCGAGCTCGTCCAAGACGACGGCGTCCATGAGAGTGAGCCGCTGCGCGAGGCGACCTTGTTTGGCGGCGGCTTTCTCCTGTTCGAGCCGGTTGACCAGATCGACGACGCTGAAGAAGCGCACGCGCCGATTGGTCTTGACCGCTTGGATCGCCAGCGCCAGCCCGAGATGGGATTTGCCGGTGCCCGGGCCGCCGACCAGGACGATGTTGCGCGTCTCCTCGATGAAACCGCCCTCATGCAACATGCGGATCTGCTGCTCGTTGACCGGCGACTCGGCAAAGTCGAATTCTCGCTCGCTACCGGACTGCGGCAGTCCAATGTGACGCACCTCGAATGGTCGCAGGTCGATCTCGGGCGCCGGCTCGCGTGGATTCACGCCGACCAGGCGAAGGGCAAGCGCGATCTCGCGGTGCCGCTGTCTGACGCTGCGGTCGCCGTGCTACAGAGGCAGCTCGGGGCGCACGCGCGCTGGGTGTTCCCGTACCGTGGAGGAGCCATTAAGCAACCGACGCAGGTGGCGTGGCTCAATGCCTGCAAAGCGGCGAAGCTCGGCGACTTCCATTGGCACGATTTGAGTCACACATGGGCGAGTTGGCATGTGCAGAACGGCACTCCGCTCGCGGTGTTGCAGGAGCTCGGCGGCTGGCGCGACTTAAAGATGGTGCTGCGTTACGCGCATCTTGCGCCGGGACATCTCGCGCCGTACGCAGGCGACAGCGGCCTCGCCAAACCACAAGATGTTGAAATCGACGAGGCACAAAACCGGACACACAACGTCCGGATTGCGGATGATGAAGAGAACGAAATCCTTTTACAGATGAATGGGGTGGCTGATGGGATTCGAACCCACGACAACCGGAATCACAAGCCGGGAAACAAGATATACAAATCAATTGCTTACCATGAGAAAATTCTAAGATGCCTCCCAAAAAAAGCCTTTACTTTCAGATCGAACGATCGTTTCTTAGAAGCTCCACGCGGTCAAGGAAGCATGCCATGCCGGCGCACGCAGGCAATCCGAACTCTTGCACCAACGATTGTAGCCCAGCGTAACAGGACGCTCGCTATCACCCTGAATTCGTCGACTCAACGCTTGAAGTGCAATCGGTAGTGCCGGCGCATTGGGACCCGCGGCGGCGCCCGGGGCCCGGTTTACAGTAACAGCCTCCGCGCGGAAATGCGACATTTCAAACGCTGAGATCCAAATCCGCTTCGCCATAGCTCGTCAATGCCATCTTGCACCGCCCGGCCGCGACACGCATCCTTTGCAAGTTGCGGAGGTAGATTTTGCGACGCTGCCTTCGCCATCCCACCGCCCTCACCTTCCCAGCAAGCGGGCGGTACCCCGCGGCACTAAAGATGACGCGCCGTCCGCCGAGGCGTTCGCCGAACTGCGATTCTTAGCTTTCAAGGGAATCGGCGCCGCCTGTTGCCGCTGCACCCAACCCGCAACCAGCATGATGAACAACTGAAGCGGAGGTGTGGAAGCAGCATCGCCGCAGTTCTGTTGTAGACGCCGATCGCGGCGTAAACACCAATCCGCCACAACCTACATGTAGCGCGGCCGCCAAGCGCATTGCGCTAAAATGCGGCACGCTTCCGTCCTCTCGCTTTGTGAAAATTCTCGAATACGTCGGCCTCGACACCTCCCGCGTTAAAGCGCAATACGCCAAGCTGCGCGACGCCATCGAGCGTGACGATTTCCGTCAGGCCGAGGTGAAGAAGCTCGCCAACGTGAGCCACGGCAAGTTCTACCGCGCCAAGCTCGATTACGCCAACCGGTTGCTGTTTTCCATCCTGCGCCATGGCGAGGTCACGTATGCCTTGATGCTAGAAGTGATCGAGCAGCACGCTTACGACCGCTCCCGCTTTCTGCGCGGCGCCACGATCGACGAGGAGAAGATTCCTCCCATCGGCGCCGCGGCAGCCGCCGGCGAAGCGGTGCCGGTGCGTTACATCCACCCGGACCGCCGCGACATTCACCTGCTCGACAAAGTGATTTCCTTCGACGACGCGCAGGAGACGATCTATCGCCTGCCACCGCCGTTGATCGTTGTCGGCAGCGCGGGCAGTGGTAAGACGGCGTTGACGCTGGAAAAGCTCAAGCACACCGAGGGCGAGGTGCTCTACGTCACCCACTCGGCCTATCTCGCCCGCAGCGCCCGCGACCTCTATTACGGCCACGGCTTCGAGCACGGCGGGCAGGACGCGAATTTCCTGTCCTATCGGGAGTTCCTGGAGAGCCTGCGCGTGCCGGCCGGACGCGCGGCCGAATGGCGCGATTTCACCGCCTGGTTCGCCCGCCAGCAGCAGGCGTTCAAAGGCATCGACGCACATCAGGCGTTCGAGGAGATCCGTGGCGTCATCACCGCTGATGCGGCCGGACCGCTCACCCGCGGGCAGTACCTCGCTCTCGGCATACGCCAGTCGATCTTCGCCGAAGCGGACCGCGGGCGGCTCTATGACCTGTACGAACGATATCGTGCCTGGCTCGGCGAGGCCGGCCTCTACGACCGCAACCTCGTCGCCCACGAATGGCACCGCTACGCCGCACCGCACTACGATTTCGTGGTCGTCGACGAAGTGCAGGACCTCACCATGGTGCAGCTGGCTCTGGTGCTGGCCACGCTCAAAAGGCCCGGCCACTTTCTGCTTTGCGGCGATTCCAATCAGATCGTTCACCCCAACTTCTTTTCCTGGAGCAGGGTGAAGACCCTGTTCTGGCGCGACGAGGCCCTGGCGCAGAAGCAGGAACTCAAGGTGCTGCGCGCCAACTTCCGCAACGGACGCGAAGCGACGCGGGTGGCCAATGCGCTGCTCAAGATCAAGCATCGACGTTTTGGCTCGATCGACCGTGAAAGCAATTTCCTGGTTGAGGCGGTCGCCGGCGAGGGCGGCATCGTCACCGTGCTGCCCGACACCGACGCCACCAAGAAGGAACTCAACCACAAGACCCGGCAGTCGACGCAGTTTGCGGTGCTGGTGATGCGCGACGACGACAAGCTTGAGGCCCGCCGGTACTTCCAGACGCCGCTCATCTTCTCCATCCACGAGGCCAAGGGGCTGGAGTACGAGAACATCGTTCTGTATCGCTTCGTCTCCGGCAATCGCGCCCAGTTCGCCGAGATCGTCGCGGGCGTTGCGGCGGCCGACTTGAACGGCGACGCTCTCGACTATCGTCGGGCGAAGGATAAGGCCGACAAGTCCCTCGAAATCTACAAGTTCTACGTCAACGCGCTCTACGTGGCGCTGACCCGCGCCATCTGCAACCTGTACCTGATCGAGGCCGACACCGGACATCCGCTGCTGCGCTTGCTGGACCTGCGGCAGGGCTCCGGCGAAGTCAAGGTCGACGCCGCGGCGTCGACCCGCGACGATTGGCAGAAGGAGGCCAGGAAGCTCGAACTGCAGGGCAAGCAGGAACAGGCGGAGGCGATCCGCCAGAGCATTCTCAAGGAGGCGCCGGTACCCTGGCCGGTGTTCGACGAAGCGCGTCTGCGCGACACGCTGGCCAAGGTGTTCCGCGAGCAGTTGCCGGGTGGCAAGGCCAAGCAGCAGCTCTACGAATACGCCGCATGCTATTGCGAGCCGGTGCTAGCCGAGTGGCTCGCGAGCGAAGCCAACTTCAGGATAGCCGGGCCAGTGGAGCACCATCGCACGACCCTCGGACGCAAACATTTCGCCGCCTACTTCTCGCCGCACCTTAAGGATGTCCTGCAACTGTGTGACCGCCACGGCATCGACCATCGCACCCCGATGAACCAGACGCCGCTGATCGCCGCGGCCGCCGCAGGCAACGTGGCGCTGGTCGAGGCGTTGCTCGCGCGCGGCGCCAATCCGGAACGCACCGATCACCTCGGCCGCAATGCGCTGCACTGGGCGTTGCTCGAAGCGTTCCACGACGAGAAATTCGCCCGCGGACCCTTCGCCGCGCTATACGAACTGATCGCACCGGCGGCGAT
The DNA here is from genome assembly GCA_963732105.1 of uncultured beta proteobacterium. Classification (GTDB taxonomy): domain Bacteria; phylum Pseudomonadota; class Gammaproteobacteria; order Burkholderiales; family Casimicrobiaceae; genus PALSA-1003. The sequence goes on from CAVSYL010000010.1 coordinate 25,522, forward strand.
CGACGTGATGAGCGGCGAACGGCTGGTGCGCATCGACCGCCACCTGTCCGAATATCTTCTGTTCCAGACACTCTGGGCGCTGTTCAAGTCGCGCTTCACCGGCTATTTTTGGGACGAGATTGGCGGCTTCCAGACGGCGGCCATTCTCGACGCCTGGCAACACCTGCCGCCGAGCGTCCTGCGGCCGGAACGCAACAAGCGTCAGCACCTGTCCCATCTGCTGTCGCGCAACGAGGTCGAGCGCGACTACGCCTATAACCGCCGGCTGTTCGTGCGCGTGGCCCATGGCTGGTATCAGTTCAATCCGGCGCTCTCCGTGCGACGACGCAATGTGTCGGGCGAGGCATGGGTGCCGATCTGTGACGCGCTCAACCTGCGGTTCGTCGCGGAGTGCGCGGACCCGCAGCACTGGGCGCACATCGACGCGCTGCTCGGCATGGCGGGGCAACCGCCGATGACCACACCCATCGGCGGCGAGCGGATCGCGCGGCAACTGGCGGCCGAACGCAAGCAGCAGGAAGCCGTGCGGCGAAAGATGGAAGCATTGCGGCAGCAGGTGGAAGTTGCGGAGCAGGCTCCTGTTGCAGCGCCGCCGCGCTGGGGAACGAAAGAAGCGCGGCGCCTGGAAGTTGAACGTATTCGGCGCGAGATCGCGGAGAACATGGCAAAGCGTGCCCGCGACGGCGAGCCAGTCGATTAGTCGAGAGGCGCCCAGGTCTAGCTGCCGCATTCTCTGAACCGGCCCCGGTGGCCACCCAAAATCCCCCAGTGATGGCCACTTCAAAATCCCCCCTGCGACACGAGGCTGTGTCGAGGAGTGGCCCGCGGCAACGTATCGGGACCGCCCGTGTCACCGGGCGAAGCTAGCTGCCTGAATCAAGAGCGGCAGTGGCAAGTAAGAAGCGTCGAAAGGGCGGGGTGTCGAGCGCAAGTGAGAGAGCCTCCTGGCAGCCACAAAACCGGGTAAGTGCTAGCGAGTGGTATGGTGAACACATGTGAATCTGCGTTAAAGAGCGACGATTTGAAAACAAGCGAAAGTGGCTGGATTTATTGCGCTTGAACCAAAACGGTATTGGACGAGGGAGGTATCGTGAGGGATAGATGCCTCGTGACCACACCGCGTCCCGGTCATATCGGCGCCTAACCCCAATGCCGGTTAGTTAAGCCGGATTTCTTCATTGTCCCTTGTAGCTTAGCGCAACTCGTCGCTGAGGCCACATGCACTCGAGGCTGACGCGCGAGCGTTTCTGTGCTATCTTACATCCGTAAGGATGAAAGCCACGGAAAGCCAACTACTCAAGCGCCGCCAGCAACTGGCGCGCCGACTGCCGCCGCTGCAGGAGATCGTTCGCGGCAGCGTGCTCACGCGCGAGCTGCGCTGCGGCAAGCCCAGTTGCCATTGCGCCTCCGGGCCAGGGCATCGGGCCACCTATCTGACCGTGAGCTTCGCCCGTGGGCGCACCGAGCAGATTTCCCTGCCCGCCACCCTGGTGGCGCAGGCGCAAACATGGGTTGCCAATTACCAGGCGTGGTGGGAGGCCGTCGAGGCAATCTCCGCCATCAACCGGGAGCTGTTACGACGTCGCCGGGCAAGCTCAAGCAAGAGCGCGCCCCCGCCCCGACGACGCCGTGCCCGCACGCCGCGATCGTAGCAGCCGCCCGACATCCGGGCGGTGGTCGAAAGGGGGCGGCGATGGATGTGGCAGCGGCATTGTTGGCCGGGGGAGCTGCAACAGCAAGCTCCGAGGCGAGCTTCTCACTGTTTGCACAGAGCCTCGATCGAAGCTGGGTCGAGCAGGCGCTGCAGGCCACCGGCACGGCGACCGTCCGCAGGCGCAAGCTGCCCGCCGAGTATGTGGTGTGGCTCGTCATCGGCATGGCCATGTTGCGCGACCGCTCGATCGCCGAGGTGGTGCGTCACCTCGATCTGGTGATGCCCACCGCCACGGGCCAGCGCCAGCAGGTGAGTAACGGCGCGCTCGTGCAGGCGCGCGATCGTCTCGGTGCCGAGCCGCTGGCTTGGTTATTCCACGCCACCGCCGACGTCTGGGCCAACGCCGCCGCCGCCGAGCATCGCTGGCGTGGCTTGGCGCTCCTCGGCGTCGATGGGTCGACGCTGCGCGTGCCTGACAGCGAACAGAACGACGCCTACTTCGGGCGCGCTGGAACCAGTCGCGGCGAGGCCGCCGCGGCTTATCCGCAACTGCGTCTGGTCACGCTCACGGTGTTGCGCTCACACTTGCTGCTCGATGCCGCCTTCGGGCCCTATCGCCACAGCGAGCTATCGCTCGCCGAACGCCTATGGCCGCGCTTGCCCGAGCGCTCACTGGTGATTATGGATCGAGGGTTCGCCAACTACGAAAACTTCCACCACCTCGCCGATCCCGCCCGCCAACGCTACTGGCTGATACGTGCCAAGCAGCACCAACGCCTGCGCCCGCCACGCGTCATCCAAACGTTCGCACCCAACGATAGGCTGATCGAACTGCGCCCCAGCGCCTTGACCCGCAAACTTCATCCCAGCCTGCCCGAAACTCTCACCGTGCGCGCCATCCACTATCAGCGCAAAGGCTTCCAACGGCAGACTCTGTTCACCTCGCTGCTCGATCCGATTGCCTTTCCTGCCGCCGAAATCATCGCCCTCTATCACCAACGCTGGGAACTCGAACTCGCCTACGACGAGATCAAGACCCACACTCTGGAACGTGAAGAAGCCTCGCTACGTTGCAAAAGCCCCGACCGTGTCGAGCAGGAACTGTGGGGGCTGGGCATCGCCTACAACTTGGTACGCCTGAGCATGGTGGAGGTCGCTCGCCGCGCCGGCGTCTTGCCCAACCAAATCAGCTACCGGCACACGCTGCACTTCATACGCGCCTTCTGGCTCAGCGCTTGGTTCGCAAGCCCCGGCGTCCTGCCCAAACGCCTGCAGGCTCTCTACGACGAACTGCCACTCTTGCTCTTGCCAGCGCGACGAAACCGCACCTACCCTCGCGCCGTGAAGATCAAAATGAGCAACTACCCGCGAAAACGCCGTCGGTCGGAAACCAATGGCGTTAACTAACCGGCATTGCGCCTAACCCAAGACATTACTTCACATGAACGTGGAAACCCCGTATTGCTCTTCTTCGGAAGACAGCAGGCCGCAAGGTCTGCCAATGGTGGTGCGGGAGTAGGATGTTGGAAGAAGCGAATGCTGCGCTGTAATGGCGCGGATACGGGTTTAAACGTTACCCGGCACGAAAGTGAGCCCACGTCCGACTGGTGGTACGTCGCGAAAAAGTTCGTCGAACCGTTAGTGTGGGGGAAAGCAAATGAACGCTGCAACACTGGGCGTGTGCGCCTCCAACATTGTCGAAAGACATGTACAACGGCTGCGGATGTGTATCGCGAAGGGCGCTCGGGGAGCATTCCGAGTTCCCGGGTCAGTGACCGTACAGATGCTGGCCTTTGTACTGCTCGAGCCGTGTGCGGGGAAACTGTGCGCCGTGGTACGCACTGATTAAATTACCAACACAGTTGGTCGGAGTTCAAGGTAAACGACTCCGAGGCGAACGACTAACCTGGACCCGAAAGGGCGAGGGGACAAGAAGCATGTTTGTAAAGCGGGGAGTAGCCGGAAGACATCTACGGTACGGCCCTGCAACGCCTGCGCGATATGGCTAAAGCTGAATTGCCTGAATCCCAATGTCCAGTGGTGTAACCGCACACCCGTTGGTACCACGTCTGATACCGACGCCATCGAGAGCTGCGGATTCAAATTTCGTCCGCAGTACACCTTGCTCGATGGGCGATGAATAGCGAATTCATTTAAGGGCATGAGTGGGGAGCCTAAGATCGCGCTAGTACGTTGGTCAGTGACGGAACATGGGATCGCCTACGGGATGCGAGTCCTAAGGTGACGGAGTCCCCATAGTAGTCCGCGATCGGGAGAGCCGATCACATGGCGAAGGGGGACAGGTGATTTGATAACCAATGAGGTGAGGTACGCGAGATGCGAAACGCCGAAACCGTATTGGGAATCATCCAAGAACGTAGCCATGAGGAATTCCAGACAACTCAAGGCCAGCGTTCGTGGCATAGATCACTGGAGAGCTACGTGACACGGAAACGGTCACGCGTAGTTCGGAGGGGGGTCATTGGAAAAGTACCTGCAAAGGCAACTCGCCGGTGGCCTACCCTACTGCATGCTCGGTTCCTCGGGGGCTGGGCGCGGGCAACCGCGCCTGGCTACCCGGCATCTGAGTGCGTAGTCAGATGTAGCCGTTGCGGTCTTTCGCGGCGGTAGCGACGACAGGACATGATCGCCCCTTTGTCATGTGCAGAGGGGCCGGGAGTGAATGTCTTGAAGCCGCATCAGAAGGGTGCTGTGATCACGTTGCTCGAGAACGAGGTCTCGCAGCACGAGATCAGTCGCAAGACCGGCATTGATCGCAAGACGGTGCGCAAGCTCGCGCTGGCCATGGCCGTGGCGCGCGCCGGGGACGGGTCAAATTCCCCCATGGCCACCGGCTCGGAAGGCCTGCCCGGTCAAATTCCCCCACCCCGGCCACCGGCTCCTGGAGCCCGCTCGCCGCCGGCCGTTGCCAGGTTGCCCGCGCACGCGCGCTCGGCCTGCGAGCCGCACCGCGAGTGGATCGAAGCGCAGGTGGGTCTGGGACGCAACGCCATGGCCATCTACCAGGAGCTTGGTGGATCGGTTTGGTTTCACACGACGCTACAACAGCGTGAAGCGCTTCTGTCGGGCGCTGCGTAGCCGGGAGCCGGAGCAGTTCGACCGCCTGGAATTCCTCCCAGGGGAGGAGTGTCAGGTCGACTACGGCGAAGGCGCGCTCACCCGCCATCCCACCAGCGGTCGGTATCGTAGACCACGATTATTTGTGATGACGCTGCGTTACTCGCGCCGCTCGTATCGGCAGGTGGTGTGGAAGTCGAAGATAGAAGTCTTGGCCTTAAGCCTGCGTATCGTTTTGCGTCAAACGGGCTGGCCGCCTCGCCCTTTTCTTCGCCTCGATCTCGTGAAAGAGTTGCTCAATCGTATTGACTCGCTCGGGCGCAGGCTTGCCGAAGCGCTTGAAATACAGATGTTCAATGAATTCAGGTAGCGGCATTTTCCAAGGCTCCTGGCGGTGGTTTGCCAGCCCGCCAAACTTCTTGGGATTCATACCGAGCTCTCTCGCCATCTGAACGTGCATATGTGAGAGTCGAAAGCGCTTGCGCGCGTCGATCCAGATCTGAAGGTCGACAGGGATCTTCTTGGGCATCGATTTCTTGCTCAGTTAGGTCGCTCGTCCAAGCTGATCTCCCACTCATTATTGGCGCAACGCGTCCAGCGACGTCGAGCCCGGCGTGGGGCAGCGAGTGATTCGTGCGTCTTTCGTTTGTTCCACACAGCAGGAAGCGTTATAGCTCCGAAGAAGGCGATCCTCGGAGCTCTTTCGGATTTTCCCAGCCCGGCAAAGGGTCGCGCGCGGCCAATTGGCGTAGGAGTTCGCCGCCTACCTCCGGGTCGAATCGCTGGCGAATGAACTGGTATGTCCGGTCCACAACGTCAATCATGAGCCTCTTCATCTCGGCATCATCAAATCGCGACAGCCGATTCCAGGAAATCTCTCCGAAGGGCGTACAGACCATGACATCTGCGTAGTCTCCAGTCTTCGAACTGGGCGCGATGCCCGCGTGCAAATCTTCCAATACTGAATTGCGAAAGCACTGTTGCACGAGGTACTTGGCCAGCCGCTCCTGGAGAATAGGATCGCTAAAAGTGGGTTTGATCGCGTCTTTCATATTGTCCACCTCCAGCCCGAAATCCCGGGGTGTCCTTTGGGTCGACCTCCCTGGCCCCACTCGGTTGAGACCCGCAAGTACTCGCGTCGACTCTCGATACCAGCGCGCGGACTCCAGCTGCTCGCGGCCTCAGAGATAGCCCCGGCGCTTCAACACTTGTCTCACCACCGCACTTGGCTCCCGCAGTAACGCGGGCAGATGCTGATCGCCATAAATGAACTCAAGCAGATTGCGCACCGCTACCTCGTCCGACGGCATCAGCATGACGGCAGTTTGCCAAGCTTCTTTCGCCCCCTCGTAGTGCCTCGGCCTCAAAGTAGGCCGTGCCCAGATTGTTCCATGTTTCGTTGAGATGGAAACGGTCCGTCTTCGGGTAATTCTCGATGGCCTTCTTGTATTCCTCGATGGCGGCAGCAATTCTGCGTTGCTGCATGTGCTCGATGCCCATCAGATAATGGGCCCTCGGATGCTGGGGATTCTTTTGAAGACACTGCTGCAGATAGCTGTCGGATTGTCCCTTATCGAAATAGCGGTACACAATGGCCAATCGACAAAGCACCTCAGCGGACAAGCCAGCAATCTTTTCCGCCTCCTTCATCCACTGCAATGCTTGGTGATAGTTGCCTTCCTCGGCTGCAGCCATCGCCTGAACAATTTCCCGGAATATTTTCTTGCAACAAAATTTGTACTTGGACCCCGACGCGCACGGGCACAGATCATAACTGTCGGGGATCATGGCTGTTGCGGACTCGCCTTCATCCGATCTGGCGCTGTGATCGGGAACCGGCGATACGCCAAAGCCTTGCTTCGCAAAGTCTTCCAGAAACGGCGCCGCATACGCTGCGATTTGCGGCAAGGGCATCTCCTCGACTTGAATACCCAATGACTGTGCCACTTGTCCAATCACCGCGCCGCAAGGGTCCCCCTTCGGAACCGTCAGACGAGGCGGCCAGGACGTCTTGCTCTGGAAGCCGTTCCTGAGCAAGTCTTCGGCCGCCTTTGCGGTCATGCTCTCTCCCGTCACGATTTCAAACCCGCGGACGTGAAGACTGGGGGCTTCGAGGATCGCATAGATATCGACCGGACTGGTCTCGATCATCGCGTCCGTACGCGCAACAACCCACTGACCATCCATCGGTTCCCAGGGCTGGCCTGCGATGCCACGGCTTGTCTTGTTCTCGCTATTCAACGCGGGGCTGCACACATTCCGGATCGTAATTCTTTGTGCTCTGTTGGTTTTCCTTGGGTGGCGCTGCTTCCTTGAACGCCACCTGCCGGAACATTTGGTGCGGTTGTTGAAGGAGGTTCTTCATTTGGGATTCGGAAAATGAGTGAAACGAGATCGTCAAACGCCTTGTGCAACTTCTTTTCTGCGGCTGCGAGGAGTGGCGTCGATGACCACCAGCAATAACGTAGGATTCGGACCTCCTCCTTGCTGATGCCAAGCTTCTTCGCGGTCGCGGATTCAGAGATCCGGTCGCTCCAAAGCAGGATAGCGCGCTCCGGTTCCACGGGTCCCTGAATAGGCGCTTGGTCTTGAATGATCAGATCGAGTATCTCTCGCTGAACGGGCGACAACTCTATCGACGATGGAACGTGGTCAACCATGTGGAACGATGCCACCCTGCGTGTCGATGCTCAAGATGCTAGCTTCATTCATCGAGTCGCAGTGGGATCAAGCGGCGGCCAGCGTTGGACGGATCGCGTACCAGCCGGTAGGTTGAGACTTCTGGTGTACCGTAGCGCGGCTACTTGGCCGCAAACTGGACCGGCGGTGCGATGCGGAGCTTGCGCGCGAGGCGGGCAAAATCACGATCGAAGGTCTCGACGCGCACTGACTTATGCGACGAAGCGGCAATCATCGCATCGCCGAAATCCATTCCTCCCTTGTACCAGGACACCGCCCGCTCGGTCACGGCGCGGTCCTCGATTGTGATACGCTGAACGCTGAGCAAGGTGTCGAGCGCGCGGCCGATGTCCACGCGCGCGCTACGGTAATAGCTCTCCAGCGTGTAGACCACCTCGGTCAGTGCGGCGCGGGTCACGAAGCAGTCGTTCCCAGCGATGATTTCCAGTGCTCGCGGGGACAGCGTCGGATCATCCTTCAGGAGATAGCGCAGCACGATGTTGGTGTCGATGCCGATCATCGCGATGTTCTGCGCTTGTGCTGCTTGCGCACGACCGCCGCGCTCACTGCCCGGGCGATATCTGCTTCCGTTGCCGCGGGACGGTGGGTCTTGAGAATGCCATAACCCTGCTCAGGCGTAATGCGTTCGCCCGCCCCGACTGGGCGCAGCAGTATCCCTTCCGCCGTGCGCTCGAACGCAACTTCGGTGCCGACGCGAATGTGCTCGGCCTCGCGTACTTGGCGCGGGATCACGACTTGCCACTTGCTTGAAACCTTCGATGTGTCCACAGAGAAGTCCTTGATCGTTCAACGCTGGTAAGACGTATTGTGCGCGCACGCACCGGCGTTCGCAACATGCCATCGCGCAAGGATCGCCATCCAGAGTTAGCATTGGCACGGCCCCCCGAGCTGAGGAAGTCGTGATCGTTTCCTGGCCACGTTTGTAGCAAACTCGGAAGCGTGCTCAAGGATATGCGTTCGAGAGTGCCTTAAGGCAGTCTCCCCACGCTAAATTTCGTATTTGATCTTTGCCGACAATTCCTCGGTGGTGAGGTAGGTTTGGCTCATCACGGTCTCCTTGCTGTAATAGGTTGGCAGATGATGCGTTTGCGCTTCATCTAAAGCATATTATAGACAGCAATCGACGCATGTCAATGGCGTATGACTAATGAGATAATCATACGCAGCGAGGAACTGATGCTGAGATTTCGTTTGAAGGAGCTGCTAGCGGACCGCGAGTTCCGCGAGGGACGGGTAATTACGCTGACCGAGGTCGCCGGTGCGACGGGCGTTCATCGCATGACGCTATCGAAGGTCGCCAATCATCGCGGCTACAACCCGACCGCGGATGTGCTCGACAAGCTATGCAACTACTTCAACTGTCGCGTTGAGCAGCTGGTGGAACACGTTCCCGCTAGCGCATCGCCTGTGACAACGCGCAAGAAAAAGACCGCGAGCCGACGGTCAAAATAGTGGATCGTGCGAACTGCTGATGGCGCACGACTGGCACAGAACTGCCACAGAACTGCCACAGAACATGTCACAGTGACAGTTATCGACACTTGCTGCAACTTCGCAGTTGCGTATCTCAATGATTTGATGGCGCGCCCGACAGGAGTCGAACCTGTGACCTTTGGCTTCGGAAACCAACACTCTATCCAACTGAGCTACGGGCGCACGCGACCGAATTCTACGCGCCCCCCCGAGGGGAGTCCACCGGGCGCGGCGGCGTCTCCCGCCAATTTCATGGGCACGATATAATGCGCAGCTTGTCGCGCGTGCAGTAACGCGACAACGGTAACGCGACAACGGTAACGCGACAACAGCACGCCAATGTCAGGAACGAGCGATGAGCGACGAGCACACATCCTTTATCAAAACGCCGAAGCAACTCGCGATCGTAGTATTCCTCGCCTTTGCGGTACCCATCGGGCTGATCGTACTTCTTTCACAACTCGTCACGGGCCTGATGCCAAAGGGCAGCACCGATACCGACAACCAGGTGTTGTCGCGCATCCAACCCGTCGGTCAACTCGCGCTCGCCGACATGACACCGTCGGGCACCAAGACCGGCGAGCAGGTGTTCCAAGCGGTTTGCAAGACCTGCCACGAAAGCGGCATCGCCGGCGCACCGAAATTCGGCGACAAAGCTGCGTGGGCTGGGCCGATCAAAGAGGGTTACAACGTCCTCATTCAGCACGCGATCAACGGACTTCAGGAAAATGGCAAGGTGATGCCACCCAGGGGCGGCAATCCCGATCTCAGCGATACCGAAATCGCCCGCGCGGTGGCCTATATGGCGAACGCTGCGGGCGCCGGTTTCAAGGAGCCCGCGGCCCCTGCCGTTCCTGTCCCCGCTGTCGCAGCGGCAGGCCCGCGTCGCCCATCGCCAGCGCCACGGCCGCGACGCCGGCAGCCCCGGCTACGCCAACGGTTGCACCGGCGGCCGCAGCGACAATCGCACCGTTGGACATGACAACCGGCCAGGCCATGATGCAGAAGGATAGCTGCGCGGTGTGCCACAGTGTCGACAAGAAGATTGTCGGGCCCGCCTATCTGGACGTTGCTACCAAGTACCGCGGCGACAAGGATGCACTCGCCAAGCTAAGTCAGAAGGTGAAGGCTGGGGGCTCCGGCGTGTGGGGCGAGGTGCCCATGCCTCCCAACACCCAGGTCTCCGACGCCGACATCAAGGCGTTGGTGACCTGGATTCTGACGCTGAAAAAGTGACCGGGTTGCCGGAGGCAGCGGTCGTGTTCCGCTGCCTCCGATGAGTCACTACGTCGTCGGCGATATTCAAGGCTGCTACGACGAATTTCGGCAGCTCCTTGAGTTGATCGCGTTCAGCAAGGATCGTGACCGCCTGTGGCTGGTCGGCGATCTGGTGAATCGCGGCCCCGATTCGCTCGGCGTGCTGCGGACGGTCAAGGAACTGGGCGCGGCCGCGACCACGGTACTCGGCAATCACGATCTCCATCTGCTTACCGTCGCCGCGGGCTATCGCAAGCCGCATCGGCACGACACGCTGGGTCCGATCCTCGACGCGGACGATCGCGAAGAATTGCTGCTCTGGTTACGCACGCGGCCGCTGGTCGTCCATAGCGGCGACCTGCTGCTCGTCCATGCCGGCCTGCTTCCCTCATGGACTGCGGCCACGGCGATGATGTTGTCGCGCGAGGTCGAAACCGTGCTCGCATCCGACGCCCACGACGACTTTCTGCGGCACCTCTACGGCGATCTGCCGGCGCGTTGGGACGAATCTCTCATCGGTTACGATCGCCTGCGGGTGATCGTCAATGCGTGCACGCGACTGCGCTATTGCGCCGCGGACGATTCGATGGATTTGGCCGAAAAGCGTGGTCCCGCCTACGCGCCCGCGGGCTTCACGCCGTGGTTCGCGCAGCCCGGGCGCCGATCAGCGAACGTAACGGTGCTCTGCGGTCACTGGTCTGCTGCGCAGCTGATGCTCGCACCGCGCATCGCAATGCTCGATTCGGGCTGCCTTTGGGGCGGAACGCTGACTGCCCTCAGGCTGGACGATGAACGCGTATTTCAGGTTCCGAGTCGACAATCACTAGCCCCAATGCCGCACGAATAGCGGCCTCCGCCTGCTGCGACAATTCGCGGCGATGCTTTCCTGCGGCCGGCAGCGGCGGCGGGAGCGTCAGTTCGACGACCAGATTGCGTACGCCGAGCACGCGCCAGAACGAAGCCATGAACGTGGTTTCGCCGACGTACGCCGGCGCGTCGCTGAACGTGCCGTCGGCATGACAGTAGCGAATCGCGATCGACTGCACGTGGCCTTTCGCATCGACCACAGGCTGCAGCAGGGAACCGTGAAACGGCAGCAGCGTGGTGCCGTCGGTGGTCGTCCCCTCTGGAAAGATCGTAATCGTGTCTCCGGCAGCAAGCACGTCGCGCGCCCGGCCGTTGATCCGATGCGCATCGCGGCGACTCGAACGATCTAGGAAAAGCGTTCCACAACCGGCGATCAAGAGGCCCACCAGCGGCCATCTTTCCAACTCCGATTTGGCGATGAACCTTCCAGGCTCCACCGCGTTCAGGACGAAGATATCCAGCCAGGATATGTGATTGGCGACGATCAACAGATTGCCCGGCAAGCCTTGCTCAGGCAGCCCGTTTACCCGGGTATCGATGCGCATCAGCTGCAGGAGCTTCCGGCTCCAGCGGCGGATTAGCGCACGGCGTCTGGGCAGGTCGATCATCGGGAAAACGAACGCGGTCGTCGCGACGCCCTGAAAGACGTGAACGCTCACCCGCACGTACCGGTAAACCCGCAGCGGCATCGGCGTGCGCATTCCGGACAAGTATTGCGTACGGGTGGGCAACGCGCTCATGCGGGCAGGCAACAGGCCACGAAGCCCGCTACCAAAGTGTGCCTCCGAACCGCTTTGCATAAAACGCTGCGAGTTGGTCGCGGTCGACTGCATGATTCTGGCCGCCCCGCGAAGCGATCTTCACGGAGCCCAGGATCGATGCCAGCCGGCCAGTGCGCTGCCAGTCCCAACCGTGTGCGATGCCGTACAACAAACCCGCACGATACGCGTCACCGCATCCGGTCGGATCGATCACGGCAGCAGGTTCCACGCTCGGCACATCAAGCACGAAGCCGTCGGTATAGATGCGCGAGCCGTCGCCGCCGAGCGTCACGATCAATGCGTCGACCCGTGCAGCGATGTCCGCTAGCGCAAGCCCCGTGCGCTCGGTGAGCAGCCGGGCTTCGTAATCGTTGACCGCCAGGTATTTTGCCTTATCGATCATTTCGATCAGCTCGTCGCCTGAAAACAGCGGCAAGCCCTGACCGGGATCGAAAATGAACGGAATGTCGGCATCCGCCATTTCGCGCACATGCGTGCGCATGCCTTCGCGCCCATCGGGTGCCACGATGCCGAGGGCAATGTTGGCAACATCACCGACATGATTGAGATGCGCGTGATTCATGGCTCCTGGATGGAACGCCGTGATCTGGTTGTCGTCTAGATCGGTAATGATGAAAGCCTGTGCCGTGAACGTGTCTTCGATCGAACGCACGCCATCGGTCGCGATACCCAGCGCGGCAAGTCGATCAGGATACGCGCGGTCGTCGCCACCGATCGTCGCCATCACGACCGGTTCACCGCCGAGCGCCTTCAGGTTGTAGGCAATGTTGCCGGCGCAGCCGCCCCACTCGCGACGCATTTCACCGACCAGGAACGACACGGACAGCATGTGCGTCTGCTCGGGCAGAATGTGGCGCGCGAAACGGTCCGGAAAGACCATGATCGTGTCGAGCGCAAGCGAACCGCAGACGAGCGTACGTGGGGCCATGAAGAAACGTCAAAAAATCAACGCGAAAAAAGTGACAGAGTGTGGGTGCGCCGGGGAGCGATGGCAAGGCCGCGAATCTAAGTCATTCAGTCCACGCTCAAGTCACGCGCTGACATCGCGACCGATCTCGCGGACGATGTGTTGCTGTCTCCGCGACACAGGCAGCACTTCTGTCACGCCGCGAAGCTGGACTTCCCAATGCGCGTCCCCGTCCGCGGAAACGCGGCGTTCGAACCCCCGAATCGCGTCACGCGCGACAAGGCAATTTCGATGCACGCGCACGAAACGCGGGCCGAATTCGTCTTCGAGCCGGGTCAGCGACTCCTCCAACAGGTATTCGCGATCCGCGGTGCGAATCGTGATGTACTTCAGCTCGGCCTTCAGATAGACAATCTCCTCGAGCGGGACCAGCACGACGCGGGAGCGCTCGGTTACCGAGAGAAAACGGCGGGCAGCCGAAGGCAGCCGGTCGAGCTTGATGTCGGACAGCGGCCGCAGTCGCGGCACCTTGTCGAGGGCGGCAAGCAAGCGCTGCACGCGCACCGGCTTGACCAGGTAGTCGATCGCGTGCACTTCGAATGCGGCGATCGCGTGCTCGTGATATGCCGTGGTGAAAATCAACACCGGAGGTTCGGGCAGTTTCAACAAATGCCGCGCCAGTTCGATGCCGTCCATGTCCGGCATGTGGATGTCGGTAAGCACGAGATCTGCCGGTGTGGTGCCGAGCAGCGTGAGCGCCTCGCGGCCGCTGCCGGCCTCGCCGACGACGCGCAGCGGCACGGCGCTCGCGCAATCGTCGAGCAACTCGTGCAGGCGTCTGCGCGCCGGGGCCTCGTCGTCGACGATCAGCACTCTCAACGGCGCATCAGTCACGCGAGTCCCCGAGGTCCGACACCGTGCGATACGGCATCCGAATATGCACTTCGTAAATCTCCTTGTTCACCTTGCTCTCGAGTCCGGCTTCGGCATCGAAGTGCAACGCCAGCCGCTCGCGGATGTTGGCCAGCGCCATCTTGTTGCCACCTTTGTGTCTGCTTCCAGCCTGGTACGGGTTGCGCAGGATCGCATGAACTTCGCCACGCCGAAGGAAGATATTAATCGCTATGACCCCGGGCGCGCTAGACGGCTCGATGCCGTGATAGACCGCATTCTCCAGCAGCGGCTGCAGGACCAGCGGGGGCACCATCGCATCCTTGGGCATGTTGTCGACATGCCATTCGATGCGCAGACGGCTGCCCAGGCGGAGTTTCTCGAGATCGAGGTACTGCTTGCACAATGCCACTTCGTCGAGCAGCGGCGCGAGTTGCCGGTTATCGCGCATCAGGACGCGAAACAGATCCGCCATGTCCTCGAGCGCAGATTCCGCGCGGCGGGGTTCGCTGCGGATCAGCGACAGCACGGCCGTGATGCTGTTGAACAGAAAGTGCGGGCGAATGCGCGCTTGCAGTGCTTGCAGACGGGCCTCGGCGATCGCCGGTGACAATGCCTTGGTACGGAGTGCGAAATAGAGCAGCAGCACCGCCGCTATGCTTAGCTGCAAGGAACAGCCGCCTGATCAGCGCAGCGGTGCTCACCTCGCCAAACGTCGCCGCCAGTGCCGTGTTGAACCCCAGGGTAACCGCGCACGTCAGCAGGAGGACGATGATCACGCCGGTCCGGTATTCCAGCCGTTCCAACCAGCGCGCGATCGCGTACAGAATGAGCAATTCAACGAGCAACTGCGGCTCGACCATCGACGACATCTGTATCCATGCGTCCGAGATCGCAATCCATTGCAGTTCGCTGGCGACTGCGGCAATGAACACCATCGCGTTCACCGCGAGCAGGATGCGCAGAATTGTTCCAAGATTGCGCAGATCAGGCAGCGCGAGCGGGTCGGAGTTTTGATTTATAATGGTGGCCATCGTTTGCCGCTCTGCCCCGTGTAGGAAAGATGCAGATCTGCGCGGCGAGCACATTGTTTGCGGCACTCCACGATCGTTGCCGCCCGGCTATTGTGGGGAAGAGGTCCGGGTGAGGCAAGCCATGAACGTGAAGGGCCGTCCTAATCGCGCCCGAAACGCGAGCGCGAACGTACTTTAATGAGCACACACGATTCCGACCACAAGCGCGCGCGTGGCTGGTCCGGCCGCTTCAGCGAACCGGTCACTGAACTCGTCAAGTTGTACACTGCATCGATCGATTTCGACCAAAGGCTCGCCGATGCGGACATTGCCGCGTCGATTGCCCATGCCAGGATGCTCGGATCGACGGGGGTGCTGACGCCGTCCGACGTCGCGGCGATCGAGCATGGCATGGAGCAGATTCGCGGCGAAATCGAACGTGGCGAATTCGAGTGGTCCCGCGATCTCGAGGACGTGCATTTCAACCTCGAAAAGCGACTTATCGACTTGATCGGCGATGCGGGCAAGAGGCTGCACACCGGTCGCTCGCGCAACGATCAGATCGCCACCGATCTGCGTCTTTATGTCCGCTCGGCGATCGATACCATTGGCACGCTCATCCGCACCTTGCGCCTCGCACTGCTCGATTTGGCCGAAGTGCACGCAGCGACCGTCATGCCTGGCTTTACGCATCTGCAGGTCGCCCAACCGGTCACCTTCGGTCACCACTTGCTCGCCTACGACGCGATGCTCGCGCGCGATGCCGAGCGGCTCACTGATTGTCGCCGCCGCGTCAACCGCCTGCCGCTAGGAAGTGCCGCGCTGGCCGGCACCGGTTTTCCCATCGACCGTGAACTCGTTGCGCGCGAACTTGGCTTCGACGGCCTGTGCCCGAATTCGCTCGATGCCGTCTCTGATCGCGACTTCGCCATCGAATTCGCGGCGGATGCCGCGTTGATCATGATGCACATGTCCCGTTTCGCCGAGGAACTGGTGCTGTGGTCAAGTCCGCGTTTCGGATTCATTCGTCTGGCCGACCGTTTCTGCACGGGCAGTTCGATCATGCCGCAGAAGAAAAATCCCGACGTGCCCGAACTCGTGCGCGGCAAGACGGGACGCGTGTACGGTCACCTCGTCGCGCTGCTGACGGTGATGAAAGCGCAGCCCCTGGCCTATAACAAGGACAACCAGGAGGACAAGGAGCCCGTATTCGATATCGTCGACACGCTGGGGCCCACACTGGCAATAATGGCCGATCTCGTCGCGGGTGGCATGACGGTCGACGCCGAGCGCATGCGTGCCGCAGCCAACGAGGGATTCGCCACCGCGACCGATCTTGCGGACTATCTGGTGCGCAAGGGTATGCCATTCCGCGACGCGCACGAAGTGGTTGCACTGGCAGTGCGCCACGCCGAATCCGAACGCCGCGATCTGGCCGACCTACCGCTCGCGACACTGCAACGCTTCTCGCCGATGATCGCCGACGATGTCTTCGTCGTGCTCTCGCTCGAAGGCTCGGTGGCGAGCCGCAATCATCCCGGCGGCACTGCGCCGGAACAAGTTCGGGCAGCAATTCGCGCGGCGCGCGCAGCGCTCAAGTCAGGTTGATGCACTCGACGGCTCACACTACACACAAGATCAGGAGTGACGATGGCAAGCCGCAAAATTGCGTTTCTGGGACTCGGTGTCATGGGCTCGCCGATGGCGGGACATCTGGGGCGTGCGGGCCACGCGGTCACCGTCTACAACCGCACCGCCGCGAAATCCGCGCAGTGGGTCGAAAAAAACGGAGGCGGATCTGCCCCCTCGCCGGCGGCAGCGGCCACCGGCGCTGAGATCGTACTGATGTGCGTCGGCAACGACAACGATGTGCGAGCAGTCGCGCTCGGCGCCGACGGCGCATTGACAGCGATGAAAAGCGGAACGATCCTCGTCGATCACACGACCGCTTCGGCGAGCGTCGCACGCGAGATCTACGCGGCAGCGAAGGCGCGCGGTGTCCGGTTTCTCGACGCCCCGGTGTCCGGCGGACAGGCGGGCGCGGAGAACGGCAAGCTCACCGTCATGGTTGGAGGTGATGCCGATGCATTCGCGCTTGCCGAGCCATTCATGGCGGTCTATGCCAAGGCCGTGACGCTCATGGGAGACTCCGGCGCGGGGCAACTCACCAAGATGGTTAACCAGATCTGCATCGCCGGCTTGGTGCAAGCGCTGTCGGAAGGACTCAATTTCGCCGCCAAAGCCGGTCTCGACGTGGAACGCGTGCTCGAAGTGATCGGCAAGGGGGCAGCGCAGTCCTGGCAGATGGACAACCGCGGCAAGACAATGGCGGCCGACCAGTTCAATTTCGGATTTGCCGTCGATTGGATGCGCAAGGACCTTTCCATCTGCCTCGCCGAAGGCCGTGTCAACGGCGCCGCCTTGCCGGTCAGCGCGATTGTCGACCAGTTTTACGCACGCATTCAGGCGCGTGGCGGCGGACGCTGGGACACCTCGAGCCTGATCCGACTCTTGCGGGACTAGCGGTGAGCGTCCGTAGCTGTCAACTTCGCGCGAGGGTGAGCAGAGAGAGCCGCAGTGTCAGCTACATTGGAACGGGGTCGCCGGGTCGATCATCGATGGCGACCTCGTAGCTGATCTCGGCCGTTTTCGCCAGCATCAATGTTGCAGAGCAATATTTATCTTTCGACAGCTTGACGGCCCGCTCGACTTGCGCCGGGTTGAGCCCCGCACCGCTTACGTGGTATTTGAAGTGGATGCGCGTGAAAATCCTCGGATCGTCGGGCGCTCGCTCGGCCTCGGCCTCGACCACGCAGTCGGTTACGGGCTGACGACACTTTTTCAGGATCCAGACGACGTCAAATGCAGTGCACGCGGCGGTGCCTGCGAGCACCAGTTCCATCGGGCGAGGTCCCAGGTTACGCCCGCCCGCGTCCGGCGATCCGTCCACGACAACGGCGTGGCCACTACCCGTTTCCGCGATGAAGCTCACGCCTTCTACCCACTTGATCCTCGCTCTCAATTGACGCTCCTGAAACTCGAGATATTGATAATCATTGCGTCGGCAATTCCATCTTGGTGTCATGGACACAGTTATATATTGCATTGCAAGAAAATCTTGCGTTGTGCAGCGCAGTATGCAAGAATTTAGAGCGTTCGTAGTCCGGGATCCTCCTCCTTTCCCTCTGCGGACAAATTCCTCCATTCTCCTCCTATGGCAGGAATCCTCGCGCGGCCTCCAAGGCCGCGCCTTTTTTTGTGGTACGCCACGGAATCCGGGGCTGAGCGAACTGAGCGCCAGACCCCCAATCGCGCGTCGGGCGCCGGTTTGACAGCACTTCGGCCGATGCCTTATCATCGCAGACTTTGCGAAAATTGATGCAGAACGGCATTTCACCATGAAAACCTACTCCGCCAAGCCAGGTGACTTCACCCAAGATTGGTACGTGGTCGACGCCAGCGACAAAGTACTGGGTCGGCTTGCGAGCGCGATTGCGCATCGCCTGCGCGGCAAGCAT
This sequence comes from uncultured beta proteobacterium, assembly GCA_963732105.1. GTDB lineage: Bacteria > Pseudomonadota > Gammaproteobacteria > Burkholderiales > Casimicrobiaceae > PALSA-1003. The sequence continues at coordinate 43,662 of CAVSYL010000010.1, forward strand.
AAGCCGATTTTCACCCCGCACATCGATACAGGCGATTTCATCGTCGTCACCAACGTCGACAAGATCAAGGTCACGGGCAACAAGGTCGACGACAAACTCTATCATCGCCACAGCGGCTATCCGGGCGGCATTCGCACGGTAACCTTCGGGCAGATGCAACAGCGCTTTCCCGGGCGCGCACTGCACAAAGCGGTCAAGGGGATGCTGCCCAAGGGTCCGCTCGGCTACGCGATGATCAAGAAGCTCAAATGCTACGCCGGCCCGGCGCACCCGCACTCGGCGCAGCAACCGAAATCTCTCGAACTGTAAAGCAAGGCTCGACTATGATCGGCAACTACTACTACGGCACCGGCCGGCGCAAGAGCGCCGTGGCCCGCGTGTTCATCAAGCAGGGCTCAGGCAAGTTTGTCGTCAACGAGAAACCGGTGGACGAATTCTTCACCCGCGAAACCGGCCGTATGGTCGTTCGCCAGCCTTTAAAGCTCACCAACCACGAAGTAACGTTCGACATCATGGTCAACGTGAACGGCGGCGGTGAATCCGGGCAGGCCGGTGCCGTGCGACACGGCATCACGCGGGCCCTGATCGATTACGACGGCCAGCTCAAGCCCACGCTGTCCAAGGCTGGGTTGGTGACGCGCGACGCGCGCGAAGTCGAGCGCAAGAAGGTCGGCCTGCACAAGGCGCGCCGACGCAAGCAATTCTCGAAACGATAGCGGCAAGGTTCTCCCTTTGCATTCGTCCAGGGCCGCCGCAAGGCGGCCTTGGCGTTTGGTGCTTGCGATGCGCCGAGGGGGGTGCATGCCAATGTCATAGGATCGGCGCGCGATGCTAGAATCTGCAACATGCCACGAAGGACATCGATGATCGATATAGCCATTGTCGGCGGCACCGGATATACGGGTGTCGAACTGCTACGCCTCCTGGCCGTCCACCCGCAAGCCTCCGTCCGCGTCATCACATCGCGCAAGGAGGCCGGCATGCCGGTGGCCGAAATGTTTCCCAGCTTGCGCCATATGGGGGCGATCAGCGACCTGCGCTACAGCGATCCGGCCAACGCCGACCTGCGTAGCTGCAAGATCGTGTTTTTCGCGACGCCTCACGGCGTGGCGATGGCCCAGGCGCGTGAACTTGTCGGCGCCGGCGTCAAGATCATCGACCTCGCCGCAGACTTCCGCCTCAAGGATCCGGCCGAATTCGAGCGCTGGTACAAGATGCCGCATTCGTGCACGGACCTGCTTGCCGACTCCGCCTACGGTTTGCCAGAGATGTATCGCGGCGCGATTGCCAAGGCGAGCGTTGTAGGCAATCCCGGCTGCTATCCGACGGCGATCCAGCTAGGCTTCCTCCCGCTGGTCGAGGCCGGTATCGTCGATCCCGCGCATCTGATCGCCGATGCCAAGTCGGGCGTCTCCGGCGCGGGCCGCAAGACTGAGCTCGGGTTGATGTTCAGCGAGGCGTCCGACAATTTCAAGGCCTACAACGTCGGCGGCCATCGCCATCATCCGGAAATCGTCCAGGGCCTCAACAGCTTCTCGAAGGCACCCGTAACACTGGTGTTCACGCCACACCTGACGCCAATGATCCGGGGCATCCATGCCACGCTGTACGCGCGGCTGACCAGCCCGGGCGTCGACGTGCAGGCCCTGTTCGAGAAGCGCTACAAAGGGGAGGCATTCATTGATGTCATGCCCGCTGGCAGCCATCCTGACACGCGCTCGGTGCGTGCCGCAAATATGTGCCGGATTGCCATTCACCGTCCGCAGGGTGGCGACACCGTCGTGATCCTGTCGGTGATCGACAATCTGGTCAAGGGTGCTGCCGGACAGGCGATCCAGAACATGAACCTGATGTTCGGTCTGCCAGAAACCACCGGCCTGAGCGCTCCGCCGGTGATGCCCTAGCAGAAATGGCGTCGCAATGAGCCACATCCGGCGCCCGCAATGAACATGCGCGTGCTCGGGCGCAAGCTGCGCCAGACCTTCGGCATCAGTGCGCCTCGCATGGCGGTCAGGACCCATCTTTCATGGCGTTGGAAGGTGCCTGCGCTGATCGCGTTACTCGGATTGGTGATGGGCATGTGGTGGTGGGGATTCGACTTCGGGCAATTTCTGGGTGGTTTCAACCGCGGCGCCGTGGCCGAGAAGCAGGCGGAACTCGAAACCGATCTAGCGCTCGCCAATAGCGAAAACGCCAAGCTGCGCACCAGGGCGTCCGAACTCGAGAGCGACCTCAACATTACCCGCGGCGCCCAGGCAACGCTGTCGAAGCAGGCACTCGATCTGCAGAGCGAGAACACGCAGATCAAGGAAGAACTCGCTTTTCTGCAGACTCTATTTAGCAATGCGGGCAAGCAGGGCACGATCCTCATTCAGCGCCTGAGCGCCGAAAAGGAGCGTGACGACGAGTATCACTACAGCCTGCTCATCGTGCGCGGGGGCAACCCGACCGATGATTTTGCAGGCCAGCTGACGCTCCAGGCCATCGTCCTGACCGCCGGCAAGCCGGCTACCATCGCGTTGCCCGACGACCAGCCGGACACCGCCGCCGCACTTAAGCTCAAGTTCAAGTACTATCAGCGCATCGAGGGTACGATCCGCATTCCGCCCGGCAGTCAGTTACGCACCCTGCAGGCCAAAGTGATGGAAAGCGGGCAATCGGTACCGAAAGCGACTCGCAGCTTGACCATTTCGTAGGAGAGTTCATGTTTGAACGCAAGAAGTCGCATCCGCCGCAGAAACGCCTCGACAGCCTTATCGGTGCTGGAACCACCGTACAGGGTGACATCCTGTTCACTGGGGGACTGCGCATCGACGGCACGGTCAATGGCAAGGTCGCGACCGTCGACGGCCAATCGGGCACGCTGGTAATCAGCGAGCAGGCCAGAGTCGATGGCGAAGTCCGTGTCTCGCACGTGGTCATCAACGGTGTGGTCAATGGGCCAGTCACTGCCAATGACTACCTGGAACTGCAGGCCAAGGCCAGAGTCAAAGGTGACGTGGTGTATCGATCGCTGGAAATGCATGTCGGAGCGATTGTCCAGGGCAAACTCGCTCACGCCGAGCCGGAATCCGCATCCATCGTCGAGCTGAAGCGCGCGTCGGGCGAGTAACCGGATTGACCACAGGATTGACCCACAGTCGGGTGCAGCCGATAATTTGGCCACACGGGCCCAGGAGTAAGCGATGAACGCAATGACCGAAATGCCCCCACCGCTGGTCTTCACGGACGCAGCGGCGAGCAAAGTGAAGACCTTGATCGACGAGGAAGGTAACCCCGACCTCAAGCTGCGGGTATTCGTCACCGGCGGCGGATGTTCAGGCTTTCAGTATGGCTTCACATTCGACGAAGCCGTCAGCGACGACGACACGGCGATGCAGAAGAACGGCGTGACGCTGCTGATCGATCCGATGAGCTACCAGTATCTCGTCGGCGCGGAGATCGACTACACCGAAGGCCTCGAAGGCGCGCAGTTCGTGATCAAGAATCCGAATGCCACCTCGACCTGCGGCTGCGGGTCGTCGTTCTCGCCCTGATCTGCCGGAATCGCTATACGACCACGGGGGCTGCGGCCCCCGTTTGCATTGTCACGCGGGATAAATCGCTCCAAGCACGCGCAAGCCCTTGGCGCCCGTCACCGCGGGCAGATTGCCGGACCGTCCCTCTATTGTCTCGCGCGCCAACCACGCGAAGGCGAGAGCCTCGACTTCCTCGACCGGCACGCCTAGTGCGGCGGTCGTTGTCAGAGAACGAGGTTGTAGCGCCGAGGCAAGATCGCGCATCAGCGTCAGGTTGCGTGCCCCGCCACCGCACACGAGAATTTCCACAGCACCCGGGCAGCGGGAGACGATCGCGTCGACGATCGTATGCGCGGTCAGAGCGACCAGCGTCCGCTGCACATCCACCGCAGCGTACGCTGTGCGCAAATGTCTTTGCAGCCATTGCATGTTGAAGCGATCGCGCCCGGTGCTCTTCGGTGGGGGCATGCTGAAATACGAGTCCGCCTGCAACGACGCGAGCAACGACGGAATCATGTTGCCCCCCGCCGCCCATGCACCGTCGCGATCGAAAGGATGGCCCGTATGCTGCTCCGACCATGCGTCGAGCAAAGTGTTGCCAGGGCCGGTATCGAAACCACGCACGGGCCCTCCCGGTGGCAGGTCGGTGATGTTGGCAATGCCGCCGAGGTTGACGACGACGCGATGCCGGTCCGCCGAACCGAATAGCGCAGCGTGGAACGCGGGCACCAGAGGCGCGCCCTGCCCGCCTGCAGCGACATCACGACTGCGGAAGTCCGCAACGACGGTCATTCCCGTCGCCTCTGCCAGCCGCGCCGGATTGGCAAGCTGCGTCGTATAGCCAAGATCAGGGCGATGCCGAACCGTCTGTCCGTGGATGCCAATGGCAGCGATGCGCGTCGGTGCGACGTCGGCACCCGTCAGAAGAGCGGCGACTGTGGCCGCGCACGCATCCATCAGCGCGTTGGCGGCGAGCGCCGCGCGATGCAATTCATTGTCGCCTTCGCGCTGCAACGCGGTGAGTTCAGCCTTCAGTTCGGGGACGAATCCAACGTGCGCATGGGCAAGCGTCCGGCACGGCAAAACATTGAAATCAGCGATGACGCCGTCGACGCCGTCGACGCTCGTGCCGGACATGAGCCCGACAAAGAACGCAGGGGTCAAGATCCGGCCGCTGCCGCTAGTCTGCGCCAGCGAGCATCACGTCGTGCCCAAGCGACAGTTGCGCGGCGAGAGGCGCCACGCGCTCGACAAACGCGGACCGGTCGGCGGAGCCTATCGGCTGCGCGTTGGGCAGAGCGATCGTCAGCGGATCGCGTTGCTCGTTATTCACGCGAAACTCGTAATGCAGGTGCGGCCCCGTCGCCCAGCCGGTTTGCCCGACGTAACCAATCAACTCGCCTTGCGCGACGCGGCTCCCAGGTTTGATGCCCGCGGCAAATCGCGAAAGGTGCGCGTATACCGTCGAAAACACCCCTGCATGCTGCAGGATCACCACGTTGCCGTACCCGTTCTGCCACCCGGCAACAGCAACTTTGCCGTCGCCTGCCGCCCGTACGGGGGTTCCACTCGGTGCGGCGAAATCGACCCCGCGGTGCGCTCGCCAGGTTTGCATGAACGGATGAAAACGCGCCAGGGAAAAGCCCGACGTGATGCGCGTGAATTCCAGCGGCGAACGGAGGAACGCCTTGCGCAGGCTTTTTCCGTCCTCGGCGAAGTAGCCTTCGGTGCCGTCGGCGTCGTGCCAGAGAAACGCGCGGTATGCGGTGCCCTTGGTAACGAACTCTACGGCGACCACTTTGCCCGCCCCGTCGGGTTGTCCATCGACTTCGCGCATCTCATAGACGACGCTGAAGCGGTCGCCGCGACGCATGTCGTGGAGAAAATCGACGTCTCCGGAAAAAATTTCGGCAATCTGGCTCGTGATTGCGTCGGGCAGGCCGACCGCGTCGGCCGCGGCAAACAGCGAGGAGCGAATCTCACCTGCGCGCAACTCCAACCGAAGGGCGGCCTGCGGCACGCCGCTCGATGCGATGAAGTCATCGTTGGACCGGCGAACGGCAAGCAGATCGCCACTTTGCGTGAGGTAGGAAAGCGCCAGTAGGTGGCCGTCTTCATCGGTTTTGACGCGCACAGACTTGCCGGGTTTGAGCTGGTAAAGCTGCCGCGCCCGCGAATCGGTGCGCAGGAAATTCTGAGCGGCCGGATCGGCCACCGAAAGACGCGCAAGTACGCCGCCAATGGTGTCGCCACGCTGGATGCGCTCTTCGCGCCAGTAACCGCCGTCACGCGCCAAAGGCGTCAGCATCGGGGAGCTTAGATCTCGGTGCACGAGCTCGGTCGGCGTGTCGGGCAGAAGAGTGTCCGGTGCCAGCCCGAATGCAGCGACAATGCCTGCACCCATCAGCACCACGACAGCGACCAGCTGCCCCGGCACCACATGTCCAGCGATGTTCTGCAGGGATTGCGCTAGAATTCGCAACTTGCTCAAGATCGATTCGTCCCCAGCCGCGTTGGCGACCATGCCCGCAGGCAAACGGCCGGATTGTAGCAGACCCGCCCCGCCTGCCATGCTCCCCGACATTGCGCACCAACTGACTGTGTTCAAGCGCGGTGCCGACGAACTCATCGTCGAGTCCGAGCTGGTGGAAAAGCTCAAGCGTGGCAAACCCCTGCGCATCAAGGAAGGCTTCGACCCCACGCGCCCCGATCTTCACCTCGGCCACACGGTGCAATTCAACAAGCTCCGTCAATTGCAGAATCTGGGCCACCACATCATTTTCCTGGTTGGCGACTTCACGGGCATGATCGGCGACCCGACTGGGCGAAATGTCACGCGTCCCCCGTTGACCCGGGATGAGCTCACCGCGAACGCGAAAACCTATACCGATCAGGTGTTCCTGATCCTGGATCGGGAGAAGACCGAAGTCGCGTTCAATTCGAAATGGCTGTCCGCCCTCGGCGCCGACGGAATGATTCGGCTCGCGGCAAAGTACACGGTGGCGCGCATGCTCGAACGCGACGACTTCGCCAAGCGCTACCGCGAAGGGCAGCCAATCGCCGTGCACGAGTTCCTCTATCCTCTGGCGCAGGGCTACGATTCGGTTGCGCTCGAAGCCGACGTCGAGCTCGGGGGCACCGACCAGAAATTTAATCTCTTGGTGGGGCGCGAATTGCAGCGCCAGCACGGGCAGGAGCCGCAATGCATCCTGACGTTGCCGCTGCTCGAAGGCCTCGATGGCGTCAACAAGATGTCGAAGTCACTGGACAACTACATCGGCATCACCGAGCCGCCCGAAGCAATGTTCGGCAAGCTCATGTCGATTTCGGACGAATTGATGTGGCGTTACTACGAATTGCTCTCGTTCGAGCCGCAGAGCGCGGTCGCGGAACTAAAGCGCGAATGCTCGGAGGGCCGCAATCCGCGCGATGCGAAGGTGCAGCTGGCCAAGGAAATCGTCGCGCGCTTCCATTCCGCGCAGGCCGCCGAGACTGCGTTGCTCGCGTTCGAGGCGCGCTTTCGCGACCACGCCGTGCCCGAGAACATGCCCGAAATCACGCTGCATTCCGGCGGCCAAGGGATTCCGATTCCGCAGCTATGCAAGCAGGCGGGGCTCACCGCGAGCACGTCCGAAGCACTGCGACTGATTGAACAGCGCGGCCTGAAGCTCGATGGCGACGTTGTCGCCGACAAGACTTTGACTATCGGTCCGGGGAGAACGGTCGTGGTGCAGGCAGGCAAGCGCAAGTTTGCGCGTGTCACCGTGAACTGATCCGGGACTTAGGCGAGGCCGGGATTGCCTGCGACGCCGACGAGCCGAGGAACATTCAGCACGCGAGGCTTGATCGTCTTCTGGCCGCGCAGATAGCGCGCCATCACGTCCCAGATCGGCTCGCCGCCGGCAGCTTTGGCATCTTCCGAGACCGGGGCCCAACCCGCAACCTTGTACTTCTTGTCGGCCTCGATCGGCTTGCCGCGCAAGTTCATCGCCGAAATGCGACTGCCCATCGGCGCATTCGGGTCGCAGGTATAACGCAAGCCGCCAACCCGCACCATATCCCCGCCCTGCTGATAATACGGGTCGGGGTTGAACAGATTATCGGCGACGTCCTCGAGAATCGTCTTGATTGTCTCGCCACTCAGTTCATTGAGGGTGACGTACGGATAAGTAATCGCGGTCTGGTCCAACAACCTCTCGTAAGTGATCGCCTGGCCGGGTAGGAGTGAAGTCCCCCAGCGGAAGCCCGGCGAAAACGCGATTTCGGCATTCTTCTCGGCCATCAACCCATCAAGGATAACTTGGTCGAAGGTGCCGTTGAAATTTCCGCGACGATAGAGCGTTTCTTCGGTCGCGGCGAGCTTCTCCTCGAGCTTGGCTGTGAAGGGCGCGCGCGCCCTTGCGATTAGCGCCGCCATCGACGCATCCTCGTCCAGCAAATTCGCGAATACCGGCAGCAGTTTGTAGCGGTAGCCGGCCATGCGCCCACCCTGCACATCGACATCGAGCACGGCCAGGAACTTACCGTTGCAACCGGCGTTGGACACGAGCGTTCGACCGCTCGCGTTGGCGACAATCGACGGTTCGGGCACGCCGTCGTGCGTGTGGCCGCCGAGAATCACGTCGATGCCAGTGACGCGCGACGCAAGCTTCAGGTCGACGTCCATGCCGTTGTGCGAAAGGAGCACGACCAGTTGCGCACCCTTGGCACGAACTTCCTCGACGACCCTCTGCATGTCCTCTTCGCGGATGCCGAAGGTCCAGTCGGGCACGAAGTAGCGTGGGTTGGCGATCGGCGTATACGGGAACGCCTGGCCGATGATTGCAATCGGCACGCCGTTCTGCTCGCGCCACGCGTAGGCGGGAAACACCGGGTCGCCGAAGTCCGCCGTCCGCACGTTCTGCGCGATGAACTCGATCGCGTCCTTGAAATCGTTGTCGACGACCATCTTCACGCGCTCGGCGCCGTACGTGAATTCCCAATGCCCGGTCATGATGTCGACGCCGAGCAGCTTGGACGCATCAATCATGTCCTGCCCCCGGGTCCACAGCGAAGTCGCGGAGCCTTGCCACGAATCGCCGCCGTCCAGCAGCAATGCGCCCGGCCGGCTTGCCTTGAGCTGCTTGATCAGCGTCGCGAGATGCGCGAAACCGCCGATCTTGCCGTAGACTCGCGCCGCCGCAGCGAAATCGAGGTACGTGAAGGCGTGCGCGTCGCGCGAACGCGCGGCAATGCCGAAGTGCCTCAGCATCGCGTCGCCGACCAGATGTGGGGGACGACCTCGCGCGCTGCCGACGCCGATGTTGACGCTCGGCTCGCGAAAATAGGTCGGCAAAAGTTGCGCATGACAGTCGGTGAAGTGCAGCAGATGCACGTTGCCGGACGCAGGCAGCGCATAGACGGAGTCTGCGGCACGTTGCGCACGTTCGGCATCCGCCGTGAGCGTCATGCCGGCAGCGCTTGCGGCGGAAAGTACCTGCAGAAACTCGCGCCGGTTCACCGTTCGACTATAGCACGCGGTCCACGGCGTCGCAGGCGCCGAAGTTCAATCGCATCTCAAGCTGCTATGATCGTTGCGACTCGCGAACTCGTTTCAGCAGCGAACCGGACAGACTCCTCATGCGGCGTCGACTTTCGATCGAGGGCTGGCGACTCATCCAGCACTCCTACGCGCTCGTCACACAGGCGTATTGTCTTGCGCTGCTGAAGCGCGGCGACATCGATCTGCGATTCACCGATATTCCGTACCGCAATGCCGCCTGGAAGCGAACAGCGGGCCTGCTTCCCCTGCGGACGAAGCTGTCATCACCGCAATGCCGGCCGTCGAAGCGTCGTTCGTTCCCGACGTCACGCTGCACATGTGGCCTAACTTCGATGCGCCAAAATCGGGACGCAAGGTCGCCTTCGGCACGCCCGAACTGCGCTGGGTCTACGAAGAATGGCGCCATGGCCGGAGAACAGGCGCCGAAGTGGCCGAAACGGTCAGCATCCTGACCACGACCTGCTGGACTGCGCTGGCATTCGAACGCTTCGGCATCCCCTTCGAACGCATTCATGTCATTCCCCTCGGGTTCGACCCTGCGCATTTTCATCCCGATGACGCCAGTCGCGCGGCGATGCGTGCCCGCCTTGGCGTGACCGAGGACAATCCTGTTTTCCTGTCGGTCGGCGCGATGACGTGGAACAAGGGCATCGAGCTGTTGCTCAAGGCGTTTGCGCGCGTCGCCGAAAAGGTGCCGTCGGCTCGGCTGGTCCTGAAGGGCGCCGATGCAATTTACCCTTCGCGTGCGCTGATCGCCAAGCAGTTCAACGTGCTAGCGCCCTCGGATCGGGCGCTCGTTTCCCCTCGCCTGTCGTACAGCGGCAACGCGCTCACCAGCCCCGGCATGGCAGATCTCTTTCGCGCCGCCGACTGCTACGTTTCACCCTACCTGGCAGAAGGCTTCAACATGCCCGTGCTCGAGGCGGCGGCGTGCGGCGTTCCGATCGTCTGCACGGATGGAGGATGCACCGACGATTTCACCGATCCCTCCTTCGCGTTGCGCATTCGTAGCCAACCGATCCACATGCCCGTCGATGGCGATCAACAAGGTGATGCACGCATGCCTGATCTTGACCATCTCATCGCGCTCATGTTGAGTGTCGCGACCAACCCGGCCAAAGGTCGTGCCATGGGGGATCTCGGCGCCCGTTATGTTGCGCGTCGCTATACTTGGGATGCCGTTACAGCGCTCCTCGTGCAGGAACTGTTTACGCGCGGTCGCTGAGCGCCTTTTTTGACAATTGCGCGCCGCCGCGTCGAGTGGTCAGTTCACTCAGTTGTTGCACCCGCCTTGGCCGCGTGCCGCGCCGCCATCTTTTCGCGCGAGAACACCTGGATGTCGTCGAGGGTCACGAAGCCTTTGTGCGTCTTGTCGATCTGATCGAAATTGCGGGCGACCATCGGCATATTCGCTTCGGCTTCCTCGCGCGTCAGCTTGCCGTCATGATTCGCGTCGGCGGCAGCAAAGCGTTCGGTTATCTTCGCCCGCATCGGCGGCGCGTCGGGCGTGCTGGCGGTCTGCGCGGCTGCGCTCCCGGTGCCAAGCGCGGCCACGAGCCAGAGCGCAATAACGGTATTTTCGAGTTTCATCACATTCTCCAGGGTTGCAGCGGTTCGCTTGTTGTAACTATGCATTGTTGGCGATTCTGTTGCAGCTGATCGGATTGGCTTTGGCTTCAGTGCAAGGCGCGCTATTGGCGGCTGGTCACGCACGTCATGCGCGCAATGAAGACAACGCGAGACACGAAAATTCGTCGGCACGGATTGGTTACAGGACGTAACCGGCAGACCCTTGGGCAACAACCGGTAACAGTTGAAACCGCGCCGCGCGCGGATTACTGCGTCATTTATTGACGGGCGATGCCGGGTCCATCAGCAGGGCGGTCACATCCTTGATCTGCTGCTCGGTCAGGATGCCGTTATGACCGAAGCGCGGCATGCTGGAGCACGCCGCATACGCGTCGGGATTGTAGATCTTGCCGTACGCGTAGCGTTGCGTGCCCACGCCGTAGCCGCGCAATTTGGCGAACTGGTACAGGCTGGGTCCGATCGTGCCGTACGACAACTCCTGCGGTGCGATCTGATGGCAGGCGTAGCAATTCGCTCCTACAGGTCCCGCGGGGTCGTCGGAGAATTGCTTCCCGCGTCCTTCCTGAGCAATCTTCTCGCCGTTTTTCCAATCTCCAAGCAGATTGCCGTCAGCGGGATATTCAATCGTCGCCAGATTCAATTTCTCGATCTTCTCGGCAACATCTTTCGCCGGCGCCCTGCCGTCCTGCGCACTGCAGAGACGCTGGGTCTCGTCCTGGTCGAGGCGATCGAGTCCCGCCTGACCACTCGCCTTGAACGATGCCTTGAGCATCGCCGCTGCCTTGGCGGCGGTTTCCTCTTTCGACGGCTCCGTCGCGCAAGCGACCACCGCCAACACTGCGGAGGTCACTACCAGTAACGCTCGTAGATTCATCGGCCGGCTTTCAGCGCTTGATCGCCGGAGCATCGAATGACGCGCCGTTCGCATTGCGTGCGAGAAACATGGTCAACGCGATCGAGGCATCCGACCCGAAGATGAGCTCCGGGAAGCGCTGCTGGCGGAAGCAATCATACAATCGCCATTGGAAGCTGCGCAGCTCGCCCTGGGACACTCGGTACGCGGGCCACGTCGTATAGGCCTTCTGCGCGCCCTCTTTTGTCGTCAGGTTCGGCAGATCCTGCAGACGAATGCGCTTAGCATCCTCGCCATGGCAGGTCACGCAACCGAAATCATGAGTTCCGCCGCGGAAGTAGAAAATCCGTTCTCCGATCCGATACATCTCGGCTTCTTTCGGATGCGCGAGGCCGACGTTCATCGGCATCCCGCGCGATTCCGACGTCACATACGCAACCATCGCCTCCATGTCGGACTTGCGGTCGTTGCCGTTGCCGAACAGCTGCTTACGCGAGTCGGCATCGCTGAAACCCTGCAGCGTGGTCATACACCAGAGAATTCTCGATTCCAGATCCATGACGCGGTCGGCATCGGAAAAATACTTCGGCAGGCGCGCGTAGGCACCCTTGACCACGCCCGGCCCGAGGCCTATGTCGCACTGTTCCATCGACACCTGCTTCGGCCCGCGCTTTTGCTTCCAGATGTCTTCGCCGCGCGCCTCCCACAATTCGGCGGGATTGCCATCCTGCAGCGCGGCGCGATATTTGGCGATTTCGTCGACCGCAGAAGTCTGCGCGAGCAGTGCCGGCGCTACTGCGCCGCACGCGAACACGGTGGCGCATGTCACCGCGCGCAGGGCGATCCTTGTTCCTGGAACCTTCATTGCGCGCACGGCGCGGAGGACATTCAAGCGATGATCGCTTCGTCGGTTCGCTTGTCCCCGCGATTGTCGACCCAGGTGATCTGCACTTTGTCGCCTTTCGCGCCGCCTTTGAACTTGAACGACAGGAACGGGTTCTTCGATACCGCCGGGCCCCATTGCGCGGAAAGCACCGTCTTGTCGTTCCAGGTCGCAGTCACGCTCTGGATGAACCACGCGGGGATGATCTTGCCCTGCGCGTCCTTGCGCTGGCCCGTTTCCATCTCGTGGCTCATGAGCACTTTGACTTCGGTCGTGTCGCCCGTCACGTTGGCGCGGATTTTCATCGGGTCTGCCATGTCATCCTCCGCATCCGCCCAGCGTGACCTTCACGTCCTTGGCCGCGACGTAGTACTTGCCGTCGGCCTTGACCAACGCGTAGATGTTCGAGCTTTGTCCCATCTTGACGCGCGTCGTCAGCGACGGCTCGGTGCCCGGCGGGATCTCGAACACCGCGGCAAGCATGTTGGGGTTCTTTTCGATCAGAATCGCGATCGACTCGGTCTTGGGAATGTTACTCGTGATCCCTACGGGGACTACGGCACCATTTTCGGCGATGTCCGGCGTCTGGAAGAACAGGATGTCCTTGCTCTGCACGGGTTCTCCACCGCCGAGCGCCTGCATCGTTTCGGCCATATTGCGGGTGTCGAACGCCGCCTTGTTCCAGGCTTGGGCACGCGCCAGTTCCGGGCGCAACCATCCTGCAGCGGCAACGAGAGCCAGCAGCGTAACCCCGCCACCCTTTTTCAGTGCTGCCCTGCGTGCCCGGTCGAAATGCTGTCCATCCATCTGTGACTCTCCCGATTCCGTGAGCGACGCTGCAATCGCTGAATCCAACTGCGCGGTCGAATGACTGTATGGGCTATTGTGCCCCGTCAAGGATCCATTCGACAACCTTGCGCGCATCGGCCTCGCTCGCCTGCGCCTGGGCGGGCCGGAGCGTCTGCCGGCGTCAGTGGACGGTAGCGGTCGTCAGGAAACGCAGCAAGGCGCCGGATTTCAGGCGGTACAGGCCTTCGCCGACGTATTGCGCGTTGTCGAGGTCTTCGCGAGTAAACGCGAGTTCGGTCTCGCCATGCCGCAACTCCATGACGACGTCGTCGGCCACGGTCGACTCGTCGGGCGCGCGCAGATAGCCGGCCTCGAAGACGATGCCGTTCAATTGGACGAAATCGGCATCCTGCATTGCTTCAGAGAGGGTGGTCAGTGTCATTTGCATCCCGAATCCAGGCGCCCGAGCTTCGGGCCGCCTTGCCACTTAGATGAGGGCATTGGCGACCGGTTCAAGCACGGACCGGGGTGATTCAGGCGGGCGCGACGAGGTCGCGGACGAAATTCGGCAGTGCGAACGAAGAGCGGTGCATATCGCCGTTGTAGTACCGAAGGTCGCGGATCCTGCGCGTCGCGACGCGGCGGTCGGCCTCGAGCGACGTCAAGTACGCCGGATTCAGCGTGGACGACGCGCACGCCATCATCCACAGGCCGCCATAGAGAGGAATCGAGGTCAGATACGGCACGACGACCGCGAACGTCAACCGCAGATTCGCCATGACGGTGCGGATGCGCTCGGGGTGCGCGACGGGCGACCCGACATGCAATGTCATCGCGCCCGTCGGGTTGAGCCGCGCTGCGCATGCGCGGTAGAAATCCGCGTCGTACAACGGCTGTGACGGGCCTCCGGGATCGGTAAGATCGAGAACGATCAGATCGTAAGTTTCGGTCGTGACCCGGATATGCACCAGGCCATCCTCGACGATGAGTTTGAGCCGCGGGTCATTGAGCGCACCGTGGTGGATTTCGCCGAAATACTTGCGCGCGATATCGACGACGGCCAGGTCGATTTCCACCAGCGTCACCGCCTTCATCGTCGGGTGCTTGAGCAATTCCTCGGCGGAACCGCCGTCGCCGCCACCGATGATCAGTGCCGTCTCCGGTGCCGGATGCGCCATCGCCGCGACCTGAACAAGGTTTTCGTGATAGAAGAATTCGTCCTTTTCCGACGTCATGAAATGGCCGTCGAGGCGGAACAGCCTGCCGAACGATCGTGTGTCGTGTACCTCGACAGTCTGGTACGGCGATTTGAAGCGTTCGAATTCGCGCGTCGACTTGACGAATATGCCGGTATCTTCCGTCAGATACTCGGTGAGCACGCCGGGAACAAGGTCCGGCGCAACGGCTTCGTCAGGCATCGCGCCCTCCGCGGTGGATCGCCTGGAATTTCGTTTCCTGCGGATGCAATGCCTTTTCCATCGACTGGAATAGTCGCTCGGCCTTTGCCGTGTTGTCGGTCGTGTAGTTGCAGACGAATACGTCGACCGTCACGAAGCCGTGCTCCGGCCACGTATGGATCGCCAGATGGGACTCGGCGAGCAGCACGGTGCCGGTGACGCCGGCGGGGGCAAACTGATGAAAACTGTCGCCGACCACCGTCATTCCCGACGCGTCGGCAAGGCGCAGGCAAAGCGCACGCATCGCGTTCACGTGCATCATCTCCGGCATGTCGGCGTTGCAGCCGTACCATTCTCCGAGCAGATGAATGCCGTCCATGATGATTTCCCCTTAAATACCAGCCTTCCGCACCCGATCAAAGGCCAGCTAAACTCGCTATTATTGCCCAAATCCGCTGCCTGGGCGATAATTTTAGCGCTTTGCCGCACCACTTCGCGCCAGCTCGCAGTTCTGGCGCACCTTCCAGCCCGGCGATTTTTCGATCATGACCCAACCGCTTGCCGCGTCAACCCAAGCGCCGCTTTTTGCGCGAACGCTCACGCGCGATACGACGCCGCTCGCCAATGCAATTCGGGCGCTCGCGATGGACGCGGTGCAGGCGGCGAACTCCGGGCATCCCGGAATGCCGATGGGGATGGCCGAAGTCGCGGTCGCATTGTGGAACCGGCACTTGCGGCACAGCCCGGCTAACCCGCATTGGCCCGATCGCGATCGATTCGTATTGTCGAATGGCCACGGCTCGATGCTCCAGTACGCGCTGCTGCATCTGACCGGCTACGCCCTGCCGCTCGATGAACTCCGGCGCTTTCGCCAGTTGCATTCGATGACGCCCGGGCATCCCGAAGTTGGCGTGACGCCGGGTATCGAGACGACGACTGGGCCGTTGGGACAAGGACTGGCCAACGCCGTCGGTATGGCGCTCGCCGAGCGGCTGCTCGCGGCCGAATTCAATCGTCCCGGGCATACCATCGTCGATCATCGAACCTACGTGTTTGTGGGCGACGGCTGCCTGATGGAAGGCATATCGCACGAGGCGTGCTCCTTGGCCGGGACGCTTGGCCTGTCGAAGTTGGTCTGTTTCTATGACGACAACGGCATCTCGATCGACGGCGAGGTCAAAGGCTGGTTTACCGACGACACGCCGCGACGCTTCGAGGCCTACGGATGGCAGGTCGTTCCCGACGTCGATGGTCACAACATCGATGCCGTCGACGCGTGCGATTCGGCGAGCCCACGACAGCGCCGACCGGCCGACGCTGATCTGCTGCAAGACAGTCATTGGCAAGGGTTCGCCCAACCGTGCGGGCACCGATCTCGCGCACGGGCAGGCGCTCGGCGAGAAGGAAGTCGCATTGACGCGCGAGGCTTTGGGTTGGACGTCGCCTCCCTTCGAGATTCCGCAGCCTGTCTACGACGGATGGAGCGCAGTGGCCGCCGGCGCGGCGCGGGAACAGGACTGGAACAACCGCTTCGCCGCGTACCGCGCAGCGTATGCCGAACTCGCCATCGAATTCGAGCGGCGCGTCGCGAATACGCTGCCGCGAGGTTTCCACGAACGCGCTCTCGCCTTCGTGCAAAAACAAAACGAAAAAGCCGAGACCGTTGCCACACGTAAGGCTTCGCAGCAGGCGATCGAGGCGCTGGCGCCGATGCTGCCGGAGCTGATCGGCGGCTCGGCCGACCTTACGGGTTCCGTGTTCACCAACTGGTCGGGCAGCGAGCCGGTCGTTGCCCGCGCCGCAGGCAATTACATCAATTTCGGCGTGCGTGAATTCGCGATGAGCGCGATCGCGAATGGCCTCGCGCTCCACGGCGGATTCATCCCGTACGTCGGGACGTTTCTGACTTTTTCGGACTATGCCCGCAATGCGCTGCGCATGGCAGCGCTCATGAGATTGCGGTCGATTTCGGTCTACACGCACGACTCGATCGGCCTTGGCGAGGACGGCCCCACGCACCAGTCCGTGGAACATGCGTCCAGCCTTCGCCTCATTCCCAACCTCGACGTCTGGCGTCCGTGCGACACCGTCGAATCCGCGCTCGCGTGGATTGCCGCGATCGAGCGAAACGACGGACCGACCTGCCTGCTGTTCACCCGTCAGAACGTGCCGTTCAATGCCCGCACCTCTGAGCAGATCGCGGCGATCCGTCGTGGCGGCTACGTGCTATCCGATGCGCCTGGGGCCAAGGCCGTCATCATCGCAACCGGCTCGGAAGTAGCGCTTGCCATGGGCGCACAAAAGTCGCTGGCGGAAGACGGGGTCTCCGTGCGGGTGGTATCCATGCCTTGCACGAACGTGTTCGATCGCCAGGACGCAGCGTGGCGGACAAGCGTGCTGCCGCATGGCGTGCCGCGCGTAGCGGTCGAGGCCGGGATTACCGACTTCTGGCGCAAGTACGTGGGCGCTGTCGACGACCGCCGCGGCGCCGTGGTCGGCATCGACCGGTTCGGCGAGTCGGCACCGGGGGGTGTTTTGTTCAAGCATTTCGGGTTCACCGTCGAGAATGTCGTCGCGACGGTGAGACAAGTCCTTCTAAACCACTCCGATGTCTACTTGATTTCGGGACATCGGCGTAACACCTCGCATCGGGCGCTCCCCGCCGCGAGTCACTCTGGAGATCGTGCATGACCATCAAAGTTGCCATCAATGGCTACGGCCGCATCGGCCGCAACATCCTGCGCGCACATTACGAAGAGGGGCTCAGTGGACAACCCAAACACGATCTGTCGATCGTCGCGCTCAACGACCTGGGCAGCCCTGAGACCAACGCGCACCTGACCCGCCACGACACGGTCCACGGCAGGTTTCCCGGAAAAGTCGCGGTCGACGGCGACGCGATGGTCGTCAACGGCGATCGCATCAAAGTATTCGCGCACCGCAATCCCGCCGAATTGCCGTGGGGGACGCTGGGCGTAGACGTCGTCCTCGAGTGCACGGGCCTGTTCACGACCAAGGAGAAGGCGTCGGCGCACATCAAAGGCGGTGCCAAAAAGGTGATCATCTCGGCACCGGGCGGCAAGGATGTCGATGCCACGATCGTCTACGGCGTCAACCATCACACGCTCAAGGCCGCCCACACCGTGATTTCCAACGCGTCTTGCACGACCAACTGTCTGGCGCCTCTGGTCAAGCCGTTGCACGACAGGATCGGCGTCGTGTCGGGGCTGATGACCACCGTTCACGCCTACACCAACGACCAGGTACTGACCGACGTCTATCATGAGGACCTGCGCCGCTCGCGCTCGGCGACGATGAGCATGATCCCGACGAAGACCGGCGCCGCCGCGGCGGTCGGTCTGGTCCTCCCCGAACTGAACGGCAAGCTCGATGGCTACGCGATCCGCGTGCCGACGATCAACGTCTCGGTCGTCGACCTGTGTTTCATCGCGGCCCGCGACACGACGGTGGAGGAAGTCAACGCGATCATGAAGGACGCGTCCGAGAACGGACCGCTCGCCGAGGTGTTGAACTACAACACCGCACCGCTCGTGTCGGTGGATTTCAATCACGACCCGGCTTCGTCGACGTTCGACGCCACGCTGACCAAGGTATCCGGGCGGCTCGTCAAGGTGTCGAGCTGGTACGACAACGAATGGGGATTCTCCAACCGGATGCTGGACACCACCGTCGCACTGATGAACGCGACTTGACCATGAACCCGTTCACTGCGCATCCCGCTTCCGTGGGCGAGACCTACGGTGAACATTTCCGGTTCGCGCTGGGTTTCGGTGTGCGGATGACGTTCGGCGGCATCGCAGCAATGATTCACGCGGTGTTCCCGTTTTTATTCGTCACCACCGCGAGTCGCATCATCGACGTGCTGAACGCATTGCGCAGCCGGAACGCGCAAGCGACGAGCGCACGTCGGGCGTGAATGCCGATGGCATCGTCGTGCCACCGATCGCGCGCGCGGACAATCCGATTGATGGCCGTCGATGGCGAGGGCTCGATGGCGAAGATCACGACGTCCATATGATTCCGGCCATATGATTCGCATGACAGGGATCCAAGGCGCGGCGGCGACATGAACTTCAAGCGACTCGAGCAGGTCGACGTGCGCGGCAAGCGCGTGTTCCTGCGCGCCGACCTGAACGTGCCGCAAGATGGCGCAGGCGCGATCACCGACGACACGCGCATTCGCGCTTCGGTCCCGGGCATCCGCGATGCGCTTGCGCGCGGCGGCGCGGTGATGGTCACCTCGCATCTGGGCCGACCCAGCGAGGGTATGTTCAGCGCGGCCGATTCGCTCGCCCCCGTCGCGGCACGCCTTGGCGCGCTGCTCGGCCGCGATGTCCCACTTATCCGCGACTGGGTCGGTGGTGGTGCGTGGCACGCGGCGCTTACCGCCGGCGACGTCGTTCTGCTCGAGAACTGCCGATTCAATGTCGGCGAGAAGAAGAACGACGATGCGCTCGCGCGAAAGATGGCCACGCTGTGCGACGTCTATGTCAACGATGCCTTCGGCACCGCGCATCGCGCGGAAGCGACGACCCATGGCATCGCCCGCTATGCACCCGTGACGTGCGCGGGCCCGTTGCTGGCGTCGGAGCTCGACGCGCTCGGCAAGGCGCTGGCGCACCCCGCGCGTCCGCTGGTGGCGATCGTCGGGGGTGCCAAGGTTTCGACCAAGCTTTCCGTGTTGATGCACCTCGCGTCGGTCGTCGACACATTGATCGTCGGCGGCGGCATCGCCAACACATTCATCCTTGCGGCCGGCGGCCACATAGGGAGATCGCTGGCCGAGCCCGACCTTGTGGGCCAAGCCAAGGCCATTCTCGATCGCTTTCCCGGCAAGGTTCCCGTGCCTATCGATGCCGTAGTCGCCAGCGAGTTCTCAGCCACCGCGACGCCGACATTGAAAGCTATCGAGGATGTGCAGCCCGACGATCTGATTCTCGATATCGGACCGCAGACCGTGCTGGCACTCGAGGCCATCATTGCCAAAGCGGGTACGATCGTGTGGAATGGACCGGTAGGGGTCTTCGAGTTCGACGCCTTTGCGGGCGGCACCAAGACACTGGCGAACGCGATCGCGGCATCGCCCGCATTCTCGATTGCGGGCGGCGGCGACACGATTGCCGCGATCAACAAGTTCGGCGTCGCGGGCCGCATCGACTATATCTCCACCGCGGGCGGCGCGTTCCTCGAGTTTCTCGAAGGCAAGACGTTGCCGGCTGTCGCGATTCTTGAAACGGGCGCCACCGGATAGCGCCACCTCGCCAACCCAGGAGTCTCCATGCAGCGCTCCACCAAAATCGTCGCCACGCTCGGGCCGGCAAGCAATACGCCCGAGATTCTTACCCGCATGATCGCCGCCGGCCTCGACGTCGTCCGTCTGAACTTCTCGCACGGCGTCGCCGGCGACCACGAGGAGCGGGCGCGGATCGTGCGCGAGGTCGCGCACAAACTCGGACGCACCGTAGCGATCATGGCCGACCTGCAGGGGCCGAAGATCCGCGTCGGCAAGTTCGCCGACGGCAAGGTGATGCTGCAGCCGGGTGCGACATTCGTGCTCGACGCCGACTGCGAGCTCGGCAACGTCGAGCGCGTCGGCCTCGACTACAAGGAGCTGCCGCGTGATGTCTCGGCTGGCGTGGTGCTGCTGCTCAACGACGGCTTGATCCGGTTGCGCGTGGACTCGGTCCACGGCAACGCCATCACGACGCACGTCGAGGTCGGCGGGGTGCTGTCGAACAATAAGGGCATCAATCGTCTGGGCGGCGGTCTCACCGCACCGGCACTTACCGCGAAAGACATGGACGACATCAAGACTGCGGTGTCCATCGACGCCGACTACGTCGCAGTGTCGTTTCCCAAGAACAAGGAAGATATGTACATGGCGCGCCAATTGCTGCGCGCTGCCAATGGCAAGGCGTTGCTGATCGCGAAGATCGAACGCGTCGAGGCGATCACGGCGCTCGAGGAAATCATCGACGCGTCGGACGGCATCATGGTCGCGCGTGGGGACCTCGCGATCGAAGTCGGCAACGCGACCGTGCCTGCGCTGCAGAAGCGGATGATCAAGCTTGCACGGGAGCACAACAAGCTGACGATCACGGCCACGCAGATGATGGAATCGATGATCAGTAATCCGGTACCGACGCGCGCCGAGGTTTCCGATGTTGCCAACGCTGTGCTGGACGGCACCGACGCCGTCATGCTCTCGGCCGAAACCGCGGCGGGGCGGTTTCCCGTGGAAACGATCGAGGCCATGAGCCAGATCTGCCTCGAAGCCGAAAAATCCAACACCGTCGAGCTCGACCGCGACTTTCTGGACCGTACGTTCACGCGCATCGATCAGTCGATCGCCATGGCCGCGCTCTTCGCCGCCTTCCATCTTCGGGTCAAGGCGATTGCCGCGCTCACGCAGTCGGGCTCGACCGCCCTGTGGATGTCACGTCACAACTGCGGCTGTCCGATCTTCGCGCTGACGCCGGACATTTCTTCGCAACGCAAGATGGCGCTCTACCGCAACGTCCGCCCACTCTACCTCGAGCAAAGCAGCGATCGCGAGGGTGTGCTGCGAGCGGCCGAAGATCTGTTGCTTGAGCAGGGCCAGGTGCAGCGCGGCGACCTCGTCGTACTGACGATCGGCGAGCCCATGGGCAAGTCCGGCGGCACCAACGCACTCAAGATCGTGCGCGTCGGCGAGCACCGGTAGCGGCGCGAGGCCGCAGCGAGGGGCCCCCGCGAAGCAGGGGGATCGCGGGTTCCGAGTCGACGCAAAGCGGCCGACACGTAGTGCGTGTGTTGCGCATTGGCAGTAGGAGGCCGCAGCGCGAGGCCCTGTGAAGAACTAGCGCATGCTTTATCATAGCTTGAGTATTTCATTACAACGCGTCGAGGCGTGGAAGCAAGGGACGACCGAGATCCCCCCGCGCCGAACTCGACGCCCACTCGTCTCATCCGGAGGATTGCATGAATCACACCCGTATCCGCACCCTGATTGTGCTCGTGGCACTTGCCGCCGGCGTCGGCGCCGCAATGCCGGCGACGGCCGCCGAATGGAAACCCACGCGACCGATCAATCTCATCGTCCCCTGGGCGGCCGGCGGCTCGACCGATCAGGTCACGCGCGCCACCGCGGCGGAACTCGAGCCCGTGCTCGGGCAAAAAATCGTCATCATCAACCAGCCCGGCGCGTCCGGTTCTATTGGCACCAAGAGCGCGCTCGACGCACCGAAGGACGGCTACACCTGGACCGCTGGCGCCGCGCAGGATCTTGGCGCATACGAAACGCTCGGGCTGCTCACGACGCGAATCACGGACTGGAATCTGTTCCTCAACGTGGCCAACGTGCAGGTGATCAGCGTCAACGCAAACTCGCCGTACAAGACCGTAAAGGAACTGCTCGATGCGATGAAGGCCAAGCCGGGGCAGATATCGGTCGCGACGGCAGGTGTGACGTCCGCGGGCCACACCGCGATGGAGGCGATCGCCAAGGTTACGGGAGTCACCTACAAGCATGTGACGTACGACGGCGGCAACCCCGCGGTCGTTGTCGACGGTCTCCGGAGAGACCGAAGTCACCACGCAGCTCGCGGTCGAGCAGGCCGACATGATTCGCGGCAAGCGTTTGCGCCCGCTCGCGACGGTCAGTGACAAGCCGCTGGAACTCGAGGGCTTCGGCACGATTCCTCCGTTGTCCTCCGTCATTCCGGGGTTCTCGGCACCCGCCAACTATTTCGGCATCTTCATCCCGAAAGGCGTGCCGGACGACGTCATCGAAACGTTGACCAAGGCCTGGGTTTCCACCATCGCCAAGAGCGAGGCGCTGAAGAAATACGCGCAGAGCCGCGGTGCGTTGTTCGCGCCGCTGTATGGCGCGGAAGCACAAAAGGCCGTATTCCCGGCGGTGCAGGCCAACGCTTGGCTGCTGTTCGACAGCCACAAGGCGAAGGTATCGCCGGACACGGTCGGCATTCCCAGACCCTAGCGTCGGGACCGCGTTATCCCTTCCAGCGCGGTGGCCGGAAGGGATGCGTCCTTGACCATGCAAACCTCGCAACAGGAGCCCGACGCAGATGGCGCGCCGCACCACATTGCGCACCCAGCGGCGCCGCATTCGGATTTCATCGCAGCCCTGATCTGGATCGCGTTCGGTGTCGCGGTGGCCATCGCCTCGTGGCGCATGGATCGCCTGGAAAATCAGGACGTCAATCCGTATACCGTTCCCGGGCTGCTGCCGGGATTGCTCGGCCTCGCACTCATCTTCTTCGGCTCACTGCTGTTGCTCCGTGCCTGGCGGCAAGGCGCGTTGGACCCGCAGGTCCCTCGCGCGACACCGATGTCCGACGGCGAGCGCAAGCGTCTTCTGATCGTGCTGGGCCTTTGCCTGACTTTCGGGATCGGCCTCGTCGGCCATGGACTGCCGTTCTGGCTCGCAGCGGCCATCTTCGTGTCGGCGACGATTTCGATTCTGCAGTACCCGCAACGCCGTGCCGACGAATCAGGTCGTTCGTGGCTTTGCAACGGCCGTGGTCATCGGCCTCGGCGCGGGTCTCGCCATCACTCTCGTGTTCCAGGAGTTTTTCCTGGTGCGCCTTCCGTAACCGCGCGACTAGCAGGCACTTCGGGAGCCGTCTTGCTGCAAGGTCTCGAATCGCTCGGCCAGGCCTATCTCAGCTTTCTCAATCCGTTGTCGCTTGCGTACGGGCTCGGCGGGGCGCTGCTTGGCATCATCGTCGGCTGCATGCCGGGGCTTTCCGCCACGCTGTGCATCGCACTGCTGACCACGCTTACGATCAAGTTGCCCGCCAACGACGCAATACTGATCCTCATCTGTTCGTATGTCGGGACGCTATACGGCGGTTCGCGTTCGGCCATCCTGTTGAACATTCCGGGCACCGCCGCCAATGCTGCGTCCTGCGCCGACGGCTATGCGCTGGCGTTGCGCGGCGAAGCGGGCCGCGCTATCGGCATCGCGACGTCGGGCGCATTTTGCGGGACGCTCTTCGGCGTGCTGTGCCTGGCGGCGTTCACTCCGACACTCGCGGAAGTCGCCCTTTCTTTCGGCGCGTACGAGTTCTTCTGGCTGGCGCTGTTCGGCGTGACGATGTCCGGCAGCCTCGTCGGAAACGATCCGTTGAAGGGTTGGCTGATGGGTGCATTGGGACTGTTCGTGGCGCAAATTGGCCAGGAGGGTCTGTATGCGCACGATCGTTTCACGTTCGGCGTGCACGAACTGTCCGGGGGGATCGCGCTGATTCCCGCACTCGTCGGCGCTTTTGGATTCGCCGAGGTGCTCACCACGCTGGCGGACCCGGTGGAACGCAAGCTCGTCGAGCTTCGCGATTCGATCCTGCCGCGCTTCCGCGAAGTCGCGCAGTATTGGCGCACGGTGCTGCGCTCCGGTGCGATCGGCGTGTTGACGGGCCTGCTGCCCGGCGTGGGTGAGGATTCCGGCGCATGGATGTCTTACGCGGCCGCAAAAGCGACAAGCAAGGAGCGTCATCTGTTCGGCAAGGGTTCGATCGACGGCTTGATGGCCGCGGAAACCGGTGACATGTCGTCGATTCCCGGGCACATCATTCCCGCGCTTGCGTTGGGTATTCCAGGATCTGCGCCTTCGGCGGTCCTGCTGGCGGCGATGATCCTGCACGGGATTCAGCCCGGCCCCATGCTGATGGTCGAACATCCGCAGTTCGTGTACCACGTCGTCGCCATGACCACGCTCGCCACCGTCTGCATCTTGATCTTCGGGCTGTTTCTCGTCCGTCCTTTGCTCTATGTGCTGCGCATTAAGCGCAACGTACTGATGCCGATCATCTTCCTGCTCGCCACCGTCGGCGCATTCGCCACCCAGTCGCGCTTGTTCGACGTCTACTCGATGCTCACCGTCGGGGTGGGTGCATTCTTCCTGCGGCGCAAGGGTTACCCGATGGCGCCTTTCGTGCTGGGACTGGTCTTGGGCAGCCTGCTCGACAAGAGCCTGCGCCGCGGGCTCGTGCTATCGGACGGCAGCATCATCCCGTTTTTTACGCGGCCCATCTGCATGGTGCTGGCCACGGTGACGATTTTCACGATGTTGCTCTACGTTCCTGCATTCAACCGCGCCGTTAAACGCGTCACGGCCGCCGTCGCCGGTTCGCTGCGTTCGCTCGTCGCCTAAAACCATCACCGCCCGATCGACTGATCGCCACAAAGGAGCAAGTTTTGGAAACGATTCGCCTGGGAGTCATCATGAACGGCGTGACCGGACGGATGGGAACGAACCAGCATCTGGTGCGTTCGATCTGTGCCATCCGCGCGCAGGGTGGTGTTGCCCTTGCCGATGGACGAAGGGTCATGCCCGATCCCATTCTAGTCGGTCGCAACGCCGGCAAGCTCGAAGCCCTGGCCAAGGCCAACGGGCTGTCACGCTGGTCCACGGACCTTGCGGCAGCACTCGCCGACAAGGCCGACACCGTTTATTTCGACTCGGCTTCGACTGGACTGAGGCCACAACTGATCTTGCAGGCAATCGCAGCA
The DNA here is from genome assembly GCA_963732105.1 of uncultured beta proteobacterium. Taxonomy (GTDB): domain Bacteria; phylum Pseudomonadota; class Gammaproteobacteria; order Burkholderiales; family Casimicrobiaceae; genus PALSA-1003. The sequence continues at coordinate 68,767 of CAVSYL010000010.1, forward strand.
GGCAAACACATCTACACCGAAAAGCCGGTCGCACCGACGCTCTCCGAGGCGCTGGCAATTTACGAGGCGGCCAAGGTTGCAGGTGTCAAGCATGGAGTGGTGCAGGACAAGTTGTGGCTGCCCGGCCTGCTAAAGATTAAGATGCTGATCGACTCCGGGTTTTTCGGCCGGATCCTGTCAGTCCGAGGCGAATTCGGCTACTGGGTGTTCGAAGGTGACTGGCAGCCGGCGCAGCGGCCGTCGTGGAATTACCGCAAGGAGGACGACGGCGGCATCATCGTCGACATGCTGTGCCATTGGCGCTACGTGCTGGACAATCTCTTCGGCGAGGTCACGGGCGTGAGTTGTCTCGGCGCAACGCACATTCCGAAGCGGTGGGACGAGCAGGGACGCGAGTACGTCGCGACAGCCGATGACGCGGCGTATGCCACATTCGAGCTCGCAGGCTCGCACGGGCCGGTGATCGCGCAAATCAACAGCTCCTGGACTACGCGCGTGCGGCGGGACGATCTCGCGACCTTCCACGTCGACGGAACATTGGGCTCCGCGGTTGCGGGCCTCACCGAATGCTGGACCCAGGCGCGCGTGAACACGCCGAAGCCCGTGTGGAATCCGGACGTACCGCAGACGATCGACTTTCTCGGAACGTGGCAGAAGGTCCCGAACAACGTGGTTTACGACAACGCGTTCAAGGTCGAGTGGGAACTGTTCATCCGCCACCTGTCACGGCGGCCCGTTTCGCTGGGGGCTGCTGGAAGGCGCCAAAGGCGTGCAGCTCGCCGAACTCGGCCTGCGCAGCTGGGCCCAGCGAAGATGGCTGGACGTCGCGCCGCTGGAAGCGTGAACCGTGCCGCGGATCACATCTTCCCCGCGTCGGATGCGACGTTGCACGAATACACGCTGCACGGCCCACACGCGTGGGCGATGCCTGCGACCGGCGTGCGGCTCAATCGTGTCGCCTATGCCGCAGCCCACGTCGTCGCCGATCCATTCGCGCCCGCCGATCCGTGGTTGCAGTCCGCAGTCGACTGGGACACCACGCTCGCCTACCGGGCTTATCTGTGGTCGCTCGGCTTCGGCGTCGCCGAAGCAATGGACACCGCACAACGCGGCATGGGACTCGACTGGCCGACCTCGCTCGAGTTGATCGACCGCTCCCTCGCGCTTGCCCGCGCCACGCCTGGGTCGGCGATCGCCTGCGGGGCGGGCACCGATCACCTCGAGCCGCGCGCCAGCACCACCATCGACAACGTCATCGCCGCGTATGAGCTCCAGTGCGAAGCGATCGAAAGCCGTGGTGGAAACATCATCCTGATGGCCAGTCGCGCGCTTGCCGCCTGCGCGAAGTCGCCCGATGACTATGTGCGGGTCTACGGTCGCATCCTGTCCCAAGTGCGCGCACCCGTCATCCTGCACTGGCTCGGCGACATGTTCGATCCGGCGCTGGCTGGCTACTGGGGACATGCCGACGTCGATCGCGCGATGGATGTCTGCCTTTCAGTCATCCAGTCGCACGTCGCCAAAGTCGACGGCATCAAGATCTCGCTGCTCAACAAGGACAAGGAAGTCGCCATGCGGCGCCGCCTGCCGCTGCGCGTGCGGATGTACACCGGGGATGATTTCAACTTTGCAGAACTGATCGCCGGCGACGAGTTCGGTTATTCGGATGCGCTGCTCGGCATTTTCGATCCGATCGCGCCCGCGGCCGCGGCAGCGCTTGCGCGCACTCGCCGCAGGCGATCGCAACAGATTCGATGAGATTCTCGCGCCCACCGTGCCGTTGTCCCGCCACGTATTTCGTGCGCCGACGCGCTTCTACAAGACCGGCGTCGTCTTCCTCGCCTGGCTCAATGGCGCACCAGCAACACTTCGTCATGGTCGGCGGCCAGCAAAGCGCACGCAGCCTGATGCACCTGGTCGAGTTGTTCCGGCTTGCCGACGTCGCCGGTGTGCTGCGCGATCCCGATCTCGCTTGTGCACGCATGGGGACCTTGCTCCAATTCCACGGCATCGGCGCAGTGCGATGAGCGCCCCAGGGCCGACCGAAGTCGCCGTCAATGAGCGCACCGGACTCGGAACTGCTTTCGATCAACACCGCAACCGTGCGTAAGCAATGGTCGCTGCCCGAGATCGTCGCCGGATGTTCGCACCATGGCATACGCTACATCGCGCCGTGGCGCGACCAAGTCGCGGCGACGGGCTTGAAGGAAGCTGCACAACGCATTCGCGACGCAGGCCTGCGGCTGTCCGGCTATTGTCGTGGCGGGATGTTTCCAGCCGCTGAGCGTGCAGGGCGCCGTGCCGCGCTCGATGACAATCGGCGTGCCGTCGACGAAGCCCTGGAACTTGGCGCGCCGTGCCTCGTGCTCGTCGCCGGCGGGCTGCCCAAAGACGGTGATGGCAAGATAGCGTCTAAGGATCTCGCCGGCGCGCGGGAAATGGTCCGCGACGGCATCGGCGAATTGCGCGAATACGCGCATCCTGCCGGCATGCCGTTGGCGATCGAGCCGCTGCATCCGATGTACGCGGCCGACCGCGCATGCGTCAACACCATGGCCCATGCGAACGATCTTTGCGATGAACTCGGCGCAGGAATCGGGATTGCGGTTGATGTGTACCACATTTGGTGGGATGCGAACCTCAAACGTGAAATCGAACGCGCGGGCGGACACGCGAACCGCCTGCTGGCATATCACATCTGTGACTGGCTGGTGCCGACCACCGATTTGTTGCTCGACCGCGGGATGATGGGAGACGGCGTCATCGACCTGCCGCGCATTCGCGGCTGGATGGAGGCCGCCGGCTATCGCGGTCCGCACGAAGTAGAGATTTTTTCTGCGAACAACTGGTGGAAGCGCGATCCCGACGAAGTTTTGCGGACGTGCCAGGCAAGGCATCAGGACTGCACGTAAGCCGGCCTCGCTTCACTCCAGGCATTGATGTTGGCGGCCGCGGCTGACGGCATCCCGGGTCTGCGTTAAGATTGCCATCAAGCTAAGCAGCCCGAAGGAGTTGTCATGCCCATAGTCTCGATGCGCCAATTGCTCGACCATGCCGCCGAGCACGATTACGGCTTGCCCGCGTTCAATGTCAACAATCTGGAGCAGGTGCAGGCCATCATGGCGGCCGCCGCGGAGACCGATAGTCCGGTCATCATGCAGGCCTCCGCCGGCGCCCGCAAATACGCGGGCGAAGTGTTCCTGCGTCACCTGATCGAAGCAGCGGTTGAGACCTATCCGAACATTCCTATCGTCATGCATCAGGACCATGGGCAGTCGCCCGAGGTTTGCGCGTCGGCGATGCGGCTGGGCTTTTCGAGCGTCATGATGGACGGGTCGTTGCGGGAGGACGGCAAGTCCATTGCCGACTACGCCTACAATCTGGACGTCACCCGGAAAGTGGTCGACGCCGCGCACGTCAAGGGCGTCACCGTCGAAGGTGAACTCGGATGCCTCGGCTCGCTCGAGACGATGAAGGGCGACAAGGAAGACGGCCACGGCGCGGAAGGCTCGATGACCCGCGAAATGCTGCTAACCGACCCGGACCAGGCGGCGGACTTCGTCAAGAGCACCCAGCTCGACGCGCTGGCGATCGCGATCGGCACCAGTCGCACGGCGCGTATAAGTTTTCACGCAAACCTACCGGCGATATCCTCGCGATCGATCGGATCAAGCAAATCCACGCGCGGATCCCGAACACACACCTGGTGATGCACGGCAGCTCCTCGGTGCCGCAGGAACTGCTGCAGATCATTCGCGAGAACGGCGGCGACATGAAAGAGACCTACGGCGTTCCGGTCGAGGAGATCCAGGAAGGAATCAAGCACGGCGTGCGCAAGATAAACATCGATACCGACATCCGGCTCGCGATGACCGCGGCGATACGCAAATTCCTGAAGGAGAACCCGTCGAAGTTCGACCCGCGCGATTACCTGAAGCCGGCGACGGCCGCGGCCAAATTGATCTGCGTTGCGCGCTATCAGCAGTTCGGCTGCGCCGGCATGGGATCAAAGATCAAAGCGGTACCGCTGGAGAAGATGGCCGCGCGCTACAAGGGTGGCGAACTGCGGCAAATCGTGAATTAGCCGTGCGAAGGCCCGGCGAGGGGCCCCACACAACGCGTGGGATCGACGGGGAAATACCAGTCGCCGAGCCCGATCGCAACCTCGCGAGCCCGGTGATAGGAGGCCGCTGCGCGGTGCGCAGCGTTTGCACGCGAGTCGCCGCAATCACCACGTCGCGAACATCGCGGCGACCGCGGCAGCCATGGTTCCCGTCGCGAGCCAGCCAAGCGCCTTGAGCCGCCTCGTGACAGTGAAGGTGCCCATCACCTTGGCGTCATCGGCAAGCAGCATCATGACGACCATGATCGGCACCGCGATGACGCCGTTGATCACTGCTGACCAGAACAGCGCCTTGATCGGGTCGATCGGCGAAAAGTCGAGCGCCACGCCGCCGAGCGTGGCCAGCGCAATGATCGCATAGAACTCGCGCGCCTCGAGCAACTTGAGATCGAGCCCCCGTTTCCATTCGAAGGTTTCGGCCACCGCGTACGCCGCCGATCCCGCGAGTACAGGCACCGCGATCAGACCCGTGCCGATGATGCCCAGCGAAAACAGCAGGAACGTGAATTGTCCGGCGAGGGGCCGCAATGCCTCCGCCGCCTGCGCCGACGTCTGGATGTCGGTGACCCCGGCGACGTGCAGCGTTGCCGCAGTGCCGAGGATGATGCAAAACGCGACGATGTTCGAGAAGCCCATGCCAATGTAGGTATCGATCTTGATCCGCCGCAGGTGTGCGTCGGCGCCGTCGGGAGAGAGCGCGAGCGCGCCGGCACTCGGGTCGGCGTCCAGGTCCTCGACTTCCTGCGACGCCTGCCAGAAGAACAGATAGGGGCTGATGGTCGTGCCAAACACGGCGACGATGACCGTCAGGTATTCCGTCGTGAGCGCGAAGTGCGGCGTCACCGCATGCGCGACGACGTCGCGCCAGGGAATGTTGACCGTGAACACCAGCACTACATACGATAGCAGCGCCAGCGTCAGCCATTTCAGATAGCGAACGTAGCGCTGGTAGGTTAGAAACACCTGCAGCAGCAGGCAGGCCGTGCCGAAGGCAACGACGTAGACGTGCGACGGCCCGCCGATCAGCAAGCGCAGTGCTTCTCCCATCGCCGCAATGTCGGCCGCAATATTGATCGTGTTGGCGCCGACGAGCAGCGTGACAATCGAGTACAGGACCAGCCGCGGAAAGTGGCGCCCGATGTTGGATGCCAGCCCGTGGCCGGTAACGCGCCCGATGCGCGCGCTGACCAGTTGAATGCCGACCATCAGCGGATACGTAAACACGATCGACCACAGCGTCAGCAGTCCGAATTGCGCGCCGGCCTGCGAGTACGTCGCGATGCCCGACGGGTCGTCATCTGCGGCGCCGGTGATCAAGCCGGGGCCGAGTTGTCGTGCCCAATCGCGAATCGTGCTTTTCATCGTATTGCTCCACCGACGGCGGGGGCGAGTATAACCCGGCACCAGCGACGGGGATCGGGTAGGGGCCGCGTCACGCGGGTCGCCTTCCCCCGCCGCAGCAGTCAGGTCCGTATCGTCGGCAGTGCGTTCAGATGATCTTTGAGTTCGGACACCGCCAGCTGAACTACGCCCGCCGCACGCTGATTCTCGATCACCCGCCGATACGCGAGCATCAGGTTGCCGCGTTCCACCACGGCCTCCATCAAGCTCGTTGTCGCTACCTCCGCTTGCGTCCGCACACGGGTCACCCCGTCCGCCTCGGCTCGAGTGGTAGCGTCGACCGAATTCGTTCAGTTTCCGCTGCGCCCACCAAGCTGATTTCTGGCGCTCCATCCCGACACCTTGCGGTCAGTTCCCGGCTCGTTGCTTAAACCGCGCCAACGCCTGCGGCGCAATTCTGCGTCGTGGTTTTGGCCCGGGTAAAGCTGAAGCCCAGAAATTTTCGCTGCCCGGGTTGGGCCACTGCGCTCTTCGCTTCATTGACCTTGAGCTTCAAGCGAGTGACCAGATAGCGCGTGATACTTGCCTTCACGCGTTGCCCCGCATGCTCGCTTTTGACGTAGATGTTCGCGTCATCGGCATAACGCACGAAGCGGTGGCCTCGAAGCTCTAACTCTGATCCAAATCGGTGAGCAGACTATTGGAAAGCAATGGCGAAAGCGGACCACCTTGCGGGGTGCCTTCGGACGTTGCTTCAACCAATCCTTGATCAGTACGCCCGCCTGCAGATACCGGCGAATGAGTCCCAGTATCCGCTTGTCGCTCACCTTCTTCGCCACCCGGCTTAGCAAGATGTCGTGATTGACTCGGTCAAAGAATTTCTGCAAGTCAAGATCGACCACCCACCGATAGCCTTCGGCGATATAGCTTGCGCCAGCGCCACGGCCTGATGCGCCGAGCGCCCCGGACGGAACCCGTAACTGAAGGCCGAGAACATCGGCTCAAAGATCGGTTCCAACACTTGCAGCGTCGCTTGTTGAATAAAGCGATCGAGCACACAGGGAATGCCCAGCTTTCGCTTGTCCAGTCCCCCGGGCTTGTCGATCTCGACGCGCCGGAGCGGTTGCGGTTGATACTGCCCCGCCAGCAACCGTCGCGAATCTCGGCCAATGCACTTTCAGATAGCCGAGAGTTCTGCAACCGTCATCCGGTCCACTCCCGCGCTGCCTCGGTTGCGCTTGACCCGTGCCAGCGCGCGTTTCAGATTCTCGCGCTCGCAGGCACCATTAACTGCCCTTCCGCCAGGCTTTCGCTTCCATGCTCCGCCGTGGGCGATTCGGTCCCTCGACCAGAGAGCCTCCGGGCTTCACCTTCGACTCCATGACCAAGGCCAGTTCAACCTGGGTTTTCTGCCGCTTGTCGTCCATGAGAAACGCGTCCTACTCGCGTGGCCTTTCAAGCCCTCGCGGGCACCGTTCAGGCCTTCGGTTGAGACGTTGCGGCGCGGCCTATCTGTTCTGTCCACCTTTCTGCTGCGGAGTGCCTCACTAGCTTGCCTGCCTCTTACCTACTTCGCCTTCTGCTGACTTCTGCATTGCGTTCAGCATGCCTTGCGACATCCTCAGCCCAAACTTCCGGACAACCGTGCAGATCTCCCGAGGTAAGCTTGATCGCCTTCACCACACACCCGCCAGATCTACCACCCCGCCTCTCGATGGCTATGGACTTCGCAATCATCAGTCCGCTCGTCCAGACGGGTAGGCCTCATATCTGGTTTCTGTTCGTCAGGTCGTGGCTTTGCTCCACGCTGCCTTCAGACCTGCCTCGCGGTAACGCCCTTGCGCTTCGCTAACCCTTCACCACCATCAGGTTGGGTAGAGGACGCGCACCTCCAAGCTGTCAAACATGCTCGGCACACCGAAAAAAAGCCCCGGCTCTGCCGGGGCTTTATACATCGAGTTCGCGCATGCAACTCTTAAGGGTTTACCCTTTTTCGAGATCCGCGCCCAGTGTCTCTCGCACGAACAGGGTGCCGATGACGAAAGTCATCGCAGCAACTACGATTGGATACCAGAGCCCGTAAAATATGTTTCCGTTAGCGGCGACCATCGCAAATGCCACCGGCGGAAGAAATCCGCCAAACCAGCCGTTACCGATGTGATATGGCAGTGACATCGACGTGTATCGAATCCGTGTTGGAAACATCTCAACCAGCATGGCGGCGATGGGTCCATAGACCATGGTGACGTAGATAACCAAAATCACCAGCATCAGCACCGCCATCGGATAGTTGGCTGCCGCAGGATCTGCCTTCGACGGATATCCAGCTTCCTTGGCCGCGTCACCCATCGCCTTATTAAAGGCGTCGGTCTTGGCCTTGAGTTGATCCGCGGGCAATCCGGTTGCCTCGAAGCTGTCGATAACCTTGTCGCCAACTTTTATCTTTGCGACAGTGCCGGCCGGCGCCGGCTCATTCGAGTAGCTTACCGAGCCGCGCGCAAGAAAACCCTTGGCAATATCGCAGGACGTGGTGAACTTTGCGGTTCCGACGGGATTGAACTGGAACGAGCACGCGTTGGGATCGGCGATCACGGTTACTGGCGACTTTGCCTGCGCGGCCTCAAGCGCGGGGCTGATGAAATGCGTCAACGCATGAAAGATTGGAAAATAGGTGAGCGCCGCAATCAGGCACCCGGCCATGATTATTGGCTTGCGGCCTATCCTGTCAGACAACGAGCCAAAGACAATGAAGAACGGCGTCCCGACGATGAGCGCAATGGCGATCAGTATGTTAGCAGTAACAGCATCGACCTTGAGCGTCTGAGTTAGAAAGAACAGCGCGTAAAATTGACCGGTATACCAAACAACAGCCTGGCCCGCGGTCAATCCGAGCAGCGCGAGAATGACAATCTTCAGGTTGCTCCACTGGCCGAAAGCGTCGCTGAGCGGCGCCTTTGATCCCTTGCCTTCAGCCTTCATGCGCTGGAATATCGGCGATTCACTCAGCTTCAGGCGGATATATATCGAGAAAATCAGCAATACGAGCGACACTAGAAATGGAATACGCCAGCCCCAATCATCGAACTGCGCGCCCATCGTCTCCCGACAGATCAAGATGACGATCAGCGAGAGCAGCAGGCCGACTGTCGCCGTGGTCTGGATCCAGGAAGTATCGTAGCCGCGCCGTCCAGGCGCCGCGTGTTCGGCAACATAAGTAGCGGCGCCACCGTATTCACCCCCGAGCGCGAGACCCTGCAGTAATCGCAGTCCGATCAGGATAATCGGCGCGGCGATGCCGATCGATGCATAGCTTGGCAGAAGGCCGACTACGAAGGTAGACGTACCCATAATCAGGATCGTGATCAGGAACGTGTATTTGCGACCCACCAGGTCGCCGAGTCGACCAAACAACAACGCCCCGAACGGTCGAACTGCGAAGCCAGCCGCAAATGCGAGGAGCGCAAAGATGTAGGCTGCGGTGGGATTGACGCCGGAGAAGAACTGTTTGGCAATGATTGCCGCGAGCGAACCGTAGAGGTAAAAATCGTACCATTCGAAGACGGTGCCGAGCGATGAGGCGAATATCACCCGCCGTTCTTCGCTCCTGGAACTAAGCGGGGCGTGCGCTGGCGTTACCGGCCGACTGGCTGTGCTCATCTTTCCTCCTCCTGAAGATTACGCGTACAGAAATTTCGGCAACCTGGCGACGGCAAAACGCGCTAATCGAGTGCGTGAACTCCGTCTTTAAAACCCCAAGCCACTACGCAATTCCGGGAAGCTTACGGGAAACCCGCAAGGAAAGGCAAGCAAATGCAGCGCACGCAACACCAAGGCATGCGTTGCCATATCGCGAAGCCTAGGCGCGACTCGCGTTGCCTGCGGTTACAACGCAATGATGCAGTGCAATGCCAAGGTCATCGACGCACCGATTCGTGCACCAGTTCGATCTTACTTTGTCACGCACATCGGCAGCGCGAGCACCTGCAGGACGTCGCCACTCATCGCATCTTCGGCGAACGCGACGATTGAAAGCGGGCTTTGCTCCTGTGGCAACACGAACGTGAGCCGATCACGCAACTCACCTGTAGCGTTCAGCAACAATCCGCCGCGCCACTGGCGCACGACGTGGTCATGTTCCAGCCGCTCCCCCGCGTTCTCGCCTGCTTTGACATTACTGACGAGGCCGTCCTGCACCAATGCCACTGCGATCCTGGCGTTGGTACGCAAGCGCATATCCGGCACCGTTACATGGACGTCGATCGTCGCCTTGTCCGCGAGCGGATTCGCCGCCAATTCGATCTGAGCTCGCGCGGGTTTTGCGTTGATCGCGGCGATCGCGGCGACCTCGGCGCCCGTGCCCCATCGGGAATCGCGACCCTGTACCAGAACTTGCGGGGTGTAGACGAACTCGGCGCTTTGCCGCCGCATCTGTTCGTACTGCCGCGCGGTAAAGCTCGCATCGGCGAAGCGATCCTTCCATCCGAGGCGATCCCAGTAGTCGACATGAAACGACAGCGCCACCGCGGATTCCGGTCGTGACTTCAGGTGCGACAGCCAGCGGTCGGCAGGAGGACAACTGCTGCAGCCTTCAGACGTATAGAGTTCGATCAACGCGACCGTCTGTTGCGGGCTCGCCGCCCGGCACTCGGCCAATGAAATCGCCGGCAGCGAACAGAGTGTCGCGGCGGCGAGCATGGACTTCCAAGATAGACTCATGAGCCTCCTGCGGATCAAAGTTGCAATGCACTTAGTCGCCCGGCGATGACCATCACTTACGCCCCGCCATGATGGGTGAGCCGTGCTAGCATTGTCTCGCCGCAGCCACCGGCGAAACGAGCGTGGGATCGCCGACAAGAGGATCCACGCAATGCAAACCATGGTAGAGGAGCGCAACGCATGGGCATTTTCGGAATCATCGGCACAATCATTGTCGGATTCATCGTCGGCTGGATTGCACGGGCCATCATGCCGGGCGTAGACAAGCTCGGATTTCTGCTCACCACGGCGCTGGGCATTGGCGGCTCGGTCCTCGGCGGATTCATCAGCAGCCTGATCTTCAAATCGCCGGATGGCAAATTTCACCCCGCCGGTTGGGTCTTCTCGATCATCGGCGCGCTGATCCTGCTCTGGGCGTACAACAACTTCATGCGCTAGGCTAAATCGCGTGGCTTCGCCCGGCGAGCACGGTTCCGCCTGCTGGTGGTCAGTGCTCGATTGGTCGAATATCGCACAGTTTTTCGATGATCGCACTTGACAACCCACCGGCCAACCCATAATCTGATCAACAATCGCACAATGGTTCGATAATCGAACATTCGGAGGAGTTGGCGTTGGCGTCGACGAACACCCTGCTGGTGGATGACCGGGGCAACCAGCCGTGATTCGCGGTACGACAACATTGATCGCGCATTTCGGCGATCCGATCGCGCCGGCCAAGTCGCCGATGATCTACAACCCGTATTTCGAAAGCACCGGTATCGACGCGGTTGTGGTCCCCATGGGCGTCCGCAGCGCGGACTATGCCGCGGTGCTGAAAGCAGTGTTCCAGTTCACCAATATTCGCGGCGCGTTGGTGACTATGCCGCATAAGGTGACCACGGTGGGACTCGTGCAAGAGTGCACAACTGCGGTTCGCATCGCGGGTTCCTGCAACGCGGTCCTGCGACGGCCTGACGGGTCCCTGCTCGGCGACCTATTCGACGGCGCGGGGTTCGTCCGGGGCGCTGAACGCAAGGGCGTTCGCTTCAACGGAGCCCGCTGCCTGGTCGTCGGCACGGGTGGCGTCGGCTCGGCGATCGCGGCAGCACTTGCTGGTGCTGGCTCCGTCGCAATTTCGCTTTTCGACGCGCAAGCAGCCGGCGCCGACTCACTCGCCGTACGACTTCGCGAGCACTACCCCAAGATCGACGTACGCACCGACTCCAACGATCCTGCAGGTTTCGACGTGGTCGTCAATGCCACGCCGTTGGGTATGAATCAGGGCGATCCGCTACCGCTGGACGTTGGGCGCCTGTCCGCGCGCACTTTTGTCGGCGAAGTCGTGATGAAGCAAGAAATCACGCCGCTGCTACGCGCTGCCAGGGAGCGTGGTTGCCAGATCCAGGTGGGAACCGACATGCTGTTCGAGCAGATTCCGCTTTACCTGGAATTTTTTGGCTTTGGCAAGGCGACGCCGGATGAGTTGCGCGCCGTCGCAATGCTGGCATGAAAAACAAACAACTGACTACATCCGTGCACAAGGAGGAATCAACGTGGGCGAACTGATACAGCTGATCGTATCGGGCACTGCAATCGGCGCGATCTACGCGCTCGCAGCGCTCGGCTTCACACTCTTGTGGCAGGCATCCGGAACGATCAACTTCGCCCAAGGCGAATTTGTGATGGTACCTGCCTTCGTCATGCTGTTTTTCATGGGCACGGCGGGCACTCCGTTATGGCTAGCCTTCCTGCTGACGTGCCTGGTCGCCATGCTGCTCCTCGGTTACACGTTCAAAGTGGCGATCGTCGATCCACTGATCCGCCATGGCGTGATTCCGCTCGTCATCGCGACGCTAGGCCTGTCGATCGGCCTTAAGCAAGTGGTGAAAGCCGGCATTACCGCGCAGGCCGAGCCGTTTCCGAGCCCGTTCCCCGACGGGTTGCTCGCGCTGGGATCGATCAAGATTTCCTACGCCGATGTGGGGACGCTGCTGATCGCCGGCCTTATCGTCATCGGCTTGCAGATGTTCCTCAACCGCACGGTGACCGGGCGCGCGATGCAAGCCGTCGCCCAGAACACGGATGCCGCCAAGGTACTCGGCATCAATGTGAAGAGAATGGTCCTCTACACATTTCTCATCAATGCGGTCCTTGCCGTGGTTGCCGCCCTGCTGGTCACGCCAACCTATCTGGCGAAGTTCGACATGGGTGAGTCGATCGGACTGAAGGCCTTCTATGCAGCGATCATCGGCGGCTTCAACCAGACGCGCGGTGCGCTGCTGGGAGGTGTTCTCGTCGGTGTGCTCGAGAATCTGATGGGGGCCTACGTGTCCCCTGCTTACAAAGAAGGCGTCGCGCTGATGCTATTCCTGGTGGTGATCATCTTCAAGCCCGAAGGATTGCTGGGCAAGACCGAGGAGCGCAAGGTATGAACAAGTCCCAGCAAATTGCGCTTGCGATCGGACTCGTTCTTATCGCGCTGTTGCCGCCGTTCCTGAAGAACTACGGTATCTACCTGATGACGCTGCTCTGCGTCTACCTGATGGCAGCCTTCGGGCTCAATCTGATCGTCGGCTATGCGGGGCAGATGTCGATAGGTCAGGCGGCGTTCTACGGCATCGGTGCGTATATCGCGGCGATCCTGACGACGAAGTTGGGCGTCTCGTTCTGGCTGGTGCTTCCGGTCGCGGCGGTCGCGTGCTTCGTCGTCGGCCTGATTCTCGGGTTTCCGGCGTTGCGCGTCCAGCACCATTACCTGGCGTTCGCCACGCTTGGTTTCAACGTCCTTGTCTACCTCGTGATGCGCAACGAGGAGCAGTTGACGGGCGGCACGTTCGGCATTGCCAACATTCCGCGGCCGTCGCTGTTCGGCTATTCGCTGGATGGTGCGCTGCCGTTCTTCTACTTCACATACGCTTCCGTGATCCTGCTGGCGACGGTGCTGTGGTGGCTGCTTCGATCCCCGTGGGGACGTGCATTCGCAGCGCTGCGCGACAACCCGATTCGCGCGGAGAGTACCGGCGTCAACATCACCGCCTACACGTTGCTGGCATTCGCGATCGGTGCCGCGTGCGCCGGCATCGGCGGTGTCTACCTGACCGCGCTGGTCAACTTCATTGAACCTGGCCAATTCAATCTTTCGGTGTCGTTGACGATGCTATTGGCGGTCATCGTTGGCGGGTCGGGCCGATTTTTCGGACCTGTGCTCGGGTCGGTGATCGTCATCCTCCTCCCCGAATGGCTGCGCTTCCTGAAGGATTGGTATCTCGCGCTCTTCGGATTTGCGGTCATCGCACTGATGATTTTCTTGCCGGGGGGTTTGCTCTCGCTGGCCGATCGCTTCAAGGCACCCGGAGGTGCGAAATGAGCCACCAGCCGACATTCCTCGAGATCAAGGAAATGCGCAAGTACTACGGCGCGATCAAAGCCGTGGACGGCGTCAGCATGTCGGTCGGTCCTGGCGAAATCGTCGGCGTCATCGGCCCAAACGGTTCGGGAAAAACGACATTGTTCAACAGCATTCTGGGCCAGATCAGACCCTACGGCGGGCAGCGTGGAGTTCTGCGGCGAGGACATCACCGGCATGTCGCCTCTCGAACTGTCGCGTCGTGGCGTCGGGCGCACATTCCAGACCCTGCAGGTGTTCGTGAAGCTGTCGGTGCGCGACAACCTCATCGCCGCCGCGCAGGAATTCAAGGGCAGCATGCCCGGTCGCCTGTTTGCGCCGCCCGATGCCGGACTCGGGCATCATGCCGACGAAATGATCGAGCTGTTCCGGCTGAAGCACGTTGCGCATCTCCCTGCCGGCAGTCTTTCATACGGGCAGCAGAAGTTGATCGACATCGCGATGGCGTTCATGCCGGCGCCGCGCCTGGTCCTGCTCGACGAGCCTTGCGCGGGCGTCAACCCCAGCCTCGTCGACCAGCTGCGTGAGTTGCTGCTCGAACTCAACAAGACGCAGGGTGGCAGCTTCGTCGTCATCGAACACAACATGGACTTCATCATGAAGCTTTGTCCGCACGTCGTGTGCATGGTCGAAGGCAAGGTCTTGGCCGAAGGACCGCCCTCCGAAGTACAGGCGAATCGCCACGTGCTCGAAGCGTACCTTGGCAACTGAGTGGGAAATTGAGGACCATCATGGCCGAAAAAATCATCGAATTCGACAAGGTCGTCGCCGGTTACTCGCCGAGTCTCACGATTCTCAACGAGACCACGCTGGATGCGCGCAAGGGAGAAATCTCGCTCTTGATCGGCCCCAACGGGGCGGGCAAGTCCACGGTGCTGAAAACGCTTTTCGGAATGCTCGTACCGCGTTCGGGCGAAGTCCGGTTCGAGGGCAAACGCATCAATGGCAAGCCGCCGCGACAGCTGCTCGCCGACGGCATCGCATTCGTCCCGCAAGGCCGCAATCTGTTCGGCTCGCTGTCGGTGCGGCACAACCTCGAGCTGGGCGGAATCACGTTGCCGCGCAGCGAGCTGCCCGGCCGCATCGATGAGGTATTGCAACGCTTCCCGCGCATCAAGGAACGCATCGACAATCAGGCGTCGACCATGTCGGGGGGCGAACAAAAACAGCTCGAGATCGGCCGCGCCTTGCTCCTGCGTCCACGCGTGTTGCTGATTGACGAGCCCTCCATCGGCTTGTCGCCCAAGCTCGTCCAGGAAGTCATGACGATGCTGCGCGGACTTGCCGATGCCGGCACCACGGTGCTCATGGTCGAGCAGAATGTGCGCACTGCGCTCAAGTATGCCAATCGCGCGCTGGTGCTGGAGATGGGGCGGCTCGCACTCGACCGACCCGCGTCCGAGTTGCTGCACGATCCCGATCTCAACCGGCTGTTCCTCGGCGGTCACGCGAAACCTGCTGCCGCGGCATGAGCGCCGGCGCGAATCGCGCCCGCTTGCGGACAGCGCGGCAACGATAGCGCAAGGGACCAATGACCAAGGTTCGCATCGCTGTCATTGGCGTCGGCGCGTTCGGTCAGCGCCACCTCAGCTACCTGCAACGCGAGCCGCTGTGCGAAGTGGTTGCTATTGCCGACCCGATGCCCGCCGCCGCGGATTTTGCAACGGCGCACGGTTATCGCTATTTCACCGACTATCGCGCCATGCTCGATGCGGTGAAACCCGAGGGCGCGATCATCGCCTCGCCCAACGCGCTGCACGCACCGATGGGCCTCGACTGCGCGCAGCGCGGCATCCATATGCTGGTGGAAAAGCCCATTGCGGAAACCCTGACGGCGGCCCAATCGCTGGCAGCCGCCGCCGAGCGGGCGGGCGTTGCGCTGCTGGTGGGCCACCATCGGCGCTACAACCCCATCATCGAAAAGGCGCGCGAGATCGTGCGTGGCGGCGGCATCGGCAGACTGACGGCGGTCGTCGCAATGTGGCTGATTCGAAAACCCGACGCTTATTTCGATGTTGCCTGGCGGCGCGAAACGGGCGGCGGCCCCGTGCTCATCAACCTCATCCACGACATCGACGACCTGCGCTTCATCTGCGGCGAAATCGCAAGCGTGCAGGCGATCACCTCATCCGCAATTCATGGTTTTGCGGTCGAGGATACCGCGGCGATCACGCTGCGTTTCGTTAGCGGTGCGCTCGGAACCGCCACACTGTCGGATGGGGTGCCCGCACCGTGGAATTGGGAATTGACCTCCGGTGAAGCAGCGCACTATCCACAGCGCCCGGAGAACTGCTACATGTTTTGCGGCACTGAGGGCTCCCTCACCGTGCCCAAGCTGGAGCTTTGGCGTTACCAAGGCGAGCAATCGTGGACGCAGCCGCTGGTCAAGCAGATGCTCGAAGTAACCTCTGAAGATCCGCTGGTCCGCCAGCTGCGCCATTTCTGTCGCGTCATCCGTGGTGAAGAGGAACCCAGAATCACGGGTGCGGACGCCGCGCGAACGCTCGCGACAACGCTTGCGGTACTCGAGGCCGCCCGCAGCGGCAATCCCGTGAACCTAACGACAGCGTAGCCGGCACTCGCCGTGATGCCATCTCGACTCCTATCGCTCGCGGCGTTGACGGTCCTCGAGCTGTCTCCCCCAGACATGGTGTCGTGCGCGGCCGAGGCAGGATTCTCCCACGTCGGCTTGCGTCTGATTGCCGCCACTGATCAAGAACCGACATGGCCGCTCATCGGCGACACGCCACTCGTACGTGAAGTCGAACGACGACTTGCCGACACCGGCGTGAAGGTTCTCGACATCGAGATATTTCGGCTCAGACCGGATACGCGGGTCGAGGACTATCGCGCCGCGCTCGAAACCGGCGCGCGGCTGGGCGCGCGGCACGTCCTTGTCGCCGGCAATGACGCCAATGAATCGCGGCTAGCAGAACGATTCGGCGCCCTGTGTGATCTCGGCGCTTCTTTCGGCCTGACGCTTGATCTGGAGCCGATGCCCTGGACCGACGTCAAGAATTTGCAGCAGGCCGCGCACATCGTCGCGAGCGCCGGCCGACCCAACGGCGGTGTGCTGATCGACCCGATACATTTCGATCGCGCCGGCAACACCCCAGGCGACATCGCGTTGATTCCGTCCCACCTGTTTCACTACGCGCAACTTTGCGATGCGCCGGCGCAACGCCCTACGGATACCGAAACGCTTTTGCATCAGGCGCGCGCGGAGCGGCTCATGCCAGGTGACGGCGGGCTCGACCTCGGGGAGATCCTGCGTGGACTTCCCGCGCGCATTCCGCTCGGCCTTGAAATTCCGATGCACGAACTCTCCCGGAGCGTCGGCGCGGTCGAGCGCGCACGCCGCATGCGAGTCAAAACAGAGCGACTGCTCGGTTCGCTGTAGGCGCCCCCTCAGGGGAAATTCGCCGCCTGAATTTCGACGGCATCCGGTTTTGGGCGCCCTATAATTCCGTCATGCCCAAGCTGCCCACCCCGGACGTGATGTACAGAGCGCTCGCTGCGCGCGACCCGGCCTTCGACGGATTGTTCTTCGTCGCGGTCAAGACGACGCGCATATTCTGCCGCTCCGTATGCCACGCGCGGACTCCCAAGCGCGAGAACGTCGAATTCTTCCCGAAGCCGCATGACGCCCTGTACGCGGGATACCGTCCCTGCTTGCGCTGCCGGCCACTGGATCACGGGCGGCAACCTCCGCCGGTCGTCGAGCGCCTGCTTGCGGCCGTCGAAGCCGATCCCTCGGGCCGCCTGCGCGAACTCGATCTCGCGCGCATGGGCATCGATCCGTCAAGCGCGCGACGCGCATTCCAGCGCTACTGCGGCATGACGTTCCACGCCTATCACCGTGCTCGCCGCATGGGACTGGCATTGACCGGCATTCGAGAAGGAAAAAGCATGATCGATCTACAGTTGGACCATGGTTTTGAATCGGGAAGCGGGTTTCGCGAGGCCTTTGCACGCGTGTTCGGCACAGCGCCGAGCCGAGCTCAGGCAAATGCCGTCGACTGCCTGTATGCGCAATGGTTCGAAACGCCCCTCGGACCAGTGCTCGCGCTGGCCAACGACGACGGCCTGCATCTACTCGAATTCGTCGATCGGCGCGGCCTTGAACGCGAACTGGAAATGCTGCGCAAGCGGTTCACGCACTGCATCGTGCCGGGCGCGCACCGCTATCTCGAACAGATCGGCGCCGAACTCGAAGGCTATTTCGCCGGGCGCACGCTGCAGTTCAGGACACCGATCACGCTCGAGGGTTCGCCGTTCCAGCAAGAAGTCTGGAACGCGTTACGCGCGATTGCGCCCGGGACGACGCGAAGCTACGGCGAAATCGCCGCGACGATCGGGCGCCATACCGCGGTGCGCGCGGTAGGCCGCGCCAATGGCGACAACAAGCTCGCAATCATCATTCCTTGCCACCGGGTGATCGGCGCGAACGGGACGCTCACCGGCTACGGCGGCGGGCTCTGGCGCAAGGCATGGTTGCTCGAGCACGAACGCACCCACAGCACCGTGCCAGCGGCGGCCTGATCCATGTCGTGGGCGGATGCCGCTCGACTGCTTGTGCTGGCGGCGCTATGGGGCGGCTCGTTTGCATTCATGCGGATCGCCGTCGCAGGCCTTGGCCCGATATGGCTCGCGACAAGCCGGGTCACACTCGCGTTCCTCGCGCTTTTCGCGCTCGCACTGGCGCGGGGCGACGTGCCTGCATTGCGCGAACGGTGGCGCGACTACCTGGTCATCGGTATTCTCAACACCGCGCTGCCGTTTTCGTTGTTCTCCTACGCGGTGCAATATATTGCGGCCTCGACAGCTTCGATACTCAACGCCACCAGCCCGTTTTTCGCGACGATCATTGCCGCGCTTTGGCTCGGAGACCGCGTTACGCCGGCCAAGGTCGCCGGCATGACGCTCGGCATCGTCGGTGTCGCGTTGCTCGTCGGATGGCAGCCTGAGCCCTTGAGTGCGGAAAAGCTCATCGCATTGTCCGCGTGCTTGGTCGGCGCGTTGTGCTATGGCATCGCCAGCGTTTACGCCAAGGTGCGTTTGGCGGGGCTGCCGAGTTTTGCTATCGCGCTGTACAGTCAGCTCACCGCGATGATCGTGCTGGTGCCTGCGCTTCCGTTCGTTTTGCCGCCAGTCAGCATTACGCCACTGGTCGCGGCCAACGTGCTAGCGCTTGCCGTGGCTTCGACGGCAGTCGCCTATCTGCTTTATTTCAAACTGATCGCCAACATCGGGCCCGCCCGCGCGCTGACGGTCACGTTCCTGATCCCGTTGTTCGGAGTGTTGTGGGGGTTTCTGTTTCTCGACGAGAAGATCGGCGCGAATACGATGACAGCGTGTGCGCTCATCGTCTGCGGGACGTGGCTCGCGGTTCGCCAGCTGCCGCGTGTACGACCCGCGCGCATCGCGGATTTACCGTCCCGCTGAAGCGGATCAGACGAGTTCGGCCGCCGGTCCGAGAATCTGCTCGCGCAATTCGCGATAGCGCGGCAGCGTGGGCGGGTAGACGCAAAGGTATTTGACCTGGGCCGCCTGCAGGCAACGCTGCTTGATGATCTCGAGTTTCTGGTCGCGTGGATTCTGCACCTGCTCGGGTTCCCGTGCATCGACGATGGCGACTATGGTCATGTCCCGATCGCAAACGACGAAACCCACATGCTGATTGGCAATTTTGCGAAAGGCGCGCAAGCGTTCCATCCCCTGGGGGCCGATCTTGACCTGGAGCACGTCAGCGAGTCGCACACGTGCAAATATCTCGTGGCGGGGAAATGCGGCTTTCAACAGCAGATAGACAACGTTCTCCGCCTTGGAGAGGAAGCGCGGGCGCAGGAGGTATAGCCCTGGAAGTTCAGCGCTGGACAACAGGCGCGTGGTTTCGCCTTCGGTCCACGGCGCCGTGGTGATGGGGCCTTCCGCCGAACCTTTGCCGCCTCCCGGCGAGCGTTGTCGCCGCAACAGTCCGACGATAACTGCGAACACCAGTGCGCTGATCGCGAGTGCGAAGAGCATTCCGGAGGTCATCGTGCAGGCTCCAAATCGAGGCTTGAGTTCAGAGGCAGCGCTGTCTGCGGTTGTTGTTGCTTGTGGGCGCAATGGGCGGGCAATATCACCGCCTGCGTAGTCTAATCCATTTCACTGTCGAGCGGGCGGACGCCCCAACGGCCGAATGGGTCGCAGAAATGCAAAACCCCGCCGAAGCGGGGCTTTGCAGGACATTGGATCCCCGCACCTTCGCGGTGTCACATATCCATGTCGCCCATGCCACCCATGCCACCCATACCGCCGCCACCACCACCGCCCATCGGCTTGTCGTCCTTGGGCGATTCGGCAATCATCGCTTCAGTCGTCAGCATCAAGCTTGCAACTGATGCCGCGTTTTGTAGCGCGAAGCGCGCGACTTTGGTCGGATCGACGACGCCCATCTCGACGAGATCGCCATACTGCCCGGTCTGGGCGTTGTAGCCATAGTTGCCTGTGCCCTCGACGACCTTGTTGACGACCACCGACGGCTCGTCGCCGGAATTGGCAACGATCTGCCGCATCGGCTCCTCGAGCGCACGCAGGATGATCTTGATGCCTGCATCCTGGTCAGCGTTGTCGCCTTTGAGGCCCTTGAGGTTGGCACGGGCGCGCAGATACGCGACACCGCCCCCAGCCACAATGCCTTCCTCGACCGCCGCACGCGTGGCGTGCAGCGCATCTTCAACACGTGCCTTCTTTTCCTTCATTTCGACTTCGGTGGCAGCGCCAACCTTGATCACCGCAACACCGCCGGCGAGCTTGGCAACGCGTTCCTGCAGCTTTTCCTTGTCGTAGTCCGAGGTCGCTTCATCGATTTGCACGCGAATATTCTTCACGCGGGCTTCGATGCCGCTCTTGTCGCCGGCACCGTCGATGATCGTCGTATCTTCCTTGGCGATCTCGATTCGCTTGGCGCGACCCAGGTCCTTCAGCGTGGCGTTTTCCAGCTTCAGGCCGAGTTCTTCCGCAATCACGGTGCCGCCCGTGAGGATCGCGATGTCCTCGAGCATGGCCTTACGCCGATCACCGAAGCCCGGCGCCTTGACCGCGCACGTCTTGAGGATGCCGCGGATATTGTTGACGACTAGCGTCGCCAGTGCCTCACCGTCCACGTCCTCGGCGATGATCAGCAGCGGCTTACCGGCCTTGGCAACCTGCTCGAGCAGCGGCAGAAGATCGCGAATGTTGCTGATCTTCTTGTCGTGCAGCAGGACCAGCGCGTCATCGATGATGGCGACTTGCTTGTCCGGGTTGTTGATGAAGTACGGCGAGATGTAGCCGCGATCGAACTGCATGCCTTCGACCAGCTCCAGCTCGTTCTCGAGACCTTTGCCGTCCTCGACCGTGATAACACCTTCCTTGCCGACCTTGTCCATCGCATCGGCGATGGTCTTGCCGATTGAATGGTCCGCGTTGGCCGAAATGGCGCCGACTTGAGCGATTTCCTTGCTGGTCGTGCACGGCTTGCTGATTTTCTTCAGCTCTTCGGTGACCGCGATCACGGCCTTGTCGATACCGCGCTTGAGGTCCATCGGATTCATGCCGGCGGCGACGAACTTCATGCCTTCGGCGACGATCGACTGCGCCAGCACGGTGGCCGTTGTCGTGCCGTCACCCGCGACGTCCGACGTCTTGGACGCGACTTCCTTGACCATCTGCGCGCCCATGTTCTCGAACTTGTCCTTCAGTTCGATTTCCTTCGCGACCGACACACCGTCCTTGGTGATCGTCGGCGCACCGAAACTGCGCTCGAGCACGACGTTACGGCCTTTGGGGCCAAGGGTTACCTTCACGGCGTTGGCGAGAATGTTCACGCCGACGACCATTCTGTTGCGGACGCCTTCGCCGAAGCGAACGTCTTTAGCTGCCATATTTGTTTCTCCTGAATTCTGTGGGGTCTACGCTGCGACGGCTCAGGCAACGACGCCGATGATGTCGTCCTCACGCATGTGCAAGTAATCCTGGCCATCGATCTTGAATTCCTGGCCCGAATACTTGCCGAAGAGAATCTTCTCGCCGACCTTGACGCCCATCGGCAACAGTTTGCCGTTGTCATCGGTCTTGCCCGGGCCGGCAAAAACCACTTCGCCCTGCGACGGCTTTTCTGCAGCAGTGTCGGGAATGACAATACCGCCTGCAGACTTCTTTTCTTCCTCTAGACGCTTTACGACCACGCGATCGTGCAATGGACGGATTTTCATGTTAGCGCTCACTCCTTGAATAATTGATTTAAATCAGTTGGTTACGGCCACCAACACAGTTCACGCCACGGCCGCGCCATCTGCTCGCCGCCGCAAAGGTGTCTTGTTAGCACTCATCTCTGCCGAGTGCTAATAATAGAGGAGACGCGCCCCGAAATCAACCCCCATCGCGGCATGAGGCGTCGCACCCCCGATCGGTATGCTATGGTTTCCGGGCACAAGGGCCGCGTTGGCTCACAGCCTCATTCGGAGACGACCATGGCAAGCCCATTTCCGCCCGCCACGACCCCGTCCCCCCAGGCCGGCGCGGAACTTCCCGTTTCGGCCCGCACCGTCGCCGCAGGCAATGGTGCAGCGTGGTGGAGCGAGGCGTGGCGCCTGTTCGTACCCTCCGCGGGGGTATGGGTGCTGGTCGTCGTGATGATTTTCGTGCTGAGTGTCGTGCTGACGCTGATCCCCGTCGTCGGACATGTTGCAAGTCAGGTTCTGTTTCCCATCCTCATGGGTGGACTGATGCTGGGATGCCGGTCGATCGACCGCGGGGAACCCCTGACGGTAAATCACCTATTTGCAGGTTTCAGCGATCGCGCCGGCCCTCTATTGATTCTCGGGTTGCTGTATACCGGAATCGCGATCGCGATCTTCCTCGCGGTTGCCGGGATCCTGCTCGTCCTTTTTGGCACCGCGGTTCTTACTCAGCTGTTCAGGCTTACCGATCCCTTTGCCGCAACCGCAGTGCTCGGCAGCATCCTGCTGGCCGTCATGGTGGGAATGCTGCTCTTCCTGCTGCTCTACCTTCCGCTGGTCATGGCGATCTGGTTCGCGCCTGCGCTGGTGGTACTGCGCGGACTCGACCCGTGGACCGCGATGAAAATGTCATTCAGCGGATGCCTGAAAAACGTGCTGCCGTTCCTGATTTATGGCCTCATCGGCATCGTTCTGGCCGTGGCGGCCACGATACCGTTAGCGCTGGGATGGCTGGTCGTGGGACCGCTGTCGATCGCGTCGATCTACACCAGCTACTGCGACATTTACGAGGCCGCCCGCGTCAGTTGAGTGCCGGGCGACTGCCGACAATATTGCGGATCTTCGTCTTCAGGGCCTGCGGCGCCCCGGCGCGCAGGAACCAGCGCATGTGTGTCGTATCACCGACCGGCGCGAACTCGTGCGGGAGCAGGAGGTGGTGGACCGCAGCGCGATAGCGCGAACCGCGCGGAATGCGAACGATCCAGGTTTTTTTGCCCTGCGTCGTCGCAAACAGGGCGTCGATGAGGGCCCGTCCTTGACCATCGCCACGCCGTCCGAGCTCGAGCCCGGCCAGCCACAGCTCGTAACCGCCTTCCAACGCGCGGAAAAGGCCGAAGCCCACCGGCGGACTGCCGCTATGGCGGTCGTCAGGCCAGAACACGTAGCCCGGAACACCCACCGAATCCATGCGTCCGGTATTAGGATCTTCCTCGACGAAATAGCCGTGCGAAAGCGCTCGCTTGAGCTTGGCGTAGAAATCGACAGACTGCGGCGTATCTGCGGCCAAGCTGGATTGGAAGCTTCCCTCTGCCGCGGATTGACGAATCAGCGACCGCAGCATGGCAAGGTGACCGACGTGGGCAGGGGCGAGCATGGTTCAGTGGCCGTGTGCAGCTATCAAAGCCCTAACCTAACGCGCGGGACGAACGTCGCGTGCGCTGGCTTACGAGCGGTTCCCCCTGCGCCACGAGCGGTCAAGGTCCAACGGTGCGGCCTCGCGTCAGCGGCCTCCTGAGCGACCGAGCGGAGAACTCCTGCAACGCGTCGGCCACTCTGCGTCGACTCGACTCCGCGCGATCCCCTTGCTTCGCAGGGGCCCCTCGCTGCGGCCTCGCGCCAGCGGCCTCCTGAGCGACCGAGCGGAGAACTCCTGCAACGCGTCGGCCACTCTGCGTCGACTCGACTCCGCGCGATCCCCTTGCTTCGCAGGGGCCCCTCGCTGCGGCCTCGCGCCGCTAGTGCGCCTTATCCCAGTTCGGCCCCGTGCCCACGTCGACGACGAGCGGAACGTCGAGCTTGGCAACGCCGCTCATCAGTTCCGGCAGCTCCGCCCTGATACGAGCCAGCTCACCTTCGGGCACCTCGAGCACGAGTTCGTCGTGCACCTGCAGTAGCAACTTTGTATCGAGCTGTGTCAAATCGAGCCACTGCTGAACGGCAATCATGGCTAGCTTGATCAAATCTGCCGCGGTTCCCTGCATCGGCGCATTGATCGCAGCGCGCTCCGCACTCTGCCGCCGCGGGCCGCCGCCCGCGTTGATGTCGGGCAGCCAAAGTCGGCGACCGAAGACGGTCTCGACAAATCCCTGAGCGTGCGCCAGTTCACGCGTCCGCTGCATGTATTCGGCGACGCCGGGATAGCGGGCGAAGTATTTGTCGATGAACTGCTGTGCAGCGCCGCGCTCGATACCGAGTTGCGCCGCCAGTCCGAATGCGCTCATGCCGTAGATAAGGCCGAAGTTCACTGCTTTGATGTAACGGCGTTGCTCCGACGTCACGTCGCCGATCGTCACAGCGAATATTTCGGCCGCGGTCGCGCGGTGAATGTCCGCGCCCTTGCCAAACGCCTCGAGCAGCGAGGCGTCCCTGGACAGATGCGCCATGATGCGCAGCTCGATCTGCGAATAATCGGCGGATACCAGCACATGGCCTGGGGGGGCAATGAACGCCTCGCGAATTCGTCGGCCTTCCGCAGTGCGCACCGGAATGTTCTGCAGATTGGGGTCGGTGCTCGCGAGCCTGCCGGTCACCGCCGTTGCCTGACCGAAATTGGAATGCACTCGGCCGGTACGCGGATTAATCATTTGCGGCAGTTTGTCGGTGTACGTCGATTTGAGCTTGGTCAACCCCCGATGCTCGAGCAACAACTTGGGCAACGGATAGTCCGCCGCAAGCTGCTGCAGCACATCTTCGTCGGTGGACGGCTGCCCGGTCGCGGTTTTCTTCACGATCGGCAGTTTCATGCGCGTGAAAAGAATTTCGCCGAGTTGCTTGGGTGATCCCAGGTTAAAGGGCTGACCCACCACCTCGTGCGCTTGCGCCTCGAGCAGCAGAATGCGCTCACCGAGTTCGCGGCTTTGCGCAGCCAGCAGCGCGCTATCGAGAAGCACACCTTGACGCTCCATGCGAAACAGCACTTCGCGCGTCGGCATTTCGATACTCGAGTACACGAAGTCGAGCTTGGCATCCGCCTCGATCTTCGGATGAAGTACGGCATGCAATTGCAGGGTAATGTCGGCGTCTTCCGCCGAATATTCGGTTGCACGTTCGATATCGACCTGCTCGAAACCGATCTGGTTCGCGCCTTTTCCGGTGACGTCGGCATAGGCGATCGTTTTGACGTCCAGATGGCGTGAGGCGAGGCTGTCCATGTCGTGCGGTCGGTGCGACTCGAGCACGTAAGACTGCAGCATCGTGTCGTGCGCCACACCGGCGAGCGCGATGCCGTGATTGGCAAGGACGTGCTGATCGTACTTGACGTTCTGCCCAACCTTGGCCGCCTGCGCGTTCTCGAACCAGGGCTTGAGTCGCGTAAGGACGTGGTCGAGCGATAGCTGTGCGGGAGCGCCCGCGTAGGTATGGGCGAGAGGAATGTAGGCGGCGCGCCCCGATTCGATTGCGAACGACAACCCGACGATGCGCGCCTGCATCGGATCCAGTCCGGTGGTCTCGGTGTCGAAGCACACGACGCGCGCGCGCGCGAGCGCTGCATACCCAGCGATCGAGGGCCGCCTCGTCGATCACCATTTCGTATTGACGCGGCACCTGCGTGCGCATGAGCGACGATGTCGGTACGATTTGGGCAGGGACTGCCACTGTCGGCCGGGCGTTCGACTGCGTCTGCCTTATCCGAATCGAGGTCCCTGGCCCAGGTCTTGAATTCGAAGTGCTCATAAAGTTCCTTAAGCACGGTTCGATCTACCGGTCGCAGCGCGAGGTCCGTCGGTTCGTACGGCAGATCGCAGTCGGTCTTGACCGTCAGCAATCTCTTCGCCTGCGGCAGCCACGCCAAGCTCGCGCGCAAATTCTCGCCGACAACACCGCCAATATCGGCAGCATGCGCTACGAGGTTGTCCAGTGTGCCGTACTCGACGAGCCACTTGGCGGCGGTCTTGGGGCCCACCTTGGGCACACCCGGCACGTTGTCGACTGCGTCGCCGGTAAGCGTCAGCAGGTCAAGCACCTGGTCAGCCCGCACGCCGAATTTGGCGACGACACTGTGCTCGATCCAGGATTTCGTTGCTCATCGTGTTGACGAGCGTGGTATGCGCCGAAATCAGTTGCGCAAGGTCCTTGTCGCCGGTCGATATGACGCTTTCAATCTGCCGTGCCTCGGCCTTCCGAACGAGCGTGCCGATCACATCGTCGGCCTCGACGCCGCTGATCATGAGCAAGGGCCAACCCTGGAGGCGGATCAACTCATGCAATGGTTCGATCTGGCGCACCAAGTCGTCGGGCATCGGCGCGCGCTGCGCTTTGTATTCCGGATACCATTCGTCACGAAACGTCTTTCCCGGAGCATCGAAGACCACGCCGAAGTAGTCCGCCTTGCCGTCCTCGACCAATCGGCGCAACATCGAAATGACACCGCGGATGGCACCAGTAGGTTCGCCGCGCGACGTGCGCAGATCAGGCAACGCATGGAACGCGCGATACAGGTACGACGAACCGTCAACGACAACGAACTTGGGCATGAGCGATGATTCAGACGAACAAGATTCCCGAGATGATCGACCCTCAGGCGACGTATTCGACCAACGGGCAGGAGGCGTGGCGGGTCCTGGGCATTATGGCAGAATTCGCCGTCGCGACCGAACGCTTGCGCGGAGTGCGGCCCGCAGTAAGCATGTTCGGCAGTGCGCGCGTCAAGCGCGATCACCCGTACTACGACAAAGCCGAACGCATTTCGCAGCGTTTGTCGGACGCCGGATTCTCCGTGATCTCTGGCGGCGGCCCGGGCCTCATGGAGGCGTTCAATCGCGGCGCGCACGCCGGGCGCTCCCCCGCGATCGGTCTCAATATCCTGCTGCCGCACGAGCAAGGCGGAAACGCCTTTCAGGATATCGGCATCAATTTCCGCTATTTTTTCGCCCGCAAGATGATGTTCGTGCGTTTCGCGTCGGCCTACGTCGTGCTTCCCGGTGGATTCGGCACGATCGATGAACTGACTGAATGTCTGACGCTGGTCCAAACTGGCAAAAGCCGCAAAATACCGATCATCCTCGTTGGCGGTGAATTCTGGAGTGGTCTTCTGGACTGGATGCAGGACAAGCTCGTCGGTGAAGGCATGATCGCCGCAGGAGACCTGAACCTGATGCGCGTGATCGACGAACCCGAAGCGATCGTCGAGGCGATCTTCGATTACTACGAGAGCCGCGGGTTTCAACCCACACGCGCCGAGCGCGACACGATGCTCAATCTGTAGCCTCGCGCCAGTCGGTCAGTGCGCACTGGCGGCGCAAGGGGACGCCCTGCGGGGGAGGTCGCGGTCGCCCCGTTGATTCTGCTAAAATCGACACATGGCAATTCGGGATTCGCGACCATGCGCATGTCACTGACTTCGGCGCTCATCGTCCTGGCATTCGCGGCAACGGCAAATGCTTTTGCGGATCCCGCGCCGCCACCCCCGCCGCTCGAGCCCCTGCCTGAGGCGGAGCCGCCTCCTGTCGAAATCGCCAACGATCCGGAACTGGAAGCGCAGATCACCATCGTGCACCGCGACAAGGAAACGTTCGAGGAATATCGGATCGGGGGCCGGCTCGTTTGGATCAAGGTCACACCTTTGAACGGACGCCCTTACTATCTGGTGGCCGACGCCTCGGGCGGCACGTTCAGCCGCCGCGACAGCCTCGACTCGGGACTGCGCGTCCCGATGTGGCTGCTGTTCACTTTCTGACGCGCACAATCTAGCCGCGGCGGCTCCGCGCCCCGGTGGCGGGCACGCGGCAATTTCTGATGTCCGTCTACACACCTGTCTCCGCCGAGGAACTCGCAGCCTGGCTTACGCGCTATGCGGTAGGCGAGGTACGCGCCTTCGAACCGATCGCGGCGGGCATCGAAAATACCAACTATTTCCTGACCGCCGACAACGGGCGCTTCGTGTTGACGCTATATGAGCGGCTTCCGGCGGAAGAACTGCCGTTTTACCTCAATCTCATGGCGCATCTCGCACGAAACGGCGTGCAAGCGCCCGGCGCCCCAAGCCGACCGCAGCGGCGCCTTGTGGAGCTTCCTCAACGGCAAGCCCGCAGGACTTGTCACCAGGCTCGACGGGGCGCCGGTATTGCAACCCGCCGCCGAACATTGCGCAGCAGCAGGTGCAACGCTGGCCCAGATGCATCGTGCGGTCGCCGACTATCGCGGCAGGCTATCCAACCGCCGCGGCCCTGGGTGGTGGCGACAGGCGGCGCGTGCGGTGCGCTCGTTTCTTTCACCCGACGAGAACGCACTGCTTGCGGCCGAAATCAAGTTCCAGACGGGTTTTGCGAAGATGCAGTTGCCGCGCGGTGCGATTCATGGCGATCTTTTTTGCGACAACGTACTCTTCAACCGCGGCGAGGTGTCCGGCGTCATCGACTTCGGGTTCGCTGCGACCGACGCATTTGCTTACGATCTCGCCATTGCGGTCAACGACTGGTGCACGATCGTCGACGGCGAGCTCTCGGGTGCGCTCGATGCCGATCGCGCCAGCGCGATGGTTCGGGCGTATTCGCGCGTGCGCGAGCCGAACGTCGAGGAACGCACGGCGTGGCCCGTGCTGCTGCGGGCCGCGGCGTTGCGATTCTGGCTGTCGCGCCTCTACGACCTCCATCTGCCGCGAGCAGGTGTGCTGACGCATGCGCATGATCCCGCGGTGTTCGAGCGCATCCTGCGCGCGCGTGTCGCCGCCATGCCGCGCTTCCCGGACGTGCCCGTGCCATGAGCCAGCCACCGATACCCTTCGAACGACGCGACGCACGCCAAGGAATCGAGTGGCTGAAACAGGCTGGATCGATGTTCGGCAAAAATCCACTCGCGTGGCTGTTGCTGCTTTTCACCTATTACCTGCTTGTCGGCATCGCGGAGTTCGGCCCGTGGGCGCGCGTCGGTCAGGTCGTCGCACCGGTGCTGAAACCGCTGTTCACTGTTGGCTTCCTGGCCGCCGCGTGGACGCAGGAACGTGGCGGCTCGCCACGGTTCGCACTTCTGTTCCGCGGATTTCGCAGCAATCTTTACGCGCTGATTCCCTTGGGCATCGTATTTCTCGCCGGCATTACGCTCGCCGTGCTCGCGACGATGCTGATCGACGGTGGCAAGCTCGTCGGCATGCTGTCCGGCGTGGAGAAGCCGACCGAGGATGGGCTGCTTGGGGGGCAACTACAGCTCGCGATGCTCTTCGGCGCCGCGTGTGCGCTCCCGACGCTGTTCGCGTTGTGGTTCGCGCCCGCGCTGGTCGTTTTCGAGGACGCCGGCGCCGCAACAGCATTGCTCACGAGTTTTCGCGCGTCGATCGCCAATTGGCGGCCGGTTGCAACCTACGGCGCGCTCGTCTTTACGTTTGGTGGAGTCATACCGGGCCTGGTGCTGTCCATCGGCCAGTTGCTGGGCGACACGGTCGCCGGCATGTTGGCGCTGTTCGTGGTCTTGCCGTATCTGTTCGCGTTCATCGCCACGTTGCACATCTCGGACTACGTCAGTTATCGCGACGTCTTCCATCCAAACGAGCCCGTAGCGACCGAGTCTGCGCCCGCGGCTTGAGCAGTCCCGCAACCGCGGATTCGCATCGTCACGCCGGCTGGAGCTTAGCATACTCCAGCGCGAGCCATTTGACGCCTGCCTCGCGAAAGTTCACCTGCACGCGCGCATCGCTGCCACGACCCTCGGCATCGATGATGATGCCCAATCCGAAGCGCGTGTGCTTGACGCTCTGGCCTATGCGCCAGCCGGGCTGAGAGCGCGCGCCACCTTGCGGTGCCGGCGCCGCATGCGCCGCAAACTCGCGCGCCTCGCGTCCCGATTTCGGCGACAGCCACTGCACCGTGCCGGCGGGCAATTCGTCGAGAAAGCGTGACGCGACGTTGTAGCGCACCTGGCCGTGCAGCATGCGACTCTGTGCATGCGTGAGGTAGAGCCTGCGTCGCGCGCGCGTCACCGCAACGTAGGCCAGTCGGCGCTCTTCTTCGAGTCCGTCGTACTCGGAGAGGCTGTTCTCGTGAGGAAACAGCCCCTCTTCGAGACCGGTGACGAACACCGTGTGGAATTCGAGCCCCTTCGCGGAATGCACCGTCATCAGCTGCAGCGCGGGGCGCCCTTCCGCCGCCTGCGTCTCGCCGGCTTCGAGCGCTGCGTGGGAAAGAAACGCAGTCAACGGATCGAGCGCTTCGTCACCGACCCCACGCTCGGCTTCGCGGACAAAACTGTTCGCGGCACTCACGAGTTCCTGGAGGTTCTCGATACGTTCCTGGCCATCCTTCTCCGCGGTGTAGTGCGCGAGCAGGCCGCTGGCGTGAATGACATGCTCGATCGTCTCCGCCAGTTGCATCCCGGAGGTTGCCGCGCGTAGGCCCTCGATCATCTTCACGAAGGCGACCAGGCTGGCACCCGCCTTGCCGCCGGCCGGCGCGCTGCACGCTGCCTGCCACAAGCTCACGCCCGTGGTCCTGGCACGCTCCTGCAATCCCTCCAACGTCCTGGTACCCACACCTCGCGGCGGAAAATTCACGACGCGCAGAAACGCGCCATCATCGTTCGCGGTCGCGACGAGCCGCAGATACGCCAGCGCATGTTTGACCTCGGCGCGTTCGAAAAAACGCATGCCGCCATATACACGGTAGGGCATGCCGGCGTTGAACAGCGCATGCTCGACGACGCGCGATTGCGCGTTCGACCGGTACAGCACTCCGATCTCCGCGGGCGAGACGCCATCGTCGACCAGGCCCTTGACGATCTCGACGATGAACGACGCCTCGTCGATGTCGGTGGGCGCGACAAACGCGCGGACCGGTTCGCCACGCGCGTCGGACGTCCACAGATTCTTGCCGAGGCGCCCCTGGTTGTGCTTGATCAAGGCATTCGCGGCGTCGAGGATATGACCGTGCGAACGGTAGTTCTGCTCGAGCTTGATCAGTTTGACCGGCTTGTCCGGCGTGCCAAAATCGCGCTCGAGGTGCTGCATGTTCGCCACATTGGCACCGCGAAACGCATAGATCGACTGATCGTCGTCACCCACCGCGAACATCGCCGTATCCGGCCCCGCGAGCAGACGCAGCCACTTGTATTGGAGCACGTTGGTGTCCTGGAATTCGTCCACCAGGATGTGCGAAAAACGCCGGCGATAATGTTCGCGCAGACCTTGATGCTTCGTCAGCAGTTCATAGTTGCGCAACAGCAGCTCCGGAAAATCCACGACGCCTTCTCGCTCGCATGCCTGTTGGTAGAGCGCGTAGTGCTCGACCTGCCGGCGCGTGAACTCGTCGTGCGCCTCGACCTGGTTCGGTCGCAGCCCTTCTTCCTTCGCGGCATTGACCATGGACTGCAATTGGCGCGCCGGAAAGCGCTCGTCGTCGATGTTATGCGCCTTGTACAGCCGTTTGATCAACGCGAGCTGATCCTGCGTGTCCATGATCTGGAACAACTGCGGCAACTCGGCGTCGCGGTAGTGCGCACGCAGCATACGGTTGCACAGTCCGTGAAAAGTGCCCACCCACATGCCGCGCGTGCTGATCGGCGTGAGCGCCGACAGTCGCGTCAACATTTCCTTCGCCGCCTTGTTGGTGAAGGTCACCGCGAGCACCGAGAGCGGCGTGGCCCGGCCGGTCGCCAGCAGCCACGCGATACGCGTCGTGAGGACGCGTGTCTTCCCACTGCCTGCACCGGCAAGTATCAGCGCGGAGGTATGCGGTAGCGTTACCGCTTCGAGTTGCTCCGGGTTCAGGTTGTCGAGGAGGGGCGATGCCATGGCAATCCGGTCACGAGCGTGCGCAGAATTTCGGCGATCTGGCGCCCGCGCGAAACCCGATTATAGGCGATGCGGGTGCGGAGCCGGACGCTATAATCGGCAGACACATCCGGCTACGCCACGTCCAATGCCTCACGCCACGCGCACCAGCCCTGCCGCGAACTCGGCCACCACGCGCGCATTCGTGCAGTGGATTCGTTCCGCAGCGCCCTACATACACAGTCTGCGCGGCAAGACGCTGGTCATCGCATTTGGTGGCGAAGTTGTCGCCGACGAGACCTTTCTCGGCATCATCCACGACCTCAACCTGCTGCACAGCCTCGGCGTGCGACTTGTCGTCGTCCATGGCTCGCGACCCCAGATCGAGGCCATACTCAAGCAGCAGAACATCCCCAGCCGCTACAACCGCGGCTTGCGGGTCACGGACAGCGAGACGCTCGATTGCGTCCTCGAAGGCACCGGCCATGCGCGCAGTCGCATCGAGGCGCTCCTGTCGTTGGGCGTCGCCAACTCGCCGATGGCCGGGGCGCGCATTCGAGTCGTCGGCGGCAATTTCCTGACCGCCAAGCCGATTGGCGTGCTCGACGGCGTCGACATGCTGTGGACAGGCGAGGTTCGACGTGTCGATGTCGAAGCGATGCGCCAGCGCCTTGACGATGGCGATATCGTGCTGGTATCCCCGCTCGGCTACTCGCCCACAGGAGAGATCTTCAACCTCGCGCTGGAGGAAGTTGCGACGCAGGTCGCCGTGCGCCTGACCGCATACAAGCTGATTTTTCTCATGGAGACCGACGGTGTGCGCAATGGCCGACGACAGTTGGTGAGCGAGCTCTCGACCCGCGACGCGGAAGCCATCCTGCAGCACCGTTCGAAGCTGCCTGCAGACGTCCGCCACTATCTTCCATGTGCGATCCGTGCTTGCGACAACGGCGTCAAGCGCGCACACCTGCTCTCGCGCCACAACGACGGCGCACTGCTGCTTGAATTATTCACCCGCTCGGGCGTCGGCACCATGATCGCGGCCACGCCACTCGCCCATTTGCGCAACGCGACGATCGACGACGTCGGCAGCATCCTGGCGATTATCGAACCACTCGAGGAGCAGAGCGTGCTGGTCCGGCGCCCGCGCGAACGCCTGGAGATGGAAATCGAGCGCTTCGTGGTCGTCGAGCACGACGGCATGATTATCGGGTGCGCCGCGCTGTACGCGTTTCCGGCTGAGAAAGCCGGCGAGTTGGCGGCACTGGCGGTACATCCGGATTTCCGACGCGAAGGTTACGGCGAAACGCTCCTGCACGAAATCGAGCAGCGCGCCCGCAAGCTGAAACTGGCTCGCCTGTTCGTGCTGACGACGCGCACGTCGGGCTGGTTCGTCGAGCGCGGATTTATCGAGAGCAACCCCGGCCAGCTGCCGCAGCAGAAGCGCGACCTATACAATTGGCAGCGGCGCTCCCTGGTGTACGAAAAGGCGCTGGCCTGACGAGCTGCGCTCGACCCGATTTTCACTGTCGCAAGGATTCCGCAATGGCACGCACAGTTCACTGCATCAAACTCGGCCGCGAGGCCGAAGGTCTGGACTATCCGACGTATCCCGGTGAGCTCGGCAAGCGCATCTACGAGAACGTGTCCAAGGAAGCATGGGCGCAGTGGCTCAAGCACCAGACAATGCTCGTCAACGAAAACCGCCTCAGCCTGGCCGATCCGCGCGCGCGGAAATATCTTGCGGAGCAGATGGAACGTCATTTTTTCGGCGGCGGCGCCGATGTCGCAGCCGGTTACGTGCCCCCTAAAGACTGAATATGCGACCGAACGGCGAGTTCTATTTGCTCGGTCGCTCATCGGCTTGTCGCAATTGCGCAGTCGAATGCGTTCACCGACATTCCGATCGCAAACGACAACTCGTACGAACGAGCGCCGCGCCGATCAATCGAAGCTGCGGCGAAAGTAGATGCCAATGCTGCCGACGACGCCCGCCTCGGCGCGCAGCGTCAGCGTATTCGTGAGCGCATATTCCATGCGCAGCGCATTCGTTGCGACGGTCAGTCCCTGCTCGTACACGAGCGTCAATCGGTCGGTCAAGCGCTTGCCGAAAGTCAGGACCTGCCCGCGCGTCGTGCCGGTGGCCGTCGTCACGCTCGATTCTGCGAAGGAGATATCGTCGAGGCCGAACCGGTTGGCGATCTGCTGGGTCACCGGACGCTGGCCGCGGCCGAGCAACGCCGCCGATGCCGCGGAGAGCGCGACCATGTCGCCGCTCGATGCCCGATCCAGACCCTGCCCGGTGATCAGCCACGCCAGTTTTTCGTTATCCGGAACCGGCGGATTGGAGGTCAGGCGAATGCGCGGAAAGCGCGCCGTGCCGGTCACTTCGACGCCTGCCTCGACGGACAGGTTCTTGCGCAGCGCAACCACGTCAAGCGCGGGATTGGCCAGTGGCCCGTCGAAGATCAATTGCCCGCGGTCGATGGTGAGTTTCTGGCCAAAGGTGAAGTAGGTACCGTTGTACGCCTGGATCGTGCCAACGCCGTTGAGCTCACCGTTGGGCAGCGTAGTGATCCGCACCTGTCCGCGCAGTCCGGTGTCCAGGCCTTCGCCGGAAAACGTGAATTGCGTTCCCAGATCGACGTCCAGGTCCAGCTTGAGAGGAAGGTCGCCGAGCGCCGACGTCGGTGGCGGTCGCGGGCGTCCGACGATCACGACGTCGTCGGCAAGAAGCCCGCCGGTCGTCGGCGTGTAGTCGACTCTTCCCTCGACAAATTTCACGTGGCCCAAGAGGTCGATCTTGCCGTCTACCAATGCGAGCGTGCCATTCCCATCGGCGATGAGGCGCAAGTCGGGTCGGTTGATCGCCCGAAACTGCGCCGCCTGCCAGGTGATTTTTGCCGTGGCGCCGCTCGCCGCGGTCGCGGCCAGCGTACCTTGCGCCGTAAACCTGCCCTCACCTGCCGCGATGGAGAATTCGTCGAGCAGCAACTTGCCGTTTTCGAGCCGGGTCCGCACGCGTCCTGCGTTCAACAACACTCCGTAGCGAGGAAGGTCGATGCGAATGTCGTCACCGGTGACGCCACCGTCGAGCACGATGTTGGCCAGCGTGCCGCTGCCGATGACGTCGATGCTCGCGTGACCGTCGATCACGGCGGTGGTCCCCAACCAGGGCTGCAGTGATTGCAGCGACGGAATATCCGCCTTGAGTGACAGCGTCAGTGGCGCGTTGCGCCCGATGTGTCCAGGCGTAGCGCGCGCGTCCTCGCCGACCGAAAACACCAGATTGCCGCTGCCGCCCCGCGCCGAACGGACTTGAGCATTCACCTTCGTCGCGTCGTCGCTGAACTGTGCGACCGCTTCGAGCATCGTGATGCCGAAACCGAGCGATACCGAATCGAGCGCGGTCGTGTTCACCGCATAGAGATCGCCCTGATCGCGGTCGACATGGATCGCACCGTTGAGCCTGGGCGACGCGGCGACCGACCAATCGCCCTTCAACGTCAGGGTCGAGCGCAGCGGCATTTGCTGTCCCGCCAGCCGCACCAGCGCGGCGAGCGGGATTGCGTTGAACGTGCCGTGGGAACTTATGCGTCCGTCCTCAAGGGCGAAATCGGCAATGTCTGCGTGCCCCTCGGCGATGCCAACGCTGGCGTGGGTGAGGCGCACATAGTTTGCGGCAAGCGCGAGATTCGCCGGGGCGTTCAATAGGACGTCGAATTCGCCGTGGTTGTCGAGACGATCCAACGTTCCCTCCCAGCGCAATGCCATCGTAGCGCCATCTTTGCCAGAATCCTGCAGACCACCGGTCGCGACAGCGTGCAAGTTGACGCCCTCGGCTTCCACGGCGATGGTGGCCGTGTGGCGCGCCATGCTTCCCGTGACGTCGAAGTGTGCGGAAGTGAATGCGCCCTGCGCCGTCTTAATGCCCGTGGCGGCGATCGTCGCCGACATGGGGCGCTCGCCGAGCGCGACGCGTCCCGCCGATGCATCCGGCAGCGCGATCGTCGCCTTGGCATCGACCGTTGCTGCTGCGAAGAGCGATCCCCACACAAGGTTGCTGCCGTGGATGTCGATATCGCCGCCGCGTAACTGCGGCTCCCCGCCGCGAACCTGCGGCTCCACTTGCACCGTGCCGCGAGCGTGCAACGATCCGCCCACCACCTCAGGCAGGCGCGCGGCGAACGGCGGCGGAACCAGCGCGCGCCACGCGGCGAGGTCGGGCGCTTCCAACTTGAACTGCAATCGGTCGCCCGGGGCCCCCGCACTCCCAGATGCCACGATGGTGCCCGAGGCTATGTGCAGATTCGCCGTCGCGTCGCGAATCCAGTGCGGGGCAAAGTCTCCTCGCACCACTCCTGCGAGTGGCACGCCACTCAACTTGCTGCCTGCCGCGACGTTCAATTCGCCCGCGACCGTCCACGTCGGACGCAGATCACCGCTGGCCTTGAATGTTGCATCCAGCGAACCGACGGGAAAGGCACCGAAACGCGACGGGTCAAACCTTCGCGCACTCCCATCAATGGTGAATGATCGTCGCCCATCCAGCGCCACCTGGCCACGACCCGCGAGCTCGCTCGTGCCGGCGGTAGCGCGAAAGCGCGCGACTTCCACCTGGCGATTCCGGACGTTCGCTGCAAACGCGACATTCATGCCCGATTGAATTAGTTCGCCGCGCACGCTTTGCACCGCCCCGGTCACGTCGCCCGCAAGTGTGCCTCGCAGTGCGGTAGCACCAAGCGGTCGGTAGATTTGCCGCAAATCGATGTCGACAACGTCGAGCGCGAACACCGCCGGCTTGCCGTCGAAGGCGAATGCAGCACGTCCGGTGACTCGTCCACGACCGGGCAAGGTGGCGGTCGCATCGTCCAGTTCAAGCGCGTTCTCCGTCCACGCAAAGCGTGCGTTGAGCGTCAGCAGCGGTATCCGGTCGGCGTCGATGGAACCTGCGTCGGCATTGCGCACATCGACTGTGCCGACGAAGCGCTCCCCCGCAGGAACCGCGTTGACCGCAAGCGCCAGGTTGGTAGATGGAAGTGCCGCGGACCAACGCGAGAGATCGACCCCTTCGACGTTGATCGTGGCATCAGTCACGGGAACGGCGGCGAACGGGCTGAGCTTCGCGCTGGCCGTGCCGCTCGCGCCGCGCACCTGTACCTTCGCGTCCACGCCAAGCAACTCGAGCGTGCCGTCCAGATCGGCGCGGGCGGAAGCGTCGCGATAGTCCCCATCGCCGGCGAAAGCAAGCGAACCGGACAGACCAAACGGCTTCGTCGCGCCGAGCGTCAGATTGCCGGACAGCGTACCTGCGGCAGTCACGAATTCGAGGTTGCGCAGTTGATGCTCCGTCGCGCCGCCTGCGTAGCCAAAAACGAGGCCGGTGACCACCCCTTGCTTGTCGCCAACGGTCCAGTCGATGCGCCCGATCCCCGCACGTGCGATCGTGACCTCGAGCGGAAGCGAAAGGTCGGCCGGCAGCGTACCGGTCTCGGTCGACGATTTCAGCGTGACCGCGAGGCGTTGTGCGGCAAATCCCTGCGCGTTGAAGCGTCGCGAGAACAGATCGGTGGGACTCCATGTCAACGAAACACCGGTGGCGTCGAGCGTAAGGTCATCGCCGCGCCACTGCAGACGATCGATGTGGACCGTCGACAAAAGCGAACCCGTGGCCCCGCTGACCGCGAGCCGCCCATTGCTGCGGGCGACCACGCGTTCGAGCAGCACATCAAGCGCCGCCTGGGTGCCAAGGAACCACACGCCGCCAGCGATGACGGCGATGACGAGACACCCGAGCAGAACGACCACACGCAACCACCGATGGCGTGGCTTCGGCATCCGATCTGGCTCGTGTTCAGGTGGCAGCGGCGCAGTCATCAGAATGAAAGCCCTACCGAAAAGTGAAGCCGGACCTGGCGAACCTCCTGGCCGTACGCAAGATCGAGCCGAAAGGGGCCAATCGGCGTACGCAGGCGCGCCCCGATGCCGTAACCGTAGTCCAAGGTGAAAGAATGGAGGGAATCTGTCGCGTTGCCAGCGTCGATGAAAGTCGCAATGCCCCAGCTTGGCGTGAACCAATGCGTAACCTCGGCGCTGGCGACCCCATAGTAGCGTCCGCCTACGGTGGCATCATCCTCCTGCACGCCGAGGCTATCGAAGGCGTAGCCGCGCACCGACGTGTCACCTCCGGTGCGGAACAGGAAAACTGAGGGAACGCCGTCGCGCGAGCGTGCCAGCACGGCGCCCGCTTCGGCGCGCACATAGAGCTCGTCGGAACGCCCGAGCGGCAGCCAATACGCAAACTTTCCAATCACACGGCCAAACCCTTCGGTCGACACGCCCGGCACGCCAACGCCGCCGGTCAGATTCGCCATCCAACCGCGCGTCGGCAGCAGGAGACTGTCGGTACGCCGCCACGTGTACTGAGCCTCGCCGTAGAGCGCATGCGAGCGCGCCCATTCGCCACCCAGGGGCTGCTGCTCATTGATGAAGTAGCCGACGCTGAAAGCAGGCGTGTTGCGCTCGTCGATGCTTTCCCGTCGTACGGTAATGCTGGCGGTGTGCGTGATTAGATTTTCGATGTCGGTGCGTTCGATCCCACCGAGTAACGCGTCCTGCCATCCCCCCGCGTTCGGTGGCCTCACAAAGCGGACGTTAACGTTCTGAACCTTGGTCTCCAGACGCGCATCGGCGTAGAAGCGCAGCGCGTCATTATCGACGTTGAGGTCCTGATAGCTGGCGGTGACGCGATACTGTGTGTCAGTCGAATAGCCCGCACCGAATTCCAGTCGGCGCGGTGCCGCTTCGATCACCGCCAATGTTACCGGCGCGGCATCGGCCAGCGCGGGGTCGGTCGCGATCGCGGCCTGCACCCCGGCGAAGTAGCCTGAACCGAGCAAACGCCGCACGTACTCATCGAGCGCCGCTTGACTGTAAGGCTGGCCACGCTGCAGCGTGCTGAAATTGCGGACCATCGCTTCGCTGTACCTCGAAAGCCCCTGCACCACAATGTCGCCAACGAAAAACGCGGGCCCGCTGTCGATACCGATCATGAGCGACGCACTGGCAGCGTCCGGATCGACGCGGGCCTCGCTCGCGACGAGTCGCGCCGAGGCGTAGGCATTGGCGGCCATCGTGTCGACGGCGCCGCGCTTCGCGCCGGCCCATCCGGTCTGGGTGAAGATGTCGCCTTTCGGCATCGACCAGCCGTCCCGAACGGCGGTGCTCGCACGCGCTCCAAGAGGATCCCCGCTTGCGGCATGGCCGGTAACGTCGATATCGACCGCCGTGACGCGGGCAGGAACGCCGGGCGTAACGGTGAGCGTGATGGTCACCGGCACCGTTGCACGATCGATTGCGATATCCACGCCCGCGGAGAAATAACCCGCAGCTGCGGCGGCCTCCTTGGCCTGGGGTACCGCCTCACGAGCCAGCGCGTCGAGCAGCTCTTCCGTCATTTCCTCGTAATCCTGCCAGCGAATCAGGTTGACGCTGGAGGTAACCACGTCATTGACGGCATCGGGCGCGATCACTTCGACGCGGTAGCGCAGCGCATTCCTCTCCGGAGATGAAGAAGGTGGTTCGCTCGCCTGACCCAGCACATCGACGGCAGGCAAGAGGCTGCCACCTGCCGACGCCCACAGCATGAGCACGAGCAGCCATGTCCGTCGGGGACAGCGCGCAATGAGGCCGCGACGGCCTGCGCTCCTTACCTGGGGAGCCATTCGCGCTTTATATCATTAGCGCAAGCAAGCACTGCCGCGCAAAGACGCCGTGGGCGAGATGAAGCGAAGGAATCGACGGGCCGACTGCCGTCCGCTCGCCATCAGCTCTCGTGAACAACGTCCCCGCTGACCAGCGTAAAACGGACCTTGCCAGCGAGCTCTAACCCGAGGAACGGCGTGTTCTTGCCCTGACTGCGCAGCGAGCGACGCTCAACCGTCCACCATGCATCGGGGTCGAAGATGCAGATATCGGCGGCGGCGCCGACCGCCAGATGGCCGGCATCGATGCCGAGCACGCGGGCTGGATCCGCCGTGATGCGCGAAAGCGCGACCGGGAGCGCAACTTTAGTCTCGAGCGCCCATTTCAGCGTCAAGGGCAGCAGCAGCTCCAGTCCGGTCGCCCCTGGTTCGCTTTCCGCGAAAGGAAGTTGCTTGGCGTCGTCGTCGACCGGCGTGTGATCGGAGCAGATCACGTCGATCGTCCCGTCGGCGAGACCTGTACGCAGACTGTCGCGATCGCGACCGCTGCGCAACGGTGGCACCAGGTGACAATTCGCGTCGAACCAGCCGATGTCGGTATCGGCAAGGTGCACGTGGTTCACGCTGACATCGCAGGTCACCGCGAGTCCGGCGCGCTTTGCGTCACGCACGCGTACGACACCGGCGTGCGTGGACAGGCGCGCGATGTGAATCTGTGCGCCGGTGGCGCGAGCGAGCGCCAAAATCGTGTCGATGGCAATCGTCTCCGCCCACGGTGGGATTGCAGCCAAGCCCAATCGGGTGGCGACCTCGCCGTCATGGGCGACACCACCGCGCGACAGATGCGCGTCCTGGGGCCGTAACCACACCCGATAGCCGAATGTCGCTGCATATTGCATCGCACGCCATAGGACCTGGGTATCGGACACGGGCATATCGGCCTGCGAAAAAGCGATACACCCGGCTTCCGCGAGTTCACCCATCTCGGTAATCGTTTCGCCCTCGAGTCCTACCGTCAGCGCGCCCACCGGATAGACGTGGGCGCGATTGAGCGAACGCGCACGGTGCTTGAGCATCTCGACGAGCCCCGGCTCGTCCAGCGGCGGATCGGTGTCGGGCGGACACGCGAGACTGGTCACGCCACCCGCCACGGCGGCGTCCATCTCGGATTCGAGGGTCGCTTTGTATTCGAAGCCCGGTTCGCGCAAACGTGCCGCAATGTCGATCAATCCCGGGCAAACCACAAGACCCGATGCGTCGATGACGCGCGTTGCCTGCCAATCGGCGGGGGCGTTGCCGATGGCGGCGACCTGGCCGGAAGCAACGAACAGCGACGCCTTGCGATCAGCACCGTGTTTCGGGTCGATCAGACGGCCGTTCCTGATTTCGATATTCATGGCCACCTACGAAGTACCGGCCAGGATGCTCATCACCGCCATGCGCACCGCGATGCCGAACGTTACCTGCGGGAGGATCACCGAATGTTCGCCGTCGGCCACCGCCGAATCGATCTCGACCCCGCGGTTCATCGGCCCCGGGTGCATGACGATCGCGTCGGGCTTGGCGAGCGCCAGCTTCTCGGCGGTCAAGCCGTAATGTTTGAAGAACTCACCCGCCGACGGCAGTAACGAGCCCTTCATGCGCTCGCTTTGCAGGCGGAGCATCACGACCACATCAGCGTCGCGCACGCCGCTGGCCATGTCGTGAAAGACGCGAACACCGAGGCTTTCGAGCGCGGTCGGCAACAATGTTTGCGGGCCGATCGCACGAACTTCCGGCGTGCCCAACGTCGTCAGGCCGTGAATCAGCGACCGCGCGACGCGCGAGTGCAACAGGTCGCCGACGATCGCCACGGTCAGCTCGCGAAAATCCTTCTTGTAATGACGGATGGTAAAAAGGTCGAGCAGTCCTTGCGTCGGATGCGCATGGCGGCCGTCTCCCGCGTTGATGACGTGAATGTGACGCCGACCTGTCCGCGAAAGGTGCTGGGCAATCAGATGCGGCGCGCCGCTCTGGGCGTGGCGGACGACGAACATGTCGGCGTTCATCGCCACCAGGTTGTCGATGGTGTCGAGCAGGGTCTCGCCCTTGCTGGTCGACGACACACCGATGTTGAGATTGATGACATCAGCCGACAACCGCTTGGCGGCGATTTCGAACGTGGTGCGGGTGCGCGTACTGCTCTCGAAGAACAGGTTGAACACGGCTTTGCCGCGCAGCAGCGGCACCTTTTTCACGTCGCGCTCGGCAATCGACACGAAAGGCACGGCGGTATCGAGAATCCGACGGATTACCTCGGCCGGCAATCCTTCGAGCGTGAGCAGATGCGTGAGCTCGCCCCGCTCGTTGAGTTGCGGATTACTCACGCGGCGCGCTCCCGGCCGCTTCAACCGATAGCTCGAGGCGAGCATCGGGGTGGCGATTCAGCACGACGGTAAGGTCGCGGGCGACCGCGATGCGGGCGCCCGCATACGTTGCTTCGATGGGCAATTCGCGGCCGCCACGATCGATCAGCACGGCCAACTCGATGGACTCGGGCCGGCCGTAGTCGAACAACTCGTTGATTGCGGCGCGAACCGAGCGGCCGGTGAACAGCACATCATCGACCAGCACGATGCGCGCACCCGCGACCTCGAACGGGAGGGCGGTCGTCTCGACCTTCGCGCGTAAGCCTTTCGTGGCGTAATCGTCGCGATAGAAAGAGACATCGATGTAGCCGACCGGATGCTCTCCGGGCAACAGCTCGGCCAGGCGCTCGGCGAGCCAAGCACCGCCCGAAAAGATGCCGACCAGCCTGGCATCAACGGCGACTGCGCTGCGCATGTGCTCGGCCAGCGCGAGCAGTGTCGCCTCGGCGTCAGGAAGTGCGTTGGTGTGCACCATGCTCGTCAAGATAGGCCTGCAGGATCAGTTGCGCTGCGATCTGGTCGCGCACCCCGCGCTGCCTGCGCGCCGTCACGCCAGCGTCGGCGAGCGCCTCGGTCGCCGCGCGCGTCGTGAACCGCTCGTCTGTCAGTGCGATGGGCAGGCCAAAGCGGCCTTCGAGCTGCCGCGCGAAGCGGCGTGCGCTTGCCGTCAGTCCGTGTTCCGCGCCATCGGCGTGCGTCGGCAGGCCGATCAGGATCAACGCGGGACGCCACTCGTCGATCAGCCTGCCGATCGCAGCAAAGCGTTCGGCCTTGCGCTCGGCCATAATTGTCGCCAGTGGATGGGCAAGACCCGTCGCCGATTCTCCCACCGCGACGCCGATGCGGTGCGTGCCGAAATCGAATGCGAGAATGGTACCCGCTACGAGCGCGGAGGGAGATGCCGTCGCCACCACGCTTCACGCGTGTCCGACAGCGCCGGACAGCCGTGAAAAGTCGATACCAAGCAAATTCATCGCCGCGGTCAGCCGGGATTCAGGTGGTTGGCCAAAGAGAACGTCGGCATCAGCGGCAACCGTGAGCCAGGCGTTCTGGCTGAGCTCCTGTTCGAGCTGATCGGCCGACCAGCCGGCGTAACCCAACGACACCAGGACGTCATCCGGGCCATTGCCGCTCCCGACCGCCTCCAGGATGTCTTTCGATGTCGTCAAGCCAAGATCGTCGTTGATGGCGAGCGTGGACTGCCAGCTCCCCAGCGGACGATGCAGCACGAAGCCGCGGTCGATCTGGACCGGTCCACCGTAGTAGACGCGCGCCTCGCGGAGTTCCGAATCGCCCAACGGAACGTTGATCTGCTCGAACAAAGTCGACAGGGTCATGTCGATCGGCTTGTTGATGACGATGCCGAGCGCGCCGTTTTCATTGTGCTCGCAGATGTAGATGAGCGTATGGGCAAAGTGCGGATCGGCCATGCTGGGCATGGCGATCAGGAAGTGGTGAGTCAGGCTGACCCGCGTATCGCCCACGCAGCTGCCTTTTTGCACCGGTCGCTCGGACCACGCAATTCGACGAGTCGGCGGCCTGCCGCTTTCGCCTTCCTGCCGATCCCCTGCCGGGGGCTTTTCGCCAGATAGCTCACGCGGCGCATTGTAAACTCCGACGCCCCACGACACAATGAATTGCCGCTCGATGGTATGTTGGTCGGTTTCAACCCCGGATTGCGTGGACCTCCGTTAATACCGGCATTGTCCATATCCCCGGAGGTTGCGATGTCTACGTCTTGGTCGCGCGGCGCCTGGCTCGCCGCAAGCGGCGCCCTCGCACTTTTCACCGCCCTCGGTTCCATCCCCGCTACCGCGTTCTGCGGTTTCTACGTCGGCAAGGCCGACGCGAAGCTGTTTAACGAAGCATCGCAGGTGATCCTGGTGCGCGACGGCGATCGCACCGTGCTCAGCATGCGCAACGACTTCCAGGGGGATTTGTCCGAATTCGCGCTGGTCGTACCCGTGCCTGTCATGCTCCAAAAAAGCCAGATCCATGTCGGCGACCCAGAGATCTTCGACCGGATCGATGCTTACAGCGCACCGCGGCTTGCCGAGTACTTCGATCCCAATCCGTGCGAAGTCGACAAGGTCGCGCGCCAGATGAGCCTGCGGAACGCCGCCGCGCCGATGGCGCGGACGGACGCGAAGAAGGCGAAGGACGAGGCGCTTGGTGTCACCGTCGAAGCACGATACACGGTCGGGGAGTACGACATCGCGATTCTTTCCGCGACGGAGTCCAATGGATTGGAAAAGTGGTTGCGTCAGAGCGGCTATAACATCCCCGCGAAGGCTAGCAAGGCGTTGCAGCCCTACATCCGCCAAAACCTGAAATTCTTCGTGGCCAAGGTCAACCTGGCGGAACAGGCGAAGGCGGGATTCTCGTACCTGCGCCCGTTGCAGTTCGCGTTCGAGTCAGCGCGATTCATGTTGCCCGTGCGGCTTGGCATGCTGAATGCGCGCGGACCGCAGGATCTCGTGATTTATGCGTTGACGAAGAACGGCCGCGTTGAGACCACCAACTACCGTACCGTCAAGCTCCCTTCGAACGTCGACATTCCGCCTTATACACGCAGCGAATTCGCCCAGGTCTACAAGGCGCTGTTCGACGCGCAGTCGCGGCGCGAGGACTATCGCGTCGTGTGGACGGAATATTTCTGGGACATGGCGTGGTGCGACCCGTGCGCGGCGAATCCACTGTCGGACGACGAACTGCGCTCTGCCGGCGTGTTCTGGCTCGATGGCGCCGAGGAGGCCATCGGCATCGCGCCGAGCAAGCCGCCCCCGGCCAGGTCGCG
Organism: uncultured beta proteobacterium; assembly: GCA_963732105.1. Lineage (GTDB taxonomy): Bacteria > Pseudomonadota > Gammaproteobacteria > Burkholderiales > Casimicrobiaceae > PALSA-1003. The sequence goes on from CAVSYL010000010.1 coordinate 113,426, forward strand.
CGCCGCGGCGGGTGCGCAGCCGGTGATGGTGACGAGACTGCATCTTCGCTACACACCAGAGTCGCTGCCGGAGGACTTGATGTTCCAGGAAACGCAGGATAAGCAGAACTTCCAAGCGCGCTACGTCCTGCGCCACCCGTGGCAGGGCGACGCGAACGCGTGCGCCGGAGCGAAAAAATACGTCGACGACTTGGCCAAGCGACAGGAAGGCGAGGCCCAAACGCTCGCCAGCCTGACCGGCTGGAACATCAACCAGATCCGCAGCCGGATGAATCTGCAGGCCACGCCGAACGCGATGTGGTGGGAACGGCTGTGGAAATGAGCGCCGCCGGGGGCAACGCCGCCGCACGCTTTCCTCGCAATTCGATCGTTCGCGCAATGCTGCCACGCGATGCGCGGGTCTTCCAGATCGTCTTTCTCGCGCTGCTACTGATGACTGGCGTGCTGCTGCGCGACTTTGCGATCCAGCCGCTGCAAGTCGCGCTGACTTTCGGCGCGGGAATCACGGTGCAGGCGTTTTGGCTCGAGCGCCTCGGCCTCAATCATCGCGGCATGCTTTCGGCCGTTGTCACGTGCTGCGGCCTGTCGCTGTTGTTGCGCAGCGACACGCTGTGGGTGCATCCGCTGACGGCAGCGTTCGCCATATCGTCGAAATTCGTGTTGCGCGTGCGGGGCAAGCATCTGTACAACCCGGCGAATGTCGGCGTCATCGCGGCCATTACGCTGCTGCCTGGAACTTGGGTGTCGCCCGGCCAGTGGGGCAACGAACTGGCACTTGCAGTCTGGTTCCTGATGCTCGGAACGTTGGTCACGCAAAGAGCGCGTCGACTCGATGTCAGCTGGGTATTTCTCGGCGCGTTCCTCGGACTGGTAGCGCTGCGCGTGCTGCTACTGGGTCAGTCGTGGTCGATCTGGTGGCACCAGTTGGGCAACGGCGCGCTGCTGCTGTTCGCGTTTTTCATGATTTCCGATCCGATGACCATCCCGAACCGATGCGAGGCGCGCGTTGCCTACGCAATCATGGTAGCCATCGGCGCGATCGTCTGGCAATACGTGCTGTTCCGTCCGAACGCGCTTATCTGGTCGCTGTTCCTGCTGACGCCGCTCGTGCCGCTGTTCGACCGTTGGCTGCCAGGTGCGGACTTCAAATGGAACCGGCCAACGTCGGTGTGATGCGGCCTCCTAGTCTCACCGAGTGAATGCGAGGAGCACGCGTCGGTCGCCGCGTCGACTCGCTTTGCCGTCGATCCCCGCGTCGCGGGTACCCTCGCTGGGTAGCTCGCGCGGCTAATCTTCCTCGTGTTTGCGATGCTTGGCGTATTCCGTCGCGAGTTGTTGCTGCAAGGTGGCGGGCGCGGGCTCGTAGTGCGACAGTGACATCGTCCATGCCGCGTGGCCCGCGGTCATGGCCTTGAGTCTTGCCGCGTAGCCATCGAGTTCCGAGAGCGGCGCAATGCCGTTCACCGTCAGTGTGCCAGCCTGCAACGACCTGGTACCGGTGACTTGGCCACGCCGTCCGGACAGGTCGCCGGCGACGTCGCCCATGCTGGCCTCGGGGCACAACACCTCCAGACTGACGATCGGCTCGAGCACGATCGGCTTCGCCTTCTCGATCGCGTCGAGGAACGCCTTGCGGCCCGCCATCACGAAGGCAATTTCCTTCGAGTCGACGGCGTGGTGCTTACCGTCGTACACGGTCACGCGCACGTCCTGCAAAGGGAACCCGGCGATCGGTCCCTGGACCAGCACCTGTTCCACACCCTTTTGCACCGCGGGGATGAACTGGTTCGGAATCGTCCCGCCCTTCACGGCATCCTTGAATTCGAAGCCCGTGCCGCGCGGCAGCGGTTCGATGCGCAGATAGACCTCGCCGAATTGTCCTGCGCCACCGGTCTGTTTCTTGTGCCGGTGGTGACCTTCGGCCTTCGCCATGATCGTCTCGCGATAAGGAACTCGCGGGGGTCGCGTTTCGATTTCCAGCTTGAACTGGCTGGCCATCCGCTCGAACACCGAGCGCAAATGCAACTCGCCCAGGCCACGGAGAACCGTCTCGTTGAGACTCGTATCGTGCTCGACGGAAAGCGTTGGATCCTCGGCCATCATCTTGTGCAGTACGTCGGAAATGCGCTGCTCGTCGCCGCGCTTTTTCGGCGAGATCGCGAATCCGTGCATCGGCGTCGGAAATTCCAGCGGCCGCATATGGATGTGGTCCTCGTCATGCGAATCGTGGAGCACGCAGTCGAAGCCAATGTCGTCGACCTTGGCCACCGCCGCGATGTCGCCCGGAAACGCGCGGTCGATCTCGACCTGCTTGCCGCCCTGAATCATGAACAGGTGCGAAACCTTGAACGGTTTGCGGCCGTCGCCGATGAACAGCTGGGTGTCCCGGGTCACCGTACCCTGATGCACGCGAAAGACCCCCAGCTTGCCGATGAACGGGTCGATCACCACCTTGAATACGTGCGCCAGCACATGTTGCTTCGGGTCAGGCTCCGAATGGAACTCGACCGCGTCGTCCCCTTCGCCTTTGGTGAACAGAGGCGGATTGCCCTCGGCCGGGTTGGGCGCGAGCTTGACGAGGACGTCGAGCAATTCGGCGACGCCCGCACCCGTCCGTGCCGAGACGAAGCACACCGGCACGAGATGCCCTTCGCGCAGCGCCTTCTCGAAAGGTGCATGCAGCTGATCGGGGGCGATCTCGCCTTGTTCGAGATAGAGCGACATCAGCTCCTCGTCGACCTCGACCACCTGGTCGACCAGCGCGCGGTGCGCGTCGGCCACGGACGAGAAGTCCGAGTCTCCGGCAGGATTGAAGAAGCAATCCACGACGCGCTTGCCGTTGTCGGCAGGCAGATTGATGGGCAGGCACTCCTTGCCGAAGGTCGCCTGGATCGCGCGCAGCAGTTGCTCGAGGTCGATGTTCTCGGCGTCGATCTTGTTGACGATCACGATGCGGCATAGCTTGCGCTTCGCTGCCCAGTCCATCATGCGCGAGGTGATCATCTCGATCCCGGCCGAGGCGCTCACGACCACAGCGGCGGATTCGACGGCATCGAGCGCGCCGATGGACTGGCCGATGAAATCCGGAAACCCCGGCGTGTCGATCATGTGGACGCGCGTGCCCTCCGTTTCGAGATGCAGTACCGAAGCGCGCAGCGAATGCTGCCAGGTCTTTTCCAGCGGGTCGAAGTCGCTCGTCGTAGTACCGCGCTCGACACTTCCGGGTGACAGGATAGCGCCGGCCTTGTAGAGGAGCGCCTCGGCGAGCGTGGTCTTGCCGGCGGCGCCGTGGCCGACCAGCGCCAGCGTGCGGATGTCCTTGGTCGCGAATTGCGGCATGGTGTCCTCCTCCCGATGGAGGAGATTCTACCTCGGGTCCCGATGCAGCCGGGAGGACCGGGCGGAAACGGTGGCGAAGCTAGGCGGCTACGGCCACCAGCTCGCGCAGGTGGCGCAGGAGTTCCTCTTCCTGATACGGCTTGCCGAGGTATACGTCGACCCCCAGCTCCTTGGCACGATTGCGGTGCTTTTCGGCGGTGCGCGAAGTGATCATGATGATCGGGATGTGCGCCAGCTGCGTGTCCGCCTTGATCGTCTTGGCAAACTCGAATCCGTCCATGCGCGGCATCTCGATGTCGAGCAGGATCGCATCGGGTACGCGCTCGCCCACCAGCTGCAGCGCGTCAAAACCGTCCTTCGCGGTGACGATATCGAAGCCCTCCCGCACCAACAGCCGGCTCGTGATCTTGCGCACCGTCAGCGAATCGTCGACGATCATCACCAGCGGAGGGCCCGCCGCGGCGGCGGCGGCAGCCGCAGCTTTGGCGGCCTGCGGTGTCTTGACCACCATCGGCGCCTCGGCGCCTACATCCATGCGCTGCGCCAACTGCACGGGGTTGATGATCAGCACGACCTCGCCATTGCCAAGCACCGTTGCGCCTGCAATTCCTGATACCCGCGCAAGCTGGGGACCGATGTTTTTGACCACGACTTCTTGGTTGCCGATCATTTCATCGACGTGAACGGCGGTCACATTTTGACCGCTCTTGAGCAGCACCACGGAGTTGTAGCGCGTCGTTTCGGGGTTATTGCCGCCATTGCCGAGCAATCGCGGCAAGTAGAAAAATGGATATTTGCGACCCTGCCAAGCCACTTCACGCGAAAGGTAGAGGTTGATCAGGTCCTTGTCCCTGATCTGCTGCACTTGCTCCACCATCGGCGCCGGCAGCGCCCACAGCCGGCCACCGGCTCGCACCAACACCGTTTGCGCGATCGCCAGCGTGAGCGGGAGAAACAGCGTAAACGTGGTGCCCTTGCCGGACAGCGTGGCCACCTCGACCCGGCCACCGAGCGCCGCGATTTCGGACCGCACCACATCCATGCCGACACCGCGTCCCGAGATTTGGGTAACGTTGGTCGCCGTCGAGAAACCGGGCGCGAAAATGCACTCGATCAGGCGCGCCTCGGTTGGATCGGCATCCGCCGGAACAAGGCCGAGCTTGCGCGCCTTGTCCGCAATACCCGCCAGGTCGAGCCCTGCGCCGTCATCCGACAATTCAATCGCGATTTCATTGCCTTGCTGCCGGACCTTGAGCGTGATTTCGCCGATTTCTGGTTTGCCCGACTGGCGCCGCGCTTCGCGCGCCTCGAGGCCATGGTCGAGTGCATTGCGCAGCAGGTGATCGAGCGGGCCGACCAACTTCTCCAGCACGGATCGATCGAGTTCGACCTGTGTCCCGAGGATTTCGAGATTGGCGCGTTTGTCCAGCTCCTTCGCGGTTTGACGCAGGATGCGGTACAGGCGTTCCGAAAGACTGCCGAATGGGACCGTGCGAATCGAGAACAATTGCTGTTGCACGTCGCGGGACAATCGAGCCTGCGCCAGCAGTGCGGCATCGGCCTCGTCGAGATTCTTGAGCAGCGATTGCTGGACCGTGGACACGTCGTTGACGCCCTCGGCGATGCCGCGAGTCAGTTCCTGGAACCGCGTGAAGCGGTCGAACTCGAGCGGATCGAAGCCTTCCGCCGCCTCGTTCGCCATCGACATGCGCGATTGAATCTGCGAGTCGGCCTGGATTTCGATTTCGCGTACCTGTGAGCGCAAGCGTATGACGCTGCCGGTCAGTTCGAGCAGGTTGGACTTGAGCGAGCGCAGTTCGCCTTCGACCCGCGCGCGCGCAATGGCGACTTCGCCAGCTTCGTTGACCAGCCGGTCGATCAGGTCGGCGCGTACGCGCAACTGGGCGCGCGCGCCTTCGGTCTCGCTGGCCGCGGGAGCCGCAGCAACCGCAGCCACTGCGAGCGGCGCCACCGGCAGCGTGCAACGACCGGCGCCTTCATGTCAGCACCGGCCGGCGCCGGAGAATCCGCCTCGACGGCATCCGCAGCAGACTCGACAGCCAGCCACGGGAGCGGCGAATTCACCTCGCCCTTGTGCAACCGGTCGAGCACGAACGCAATGTGATCGAGGTCGTTGTCGAGCGCGTCGAGCAATGCCGGCGTGGCGCGCCCGACTGCCGCGTTTTCGGGCAGGCGGCTTTCCATCAGATGAGTGATTTCACCCAATCGCATGGCCCCGGCCATGCGTGCGCTGCCTTTGAACGTGTGCAGCGTTCGTTTGAGTCCCAGCACCGGTTGTACGTCGCCGGGCTTCCTGCGCCAGAGGCGCAGTTGTTCGCTGGCTTGGGGAAATAGTTCCGCCGCTTCCTCCAGAAAAATTGGCAAGACCTGCATGTCGACGTCATCGCTGACGGCAAGCAGCGCCTCACTTTCGTTCGACTGGGTTGCCACCGCTGGAATGGGCGGCGGCGGAACGGGCGCAATTACCGGAGCGACGCGCGGCGGCGCGGGAGCCTCCACAATCGCCACCGGTTCTGCGATGGTCGCCACCTGGGGCGGAGGTACCGTCTCGACCAGCTTGGGCGCGGCAATCGGCGCCGCGGGCTGCGCGGCAGCCTGCGCCAGCTCTTCGTCCTCGGCAACGCGCTCGGCAATCGATTCGCTGTCGTCAAGCACGGGCTCTGTCGTCGCTTCCTGGCGCAGCGTCTCGAGTTCGGCGACGATTTCGGCGGCCTCCGCATCGTCGCCCTGATCAAATGCCTCGCGTCGCCTCACCCTGGCCGCAAGTGCGGTCAGTCCGGCGATCGCGCGGGCGAGCACGGGAAGCGCTGCGCCCGGTAGCGGCGCGCCTCGCGCCTGCAACCCGAGAAGGCATTGCTCGAGCGCCTTTGCCGTGGAGGCCAGCAACGGAAAGCCGCCGGTGCGATGGATTCCGCACAGCGTGTGGCTCGCGCGCACCATCGTCTGCGAGGGCGTGGCCGCGGGATCGAACTGCAGCGTCTGGAGTTCGGCGTCGAGAGTCGCGAGGTGCTGCTGCGCCTCGTCGCACAAAATGCGGTACAGCGCGGTCGACAACGTGACATCGCCCACCGTCGTCTCTTCGGACTCGACCGGCGCAGGCTGCGGTGGCGCTGCAGCGGCAACCTCGATGGTGCGAGCGACTTCAATGTGGGACGTCGTCGCGCGCGGCGTAAATTCAATCACTGGCGGGAAGTCCAGCGCAGTCATCGCATCGTCGTTCGACGCCGCATCGGTGTCGGGCGGCATCGTTTCGTCGAGCTCAAGCACCTCGATCATCGGCGCGACGGCGGTGAAAGCCTGCGCTGAACTATCGGGTGGCGGAGGTGGTCCGCCCGTCGGTGGCGTGGGCGGCGGCGGAGGAAGTGGCTCGTTCGGTGATGGCATTTCCGCAACAACCTTCGCCACCGCCGCGCGCAGAGCCGAGGCGTCTGCGGTGACGCGTCCATCGCGTCGAAGTGCGTCGAGCCAACCGCGGAAACTCGTCTGCGCGATATCGATCAATTCGACCGTCGCCGGCGTAACGGGCAGGTCTTCCTCGATCAGCCGGTTATGCACCTTCTCGACGTCGAACGCGAGATCGCCGAGGTCGGACAGCCCGACCATGCGGCCACTGCCCTTGAGCGTGTGAAAACCCCTGCGCACGGTCACCAGCGCTTCGCGGTCATCCCGATTCGAGCGCAACTGCGCGCCACTGGCGGCGATGGCGTCAAGGACTTCGTCCGCCTCCGTCAGATAGATTTCGAGCAACTCTGCGTCGAACATCGACGCGTCGGTCTCGAGCAGACGCATCGTCTCTTCGGATGGTGCCGGCGCCGGCGCCGCCGCGCGACTGCTCGCGATGGCGCCGATCGCTTCCTGCAGCGCAGCGGTGTCGCCTTCGCGTGCGCGCGTGAGCTCCTCGAGCGCCGCACTCGCTTCTTCCTGCAGCTGCGCATCATCGATGAGCTTGGCGTCGTCGATCAACGTCGTCAAGTCGGCTTGCAGGCGCTCACGCGCGCCGGCATCGCCCGGTGCACGCTGGAACGCCGCGAGCGTCGCCGGCAACGCGGCCTCCATGTCGGCAACTGCGGTTTCCACGGTGTCGACGTCAGGCGCGGGTTCGAGCACTTCGACGCCAAGCCGACGCGCAAGCATCGGTTCAATCAGTCGCTCGCGATCCGGACGCTGCTGCTCGACGGCTTCGATGTAAAAGCCCAGTCCCGACAGCGATTCGGCGAGCGACTCCAGATCTTCGTCGACAACCGGCGTGTCAGGGTTGGCGTATTGGTCGATTTGTTGCTGACAAAGCGCGAGCAGCTGTTCGGCGCGTTCAAGGCCCAGCATTTTCAACGCGCCGGTGATTTGTGCGCTGTCGTGCGTCAGCGTAGCGAGATCGGCGCGCTTGGCGTGATCGCGGAAGAAAGCGTCCAGGACCTGTTCCATGTGGCGAAGGTTCGCCTGGATTTCGCGGGCCACTTGGGCCAGCACCAGGCGCTCCTGGGCTCGCCGCGCCATCTCGTCAAGGATGGGCGCCACCGCCGTATCCGGCACCGGGAGATTCTGCGCGGCAGCATCGATCCGCAGGAGCATGGCGTCGACCTGCTTCGGGAACTCGGGCGAAATCGATGCGAAGTTGTCCAGCGCGGAATCGGCGAGCAGCAGCCCAGTCGCATATTCCATCGCCAAGGCGTCGGAGACGGTTCCGGTAGTCAGCTTGTCGAGGCGACCCGCGAGCGCCGCAGCAAGACGCGACAGTGAGGGCTCGCCGATCGCGGTGGTCTTGTCGCGCAACTGCGAAAGTACCTGCTTGAGTTTGGGCAGCGTTTCCGGACGGCCGCTGGTCAGCTTGAGCCAAAGATCCTTTGCGGCAGCGAGCAGGTCGCGCATTTCGCGCAAGCAGGGGTTGCACGCGCACGACATCGGCCGACAGTACGTCCGCGCTTGGAATGAGGCCCTGGAGCCGGAACGCCCGTTGCACCGCCTGCACCTGCGGGCCAACCGGTGCGCTGATCGCCACGTAGTAGAGGACTTCGCGCCGCATCCGGTCGGCGACTTTCGCCGAACCTTCGACAAAACGCCGGATCTGAAGGTCGACCCGTCCGCACAGCTGCTTGACGCCAAAGGCGCTTTCGACGCCTCGCTCGACGATGCTTTCGAGCAGCGCGCCCACCGTCCACCAGTAGGAGCGCTGCGATGAGTGGGTTTGCACATCCTCGATGCCCTGGATGGCATCGCGCATGACACGCGATGCTTCTTCATCGCCATTGAGCCATGCGAGCAGCCCGCGCTGGTACAGGCGGCGCTGCTTGAGCAGAAACGACGGCAGCTTTTGCGCTGTGACCGTTTTTGCCGTCGTGATCTTGGGCGCCCGTGGTGAAAGGTCCGGGTAGAACAGGTCCGTGGGCGCGGCCGCCTTGATGCCTCGCGCTTGCTGCATCAGCTCGTATTCCGGAAACAGCTTGAGCGGCACAGGGTTGGCGCCGCCGACCAGTTCATCGAGAAATATGCGCAATTTGCGGCACGCTCTGTCGACCAGATCGCACGCGGCTCTCCACATCGCCCGGCGCTGCGTCTTCGAGGCGCAGCAGCTGGCGCTCGAGCTCGTCGGTGTACGCCGTCACGGCGTCGAGGCCGACCATCTGGATCGCGCCCGCGGCCTGATGGATGTGCGTGCGCGCGTGCTTCAGCGTCGTCGGATCCGCTGGCGCCGCCTTGAAAGCCGCAAGCGCTTCGAGGCCGCGCCCGAGAGCTTGGTCGATCTCACCCTGGACCCAGGTCAGGGGGCCCAGATCGAATTCCGGTGCAGTGTCATTGGCCAAGATGGCGGTCACCGATAGCTAGGCATGGACGACAACCCCATGCAAGAACCGAGCCTGCCAACGCCAGATCGTGACTCCGTGTCCCGATTCGCTGCGCGATGCGGCGGACGACTGCATGGCCCATTGCTTCTTTGCACCCGCGAATCGACATCGACGCGGGTCGAAAATCTATACCTTGAAGCCCGCCACCGAGCTGCGCAATTCGGCAGCCAATTTGGAGAGCTGTCCAATGGACACGTTGGTCTGCTTGGTGCCCTCGGTCGTTTCCTCGGTGATCTTCAGAATGCCCTGCATGCCGCGCGTCACGTCGGACACCGATGCCGACTGCTTTTGCGTTTGTGCTGAAATGCCGCCGATCAGTTCCGCGAGTTCGCGCGAAACCTTGCGAATTTCGTCCAGCGCCTGCCCTGCCGCGTCAGAGAGCTTGGTCCCTTCGACCACGCCGACCGTGCTCTTTTCCATGGCCGCGACCGCGTCCTGAGTGTCGGCCTGAATGGTCTTCACGATCGCTTCGATCTGCTTGGTCGCCTCGCCGGAACGTTCCGCCAGCCGCTGCACTTCCTCGGCGACGACGGTGAAGCCGCGGCCCGCTTCGCCGGCCGAAGCCGCCTGGATGGCGGCATTCAGCGCCAGCACGTTCGTCTGCTCGGTAATGTCGGAGATCAGCTCGACGATCTCGCCGATTTCGAGCGAGGATTCGCCGAGGCGCTTGATCCGCTTGGCGGTGTCCTGAATCTGACTGCGGATTTCGTTCATGCCGGCGATCTGGTTATGCACCGCCTGGCCGCCTTTTTCCGCGGCAGCGAGCGATTGCTGGGCCACGCGCGCCGACTGCGACGCGGTCTGCGAAACTTCGTTGATCGATTGCGCCATCTGCAGCACCGAGGCGGACGCCTGCTGGATTTCCTTGTTCTGCCGCTGGGACGCTTCGTAAAGGCGATTCGAAATGGCCTGTGCGTCCGTTGTCGCCTTGGCCACCTGGTCGGTCGCCGAGTTGATGCCGCGCACCAGCGTTCGCAGTTCCTCGATGGTGAAGTTGATCGAGTCGGCGATCGCGCCGGTGACGTCTTCCGTCACCGACGCCTGGACCGTGAGGTCGCCATCGGCCAGGTTGCCCATCTCGTTGAGCAACCGCAGAATGGCTTCCTGGTTGCGCTTGTTTTCCTGCTCGCTGTCGAATGCGCGTACGCGTGCATCGTCGAGAAACACTTTGCCCAGCGCGATCAACCAAAGCAGCGCGAAGAGCGCGAACACCATCGCCGCCCCGAACGTGACGTTGCGCGAGGCCGTCTGGCCATCGTAATCGGAGGTCAGCTTGGTGACGTCGGCAAGCAGCGGCTCGGACTCCTGCGTGATGCCGCGACCGGCCTGCTTGGCGATGACGAGCCGCTGCATGTTCTGCAGGATCGCGGTGACGCCAGCCTCGTAGGTCGTGAACCGCTTCTGCAGTTCCGCCAACGTCGTACGCGCGTCGTCGGAGTGAACCGGTGAAAGGCGCAGCGGATCGCTGCCCTTCAGCAGTCCGTTCAGAATGTCTTTGAAGGAACCCGAGTCCTTGCCGAGCAGAAACGCAACTTCAGGGTCGATTTCATCCGATGACACGAGAGCATTCGCGTTCTTGGCAATCCGCTGCGACAGGATCGCGAGCTGGTTCGAGAAATCGACTTCACGCAGGCTGCCGCCCCCCTGCGCAATCTGCGTCGACGCCTGTTGCGCGAGTTCAAGCAGCGCGTTGTTGCCCTGGTTGATGGCATCGAGGCCCTTCGACAGCGACACGAGCGCTGCCTGATTGTCGACGACAGCGTTGGCATTCTTCTCGACGCGATCCCAGCGCGCGCTGACGTCGTTGAGCGCCGTCTGCACCGCCTCGTTGTTGGGAAAATCGACGCTGACACCCTTGACGCTTCCGCCTTTGGTGAGCGCATCCAGGTCGACGCGGAAGCGATCGCGAGAATCCTTCACGCCTTCGAATGCGCCTGCGTTGCCCTGCACCGCCAGCGAAGTATTGCGCGCGAGACGCTGCGACAACATCTGCATTTCAGTCGCCGTCGTCACGCTGGCGGAAACCTGCGAGGCGATGCGCGTATTCAGAAACAGCATGAGCAGTGCAAGCAGGATGAACGTGATCAGCAGCACGCCCAGGATCTGGAACTGGCGCACGATCGGCAGATGTCCGATGAGCCAAAGCCGCGTCGGCTGTGCGCTCTCGGTCGAGCCGGTGCGCATCTGCTCCATGATCGACACGGCACCGAGCGGGTCGTAGCCCTTGGGCGTGCCGCTCATCTTGACCTGCGTCGTCGGCTCGTCAAAATCGTCATCGACGAGGGCCTGCCCTTGGGCGCCCCCTGCGCCGAAAAGGCTCTTCAAGCTAAACGCCATTTTTTACCTCCCCCGAGACGGGTCGCAACGAGCACATCGGTCGGTTTCTTGCGCGCACCGTAGTCTACAGCCCAACCTGCAGGAAGCCCGGATCCTGCGCCAATAGCGCAAGGTCGATTTCCTGCCAGATCCCACCTTGAGGGTCGGTCCAGCGCAAGCCATACCACGCCGGCGCGCCCGCGGGCGCGTCGCCTTCCCTGAGTTCGGCGAGATTGCGCAGCCCAAGCACGCGGTGGACAACGAGGCCCGCGCGCAACTCGCCCACGCGCGGTCCGAAAAGCACGAGTCTGGAGCCACTGGCGCCCGGTGCCGCGGGCTCGACTCCGTGACCAAGAAAGCCCGCGAAATCGATGCAGCCGTAGAGGTTGCCGCGAATGTTCGAAATGCCCAGATACCACGGCCGCGTCATCGGCACCGACGCCACCGGGGGCACCGCGATCACTTCGCCGGCATCGGCAAGTCGAATCAGCCATTGCGTTCCGGCGCACGCCAATCCGAGGCGGGATTGTTCCACCTGCGCCGTCGTCTTGGCGGCAAGGCGCGTCGCGAGCTCCTGCTGGAACGCGCGAAGGTCGAGTTTGGCGGCGCGAGCCATGCGACGCCGTTAACCGAGCGCGGTGATTTTCGCGAGCAACTCCTCGCGGCGCACCGGCTTGACGATGTAGTCCCGGGCACCTTGGCGCATGCCCCAGATCTTGTCGGTTTCCTGGCTCTTGGAAGTGCACAGGATAATCGGGACCTGGCGTGTCTGCGGATCGCGACTGATGGCGCGTGTTGCCTGAAAGCCGTTGAGGCCGGGCATGACGACATCCATCAGGATCAGGTCCGGCTTGGCCGTTTTCGCCTTGAGGATCGCGTCTTCGCCGTTGTCGCTGGCAACGACTTCATAGCCGGCCTTGGTAAGCATGTCATTCAGGACGTGCCGCTCGGTCGGCGAGTCGTCGACGATCAGTACCCGCTTTATGGTCATGCTCTCCCAGCCTTCCCGCCGGCCCCGCGCCCCGGCAACGCGGCGTTAATGCGCCGCGACCTTCACGTGCGTCCCGACGGCCTTGAGCAGGCTCTCCTTGGTAAACGGCTTGGTCAGATACTGGTCCGACCCGACCATGCGACCCCGCGCACGGTCAAACAAGCCATCCTTGGAGGACAACATCACGACCGGCGTCTGGTGAAACCTCGTGTTTTTCTTGATCAGCGCGCAGGTTTGATAGCCGTCGAGTCGAGGCATCATGATATCGACAAAGATCAGATCCGGCTGATGATCGGTAATTTTCGCCAAGGCGTCGAACCCATCCTCCGCCAGGATTACCGTGCAGCCCGCCTGGAGGAGGAAAATCTCGGCGCTGCGACGAATGGTGTTGCTGTCGTCGATCACCATAACTTTCGCGCCTGACAGTGTGGCCGGATCCGGCAATTCGATGCTCCCCGCGTCGTCCGTTGATACTGCTCTCAGCGTCAATGATTCCATACCCGCCTCTTGAAAGTTTGCCATGGTTGCAAGCAAATGACCAGAGCATAATCCTTGCCAGAACCAGGAAACTTGAGGTTTTTGAGCGATTTGCAACAGTAGCGGCGTGCAATGGCGGGACAAATGCGCCCATTTTCGGCACTCCGGCCGCCGCCTGACGTCCATTGGCGCCCGCCGGCGCTCGTGGCCGGAGACGTTCCTGCCATCGACGTTCCTGACTGCAATCAGCGACGGAACTCCTGTCCGGCGCTGCGCGGCCTAATCGACCGTCCAACGGCCGCCGCCCGGTGGCTCGCGTCGCTAGCGACCCAAAAACATGCGGTAGGCGGGATTGTTCGTCTCGTCGACGCAGTGGTAGCCCAGGCGTCGCAGAAAATTCGTGAATTCGGCTTTGTCGGACGGCGGCACCTGCATGCCGACCAGAACCCGTCCGTAATCTGCGCCGTGGTTGCGGTAGTGGAACAGGCTGATGTTCCAGCCGCGGCTCATGCTGTCGAGGAACCGCATCAGCGCGCCGGGGCGCTCCGGAAACTCGAAACGATAGAGGATCTCGTGCTCGGCGTCCGGCGCATGCCCGCCGACGAGGTGGCGGACATGCAACTTGGCCATCTCGTTGTCGGACAGGTCGTAGGCCTCGATGCGGCGCTTGTGCATCGCACGGAGCAGGTCTGCGCGTCTCGTGCCGGTCAGCGACTTCGATGCCGACGAAAATATGCGCGGACTTGGCATCGGCGTAGCGATAGTTGAATTCGGTGACGCTGCGCTTGCCGAGCAGAGCGCAGAATTCGCGAAAGCTGCCGGGTCGTTCCGGGATCGTCACCGCCAGGATCGCCTCGCGTCGCTCGCCCAATTCGGCGCGCTCGGCGACGAAGCGCAGGCGGTCGAAGTTCATGTTGGCGCCGCAGGCGATCGCGACGAACGTACGGTCGCGCACTGGAATGGCGTTCGCACCACGCCTTGACGCCGGCGACCGACAGCGCGCCTGCGGGTTCGAGCACGCGCGCGTGTCCTCGAACACGTCCTTCATCGCCGCGCAGATCGCGTCGGTGTCGACGAGCAGGATGTCGTCGACGCAGCTCGCGACAGATGCGGAAGGTTTCCTTGCCGACCTGCTTCACCGCGACGCCGTCGGCAAACAGGCCGACGTGCTCCAGCTTGACCGCCGCCCTGCCGCTATGCGAGCGCGCCATCGCGTCGGAATCGACCGGCTGGACGCCGATCACCTTGATCCCGGGCCGCACGCGCTTGACGTACGACGCGATGCCCGAGATCAGTCCCCCGCCGCCGATCGCGACGAAAATCGCATCGATCGGACCTTGCCATTGCCGCAGGATTTCCACCGCGATCGTGCCCTGCCCGGCGATCACGTCGGGATCGTCATAGGGATGCACGAAAGTCGCGCCCTTGGCTTTCTGCAGTTGCAGCGCGTGCGCGTACGCGTCGCTGTAGGAATCGCCGTGCAGCACGACTTTGGCCCCGCGCGACTCGACCGCGGCTATCTTGATCGTCGGCGTGGTGATCGGCATGACGATCGTTGCCTTGCATCCCAGCCGCTGCGCCGCCAGCGCCACGCCCTGCGCGTGATTGCCGGCCGACGCCGCGACGACGCCGCGCGCGCGTTCCGCGGCGGACAGGTGCGCCATCTTGTTGTAGGCGCCGCGCAACTTGAACGAGAACACCGGCTGCTGGTCCTCGCGCTTGAGCAGAACGCGGTTGCCGATCCGGCGCGAAAGCGCCGGCGCATGATCCAGCGGCGACTCGATCGCCACGTCGTAGACTTTTGCGGTAAGAATCTTCTGCAGATAGTCGACAGCCATCGAACAGACTTTTCGAGACAAAGGATCGAGCGTAGCAGAAACAGCGGGGGCGCCAAAGCATGACGTCGCGATGCGCATGACGTGTTCGTTTTCTGCTAGGCTCGGCCTTCGCTTTCGGCAACGCTTCCCACATCGTGACCGCAACCACTCTTGCCGTCGTCGACCTCGGGTCGAACAGCTTCCGGCTTGAAATCGGCCGCGTCGAGGGCGACCAGATCTACCGGCAGGATACCTGGCGCGAGACACTGCGCTTCGGCGCAGGCCTCGACGCGGAGGGACGCATCACCGCATCCGCGATGAAGGCCGCGGTCGAATGCCTCGCGCGATTTCGCGAGCGCCTTTCGGGCGTACATCCTTCCGCCGTGCGCGCGGTCGGGACCAACACATTCCGCGTGGCGACAAATGCGAAGGAGTTTCTGCGCGCAAGCCGAGCGTGCCCTCGGATTCCCGATCGACGTCATCGGTGGCCACGAGGAAGCGCGGTTGATCTATCTCGGCGTCGCCCACGTGCTGCCGCCATCGACTGCGCCCCGCCTCGTCATCGATATCGGCGGCGGCTCGACCGAATTCATCATTGGCCGCGGCCTGGAACCCGAACGTCTCGAATCGCTGAAAATTGGCTGCGTTGGATTCTCGCAGCGCTTTTTCCCCAAGGGGCAGGTCACCGCGGCCGCGCTCGATGCCGCCGAGACAGCGGCGCGGGTTGAGGTCGAAGCGATCGCGAGGGAGTTCGGGCCGGGAAATTGGCGCGACGCCTATGCATCGTCGGGTACCGCGGCAGCACTCGCAGAAATACTGGAGCAGAACGGTTTTTCCGGGGGAGGTATCACTCCTGCGGGGCTTGCTGCGATTGCGCAAGCGACTCCTGCTCGCTGGCAACGTCGCGCAGGCTCAGCCTGAATGCGCTCAAGCCCGAGCGGGTGCCGGTCCTCGCCGGCGGTCTCGCCATCATGACTGCTGCCGTTGCCGAGCTCGAGGTTACGCATATCGAGCCCGTCGGAGGCGCGTTACGCCTGGGCGTCCTGTACGATCTGCTGGGCCGGACGATCGACGAGGACGTCCGCAAGGTCACCGTCGGGCGGTTTGTCGACCGCTATCGCATCGAGCGTGCGCATGCGACGCGCGTCGCGGTTCTAGCCACCACGCTGTATCGCCGCGCTGTCGCGCGCGCGGATGTCAGCCAGCTGCAGATACTGGAGTGGGCGGCGCTCCTGCACGAGACCGGCATGTCCGTCGCGCACCTCGGCTTCCACAAGCATGGCGCCTACATTTTGCAGCATGCCGACATGCCCGGATTTTCAGCCGGCGAGCAAAGTCGCCTTGCGTTGCTTGTGTTCGGATGCCGCGGCGGTTTGGCCAAGGTGCACCCAAGCCTTGGTGACCCCGATGTGCGCGCGCAAATGCTTGCGCTGCGCCTTGCCGTGCTGTTCCACCATGCGCGTACCGCGATCGCGGTGCCGAGAATCAGATTTCATGTTGCCAAGAACATCGGCTTTGGCATTTCCCCGAACTGGCTCAAGGCGCATCCGCTGACCGCGCATTTGCTCGCGAAGGAGCGCGCGCAATGGGAGGGTCTGGGGTTTCGCTGGCGCAGCCTCTGAAGCGCCTATCGTTTGGGTTTTGCTGCGCGCACATCCAGCATGGTCCCGCGGCAACGTGGCGCGCCGCAGCGACATGCCATCCCGTTGCGCGCGCGTTTGCTCAGACGGCCGTGAAACACCAGCTTGTAGTCATAGGTAAGTTCCTCGCCAGCCTGGATCGTACGCTTGGCGTGGATAAATACGCGCAGACCTTCGTGTTCTATCGGCTCGCAATTCGGCGCGCAACTGTGATTGATCCATTTCGCCGCGCTGCCGCGGGTGCCCGCGTCGATGACCGAACCGTCGCTGACTTCGAACAGTAGCGTGTGGAATGGATCGTCGGGGTCGCTGTCGGGTTTCTCGCAGGCTTCGTCGTAGCAGGATCGTTTGCCGCGATATTCGACGATCTTCGATCCCTTGCGAATCGTACGCGTCGCGAACGCGCCTCGGCCGTGGGTTGCGGAATTGCGGATTGCGTAGGCTAGCTTGCTTTTGGCTTTAGGCATCGGCGAAATGAGTTGTGGTGGCTAAGAAGGAACGCGTTAGACGAAGTCGGGGCCGATCATTACCTTGAGCACGACAGCGGAGCCGCTGTCGCGCACGCGGTTGGTCAGCCACCATGCCGCGCCCTTGCGCACGCTCCACGGCGCGTCCTGTCCCGACAGCAGAAAGGCGGCAACTTCGCCTAGCGTCGGCTGATGGCCGACGATCAACACCGGCTCGCGCGAATCGGGCCATCCCGCGACCGCCAATACCGAGGCGACAGTCGCGCCTGGCGCCAATCTCGGGCGCGGTCCGGAATTTTCGCTTCAGCGCCAGCGCCGTCTGCTGCGCGCGATCGGCAGGACTGACGAGGATGCGGCACGTGTCCGGCAGATGTCCCTCCAGCCAGTTCGCCATCCGCTCCGCCTGCTTGATGCCCTTGGCGGTGAGGCGGCGGCCCAGATCGGGCTCGCCGGGCTCGGCCTCGGCATGACGCCACAGGATCAGGTCCATTCGGCGGGTGACCTCATGGGCTCAGCGGGGTATGGTCGGCCAGGCGGTCCAGCAATTCCTGCTGTGCCGAGATCGCGTGCCCGCGGCCTTTCGGTTTTTGCCGGTGATAGCTACCGTCGGCAGCAAGCTCCCACGCATCCCAGTTGTCGGAAAGGTAGGGCTTAAGTCCCTCATCGATGACGCGCGCTTTGAGTTCGGGGTCGAGCACGGGGAACGCGACTTCAACGCGTCGGAACAGATTCCGCCCCATCCAGTCGGCGCTCGCCAGGAAAACATCTTCGCTACCGTTGTTCTCGAAGTACCACACGCGGTGGTGCTCAAGGAACCTGCCGAGTATCGAACGCACGCGGATGTTTTCCGATACGCCCGGGACGCCGGGCCGCAATGCACACGCCCCGCGCACGATCAGGTCGATGTGCACGCCGGCTTCTGACGCCGCATACAGCGCCTTGATGACGGCTTCTTCCAGCAGCGCATTCATCTTCGCGATGATTCGCGCCGGCTTGCCTTCCCGCGCGTGCCGCGACTCCCGCCGGATTGCGTCGAGCAGGTGGCGATGCATGGTGAAAGGCGCGAGCCAGAGGTGCTTGAGCTTGTTCGCCTTGGCGAGGCTTGTAATATGGAGGAACACTTCGCTCACATCGGCGCACATGTCGGCGTTGGCGGTGAACAACCCGAAATCCGTGTACAAGCGCGCGGTGCGCGGATGATAGTTGCCAGTGCCGAGGTGCGCATAAGGTTGCAACACGGTCTTGCCGGACGCGTCGCGCTCACGGCGCAGCAGCAATGCAAGCTTAGCGTGGGTCTTGAGGCCAAACACGCCGTAAACGACCTGAGCGCCCGCCTGCTCGAGCCGCTCGGCCCAGTTGATGTTGGCTTCCTCGTCGAAACGCGCCAGCAACTCGACCACCACCGTGACTTCCTTGCCTCGCCGCGCGGCCTCGACCAGGGCCTCCATCAATACCGAATTGACGCCTGTGCGATAGACCGTTTGCTTGATCGCGACAACATCAGGATCGTCGACCGCCTTGCGGATGAACTCGACGACCGGATCGAATGCCTGATAAGGGTGATGCAGAAGGACGTCATGCTGGCGAATGACGGCCAACAGGTCGGGCTGATCCCGGAGGCGGTCCGGGATGCCCTGCAGGAACGATGGATACTTGTGCTCGTCGAGATCGGTTTCATCGACCAACGCTGCCATCCGCGCGAGGTTCACCGGCCCGTCGCAGCGGTACAGATCGAACTCCTGCAGTTCGAATTGGTGCAGCAGCAGCTCCGCGAGATGCGCCGGACAGCCCGATGCGACTTCGAGGCGCACGGCGAGACCGAATTGCCGCTGCGGCAACTCACCTTCGAGCGCTTGGCGCAGATTCTTGACCTCTTCCTCGTCGAACCACAGATCCGCGTCGCGCGTCACCCTGAATTGCGAATAGCTGACGACCTCGCGCCCGGCGAAAAGGTCGTTCAGGTGGGCATGAATGACCGACGTGAGCAGGACAAAGGTATTGTCCGGGGCGACTTCCTTCGGCAATTCGATGACGCGAGGCAACAGGCGGGGCGCCTTGACGATGGCGATCGATGTTTCGCGTCCGAACGCATCGCGTCCCGATAGCTCGACGATGAAATTCAGGGTCTTGTTGACGACTTGCGGAAAAGGGTGGGCCGGATCGAGTCCGATCGGCGTCAGCAACGGTTTGACTTCACGGCGGAAGTATTCGGCAACCCATGCGCGCTGCTCGGCGTTGCGGTCGGCGTGGCGCAGGAGCCGTATGCCCGCCGCCGCCATCGCCGGGAGTACCTGCTGATTCAGCGCGCGATACTTGTCCGCGACCAGCGTCTGCGCTTCTTCGCTGATGCGGGTGAAATTCGCACGCAATTCATGCAGGGTACTGCCGGGCGGCGGTGCCTTGATGCGCAATTGCTCACGCAGACCGGCTACTCGAATCTCGAAGAATTCATCGAGATTGCTGCTGACGATGCAGAGAAAGCGCAGCCGCTCCAACAACGGCACGCCGGCATCCTCCGCCAGCGCAAGGACACGACGATTGAACGCGAGCAACGACAGCTCGCGGTTGATCGGCGGCGCTTCGCGTCCCTTGGGTAGTGCGTCGTCGGGCATGATCGGCGGAGTCGTGGCGGCGGGGTGCACGCGTGCCGGTGCCACCGAATCAGTATGGTCGGCGTTTGTTACCGTTGCGTTACCGGACTCTTGGTTCATGCGCCGTTCGCGTGGTTTGCCAGCATGAGCCACACGCAGGCGCCCTTGGACGCGCAATTCAGTTCCGCCAGATAGGCATGGTGCGCCGTCAATTCCTCGGGCGTCGGGGCGATGACACGGACGGCGATCAGCGCCAGCGTTTCGCCACCGGCAGCGACGCCCAAAGCCACCGCCGGCACCGCGACATCCATGGTCAGCCTTTCCTGTCCGCGCGTCATCGCCAGGTACACTTCGGACAGCAACTGCGCGTCCAGCAGCGCACCATGCAGCGTGCGATGCGCGTTGGCCACCCCCATGCGGTCGCAAAGCGCATCCAAGTTGTTGCGTTTGCCTGGAAATTGTTCGCGCGCGAGAGCGAGCGTATCGATCACTTCGGCGGCCAGCGCGGCGGTCGACGGAAGCTCGAGGCGCTTGAGCTCCTCGTCGAGAAAGCCGACGTCGAACGGCGCGTTGTGGATGATCCATTGCGCGCCGCGCGCGAATTCGACGAATTCGCCGGCGACGTCTGCAAAGCGCGGTTTTTCGCGCAGCATGTCCCATGTGAACCCGTGCACCTCGGTCGCACCGGCGTCGATTTCGCGCTCGGGATTGATATACAGGTGAACGTGGCGGCCCGTGGGGCGGCGATCGACCAGCTCGACGCCGCCGATTTCGATGATCCGATGCCCCTGCTTCGGATCGAGTCCTGTCGTTTCCGTGTCGAGTATTAGCTGGCGCAATTCAGGTCCTGCATTTCATCGTCGGTAACGCTTGATCGTTGCCTGGATTTCCTCGATCGCCCGCTCGATCTCGTCGTCGGTCAGGTCCCGCTGCGCGCCCTTGCGGTCGGTCAGCGTGAGCGTGCGGTCGATTTCGGTCTGGAACTCGCCGAGTCCGAGTGTCTCGGTGATCGTGGTGGTCGGATCGTCGGTCAGAGTTTCCGGGCCCCAGCGCACGGCGATCATCGACAGGTTGTCGCCGTCGGGACCGCCACGTGCTTCTGCCTCGCGCATCAGCACCGGCGCAGACTTCAGGATCGGCGTGCCGGTCAGCGCCCGCGCGATCTCCTCCTGAGGATAGACACCCCACAAGCCGTCCGTGCACAGGATCATCAAGTCGCCGTTGCGCATCGCCGTGCGTCGCGACAGGTCGATCACCGGATCCACCAAGCCACCGAGACAGCTGAAGATCTTGTTGCGATCCGGATGGTCGGCGACTTCATGCGTGCCGATGAGGCCCTGGTCCAGCAAATACTGGACCTTGGAATGGTCCTTGGTTTGTCCGATCAATCCGCCCTGCCGGAACAGATACAGCCGCGAGTCGCCGACGTGCGCCCAGTATGCGTAGTTTTGCTGCACGATGCAGGCGACGCACGTCGTTCGCGGCGTTTCCAGCATCGAGAACTGGTTGGCGTAGGAGCCGAGCGCCGAGTGCGCACGCAACATCGTGTCCTGCAGGAATTTCAGCGGATTCTTCAGTGTCGGTTTGGCTTCCTGCTGAAAGCGCTCGATGAACAGGCGCACGGCAATCTGCGCCGCGATCTCGCCGCCGGCGTGCCCGCCCATCCCGTCGGCTAGGACCAGCAGCAGGGTGTCGCGGCTGTACGTATAGGCGAGCCGGTCCTGGTTGATCTTGCGCTGGCTTTTCCGGCTTTCCTGAAAGATTGTGAACCGCATGCGCCTACATGACTTCGGTGAAGAGGCGTTTCTTGATCGAATCGATGAACGTCAGCTTGCGCTTCTTCGGCGGAATATCGCGAATCGCCTTTTGCAACGCGAAAACGCTTTGCGGACGCTCGAGCGGATCGAGCCGCAGGCACCAGTCGATGACATCGAGCAGGTTGTCCGAATAGGCGCCGGCCCAGATTTTCTTGGCGGAAACGAGATGGTCCTCGGCGACGCGGGCGTCGGCCGCCTGCGGCGCAAATGCCGCGAGGCATGCAAATATGCTTGCGCCGATGCCATAGACATCGGTCCAGGGCCCCAACCGGTCGGGGTCGCGATATTGCTCGGGGGCGGCGAATCCCGGTGTATACATCGGCGCGAGTTTGGGTCGCGCAGACGTCAATGTCTGCCGCGCGGCGCCGAAATCGAGCAGCACCGGCGTGCCGTCGGTACGCAGATAGACATTGGCGGGCTTGATGTCGAGGTGCAGCAGCTTGTGCGTGTGCACTTCGCGCAGGCCATTGAGCAAATGCATGAATACGTGGCGCACCAGCCGCTCCGACATCTGGTCCTGGCGCAACTGGATCTGCTGCTGGAGCGTGCGGCCGCGTTCATAACGCATCACCATGTAGACCGTTTCGTTGGCGCGAAAGAAATTCAGAACGCGCACGACGTTCGGGTGATTGATTTTGGCGAGCGCCCGACCCTCCTCGAAGAAACACTTCATGCCATAGCGGAATGAAGTGAGGTTCTCGGCCGAACTCGCGCGCACGATGTCCCCTTCGGTGCGCAGGACCAGGGAGGACGGCAGGTACTCCTTGATCGCGACCGGTGCCCCGCTTTCGTCGAAAGCGCGATAGACGATCGAAAACCCGCCGCGGCTGATCTGGCGGTCGATGCGGTAATTCAGCAGCTGATAGCTGGAGGGCAGTGCTTGATTGGTGACGCCCATAGGGCCTGGCAGCAGCGGCGCGACACCCGCTCCGCCTGTACTTGCGCATAGGATTGATAACCTCTACATTCTCTGCAACCCTGCGCATAAAGTAAAGATTTCATTGACTTTCCCGCTGATTCTCCCACTTCTGCAACCCCGCGACTGCACCCCATGATCCTGAGCATGACCGGCTTTGCGGCGGTAGGAGCGGATTTGCCCGGTTGCTCGCTGGGTGTCGAGTTGCGTTCGGTCAATCATCGCTACCTCGACCTGCAATTGCGCCTGCCCGACGAATTGCGAGCGCTAGAAACCGTCGTGCGCGAAGTTCTCACCACCGAACTGAAGCGAGGCAAGGTCGACTGTCGCGTCGCACTGTCCCGCGCGACGCCCGGTGCCACGACGCTTGCCGTCAACGCCGAAAGGGTTGCCCAGCTGCGCGACGCGGCAGCCGAGGTACTACGCCACGCCCCGGGCAGTGCGCCCTTGTCGACCGTCGAGATTCTGCGCTGGCCCGGCGTACTGACCGAGCCTTCGCTCGATCCCGAGACGCTGGCCGCCAAGGCGATCGAGTTGGTGCGTCAAGCTCTGACGGAATTGGCGGCGTCGCGCGCACGCGAGGGCGAGAAACTCAAAGCGATCCTCGAGGAGCGCTGCCAGGGTATCGAATTGCAACTCAAACGCGTGGCGCCGCGCGTGCCGGCGATCCACGATGCCTATCTGGAAAAGCTCGGCGCGCGCCTTCGCGATGCCGGCCTCGACCCCGACACCGAGCGACTCAAGCAGGAGTTGGCACTGTTCGCGACCAAGGTCGATATCGCGGAGGAAGTGTCCAGACTCGTGACCCACGTCGCGGAGGTGCGACGAGTGCTCGGCGCCGGCGGATCCAGCGGCAAGCGTCTGGACTTCCTGATGCAAGAGCTCAATCGCGAAGCGAACACGCTCGGATCGAAGTCCGTCGACGCCGAATTGTCGCAATCTGCGCTGGAGCTCAAGGTGCTGATTGAGCAGATGCGGGAACAAGTCCAGAACATCGAATAGCGCCCCCGCGAGATGACGCCCACCGGAAATCTGTTCGTGATCGCGGCGCCGTCGGGGGGCGGCAAAACGAGCCTCACGCGTGCGCTGCTCGAACGCGATCGCGGCATCCGTCTGTCGGTGTCGTACACGACGCGGGCGCCACGCCCAGGTGAAACCGAGGGCGTCGACTACCATTACATCACTGCCGATCGGTTCATGGCGCTCAAGGCCGCCGGCGAATTTCTCGAGCACGCACACGTGCACGGCAATTGGTACGCGACCTCGGCGTCCTGGCTCAAGGCCGAAGTCGACGCCGGGCGCGATGTACTGCTGGAGATTGATTGGCAAGGCGCGGCCCAGGTGCGCTCCTTGGTGCCTGATTCGGTGCACGTGTTCATACTGCCGCCGTCGCTGGAATCGCTACAGCAAAGGCTGGTCAAACGCGGACAGGACGACGGTGCGACGATCGCGCGTCGCCTGACCGCTGCACGCGACGAGATTCGGCATTGCAAGGAATTTGATTATGTTATTATTAATCAGGACTTTGCCTCGGCCGTTGACGACCTGAGTGCAATTGTCAGGTCCGCGCGGCTACGTGGTGTACAACAACGCGCACGCTACCGGGCATTGATCGAACAACTCACCTGAAGGATTGCCGCATGGCCCGCATCACCATCGAAGATTGCCTGACTAGAATTCCCAATCGTTTCGAGCTCACGCTCGCCGCGACCAATCGTGCACGCCAGATCAGCGCCGGCTCGGCCCCGATGGTGGACGGCGATCGCGACAAGCCGACGGTCATTGCGCTGCGCGAAGTCGCGGCGGGCAAAGTCGGCATTGAAATGCTGCTGAAACCGCAAAGTTGATTTAGTCCACACTGGCCCAATGTGACTGAGCATGTCGGAAATTGCCGAATTCACCCGACACCTTGGTCACTACCTGCCCCCTCCTGACGTTGCGTTGGTAGAGCGGGCGTTCGCGTTCTCAGAGCACGCGCATCAAGGCCAGTTCCGTAAGTCAGGCGAACCCTACATCACGCACCCGCTGGCCGTCGCCAGCATTCTGTCGCAGTGGCGCATCGACGCACAGGGGCTCGCCGCGGCACTCCTCCACGACGTCATGGAGGACACCAAGGTCACCAAAACCGAGATCGAGACATCCTTCGGTAAGCCTGTCGCCGACATGGTCGACGGGGTGTCCAAACTAGACCAGATCGAATTCCAGTCGCGTGAGGACGCGCAGGCGGAGAACTTCCGCAAGATGCTGCTGGCGATGGCGCAGGATGTCCGCGTCATCCTCATCAAGCTCGCGGACAGACTCCACAACATGCGCACGCTCGATGCAATGGCCCCGACGCATCGCAAGCGGATTGCCCGCGAAACGCTCGACATCTACGCTCCGATCGCCAATCGCCTGGGCCTGAACGCGCTCTATCTCGAGCTGCAGGAGTTGTCGTTCAAGAATCTGTACCCCCTGCGATACCGGGTTCTCGCCAAGCAGATCAAGGCTGCGCGCGGCAATCGCCGCGAGGTAATGAAGCGCATCCTGCAGTCGATCCGCGACGGATTGAAACTTGCGAGCATCACGGCCGTGGTCAGCGGCCGCGAAAAGACCGTCTACAGCGTATACAAGAAGATGCGCGAGAAGCATTACACGTTCTCGCAGGTGTTCGACATCTACGGCGTGCGGATCTTGGTCAAGGACGTGACCGCGTGCTACGCCGCGCTCGGGGTCTTGCATGGGCTCTACAAGCCGATTCCCGGCAAGTTCAAGGACTATGTCGCGATCCCGAAGGCCAATGGCTACCAGTCGTTGCACACCACGCTTTTCGGCCCATTCGGTACACCGCTCGAAGCGCAGATCCGCACGCAGGACATGCACCGGATCGCCGAGGCCGGCGTCGCTGCACACTGGTTGTACAAGACCGGCGATCAATTGGACATCGCGGAAGCGCAGCAGCAGACCCATCGCTGGCTCCAGAGCCTGCTCGAGATCGGATCCGAGTCGCGCGACTCGAAGGAGTTTCTGGAGCACATCAAGGGCGACCTTTTCCCCGACGCCATCTACGTGTTCACGCCCAAGGGCAAGATCATGGCGCTGCCCCACGGGGCGACAGCAGTCGATTTCGCCTACGCAGTACATACTGACATCGGCCACCACTGCACCGCGGCGCGCATCAATTACGAATTGATGCCGTTGCGAACGGAACTCAAGAACGGCGACCAAGTCGAGATCACGACCTCGCCTACGGCGCGGCCCAATCCGTCCTGGCTCAACTTCGTCGCGACCGGCAAGGCCCGGTCGCGGATCCGGCACTTCCTCAAGTCATTGCAGCAGCGCGAGTCGGCGGTCCTGGGTGAACGCATGCTCGAGCAAGCCTTGGCGTCGCTCAAGGTCCCGGCGGAAACGATCACTTGGGAACAGTGGGAGGCACTGGCGCGAGAATACGGTGCAAAAGGCCGCCTCGACATTCTGGCTGACATTGGCCTCGGCAAGCGACTCTCGTTCGTCGTTGCCCAAGCGCTTACCCGAGCGGCGAATCGCTCCGGCGACGAGCCCGCGGCGCACACCGCCAAGCCGGGCGCGCTGCAGCTGCGCGGTGTCGAGGGCGTCGCCATTCAGTATGGAAAGTGTTGCCGTCCGATCCCCGGCGATGCGATCGTCGGCCAATTCCGTCGCGGACAAGGCCTCCTGGTCCATACGCGCGATTGCCATACACTGCGCAAAAACCGGGTCGACACCGATCAGATCGTCGACGTGGAGTGGGCACCCGATGCGCAGGGTGCTTTCGAGGCGGGCATGCGACTACTGGTGTCCGATCAACGTGGCCTGTTGGCTAAGCTCGCGACGGCGATCGCCGACGCGGGTGCGAACATCGCCTATGTGTCCATGGAGCGTCCCGACGAAGGGCCGGTGTTCAACATGTTCTTCGGCGTGCAGGTGCGGGATCGCAAGCACCTCGCCAACGTAATGCGCGCCTTGCACCGTATTCCCGAAGTGAAGCGCGTGCAGCGCGCGCGTACCTAGGTCACGCCGGCGTCAT
Organism: uncultured beta proteobacterium; assembly: GCA_963732105.1. GTDB lineage: Bacteria > Pseudomonadota > Gammaproteobacteria > Burkholderiales > Casimicrobiaceae > PALSA-1003. Next base: position 139,682 of record CAVSYL010000010.1, read on the forward strand.
CACCTCAGCGGGTGCTCTGCCCGCTTGTAGCTCACAGAAACCGTAATTTTCCGTAGGTGCAAATCCTACGGAGTTGGTCCGATACCGCCCGAAGATCGTCACTCGTCTCCGTCGGATTCTTAGTAAATCTACGTAACCGTTTGTTTACTATACATATATAAAGCTGGCATACCCCTTGCTCTATAGATGTCAGAGGGTAAGCGCGGCTGCCTGCAATTAAAGCAAAGGTCGATGCGCCAAATCCGGAATTGATCGATTTCAACAATTTAATCCATCAACGAAAGGAAATGAAATGAAGCGCTTCGCACCGAAACTCGTCGCATTGGCCGGACTCGCCACGCTTTGCTTTGCGGGTACATCGATCGCTGCACCACTAACCGGCACATTCAACGTCACGGCCGCAGTGACTGACTCCTGCAACACGATGACAACCAACGACATCGCTTTCGGGCCCTACGATCCATTTGCCGCTACCGTGCTGAGCCAGAGCGCGACGTTCCAATTCTTCTGCACGAAGGGCACGACGTTCAGCAGCGTCGATATGAGCGGCACGGTCGGTTCGCGCACGATGACCAACGGCACCGATACCATCGCCTATGAACTGTACCAGCCGAGCGGTGATGGTACGGGCGCGACCTGCCCAAATACCACCACCTGGGGTGCCGGCACTCCGGTCGGCGCGGGCAAAGGCTACAAGCCGGGAACAGTCGCATCAAAGGTTGTGGCGACGGTCCTCAGGGTTTGCGGTACGACGACCCAAGGCGCCAACGTGTCCGCTGGCAACTATACGAGCGCAGTCACGATCACGGTGAACTATCTCTGATATCTCTGATGTCTTGTCGCGACATGATTATGAGACAGACCGCATCCGATAACCGAGACACTCATGAGCGTTCGAACCCTTAGACTAGCAGTGCTTGCCGCCGCCGCGCTCTGCGGTGCAAGTCCGTCGTTGGCCGCACCGCTGACCGGCACGTTCAATGTTACGGCAACGGTGGTCGATGCCTGCAACACGATGACGACCAATAATATTGCGTTCGGTACCTACGATCCGTTTGCCGCAACAGTGCTGAGCCAGAGCGCGACGTTTCAGTTCTTCTGCACTAAGGGTACGACCTTCAGCAGCGTCGACATGAGCGGCACGGTCGGCTCGCGCGCGATGACCAACGGCACCGATACCATCGCCTACGAACTCTTCCAACCAAGTGCTGATGGCGCGGCGGCCACCTGTCCGAACACCGCGACTTGGGGCGCTGGAACACCGGTGGGCGCAGGCAAGGGCTACAAGCCGGCCACCGTCGCATCCAAGCTCACTGCTACCGTGCTCAGGGTCTGCGCGACGACGACGCAAGGCGCCAACGTTTCGGCCGGCAGCTATACGAGCACGGTCACGATCACCGTCAACTATCTTTGATTGTCGAGGATCGCGTCTATCCCGGCGCGATGCCCAACGACTTCATCTACAATTGGTCGTTCGACAATAGGCCTCATGCAACGTGCGCTGCAGATGCCCGGCGCGACACGCGAGCCTTGGCAGCGACAAGATCGGGACCCAGTCGGCGCAATGAATCCATCACCCGTCAAATTCACGGCGCTCATTTGCGCGGTTGGATTGTGCCAGAGCGGCTGGTCGCACGCTGGATCAGCGTCCGGAGCATTTCCGATTGCGGCCACGGTTCTGTCGTCGTGCTCGCTGTTAACCCTCAACAACCTTGTCTTTCCCAACTACAGCGTTTTTGGGTCGAGCGCGCTCACCGCGACAGCCACTTTCCAATTCACGTGCACAAAGGGGACGACATTTTCAAGTGTTGACCTGGTTGCCGCGAGCGGCGCGGTCGGGGCCAGAAAGTTATCGAACGGAACCAACGCTATTGGCTATGAACTCTACCAACCGAGCGGCGATGGATCCTCTGCGACGTGTCCAAATACCTCAAGTTGGGGCGCGGGGACACCCGCGGGAGCGGGCAAGGGATACAAACCCAATACCATTGCGTCGCGAACAATACCGATGGTCCTTAGGGTCTGTGGCGTCATTCCCGCGCAGGGGGCTGACGTCACCGCTGGCACCTATACCGACACGGTCACCGTGAACGTTAACTACAACTGAAAATGCCATGATACGCATTCTGATAGCGACGCTTTTGCTCTGGGCGGCCCTCGCAGGCAGCGCGATTGCCGGCGCGTTCACGATATCGCCGATACGCGTCGAGTTGACGGCTCGGGCGCCGCTGGTGGCCGTGACGGTGCGCAACAACGACCCCAGCACCCCTGCTGTCATCCAGGCACAGGCGATGTTGTGGTCACAGCAAAATGGCAATGACGTGTATACGGAATCACGCTCACTCGTCATAAGTCCGCCGATATTCACGATCCAGCCGGGCGCTGAACAAGTTGTGAGGATCGCATTGCGTGGCGCGCCCGCACCCGACCGCGAAACCCTCTACCGCATCTATTTTCAGGAGTTGCCAGGCACGATCGAAGACCCTACGACCGCCGAACGCATTCCTACAGTGCGCATGGTTCTGCGCATGGGCGTGCCTGTCATCGTCGGGCCGGCAGCCGGCAAAGTTGTTGCCAAGCCCGTCGTGCAACTGGAGCCAACCAAGCCGGGAAGCTTTCGCGTGATCGTGCGCAATGAAGGTACCGGTCACCTCAGAGTCACCAACCTGCTCGTGGCCGATGCGAAGACTGGCGCCGACGTCGGCAAAGTCGGCGCGTTCTATGTGCTGCCGGGCCAATGGTGGGCCTCCGAGGAATTTCCGGTGGGCGATGCCAGCTCAGGTAGCGGCCTGCGCGTAACCGCTGCATCCAATGCTGGCGATCTCGACGCGACGCTCCAGCCGGACGGCCGCTAATGCCGCGGGAGCGAGCGTCGTCCGGCTAGCAGCAGTCCTTCTGCTGATGCTGCCGTTCGCGAGTTTCGCCAAAGTGACCGGCCCACCGCCGAATGTCGCCGCGCTCGTGAACGCCATAAGCACGGACCCGATGGTCCTTGCAGTGACCCTCAATGGGGAACCACGACCGGACGTCGTGTACTTCCTCAGTGATGCCACCCTTGGTTTGATGATCGACGAGAAATCGCTGATCCGATGGAATGTCGTTTACCCGGCAGGCCGCCAACGCGTTGAGGACGATCGCGCGTACATTCCCGTGGACGCCGTTGCGGGTATGAACGTGGAGATCAATGTGGCGAAACAGACGGCAGCCATCGTGCTCCCACCGCAATCGTTCCACAAAGAAACGGTTCCGTTTGAAATGCAAGGGCAGGTCCCGCCGGTCGTTGCCGGCTGGGGCGGCTTCTTCAACTACAACCTTTTCGCGCAGCACAGTCAATCGACGACGACAACTTCGGGTCTGTTCGAACCGGGGATATTCGGCCCCTACGGCGTAGGTACGGTGCTTGTCGGGGTCAATGGCGCTACCGCGTTCGGCACGACCCAACGGGTCATTCGCTATGACGCCAGCTGGCGTATCGACAACCCGGAGCACCTGACGACGCTAGTCCTCGGCGATTCGATTACGCGGGTCGGAAGCTGGGGTCAGGCAGTGCGATTCGGAGGGATTCAGTACGGAACCAACTTCTCGTTGCAGCCCTATTTCATCTCATACCCGCTGCAGGCTGTGGCCGGATTGGCGACATTGCCGTCTACCGTGGATATCTTCATTAACAATGCGAAGGTGGGCGAGCAACAGGTCCAGCCGGGCCCGTTCAGCATTACCAACATCCCGATCGTGTCGGGCGCTGGGAACGTGCAACTGGTGGTCCGGGATGCGTTTGGCCGCGAACAGGTCGTATCGCAACCCTTTTATGCAACCCAGGCGTTGCTGCGGCAGGGGCTTTCCGATTACGACGTCGAGGGCGGCACGCTGCGCCGCAACTATGGCATCGTCAGCGACGACTATGCTGGCTCATTTGCATCGGGGCTCTATCGCTACGGATTTACAGATCGCTTCACGGGAGAGGCCCGCGGTGAAACCTCGTCCAGGCTCGTCGCCGGCGGACTGCACGGCGACTATCAGGTCGGCGATTTCGGTGTCGTCTCGGCCGGCGTGGTTGGAAGCCACAGCGACGCCGGTTCCGGCACCAAATTGCTTGCCGGTATTCAGCGCCAATCCTCGCCGTTTGCGTTCAGCGTCAGCGGAGAGTGGAACACTAACGGGTTCCGACAGATTGGGACCCTCGATCAGCCACTGCAATTGATCCGTCAGGGCGCGGTGAGTGCGAGCATCGACGTTGCGCCTGCCGGCAGCTTTAGTGTCGCGGTGGCAGCCCAACAGTATCGAGGCGCCCGCTCGACGGAAGTTGGCACGGCGACTTACAGCGTGCAGCTGGGCTCGGTCGCATTTCTCAACCTGTCGGTGACCCGAACTGTCGCGATCTCCAACCAGACCGGTATCTTCGCGACAGTGACCATACCTTTCAGCGGTAACACTTTCGCCACACTCGGCGCCCAGCGGACGCACAGCCATGGCAGCGACGCCCAATTCGGGACGGTTGGTTTGCAGAAAAATCTGCCGCAGGGGGAGGGCTATGGGTATCAACTCTTCGCTGCGTCGGACCGCCGCTATCAAGCCACGGGGACGATCAACGGTCCAGTCGGAAGTTACAGCCTTGGCGCAGCCCAGGCCGATGGCGTCACCGCGGTACAGGCAAACATCACGGGGGGCCTGGGATTGGTCGGTGGCCAGCCGTTCGCGTCACGTCAGCTGATCGGCAGTTTCGGAGTCGCCCGTGTCGACGACATCGAAGGCGTCGACGTGTACGCCCAGAATCAGCTCGTCGGCAGGACCAACAGCGCAGGATTCGCGGTTCTGCCCGAATTGAGTGCGTACGATCAGAATCAGATATCGATCGATCCGCTTACGGTGCCGATGAATGCAACGATCGAGAACACGAAGCTCGTGGCGGTTCCCTACGTTCGCTCGGGCGTTCTGGTCAATTTCAACGTTCGGCGTCAATTCGGAGGCACGATGACCATAAACCTGGAGGACGGCAAACCGGCGCCAGAAGGTTCCATCGTCACGCTAATAAGCGAAGAGACGACATTTCCGGTGGGCTTCAACGGTGAGGCATATGTTGTGGGACTGCATGAAGGGGAGAACAATATCAGGATGCGCTGGCGTGGCTCGTCGTGCGAATTCAAGGTACGGAAAGCAGCGTCCACCGATCCGGTGCCGGATCTCGGGACTTACATCTGTGCAGGAGTCAGACGATGAACCTTCCGCGCTTACGTTCACTGCGCATGCTGGTTCTTGTGTGCATCATGTTCTGGAAGCCTGTCATGACGGCACATGCGCAGACCTGTACGGTCACCAGCACCGGCGTCAATTTCGGCAACTACGATTACACCAACGGCAACGGCACGACCGGGACGGTTACGCTCAGTTGCACCTTGGCGATCCTGACGAACGTGTCCCTGGCGCTGAGCGCGGGATCCGCCCCCGGTGCGACGATCAGCAATCGCATGATGTCGCAGACCGGACCCACAGGCTCGGATCACCTGGGCTACGGGCTGTTCCAGAACGCGACAAGCGGCCCGTCCTGTGCCGGCGGCATTGTCTGGGGCAACACCCCGGCAACGGAGCCTGCACCGATAGGCACACTGTTGATATTCAATGGGCGGCCCCAGAGCTGGACCATCAATGGCTGCGTGCCGAACTCGCAGGATGTCACTGTGGCGACCTACGGCGACACGGTGATTGCCACCGTGTCGTGGAACTGACCTCCGTCCGTTGAGCGCAAGGCCACGCCATGTGCGCCACCGGCGAGGAGCGGCGAAGGCGCCTAGGCCGTCAGCTTGGCCAGCAACTGCTGCAATTCCCCCGACTCGTACATCTCGCGCATGATGTCTGCGCCGCCGACGAATTCGCCGTTGACGTAGAGCTGTGGGACAGTCGGCCAGTTGGCGTAGTCCTTCACGCCCTGGCGGATCTCCGGATCGGCGAGGACGTTCACGGAGAAGAACTTCTCGGTCCCGGAAGCTTTCAGCATCTGCACGGCAGCGCTGGAAAAGCCGCATTGCGGAAATTGCGGGGTGCCCTTCATATAGAGCACAACCGGGTGGGTGGTGACCTGCTCGCGAATCGTGTCCTGGATACTCATCGTACGGCCCTCGGCTGGGTGGAATTCATGCTTATTGTAGCGGAGTTGGGGTTGCGGCACGCCGTTTCAACCCCATGGCCGCCGGAGCGGGCTCCTTGCATCGCCAGCTATTCCTTCACCGCGCCCGTGAGGCCGGAAACGTAGTACTCGACGAAGAACGAGTAGAGGATCGCCACGGGCAATGATCCGAACAATGCGCCGGCCATCAGCGACCCCCAATGGTAGACGTCGCCTTCGACCAGTTCGGTCACTACGCCCACCGGCACCGTCTTAACCTCCGACGACGAAACGAAGGTCAGCGCGTAGATGAACTCGTTCCACGATAGCGTGAACGCAAATATCCCGACGGAAATGAGCCCCGGCACAGCCAGCGGCAGGATGATCTTGACCAGGATCTGCAATCGGGTTGCGCCATCGATCAGCGCGCATTCCTCGAGTTCGAGCGGAATCGACTTGAAGTACCCCATCAGCAACCAGGTGCCGAACGGGATCAGGAACGTCGGATAGGTGAGAATCAGCGCGAAACGCGTGTCGAACAGGTTGAGCTTGTAGACCATCGCCGCCAACGGGATGAACAGAATCGACGGGGGAACCAGGTAAGCGAGAAAAATACTCATGCCGACATAGCGCGAGCCCCTGAAGCGCAAGCGCTCGATCGCGTACGCCGCAAGCACGCTGCAGAATATCGACAGGAACGTGGATGCCACCGACACCACGATCGTATTCCACAGCCAATCCGGATACGCGGTATCGAACAGCAGCTTCTTGATGTGGGCGAGCGTCGGCTTGATCACCCAGAACGGATTGCCCTCGCGCGACAGCAGCTCCGCGTCCGGTTTTACCGCAGTGATCGCCATCCAGTAGAACGGAAACAGCAGCACGAACAGGAACGCGCAGAGCGGAACGTAGATCGTGACGATCCGGCGCGGCAGCGAGACCAGATAATGCATGCCCTGGGCGTCGGCAGTCTCAGGCGTCGCGGTCGCGGTCGTCATTTGTCGGAGCCTCCCTGTTGCCATGCGCGTCGCTGCAGGCCGAAGTAGCTGACCAGGATCGCCGCCATCAGGAACGGAATCATCGCCGTCGCGATCGCCGCGCCCTCGCCCAGGTTGCCACCGGAGATCGCGCGCTGGAACGATAGAGTCGCCATCAAGTGCGTGGCGTTGAGCGGGCCGCCACGCGTGATCACATAGATCAACTGGAAGTCGGTGAACGTCATCAGCACCGAGAAGGTCATCACGACCGCGATGATGGGCGTAAGCAGCGGCATGGTCACGTAGCGGAACTGCTGCCACGGCGTGGCGCCATCGAGGCTTGCCGCCTCGTAGTACGATGGCGAGATCGTCTGCAGGCCGGCTAGCAGCGTGATCGCCACGAACGGCACGCCTCGCCAGATATTGGCGCCGATGACCGAGAATCGCGCATTCCACGGATCGCCGAGAAAATCGATGTAGTGATCGATGAGACCCATGCGCATCAGCGCCCAGCTGATGATCGAGAACTGCGAATCGAAGATCCACCAGAACGCGATGGCCGACAGCGCGGTCGGCACGATGAATGGGAGCAGCACGACCGCGCGGAAGAACGGCTTGAACGGAATGTGCTTGTTGAGCAGCAGCGCGAGATACAGCCCCAGGACGAACTTGATCACGCAGGCGACGGTCGTGTAGAAAAGCGTGTTGAACAGGGCCAGGCGCGTGACTGCGTCCCCCCACAGAAAAATGTAGTTGTCGAGGCCGACCCAGACACCGTCGCGGCCGATTTTCTGATCGGTGAACCCGAGATACGTACCCAGGCCCAGCGGATAGGTCAGGAACAGCAGCAGCAATGCCGCCGCGGGCAGCATGAACATCAGCCCAAGAACGGTGCGGTTGTCGAGCGCGCGGGAAAGCGCGGTGGTCTGGCATTGCGATCGGCGAGGACTCCCGAAACCGATGCCAACGTGCACGAGCGCGCGTTGAGGGGCGCGCAAGCGCCCGCACCAACGCGCGCATGTATATTACGTCCGCGCAGCGGACGTAATATCAGACCTTGTAATAGCGCTCCGCCCGCGCCTGCGCCCGCGCGGCAGCTTCCTTCGGCGTTTTCGAGCCCGAGGCCGCTTCCGCAACCATGTTCGGGATGATGAAATCCGCGATCGCGGCCGCGGACGCGTAACCCATCGTGCCCGCATAGCCACCCGCCGTACCGTTCTTGAAGCAGTCACGGTAGGGCGTCTTCTTCGGGTCGGCCGTCCAGAACGCGCTCGATTCGTACGCCGCCAGCGGGTGGCAGACATAGCCGATCGAGGCCTCTTGCCACGGCACGTACTGTTCCTTTTCCATCATGAAGCGCAGGTATTCCTTCGCGGCATTCGGATACTTGCTGTACTTGAAGATCATCATCGGAAACACGAGGTTCAGTTCCCGTGACTTGCCGTCAAGGCCGACCGGGAAATAGGCGTGTTGGATGTCGTTGGCCATTTCCTGCAACTTTGGGTCCTGCGAGGTCTTGGCCGCGTAGTAGATCGAGATCCCGTTCGCGGTAAGGAAGAGTTGCCCGTCGAGAAACGCCTTGTTGTTGTTCGGGTCGAGCCACGAGAGCGTGCCCGGGATGAACGTTTCGTAGATCTGTTTGCTGTATTCGAGTGCCGCGATCGTCTCCGGGCTGTTGATGACAACATTGTTCTTCGCATCGACCAGCTTCCCGCCATGGGCCCAGACGAGCCAGTGCGTCCAGCTCGAGTCACCCGTCGCGTTGCCCAGCGCGAATCCAGCAGGCGTGCCTTTCGCTTTGAGCGCCTGGCAAAGTTTCAGGAATCCCGCCAGGTCCCGCGGCACGGTGTCGAAGCCCGCCGCCTTGATCGCGCTTTCGCGATAGACCAGCGCATTGCCGGCGGCTCCCATCATTATCGCTACCCACTTCTTGTCGTGCATCCCGTACACCTTCGCAAGGTCGTACCACCCGCCGTACTTGTTGCCGAGGTAATTGGCGACATCCGACACATCGACCAGCTTTTCGGGATACTGATGCGCGTCTTCCATCGTGCTGATGATGATGTCCGGACCGCTGCCGACGTTCGCGGCAACCGCCGCCTTCGGCCGCACATCTTCCCAGCCTTCGGCGTCCACGCGTACTTCGACGCCGGTCAATGCCGTGAACTTCTTGGTGTTGGCAGCCCAGACGTCCTCGTCCCCTTGGACGAAACGCTTCCAGCGCAGCACGCGAAGCTTGGCGCCCTTCTCGGGGACGACCTTATATGTTTGCGCAGCCACATCTGCGGGCAGGATCAACCCCCCCGTGCCTAGCGCGGTACCGGCAGCTACACCGGCGGCGGTCTTCAGAAAATCACGACGTTTGAAATCGCTCATGCAATCCTCCATTAAGTGAAATGAAATTCGAGTCGCCGTTCAAGCGGCTTGGGTGCTCGACGTTGTAAGCCGTGCCCCGCTCGCCGCATCGAAAAGATGCGCGCGTCCGAGATCCGGCCTGAGTTCGATACGGTCTCCGGCCCGGCAACTGACGCGATCGCGCACGAGCGACGTCAATTCCTGGCCGTTGAACCGGCAATAAAGCTGAGTGTCGGCGCCGGTCGGTTCGACGACGACGACATCGGCCGGCAAGTCCCGCGCCTTCGGCAAGTGAAAAATGCTCCGGACGCATGCCATAGAGCACGCTCTGTCCGTCTACAGCCCTGGCACCGTGCGGCACCGGCAGCGTGGCGCCACCCGCGAATTCGATGCGCGCCGGGCCACCATTGACGCGAGCGGTGCCCGGCACCATGTTCATCGCGGGTGAGCCGATGAAACCGGCCACGAATGTGTTGTTCGGCCGATCGTAAAGGGTCAGCGGATCGCCGGTCTGCTCGACCACGCCATCCTTCATGACCACGATCTTGTCGGCCATCGTCATCGCCTCGATCTGGTCGTGCGTGACGTAGATCGACGTAGTCTTCAGGCGCTGGTGCAGTTCCTTGATCTCCGTGCGCATCTGGACCCGAAGTTTGGCATCGAGGTTGGACAGCGGCTCGTCGAACAGAAACACCTGCGGGTCGCGCACGATCGCCCGACCCATGGCCACGCGCTGACGTTGGCCTCCCGAGAGTTGGCGCGGAAAGCGATCGAGCAGCTGGTCCAGGCCAAGGATGTCAGCGGCTTTCTTGACGCGAGAGGCGATTTCGTCCTTGGATTGCTTCGCCAGCATCAGTGCAAACGACATGTTGTCGCGCACAGTCATGTGCGGATACAGCGCGTAATTCTGGAACACCATGGCGATGTCGCGCTCTTTCGGCGGCACGCGATTGACGACCTTGCCGCCGATGCTGATTTCACCGTGGGTGATTTCCTCGAGGCCCGCGAGCATGCGCAACAGCGTGGACTTGCCGCAGCCGGATGGGCCGACGAGCACGCAGAACTCGCCGTCGGCAATGTCGATGTCCACCCCGCGAATCACCTGGGTCGACCCGAAGAACTTTTGCACTGCTTTGATGCGTACCGCTGCCATCTTCCTCCTTCGCCGCAGCTCTCCGGCTGCGTCGCCAATCTATCTCGCGAGTCGGCGGGTGCCCTCGACGACGACATACTCCGGTCGCCCGGTGTTGATCCAGGTGACGATGTTCTGTGCCGCCTTGCGCCGCAACTCAATCTCGGACTGCACGCTGAAGAACGCGGCGTGCGGGGTCAGGATCACTTTGGGGTGGCCGAGCAACCGCGCATCCGCAACGGGCTCCACTGGCAGTACGTCAAGACCAACGCCGGCAAGTATTCCACTATCGAGTGCGCTAAGCAAATCATCGATCTTGACCACCGCACCCCGCGCGGTATTGACGAGAAACGAACCGGCACGCAGGTGTGCAAGGACCCTGGCGTTGATCATTCCGCGGGTCTCGTCGTTGAGGGGCGTGTGCAGGCTGATAACGTCGCTTTGGGCAAACACCCCTGCGAGATCGGCCCGCTCGACATAAGCCGGAAAATCACCGTCGATCAGGTAGGGGTCGCACGCGACGACACGCTTGAACACGTCGCGCGATATGTGCGCCATCCGCTTGCCGATCCGCCCCAGGCCGACAATGCCCAGCGTCATTTCGCTTGCACGCCTGATCTTGCCCGATGAGAGGTAGTGCCACTTGCCGGTCTGAATGTCGCGGTGATAGCCGACGATGTTGCGCACGAGCGCCAGCACGAGCGCGAGCGCGTGCGTCGATACTTCGCCGACGCCGTAGTCCGGAGAATTGGCGACCCAGACTCCATGGCGGGCACAGGCCGCCGTATCGATGGTGTCGAATCCGGCGCCGACGCGACTGACGATACCCAGCTTCGGGAGCGCGGCAAGCACGCGTTCGCTGATAGGTGCATATTGAATGAGGAACGCGTCAAAGTCCCGGCCGGCTTCGATAATGGCGTCCTCGGTGCTGTGGTTCCCGACCACGAACTCGATGCCAGCGGCTCCAAACAGGTCGCGCTCGATTGCGACATTGTCGTAGTCTTGATCGGTGTAAAGGACCTTGGGCATGGCTCGTCAAGTCGGGCAAGGAAGGGGGTCGGGATGGTGGTGCGGATTGAGGCAACCGAAACACCAGCCATCGAGGCGGGCCAAGTTACGTGGCCTCGGCAACCCGGTCAAGAGGCCACGGCCGAGAACGGGGACGCGCCGGTGCGCTATATAATCCGCGTCACGGTCGTTCGAAGCGAGTATTGCTGCCCAAAGCCAGGGAGTATCGATGTCACAACTATTGCCGGCGACGATCGCCGGAAGCTTGCCCAAACCGTCGTGGCTCGCGCCGCCGCATCAACTCTGGGCGCCATGGTTGCTCGAAGGTGCGCAACTCGCCGAGGGCAAGCGTGACGCAGTTCGCCTCGCCGTCCGCGATCAGGAACAAGCCGGCATCGACATCATCAGCGATGGCGAGCAAACGCGCCGCCATTTCGTAACGACTCTCATCGAGACCCTGGACGGCGTCGATTTCGAGCACAAGAAGACCGTCCGGATCCGCAATCGTTACGATGCGGACGTGCCGGTGGTGGTTGGCGCGGTCGCCCGACGCGGCCCGGTATTTGTCGAGGACGCGGCCTTCCTGCGAAGCCTGACGCAGCGCAAGGTCAAATACACGTTGCCCGGCCCGATGACCATGGTCGATACGCTCTACGACGGCCACTACGGGAGCCGCGAAAAGCTTGCGTGGGCGTTTGCCGAAATCCTCAACGAGGAAGCGCGCGCCATCGCGGCGACCGGGATCGACGTGATCCAGTTCGACGAGCCTGCGTTCAACGTATATTTCGACGAAGTGCGCGACTGGGGAATCGCCGCCCTGGAGCGCGCCGCCAGGGGCCTGTCCTGCACGACCGCGGTGCACATTTGCTACGGCTACGGCATCAAGGCGAACATCGACTGGAAGAACACCCTCGGGTCGGAATGGCGCCAATATGAACAGATATTCCCGCTACTCGCGACATCGGCCATCGATCAGGTCTCGCTGGAGTGCGCCAACTCGCACGTCCCCCTGGAACTCGTCGGACTGCTTCGTGGCAAGGACGTCCTGGTGGGGGCCATCGACGTCGCGACCGACCGTATCGAGGCGCCCGAGGAGGTCGCGGCAACGTTGAGGGCGGCCCTGCAGTACGTGCCCGCCGCCCGCCTTTACCCTTGCACCAATTGCGGCATGGTGCCGTTGACCCGGGCGGTTGCCAGGGCAAAAATCGGGGCGCTCGGGGCCGGCGCGGCCATTGTGCGGGCAGAACTCGGCGGCTGATTTCGGACGTTTTGGGGTCAAATAAGCCAAATTTTCCTCCTTGACAAGTCGTTTGACCCCACCGCTGGAAGTGGGTATAGTGCCCAACGTGTTTTGTTTCAAGTACTAAAGCACGACCTGTCCGGCTGCTTCGCTGTCGCCGAAACGCCGTACTTTCCTGTCCTTGAGATCGAAACATCGGCCGGGTTCGACCCGATTATTTTTTGATTTGAGGATTGGTAAACATGGCAACAGGTACAGTCAAGTGGTTTAACGACGCGAAGGGCTTTGGCTTCATCACCCCGGACGGCGGCGGAGAAGATCTCTTTGCACATTTCTCGGCGATCAACATGCCGGGATTCAAGTCGCTGAAGGAAGGCCAGAAGGTCTCGTTCGAAGTCACGACGGGTCCAAAGGGCAAGCAAGCGTCGAACATTCAAGCCGTCTGACGCGCGAGTTTTCGCGTCGGACCGAAAAGCCGGGCCTATGCCCGGCTTTTTTTACGCCCGCAGCGGCCGCGGGACGTTACGATGGCACGTCAGCGGTGAACACGGAGCCGGCGATGCGGGAAAAAATCGGACTGACCTTGTTCGGATTCCTATTCCTGATCGTCGGGCTCGGTGTCGGATACATGATGTACACCCAACCCGAAGGGCTCAATCCCGAGTGGCCGTTGTGGCTGGCCATGACAGCCCCTGTGGTGTTTGCCTTCGGCGGCCTGCATCTGCTGGCCACGGGCCTCGGCTTCCCGCGCCTGTCCATAGTCATGATTCAGGCTGTCTTGATTGCCTTTTTCGGTATCTTCAATTGGGTCGCGTTCTTTACGGCCCATATTCAATGCACGGAAAGCGTATCTTTCCTTGCCATTGAGTTCGTGCGGAACATTCCGAGCGAAGAGGCGTGCCGGAATGGCATGAGATTGATCGTGGGCAGCATCGACTTGATCGTTTTCCTAGGGCTGCTTGCGTTCGCGAAACAAAAGTTCAAGCAGTCGCGAAACGAATCGCCCACAATTCGGTGATCTAGGCGAGTTGAATGCGTCTTTCCATCGTCAACCTGACCGCTGCAGTTGCTGCCGCAATGGTTGCATGGTGGCCGATGGCGCATGCCGCTGGGACGACTGATTCTCATCCCCTGTCCGGGAAAATTTGGGACGTCCGCCAACGGAACTTCATTTCGGCGGCCGAACTACTGCGCAAACTGGCCGCGACCGATTTTGTCCTGCTTGGTGAGGTGCACGACAACTCGGAGCACCACGCGCGGCAGGCGTTTGTTCTCAGGTCGCTGATTCAGGCAGGTCGGCGACCGGCGTTGGTCATGGAGCAGTTCGACAAGGAAAACCAGCCAGCCATCGACGCCGCATTGACCGCCGGCGCGGATGCGGAAGGCGTCGCCGTTGCGGGCCACATGGACCGCAAGGGATGGCAATGGGCAAACTACGAGCCGCTGGTGCGCATCGCGATCGGCGCGAGACTGCCCATCGTCGCGGCCAATCTGTCGCGCGCTGCGGCGCGCGACGTTGCCGCGCAAGGACTCGACCGGTTGGAAGTCGCACCCGCCGCGCTCGCGATACCGGAGGTATGGACCTCCGCGCGGCAAGACGCGCTCGTGGCGACAATCGTTGAGGGCCATTGCGGCCAGTTGCGCGCGCAGGACGCGAGACCGATAACCCGGGCACAGCGTGCGCGTGATGCCGTCATGGCCGATATCCTGTTGCGTCATCGGAATGAGGGCGCCGTACTTATCGCGGGCGCCGGACACGCCCGGCGAGACCTTGCCGTTCCGCTCTATCTGAGCGCGCGGGTCCCGGACGCACGCGTCGTATCGATCGCATTCACCGAGGTTGAGCCTGGCATCGATGCCGCTGCAGCATACGAGACGGCATCTGCCGCCGGACCGGGCGACCCAGTTTTCGACTATCTGTGGTTTTCGCCGCGCGCGGAGCGCGAGGACCCGTGCGCAGATTTAAAAATGCCTCCACCGCCACGCTAGAATCGCTCGCCTACGGGATGCTCGAGCTCGGGCGTACTCCCTGACCCCGCACTGTACGTAGGGCAAAGGCGACTCGACAGACGCACTCCCGACGTTTTCCATTGGTGGGGTGGCGAACAGACGACGTCGCCACTTCGGAATATCGTGTGCTCCACTTGCAAGTACGCATTCAACGTACGGATTGCGAGCTGCAATTGGATCGTCGTCACAAAAGGAAAACGGAATGAAGCTCCGCAAATCGTTGGTTGTGTTGAGTTTGGCGTCGATCGGGGCGGTTTGCGCGCCCATGACGGCAAGCGCGGAAGTGGCCATCTATTTCGACAGCGCGCCGCCGGCGGCTCGTTATGAAGCGATCCCTGCGCCCCGTAGCGGTTATGTGTGGTCGTCAGGATACTGGAATGCAAAAGGTCACAATCACGTGTGGCAAGCAGGACACTGGGAGCGCCAGCGAGCTGGCTACCAATTGGCTCAGCCGACCTGGACGCAGCACGACAACAAGTGGCAACTGGAGCGCGCACATTGGAACAAGGCTGACCGCGATGGCGACGGCGTTCGTAACGCTGCCGATCGTGCGCCCGACAATCCTGCTCGGCACTAAGCAAACAGCGCCATGATGGGGATCGCCGAGCTCGCGGCGATTTTGGCGCTTTGCCGGGGACGCGCGGCGGCGCGTTGACCGATTCCGTTATCACCGCCGGCGTTGGGGGCGACACCATGGCCGATCAAAAGGATGCTACGAGGACGCACATCGGTGTGCCGACGAGTGCCGGCGACGAGACCTCGCGCAACCAGGCGGAAGAAACGCTTCTGAAAGCGGGCGCCTTGCAGCGGGCGATTTTCAACAGCGCCAATTTCTCAAGCATCGCCACCGATGCGAAAGGCGTCATTCAGATTTTCAACGTCGGCGCCGAGCGCATGCTGGGATACACGGCTGCCGAAGTGATGAACAAGATCACCCCCGCCGACATATCCGACCCGCGGGAATTGATCGCCCGCGCCAAGGCACTAAGTGTCGAACTCGCGACCGCGATCACGCCAGGCTTCGAAGCGTTGGTATTCAAAGCCTCGCGCGGTATCGAGGACATCTACGAACTGACCTATATCCGGAAGGACGGGAGCCGCTTTCCGGCGGTCGTCTCGGTCACTGCACTCCGGGACGCCCAGGATGGCATCATCGGCTATCTGTTGATTGGCACCGATAACACTGCGCGCAAGCTCGTCGAAGCCGAACAAAAAAAGCTCGATCAGCGCCTGCGCGACCAACAGTTCTATACCCGCTCACTGATCGAATCCAACATCGACGCGCTGATGACCACCGATCCCTCGGGCATCATCACCGACGTCAACAAGCAGATGGAGGCGCTCACCGGCTGCACGCGCGACGAACTGATCGGCGCGCCGTTCAAGGACTACTTCACCGATCCGGAGCGGGCTGAAGCGGGGATCAAGCGCGTGCTGAGCGAAAAGAAAGTCACTGACTACGAGCTGACGGCGTGTGCCCGCGACGGGAAGCAAACGGTCGTGTCCTACAACGCGACCACGTTCTACGACCGGGACCGCACGCTGCAGGGCGTATTCGCGGCGGCGCGCGACGTCACTGAGCGTAAGCGGGTGGAGGCGGAACTCCAGCAGGCCAAGGCCGTCGCCGAAAGTGCGAGCCAGACCAAGTCGGATTTTCTGGCGAGCATGAGTCATGAAATCCGAACGCCGATGAATGCGATTATCGGCATCGCGGACCTGCTCGCGAAGACCCCCCTCTCCCCTGAGCAAGACAAGTATGTACAGATCTTTCGTCGCGCCGGCGACAACCTGCTGCACCTCGTCAACGACATCCTCGACCTGTCCAAAGTCGAAGCGTCGCAGCTTGAGTTGGAGCGCACCAGGTTTTCGTTGAACGATCTGCTGGGAAAAGTGACCGAAATGGTGACGGTCCGCGCCCATGAAAAAGGACTGGCGCTGATATGCGAGATCGCGCCGGAAGTGCCACGCGACCTGGTCGGTGACCCAACAAGGCTGCGCCAGGTACTGCTTAATCTACTTGGCAATGCGATCAAGTTCACGGAGTCCGGCGAAGTGGCCCTGCGCGTCACTGCGGACGCGGACTCTGCCGAGCCGGGCGCATTGCGGTTCACGATCTCGGACACTGGCATCGGCATTCCGGACGACAAATTGGGCGCCGTATTCGAGCGATTCACCCAGGCCGACTCATCGACCACTCGCAGATACGGAGGTTCGGGGCTGGGGCTCACGATTTCGAAGCGTCTGGTCGAACTGATGGGCGGCCAGATCTCCGTCGAGAGCGGAATCGAAAAGGGCAGCGTGTTTTCTTTCACCGTGCCGCTCGAGATCTGGGCGGGGGCGACGCGGCGGGAGACCGTAGCCGTTGGCACGGACCTCGAACCGCCATTGCGCGCGCTCCATATACTTCTTGTAGAGGACTCCCCCGACAACCGCACGATCACGATTGCCTATCTCCAGGACGCTCCTTACCAGATCGAAATCGCTGAAAATGGAGCCATCGCATTTGAGAAGTTTACGGCCGGACACTTTGACCTCGTGCTGATGGACAGGCAAATGCCGGTGATGGATGGGCTGGCCGCGACGCGGGCGATTAGAAAGTGGGAGCAGGCGAACAGTCGGGTATCCACGCCGATCATCGCACTGACGGCATCTGCATTGAAGGGTGATCAAGAAAAATTCGTGGCGGCGGGATGCACTGCGTTTTTGACGAAACCAATCAAACAGGAAGTGCTATTGCAAGCGATCAAGGAGCATTCCATGGTCGCGACCGCGAAAGCCAATGAGGAATATAGCCGAGCAGGCACGATCGTCGTTCGTGCAAACCCCAGGTTCACGGATCTGATCCCCGGGTTTCTTCAGAACCGTAGGCATGACGTCATCGCGATTCTGGGCGCTCTGGATCGAGGTGAATTCGAAACCGTGGAGAGCCTGGGCCATGGCATGAAGGGCGCCGGCGGCAGCTGGGGATTCCAGGGCATCACAGACATCGGCGCGGCCCTTGAGCAGGCGGCCGAGCTCGCCGACGCTGACGCGTCACGCAAGTGGGTCGGCGAATTGTCCAGATACCTGGATAGGGTCGAGATTGTCTACGAGTAGCCCATCACTTAGCCCAACACATGCCTGAGTGGACTGGCTTCTGGTAAGGCAGGCGCGGACGCGGGCGGTCAGCTGCGGGATCGAGAACGGCTTCGTTACATAGTCCGTCACTCCCGCCTCGAAGCCGGCACGGGTGCTTCGCTCGTCCGTCATGGCGGTCAGCATCAGCACGGGCAGGCGCTGGGTCTCGGGCTTGGCGCGGAGCGCTTTCATGACTGCCATGCCGTCCATGCCAAGCATCTTGTAATCAAGCACCAGGAGATCCGGCATGTGCTCATCGATCATTCGGAGCGCCTGCGAGCCGCTGGTGGCCTGCCTGACCATGTAGTGTTCCTGCTCCAGCGCGCGCACAATCATCGTGAGCATGTCGGGTTGGTCATCAACCACCAGGATGCCAAAATGGCGCTGTGCGACGGAGGCCTGAAAAGGGGCCTGCGCGATAAACGGCTTCAATGTGGCATGTGACTCCAGCAAGAGTTCACAACCTTCGAACGCGCAAAAGACCTCGAGTCCTGTCCCGAGTCGCAAAGCCAGGCTGCGAGCCTTGCGCTCCATGTCGGCGACGAAGTCGTCATCGTGGGTCGGGTCGTGGTGGGTCAGCGCGACCCGCCGCACGCCCGCTGCCGCAGCGATTTGCACCACGTAGTCGTAGGCGCTGTGTCCCCACGTTTTCTTGGACAGATATTCCTCGGGCGTGTATTGGGCGTCGTGGATCACAAGATCCGCGCCGGCCATGAATGTCGCATGCCGGCGGTCTCCCTCGTGGAGGATAGAATCGATGCGGCCCGACTCTTCGCCGGCGCGCCAAAGCTGATCGGAGAACGGCTCGTGGTCCACCAGGTACACCACCGCCACGCCGTCAGCTTCGACGCGGTAGCCCACCGTCATCGCCGGGTGATTGAGAAATTGCGTCGCGACCCGCGCTCCGCCAATCATGTGGATGCCCTCATTCAAGTCGTGGTAAGTGATCGTCGCCGGTAGCTGGTTCAAATCGATGGGGAAGTAGGTGAACTCCATCTGACCGGCCAGCACGTCGTGGAGAGGACCACGGCTGCCTTCTGGCCCATAGATCGCGATGGAATTCCCTTTGACAAACGCCGGCGTGAAGAAGGGAAAGCCCTGAATGTGATCCCAGTGCGTATGCCCGAGAAGGATGTTCGAGTGAACGGGCTTCTTTACTTGCGCCATCAACGCGGCCGCCAGCGGGCGGGCGCCAGTGCCACAGTCAAAAATCAACAGGTCGCCGTTGGCCGTCGTGACTTCGACGCAAGAGGTATTACCGCCGAAGTGGTTCGTGCCCGGCCCTGGGGTGGCGATCGACCCTCGCGTTCCCCAGAAGCGTACCCTCATGACTCTGCGGGTCCGTTGCGTACGGGGGCGACCGGTAGGAAATTCGATTCCGCAATCATCGTAGTCGTGCCTTCGCTAAACGCTTCTGCCGCGGTTCATTGATTGCCAGATCGACCATTGGCCAGCTAGGCGGTGATAGTGGAAGCGCTCTGGCGGTACCGCACATCGGAGAGCAGACGCGCCAATTCCTTCTTCACGACACCGTAGCACTCGCAAGCGCCCTTTTCCAATCCCGAACGCTTGAGCACTGCAATATGACCGCGGCGGTAACGAATAAAGCCAGCACGCTGCAAATTCCCGGCGGCCTCCGTAATGCCTTCCCGGCGCACGCCGAGCGCGCTGGCGACCAATTCCTGCGTCATGACCAGCTCATTCGATGGCAATCGATCGAGCGTCAGCAATAGCCATCGGCATAGTTGCTGCTCGATTGAATGGTGGCGATTGCACGCCGCGGTCTGGCACATCTGCGTGAGCAGCGCCTGGGTATAGCGCAGCAACAAACGCTGCATCAGGCCGCCGCGGTTGAATTCCGCCAGCATCAACTTCGCCTGCAACCGATAGCCATGGCCCGCGGTCTGCACGACCGCCGAGCTCGGCGTGGTATCGCCACCCATGAACAGGGAAATACCGAGGATGCCTTCGTTGCCCACTCCCGCGATTTCGGCCGACGCGCCGGATTCCAGTACGTACAGCAGCGACACGATGGCCGTCGTGGGAAAGAAAACGTGCTGCAACCGGCCGCCAGGCTCGTAGAGCGTTTCGCCGAGCAGCATCGGGACCCGTTCGAGATGGGGCGCAAGGCGCTCGAATTCCGCCGCTGGCAGCGAAGCAAGCAGGTGGTTTTGGTTAGGGCTGGAAAGCAATGACATGGCGACAGTCGAAGTCCTGTGCTCGGTTTCTATGTCGCAATCTCCACGCCGATTCCGCGGTAGCCGATGAAACGGCAGGCCTGGTTGAACATCGGCTCCCCGCTCACGCGAAATTTCTGCTGCGAGCCATCGGCATTGACGCGGCTGAAACCGAAATCAAGGAACGGCTGCCGGCCTGCTATCTTTGCCTGGAGCGCGACTCGCTCCGCCTCATTCCAGCCATTTCCCGCAACCGTCGCCTTTTTCACCCACCAAGGTCTCGACCTGGATTCCGAGCATTTCCAGAACCGGACCCGAAACCTTGGTGAAGCTTCCGCTCTCGTCCTGTTCCCAGTACCAATCGGAGGCCAGTTCGGCCAGGCCTCGGAAACGAGCTTCGCTTTCCCGTAGCTCGGCGGTCCGTTCCAGCACCGTTTGTTCCAGCATCGTGTTGTAATTCTCGAGTTGCTTGTACAGCAGCCGCACCTCGAGCATGTTGTGAATGCGCGTCTTGACTTCGACCAGATCGAAGGGCTTGCTGATGAAATCCTTGGCGCCGGCCTGCAACGCGCGCAGCTTGTGACCCGGCTGGGCAGTGAGCACGATGACCGGGAGGTAGCTCTCAGCGGCGTTTGTCTTGAGGCCATCCATCACCTGAAAGCCATCCAGGCCAGGCATCTGCAGGTCGAGCAGGATCAGGTCATAGCGGTTCTTGCGGTGCAGCGCGCAGACCTCTTGCGGAATCATCGTTGAGGCAATGCTGGTGTAGCCCGCCTCACTCAGCAATTGCTCGAGCAGGCTGACGTTGGATTCCTGATCGTCGACAATCAGGATGCGGGCGTCGAGAATATTCTTTGCGCTGACCATCATGTGTTCTTCTCCCTGTCTGTGTGCGGGCGCTTTTGTCTTCGCAAATTTCAATGCCACGTCCAGCGTGTCCATGAACTCGTTGACCTTGATGGGCTTGGTGAGATAGCGGAAGAATCCGGCCTCCAGGCCTTTCTCGATATCGCGGGGCATCGCGTTGGCACTCAGCGCAACCACCGGTATGTGCGCCGTTGCCGGGTCGTCAGCCAGGATTCTCAGCGCTCTGATACCGCTGATGCCTGGCAGATTGATGTCCATCAGAATGACATCCGGCCGGGAGGCGCGCGCAATCTCGATGCCGCGGTTGCCGTCCCGCGCACTCAGCAAACGGATATCGGGCCGGCGTGCGAGGAGATCCTCGACCAGCATCAGATTGGCCGGGTTGTCCTCGACATAAAGCAGGGTGCGCAACTGCGCGTCGGCATGAACTTGCACGTGGCCAACCGTCGATGGGTTCGGCGGCACCAGCGGATTGTGGCTCGGCCGTCAGATTCAGTTCGATCCAGAATACACTGCCCTTGCCGACGGTGCTTTCGACGCCGATGACGCCGCCCATCAACTCGATCAGCCGCTTGCACACGACCAAGCCGATGCCTGTGCCTTCCTCGACGTTCGCCTCTTGTCCGAGGCGATTGAATGGCTGGAATAGCTGCGTCAACTTGTCCGGACTCAATCCCTCGCCGCTGTCTTTGACGCAAATGCGAATGCGATCCCGGGGTACTCGTGATGCAATCGACGACGACCGCTCCGTCCACTTTGTTGTATTTGATCGCGTTGGACAGCAGGTTGATGAGAACCTGTTTCACCCGCGTTCGATCCGCATTGACAAAGTACCGGACTCCGAACTGGGGAAATGCCACGCTGATGCCGCGCTTTTGCGCCTGTGGTTCGATCATGGCCTGGCATTCGTGCATGACTTCGGCCAGCGAACTCGGTTCCAGCGACAGCGACAGTTTTCCGGACTCGATCAACGCAAGATCGAGGATCTCGTTGATCAGCTCCAACAGATACCACCCCGCCTTGAGAATCTGATCGACGCTTCGCTTCTGGGAAATCGTTGGCACCGGCGAACCGGATTCGATCAGTTGGGCAAAACCGAGGATTGCACTGAGCGGCGTGCGCAGCTCGTGGCTCATGCTGGAAAGGAAATCCGATTTCGCGAGGTTGGCTTTTTCCGCAACGGCGATCGCGTTGTTCAGTTCCAATTCGACCTGCTTGCGCACGGAATTGTCGGTGCCGATTAACAGGTAACCGATGATCTCGTCGTAGTCGTCGCGTAGCGCCGTGATCGACACGATGGCCGGAAAGCGGCTGCCGTCCTTGCAGATGTAGGTCAATTCATAGATGTCTTCGATCCCGCGCGAAGCTTTGAACGCCAGTGCCTCGAAGCCGGGCGTAATGGTGGTGGCGAGCTCGAGGCTAAGCGCTTGGGCGCGCGCCATGACTTCCTGCGGATCGTGAATGTCGCTCGGATTGATTTTATTGACGACTTCCGCGGCCAGATACCCCAGCATGCGTTCGGCACCGACATTGAACAGTTGAATGATGCCCTTTTCGTCGGTCGCGATGATCGAGAAATTGGCGCTGGTGAGAATGGCGTTCTGCAACGCACCCGTTTTGAGCAGCGCTTCCTGGCGCCGCAATTCGGTGATGCCATCCACCTTGCCAGCATGGTCCGCAACGCTGGAAATTATTGCCGACTTGGACATGGCCAATTTCTATAGCAGGCGTACAAGAGATAGCGGAGTTGCGCTGGTCGGGGCGGCAACTGAAGCTTGAGCCCTCCACAGGCGGATCAAAACCGCCCTTTTTCCGCAGGTGAAGCGGCATGGTTGCGAACTTTGGACCCGATGTCTGTGCGCTAGCGTACACATGCTGCAAAGCTTGTCTGTGTTGGCCCGATGTTGAACGAGCCTCAGCGCTTGCCGAGGCGTCTTGCGTTGGCCGTTGCTCGAGCATGGATGGGCTTGAGACCGCGACCGGCAAGTCGCGCTGTTGCGTCGGACAGTGCGGAAGCCGTGATTGCGGAGCGCGACACTGCATTCGCCAGCTTCGCTTGGCGCACAAAGAATTGTCGAGGCGTGCGGCTTACGGCCAACGAGATCAGGGCCGCATTCGCATTCATCATGTGGCTGAACGCGCGCACACCCAGCATGCCGCTCATCGTCGTCAGTTGTGTGGCAATCGCCGCCGCCGATTCCGTTGCGGCTTCGACCTTCTCATGACCCATTCGTGAGAACTCCTGCCGGTCGCGGGAATTGGGCAGCGGGCCGGCGGCGGCCATGCGCGTCGTTCGATGGGCGATGACCTGTGCCGAAGCCACGGACATTTCGCCCACCTTCCACACCAGCTCGGCCCAAATCTGGAACGGGTTGCCCAACCGGTTACGAGCGCTTCTCTTCATTGTTGTCCTTCATCGTTTGCCGACGACCGGCGTCGTCGATCGCCACGTTAGCTGAGGATCCGGTCGTATGAATCACGATCCGCCTTGTAGCAACCGCAGGACGCAGCCTTGAGGCCACGCCGGTCGAGCACCGTGATATTGCCGCGGCTGTAGTGGATCAGCCTTTGCTCTTGCAGGGAACTCGCTGCTTTGGTGACTCCGACTCGCCGCACGCCAAGCATCAGAGCCAGGAATTCATGGGTAATATTGAACGTCGCCGCATGCGCACGATCCTGAGTCATCAACAACCAGCGGGCAAGCCTGGCCTCGACCACGTGGAAACGCGTACAGGCGGCCGTCTGCGCGAGCTGGCTCAGCTGGACGAAGACATAGCGGTCGATCTCGCGTTGCAGCGCCGGGCCGCGCCCAAGCTCTCGGCAGAACGACGCAGCGTCCATGCGTAATGCGGACCCCGCCCCCTGTACCACCGCTCGCATCGGCGAAATGTCAACGCCGAGCGCAAGCGGAACGCCGAACATGCCTTCGTTTCCGACCAGACCGACTTCGAGCGATGCGGACTCGTCGATCGGCATGATCAGCGATATGAAACACCGCATGGGAAAATAGACGTGCTTGAGGCGCTCGCCGGGCGTGTAAAGCACCTCGGTAAACACGAGCTCGACCGTCTCACATTCGGCCAGCAGGCGACTCCGGTCGGTGCTCGGCAGCGCCTCGAGCAAGCGATTGACTGGGGCGGCACGTGGGGTCGGTGGCACCGGTACCCTCCAAGGAAACGTGGCAAATCGATGCGACCGGCCATCGGCAATCGGCGAATGCTTCGCATTGCCCATGCGGGCATTCCGAACGCGTTCACTGACCAAGCGAGAGGAGAGTGCGGCAATGCCGTTGGGCTTGTCTGCGCGGTAGCGCACAGAAGGCGCTCGAACGAATCCTCGAGGAGGATGGCCCGGGAACCTACGCGACGACGTAAGGCAGAAGACGGTCGAACTCTGCCTTGACCACCTGGTAGCACTCGCAGGACCGCGCCTCCACCCCCGGGCGATCGAGCACGGTAATCGTGCCACGACGGTAGCGAATCAACCCCGCGTCCTGCAACTTGCCAGCGGCTTCGGTGACACCTTCGCGCCGTACGCCGAGCATGTTGGCGATCAGTTCCTGCGTCATCGACAACTCGTTCGATTGCAACCGATCGAGGCTCAGCAACAGCCATCGGCACAATTGCTGGTCGACTGAATGGTGCCGATTGCAGACCGCGGTCTGCGCCATCTGGGTGATCAGCGCCTGCGTGTAGCGCAATAAAAGGTGCATGGTGGGACCAAAGCGCCCGAATTCATCCTTCAGCAATTCGGCCTTGAGCCGGACGCCGTACCCCGCACTCTGCACCACGGCGCGACTGGGCGTGGTGTCACCGCCCATAAACAGCGATATGCCGAGCATGCCTTCATTGCCGACAATGGCGATTTCGGCGGACGCGCCATCCTCCATGACGTAGAGCAGCGAAACGATCGACGTGGTCGGAAAGTAGACGTAACGCATCTTGCCGCCGGACTCGTAAAGGACGTCACCGAGCGGCATCTGTATCAGTTCCAGATGAGGCGCGAGTCGTTCGTAGTCGCTTGTCGGCAAGGCATCGAGCAGGTGATTCTGGTGGGGGCTCTGGGGGACGAGCCTAGACGCCCGCGTCCAGTCGTTTACGGGCTGGGTCGAGTCCTTTCCGCCATTGGGCGCTGGTCGTTTGATTGCCATCCCGCAATTTTAGTCCGTCTGGCCGTCCTTTTGTACGGTATCGCACAATGGCCGACATCTTTAGGCGGGTCGGTGTGCGTTTGATTTAGCGGCACAATTGTGCTGCTCTCTGCCCAGCCGCCCAGACAATATTTGGGCGTTCGGCAAGCATCCCGTGCGCTAGCGTACAGACCGCCCTCGCTACGACGTCTAGTGTTCGCGATGACATGTCCCGAATCTGCCAACAATGGCAATCAATGGACATGAACCAAGGAGCAAACCATGAGTATCGGCACAATTCTGCTGGTCGTTCTGATCCTGATGCTGGTCGGCGTATTACCTGTATGGCCTCATGCATCAAGTTGGGGATACGGTCCGAGCGGCATCGTCGGCGTAATCCTCGTCGTCATCGTCGTCCTGTTCCTGATGGGAAGGTTGTAACTCAGCGTCGAATGCCTCGCCAACTTCACAATACGGCGTGCCGGCCGTTTACCGGCATACTTTTCAGGAGCAGGACATGAGCATGAACAAAGACCAGGTCAAGGGCCGAGTAAAAGAGGCAGAGGGCAAAATCAAGGAAGTCGCCGGCAAGCTTGTCGGCAACGACACCCTCGAAGCCAAAGGCAGGGCTCAGAAAGTCCTCGGCAAAGCTCAAGCGAAATTTGGTGACGTCAAGCAAGACGTGAAGGACGCAAAAAAGCGCGCCTGACCACCTCTGAGCGATCGCGGCGAGAACCCCGCGATTTAGTGGCAACGATGCTCAAAGCAGGATATCTATTCTGCGAGCAACGTGACGACTATGGCGCGACCCACCGAAGTGGATCGGCCAAGATACTATAGCGAGCGTCGCCCGTTAATGAGGTTTAGCAGCACCATGACGACGGCAACCACCAGAAGAATGTGGATGAAGCCACCCATCGTGTAGGAAGTAACGAGGCCAAGGGCCCACAATACTAGAAGAACGACTGCAATCGTATAAAGCATGGAACGCACCTTCTCGTTTATCGGTTTCCCGATCGTTGATTGAAATAGTACTCAGAACAACCTGGCTGAAGTCTCGTCCACCGCCCGCAGGTTCTCGACGGCCATCTGGTTTTACAAGGAAGTTGCAGCGTGTCGTGAGCTTCGACTTTCAGTCATGACTGAAGATTGCGCGAACTTGGGTTCGCAGTCTGTTCGGCAGCGCACTCAGCCGAAATAGCTCCTCCTCAGATAGTGTCAGCGAAACCTTGCGCACGTGCGCTCGTCGTGAGCGCTCCAGGGCGTTTTGGGATGATGCGCGCGCCGATCTATGTTCGCGAGCGCACAGACGACCCTTGGCGATGCCAATAAGGTGAGGTTGTATCCAGTGCGCGCTGTCCGTTGTGCGGCCTACCGTCCTGGCACGACCGAGCCGCTTCCCAAGGGCGGTGCCTGCAACAACAAGCAATCACCGAATCGGATACCACGCAATGCCCAAGACCGCAGTCGTCGACAAGGCTGACCCCGCGCGCGCGATCGAGCAATCCGGCCCGAGCTTCGAAGCGTTGCCGGTCCCGTTGCCCGCAACGAGGATGCCGGTTGACGCTCGGGGCCTCGCGCTCGGAATTCTGGCGGCGCTGGCGTCGGTGGTCGCGCTTTGGTGGGCCCAAGCCTTTGTCGTTCCGCTGTTGCTGGGCATCGTCGTTGCCTACACGTTGAATCCGCTCGTCGCGTGGCTCGAGGCCATCAAGATCCCGCGCGCAGCCGGCACCGTCATCGTTATGGCGAGCGTAATCAGTCTGGCGATTCTCGGCACGTATTCGTTGCGTGGACAAGTGCAAACCATCATCGAACAGTTGCCGGAAGCCGCAACCAAATTTGCCTCCGGCCTCGCGCGCATGCGGGTCAGTCAGACCGACAACATGCAGAAAGTGCAAAACGCGGCAACCGAAGTGGAAAAAGCGACGACGCAGACAACCATTGGGGCAGCCGCACCCCGTCAGCCTGCCACTCACGTCATCGTGGACCAGCCGACGTTCAAAATCGGCAACTTTCTGTGGGCTAATTCCATGGGCGCTCTCGGAGCCCTCGGACAGGCCGCAATGGTCGTTTTCCTCGTTTTCTTTCTTCTCCTCGGCGGCGATACGTTCAAGCGCAAGCTGGTGCGGCTCACGGGGCCGTCGCTCTCGAAACGAAAGATCACCGTACACATTCTCGACGACATCAACGGTTCAATTCAGAAATACATGCTCATGCTGCTGACGACGAACCTATTGGTCGCGCTGCTCAGCTGGATTGCGTTTCGCTGGATCGGCCTGGAGAACGCGGGGGCTTGGGCCGCCGCCGCAGGGGTGCTGCACATCGTGCCCTACCTGGGACCCGGTGTCACGGCAGTCGCAGCCGGCATGGCTGCGTTCATGCAATACGAATCGTTTGGAATGGCGCTGCTGGTTGCATGCGCATCGTTGGCGATCGCGACGCTCGTCGGCACGTTCGTGACCACCTGGATGACCGGAAGAATCGCCAACATGAATTCGGCGGCGGTATTCATTTCGCTGCTGTTCTGGGGATGGCTTTGGGGAGTCTGGGGAATGCTGCTCAGCATTCCTCTCGTCGTCATCATCAAAGTCGTATCGCAAAATGTGGAGCAGTTGCACCCATTGGCTGAACTGTTGGGGGACTGATCCACAACGAGCTGCGCGGATCCCTATGTTAGGGACCGAACAGACTGCTTGTGCGCGCAGCGGATAATGACGATAGAGCAACCTGTTCTTACGTACTGTTGCACTGTTCCATAAATCGAGGTAGTCATGACCATTAACCCCCGCTGGATCTGGATGTTAGCCGCTTGCGGAGCGATCGCCGCCCTCACCACTCAAGTGCGTCGCAGGCGCGAAATCGAACACTTGGTACATAAAGCCAATCTTCACGAATGGGAAAACGAAGGCGGTAATCTAGCTCCAGCCCCACCGCCTCCAGCGTCACGCTAACCGAGGGTTCTGCCTCGACGTTACCGCGATGTAGTCGACAGCGACACACCGAGCATCACCGTCGCCGTACTTCTCGTCGTGCTCGTACGTCGGCCCATGGGCCCGCGCGCGAAGGTTGACGCCAATGTGCGTTACCGCACAGTACGTCGTCGGGAATTCGCGCTAGAAGTGTGTACCCTTCTGTTTGACGTCGAACGTTACAGACCTTCGGTCCGCCGCATCGGCGTCCCGGGTCGGTTCGAGGTCGGCGAAGCACGCTCCGGCGCATCCACCGGAATGTGAAGGTATCGGGAGTCGTAACGATGGCGTGGTGCGGATTGAGCGAGGGGCGCGAGGCGTGACGTACTGTATCGGTGTAATGCTCGATAAAGGGATGATTTTTGCCTCGGACTCCCGCACGAACGCCGGTGTCGACAACATTGCCAAGTTCTGCAAGATGACAGTTTTCGAGCGCCGGGGCGATCGGGTCATCATCTTCTTGAGTTCTGGCAACCTTGCGGGAACCCAGGCGGTGATCGGCGTGCTGAACAAGCGCTGCGCTGCCGGCAATGAGCCCACCAACCTCTGGAGCGCGAGCACGATGTTCGACGTCGCCACGCTGACCGCGGACGCGATGCGCGATGTCGAGCGCCGGGACGGTGAATATCTGCAGGAAAGCGAGATCGATTTCAACGCGTCGTTTATCGTCGGCGGCCAGATCAAAGGGGAGCCTCCGCGCTTGTTCCGGATCTACTCCGAGGGCAATTTCATCGAGGCGGGCGTCGACACCCCTTACTTCCAGACCGGCGAGACGAAGTATGGCAAACCGATCATCGATCGCGTGATTACCCGATCGACGCCCCTCGCCGACGCAACGAAATGTGTGTTGGTGTCGTTCGATTCGACGATGCGCAGCAACCTCTCGGTGGGCATGCCCATCGACATGATCTGCTACGACCGCGACAGCCTGGAAGTGCAGATGCGGCGGCGTTTCGACCACGGTGACGCCTATTTCACGGCGCTCAGCCACGAGTGGGGCGAAGGAACGAGACACGTATTCCGCCAGTTACCGAAGTTGGCCTGGTGACCGGACGCGGCAACCAACCTGGTCCCGACCGACACGGAACACCTTTGATAGACGAAGCACGGAACATGAATTCGATGACCTGCGGCGCCAGACATGCGGGATTCGCCCTGGGGGAAACCGGAGAACAATGATGCAAATACGCGTCGGTTTCGAAATGGTCTACGACTGCCCGCAGCCCACCCCCATGATTTTCAACCTGAACGTCCACTTCACACGGGTATCCGATCTCGTGGGGCGCGACGACCTCGTGTTCGACCCACCGGTACCGATGTCGGCCTATCGTGACAGTTTTGGTAACTGGTGTACCCGCATCGTTGCGCCCGCGGGGCGGACGCGCGTTTCCGCCGATGCGATCGTGAAAGACACCGGAGCGCCCGATATCGTCGTTCCGCAGGCGCAGCAGATGACCATACCGGACCTGCCCGAGGAAACGCTCCTGTTCCTGCTGGGAAGTCGGTACTGCGAAACCGATCGGCTGTCCGAGACGGCTTGGAACCTGTTCGGGCAGACACCCACGGGATGGGATCGCGTCCAGGCGATCTGCGATTACGTCCACCGCCATATCAGTTTCGGCTATGAGCATGCACGCATGACCCGGACGGCGCTGGAAGCCTTTCACGACAAGACCGGCGTTTGTCGCGACTACGCGCACCTCGCAGTTGCTTTTTGCCGCTGCATGAACATCCCGGCACGATACTGCACCGGCTACCTCGGCGACATCGGGATGCCGCCGCCGTACGGAACGATGGATTTCGCCGCATGGTTCGAAGCGTTCCTCGACGGCCGCTGGTACACGTTCGACGCCCGTAACAATATGCCACGTATCGGCAGAGTGCTGATCGCGCGTGGCCGCGACGCTTCGGACGTGGCGATCAGCAGTACGTTCGGCACCAACACGCTGGCGAGCTTCAAGGTGTGGACCGACGAGTTACGCGCCGCCTGACATCCTCGGGGTCAAACGCGTCGTATGAACTTGCGCATTCGCACGCGCAGAACCAGCGCGTGCGAGCAAGTCTCTTGTACCGCTATCGGATCAGCCATCGGGATGGAAGCGCATACCGAGTGACACCGGCTGGTTGAGCAGAATCGTTTTTGGATTTCGACAAATCAAGACCAGCACGACCACGGTGGCGACGTACGGCAACATCGACAAGAATTCGGACGGTATCGAAAATCCGAATCCTTGCGCGTAGAGCTGCATCACCGTCACACCGCCAAATAGATACGCGCCGAGAACCACGCGAAGCGGTTTCCACGTGCCGAATACGACGAGCGCCAACGCTATCCAGCCCTTGCCCGCGGTCATGCCTTCGACCCACATCGGCGTCTGAATTGTCGACAGATACGCACCCGCAATGCCTGCGGTCGCCCCGCCAAACATCACGGCAAGATAGCGGATTGCGATGACGGGATGACCGATCGCGTGCGCGACGGCGGGCGATTCTCCCACCGCACGCATCTTGAGTCCTGCATGAGTGCGACTGAGAAACCACTGCACGGCGACCAGCAGCACCAGCGACAGGTAGACCAGGATGTCATAGTGAAAAATCAATGGCCCGATGACAGGAATGGTGCTTAGGCCCGGGATATCGATCGGCTTGAGGCCGCTGATGGGCGTGCCGACGAAATCGTGACCCGCGAACGCCGACAAACCGACGCCGAACAGCGTCAACGCCAAGCCCGTCGCGACCTGATTGGTGAGCATCGTCAGCGTAAGAAACGCGAAAACCAGCGACAGCAGCACCCCGGCCGCGGCCGCGGCCGCGAATGCCAGAGTAGGACTACCGGTGTACAAGCTCACGGCGAAACCCGCGACGGCGCCGACGAGCATCATGCCTTCCACGCCAAGGTTGAGTACGCCCGCTTTTTCGGCGATGAGTTCTCCGAGTGCGGCGTAGATCAGCGGCGTCGCCGCCACCACCGTGCTGGCAATGATGGGAATGATCGGATTCATGGCCCGACCCCTCGTGCAGACGCCCGGATCGAGCAGTTCATGTCAGTGACAGGTTTCATGCCGGTTCCTGGGCGGCGCGAACGGGCGCCGGTGCCTTGACGACGGGGTCCGTGCGCCGCAGGCGATAGCCGATGAAGAGATCGGCCGCCAGCACATAGAACAGCAGCAGCCCCTGGAACAGACCAGTCACGGCCGAGGGAAGCGAGAGTTGCATCTGCGCGGCCTCGCCACCGAGATAGAGCAGCGACATCAACAACGCGGAGAGAACGATGCCGAGTGGGTGCAACCGCCCGACCCAGGCCACGATAATCGCGGCGAAGCCATAACCCGGCGAGACCGTTGGTTGCAACTGTCCGATCGGTCCTGCGACTTCGCAGATGCCGGCAAGTCCTGCAGTGCCACCGCTGATCAACAGCGCGAGCCAGATGTTGCGCTTTTCGCTGAAGCCGGCATATCGCGCCGCCGCGGGCGCGAGCCCCGCAACCAGCGTGCGGAAGCCGGCAAACGTCTTCGCGGAGAAAAACCATGACGCACCGGCAAGCACCAGCGCCAGGACAAAGGCCCAGCTCACGCGCGTACCTTGAACGAGCAAAGGCAGCAGCTCTGCCTCCCCGAACACGCGCGACTGCGGAAAGTTGTAGCCCGCCGGATCGCGCCACGGTCCATGCACCAGATAGGACAGGATCAACTGGGCGACATAAACCAGCATCAGCGTCACCAGAATCTCGTTGGTATTGAATCGCGTGCGCAGGAACGCGGGAATCGCCGCCCAGACAATCCCGCCCGCGACGCCAGCAACCAACATCAGGGGCAGTACCCAGGACCCGTTGGTGTCGCCGAAAGTGAGCGCGACGCCGCTGCCGGCGATGGCGCCCATCACGAGTTGTCCTTCCGCGCCGATATTCCAGACGTTCGCACGATAAGCAATGGCCAGTCCCAGTCCGCATAGGATCAGCGGCGTCGCCTTGAGCAGCAATTCGCTGAAGCCGTACGAGGTATCGATCGGCTTGATGAAGAAAACGTAGAACGCCTGTATCGGCTCCTTGCCGAGAAACGTGAAGATCAGGAAGCCGGTGATCAGCATCGCCACCGCGGCGATGAGGGGCGAGGCAATGCGCATCGCCTTGGAAGGCGCCGGCCGCCGCTCAAGTCGAAACAAGATCGACCTCCTTGTCGGCCCGCACGGCGGAATCGAAATTGCCGCTCATCCACACGCCGATCTGTTCGACGTTCGTTTCGGTCGGTCGTTTGGTGGGCGATAGCCGGCCTCCGGCAATCACGGCGATGCGATCGCTGATCATGAACAGTTCGTCGAGTTCCTCCGAAATGACTAGCACCGCAACGCCGCTGTCGCGCAGGTCGATCAGCGCTTGCCGGATCAACATCGATGCCCCCACGTCGACGCCCCAGGTCGGCTGCGCAACGATCATCACCTTCGGCTGCAGCAGCGTCTCGCGCCCGACGATGTACTTCTGCAGGTTGCCACCCGAAAGGCTCGATGCGACGGAATCATCGCCGCCGCATTTGACCTTGAAGCGCTCGATTACCTTTCGCGCGAATTGATGCATCGTCTCGCTGCGTACGATGCCATGACTGACCATGCCATGGCTCGCGCCGGTAAGCAACGCGTTGTAGGCGAGACTCATCGGTGGCACCGCGCCTCGCCCAAGCCGTTCTTCAGGCACGAAAGTCAGTCCAAGGCGGCGACGCTGTGCCGGATCGAGGTTGCCCGCAGCCGCGCCGAGCAAGCGAACCGCGGCTGCGTTGTCGATCGGCGCCTCGCCCGAAAGCGCGGCGAGCAGTTCCTTCTGGCCGTTGCCGGAAACGCCTGCGATGCCCACGATTTCGCCGCCGCGCACGGTCAGGTTGATGCCCTGCAAAGCAGTGCCGAACGGATCGAGTGTCGTGAGCGACAGGTTTTCGAGTTGCAGCCGGACTTCTCCGGGTGCACGCGGCGTCAGATGACATTCGGAAAGCTCGCCACCGATCATCATCCGGGCGAGGCTTTCGTTCGTTTCGTCCTTCGGAATTGCGGTGCCGCTCACCTTGCCGTTGCGCAAGACCGTTGCCGTGTCGCAGAGCGCCCGGATCTCGTCGAGTTTGTGGCTAATGTAGAGGATGCTGCATCCTTCGGAAGCCAGTCGTCGCAGTGTTTCGAACAGCTTGCGCACCGCCTGTGGCGTCAGTACGGACGTGGGCTCGTCCATGATCAGCAGCCTCGGCTCCTGCAACAGGCACCGCACAATCTCGACCCGCTGCCTCTCGCCAACCGACATGCTGTGGACGAGGCGCTCGGGATCGATCGGCAGTCCGTAACGATTCGAGACTTCCGTGATCTTGGTCGCCAGTTCGTCCCGCGGCACGCGATGATCCAGCGCCAGTGCGATGTTCTCGGCCACGGTCAGCGTTTCGAACAGCGAGAAGTGCTGGAACACCATGCCGATGCCCATGCGTCGCGCGGCGGCGGGATTGGCAATAATCTGGTCGCGGCCTTCCCATCGAATCGTGCCGGCATCGGGTTTGATGACGCCGTAGACGACCTTCATCAGCGTGCTCTTGCCCGCGCCATTCTCACCGAGAACCGCGTGAATCTCGCCCGGCCACACGCTCAGGTTGACATCTTCGTTGGCGACCACCGAAGGATAGCGCTTGGTGATTCCGCTCAAGATCAGGCGTGGCCCGTGGTCGCGAACATCGGCGTCTGGCTGCGTCACCCTGCATCTCCCCGCGTCGACGTGCGCTGCGGTCGACCGCAATGCACGCGCGCACATTCCCGCGCACCCGGACGCATTGACGCGTCCGGTCCCCACGTCCCTTGTCACCACCCCGAAGCGCCAAACGCTCGCCTCGATTCCATTCTGGTGCAAGTCCTCAGGGTAGTCCGACTACATTGGCGATGCAACGTTTCGGGACACCTGCGGCACCGTATTGGCGCGTCCGGTCGCCATGATTTCGCATTGCGCCACACGACCCGGCACGCAGTGCGCTAAGTTGCAAGTTGCATGCCACGCGTGGCAGCGAGCAGGGGCGCGGCACGCGACTGATAACAGCACTGACGCCGGCTTTCGCAATCGCGCAAAGTCTCGTGCCGCGCGCATGGGCGCGCGAGGCCGGCCACGGCTCAAGTTGTAGACAACGTGTTGGGCGGGGAGCGTTGCGGTCGCTGTCTGCGCGCGAGCAGGAAGTGCGCGCGGAAGTTGTTCAAGATCGTGTGTCGCGCAACGCCGTCGACGAAGACGCACGACAACAGAACAAATCACTCGAGCGAAGCATCATTGTAATGCAGATGTAATGTCGCGGCCCTCCTTTGCGTAGTGCAATTTCAGTTGATATCCCCCAGCATTGCGCCGACAACAGCCTGTGGCATGCCGATTGCTAAAGCCACTGCGTCGGAGGCTTTGACTCGAATGTAAGCACAAGACGCGCAGCTGCTTCCACGCCGCTTCGATTCGGTCGCCGCACACGGTGACGTCGATCCTGTTGCGAGCCATTTGCGTAGTTGGCAGCAGCGAGCAGTCTTCATTTCGCTTTCACGTCCTACGGGGGGTTTGCAGATGAAAAAGCCTAGGAGATCTCGTACACATGGCGATGCGCCTGGACCTCGGCGTCGTAGCGTTGCTGCTTGCACCATACGTCGCTTCGTGCCGACAGCGGTCCAGGCGTCGGACGGAGCGATACCTATATCGGTATCGCTACGGCACTCAATTCCGGGAGCCCTACAATCCCAACGACATCGCCAAGGAAATCATCTCGCTGACCAGCGCGAGCGGTACAAGTACGGCTCGAACTTCTTCAACGTCGACATGCTGAGGTCGAAGAACCAGGATCTGGCCAGCGGCGGTGGCGGCGGCGCGCAGGAAGTCTACGTCGTGTACCGGACGACGCTGAGCGGGAGTGCTGTACTCGGTACGCCGTTGAAATATGGGGATCATTCGCGACATCGGCCTCACCGGCGGCTTCGATTTCAACGCCAAGGATGATCAGTTCAGCTCGCGCGTCTACAAATGGGCGCTGGGTCCGAAGGTCAGCTTCGATGTGCCGGGCTTCTTCGATGTCGCGGTGGTGTGGCGCACCGAGCACAATCACAACTGGTATGCGACCGGTCCCGGATTCGGCACGCGGACTGCACACCAATCAATACGGTGTATTGCAATCCTAATGTCCATTTCAGGGACACCGCCGCGATCGAGTCGCATGGCTGATTCCGTTCCCCGTGGGCCGTCCCGATGAAGTTCCAGGGTTTTCTCAACTACATCGGCGCGAAAGGAACGATGGGCACCGGCCAGGGCACCGCACCGGAGCTGTGCTCAAGTTCGCGTTGCTGGCCGACGTTGGTTCGTTTGCCGCGCACAGGGACATGGTATTCGCTGGTATCGGCTATCAAGGCACAAGTTCGGCAACATCGCGGCCGATGACCGACGGCGGCTCGGCGCGCGCGTTCCCCCGCTCTAATTCGAGTGACCTTTCCAGACGGCGTTTTGGTAACATTGCGGCGAGCCGGGTGCCCGTATTCGTGTCGCGCCTGGTGCTGCTCTGGTCGGACGTGGTGGCAGCGGCGAACTCTGATACGAGGAGAAGAAATGCGTAGTCTGATTTCCAAGATTGCCACGATTCTGGTCGCCTCCGGTTTGCTGTTCGGCCTGGGGGCCACGGCGATCGCGGCGGACCCGCCACTGAAGGTTGCTTTCGTATACCTTGGCCCCGTGGGTGACGGCGGTTGGACGTACCAACACGATCTCGGGCGGATCGCGCTGCAAAAGGAATTTGGCGACAAGGTCAAGACGACGTTCGTCGAGAACGTCCCAGAAACTGCCGATGCCGAGCGCGTGATCCGTCAACTCGCAGCCGACGGCAACCAGCTTATATTTACGACCTCGTTCGGATACATGGAGCCGACGCTGAAGGTCGCGAAGCAGTTTCCGAATGTCAAATTCGAGCACGCTACGGGTTACAAAACCGCGCCCAACTTGGCGACTTACCAGACGCGTTTCTACGAAGGCGCCTACCTGCTTGGCGTCCTCGCGGGCAAAATGACCAAGACCAATACGCTGGGGTTCGTCGGCTCGTTTCCGATTCCCGAGGTCATTCGCAATATCAATGCCTATACGCTCGGCGCGCTGAGCGTCAATCCCAAGATCAAGACCAAAGTCATCTGGGTCGATACGTGGTATGACCCGGGCAAGGAGCGGCAGGCTGCCG
The DNA here is from genome assembly GCA_963732105.1 of uncultured beta proteobacterium. GTDB lineage: Bacteria > Pseudomonadota > Gammaproteobacteria > Burkholderiales > Casimicrobiaceae > PALSA-1003. Next base: position 175,964 of record CAVSYL010000010.1, read on the forward strand.
AGACGCTCATCGCACAAGGCGCGGACATGCTTGCGCAAAACACCGATTCGCCGGCAGTCGTGCAGGTCGCGGAGCAGAAGGGTGTGCACGCCTTCGGCTGGGATTCCGACATGGCCAAGTACGGCGCCAAAGCAGAACTCACGGCCAACACCGAAAACTGGGGCGTCTATTACATCCGCGAAGTGAAACGGGTGCTCGACGGCACCTGGAAAGGTGACGAGACCTATTGGGGCATCAAGGAAGGCCTGGTCGTGCTGACCCCGCTCAATCCGTCGGTACCGGCAGACGTGGCGAAAATCTTCAACGAGAAGAAGCAGGCCATCATCGACGGCAAGCTGATACCGTTTAGCGGACCCCTCAAGGACAACGCGGGCGCCATGAAGATTCCGGCGGGCAAGGAAATGCCGCTCAAGGAGTTGATGGCGATCAACTGGTACGTCGAGGGCGTAGAAGGTTCCATTCCCAAGTAGTTCTGCGGCCGAGACAGCGGAGCAGATGCGTGCCAGCGACGGGACTTTCAAGCACTCCTGGCGCAACGCGCATCGACGCCTTCATCGAAGACATTCCGAAGGCTGAATTGCACATTCACATCGAGGGCTCGCTCGAGCCCTCGATGGCTTTTGCGCTCGCTCGAAAGAACGGCGTAGCACTGGGATATGCGTCGGAAGCGGACCTGCGTGATGCCTATCGGTTCGACGATCTGCAGTCATTCCTGGATTTGTACTATGCCTGCGCGGATGTCCTGCGGGACGAAAGCGACTTCTGCGCGTTGACGTGGGCGTACTTGAAGCGCGCACGCACGCAAGGCGTTGTCCACGCCGAAATTTTCTTCGACCCGCAAACGCATACCGCGCGCGGCATTGCGTTTGAAACCGTCCTGCGCGGGATTCGTCGCGCACTCGATGCCGGCATGAGCGAGCTCGGCATCTCCTCCCGGCTGATCCTTTGCTTCCTGCGCCACTTGAGCGAGGATAATGCGATGGCAACGCTCGAGCAGGCGCTGGCACATCGCGACACGATCTTCGCCGTCGGCCTAGACTCTGCCGAAGCCGGCAATCCGCCAACAAAATTCGGCGAAGTGTTTCAGCGCGCGCGCGACGCGGGCTTCGCCGCGGTAGCGCACGCCGGCGAGGAAGGCCCGCCCGCCTACATCGAACAAGCCATCGACGTGCTCAAGGTTGCGCGCATCGACCACGGGGTGCGCTGCGAAGCGGACGACGCACTCTGCGATCGCCTGGCGGCCCTGCAGATTCCGCTTACGGTATGCCCGTTATCCAACATCAAGTTGGGCGTATTCAGGAAAATGACCGATCACAATCTCAAGCGATTGCTCGATCGCGGCCTTTGCGTAACCGTCAATTCGGACGATCCAGCGTATTTCGGCGGTTACATCGCCGACAATTTTGTCGCCGTCCAGCGGGCGCTTGGTCTCTCCCGCGAGGACATCACGCAGCTTGCGCGCAATTCGATCGTCGCATCGTTCTTGCCGGAAGCGCGCAAGTTGTCGTGGCTCGCAGAGATCGAAACGTTTGCCGCGAAACGCAGCGCTGTGAGCGGCCCAGTTCATGGTTGAACCTGAAGACGTTGCCTTCCGGGTCGGCGAGCACCGCCTGATACGAATCGTAATAAGTACGGTACTGCGCCTTGATCATCTCGGCGCCGAGCGCTTTGGCGCGTTCGACCCCGAGGTCGACGGCAGCGACGTCGGACAACTCGAACGTGGCGTAGACATTGACGCCTGGGGTGGCAAGCTTTCGCTCGGCGACGGCGAGCAATTCGTAGGCTTGTTCGGCATGAAAGCCGAGAATCACGCGCCCGGCATCGAGGCAACCGAAGATTGGCGAGCGCCATTGCACGATCTCTGGGAAACCCAGGAGGTCCGCGTAGAATCGCATCAGCGCCCGATGATCACGTGCGAACACATTGACGTAGGAAAGTCGCGCCGTCGTGGATGGCGTGCTGGCGAACATCGATTCGACGTTGCAAAAGTGGAACCCAAGTGTACCGAAGTTCCTGGCCGGAGGGGCGAGTGTCCGAACCAGGCACAGTGTTGAGCAGCGCGGACGAGAAGCTGCTGCGCGCCGCGATCGCCCTGTCCGCGCGCTCGCGCGAGGACGGCAATCACCCCTTTGGCACCATCATCGCAACCGGCGACGGCACGATCCTAGCCAAGGCGGGGAACGCCTTTCGCATCGATTGCACGTGTCACGCCGAGATGAACGCGGTGCGCATCGCTTCGGCCAGCATCGATCGCAAGACGCTGCACCGGGCGACGCTCTATTCCAGCGCCGAGCCGTGCGCGATGTGCGCCGGAGGCATCTACTGGTCCGGCATCGGCCACGTAGTCTACGCGCTTGCGGAACATCGTTTGCTCGCACTTACCGGCAACCATCCGGAAAACCCGACGCTGTCGCTCCCCTGCCGCGAGGTGTTCCGTCGCGGCCAGCGTCCGATTGAAGTCATCGGACCGTGGTTCGAAGACGAAGCTGCAGTCGTGCACGAAGGCTTCTGGGGCGCCTAAGCACAGCTGGCTTGCGCCTTGCGGCGCGGCGCGACACAATCGTTTGCATGCGCATCGCAGAAGGATCCACGTGAGCACATTGAAGGCGGGCCTGATCCAGATTGCACTCAAGGGTGATACGTCGGGGTCGCCAGGGACAATACGCGAGACGATGATCGCCGCACATGCGCCGCTGATCGAGCAGGCAGGTGCCAGAGGCGTGCAGATGCTCTGCTTGCAGGAGATCTTCACCCAGCCCTATTTCTGTCGGAGCCAGGATACCAAGTGGTACGATGCGACCGAGCGCATTCCGGACGGACCGACGACGAAGCTGATGCAGGAGTACGCCCGCAAGAATCCAGATGGTGATCGTCGTGCCGCTGTACGAAGAGTCGATGAACCGGGGTCTACTACAACACCGCCGCCGTGATCGATGCCGACGGCACGCTACCTCGGCAAGTACCGCAAGAGTGCACATCCCGCAGGTGGCAGGATTCTGGGAGAAGTTCTATTTCAAGCCAGGCAATCTCGGGCTATCCGGTGTTCAGACACGAGTACGCGACGATCGGCGTCTATATCTGCTACGACCGGCACTTTCCGGAGGGCGCGCGCGCGCTTGGCCTCGACGGCGCGGAAATCATCTTCAATCCGTCCGCGACGGTCGCCGGACTGTCGGAGTATCTGTGGAAGCTCGAGCAACCGGCCGCACGCGGTGGCGAACGCGTATTTCATGGGCGCGATCAACCGCGTGGGCGTCGAGGCGTCCGTGGAACATCGGGGAGTTCTACGGATAGAGCTACTTCTGCGATCCGAGGGGGCAGTTCGTCGCGCAGGGCTCGCGCGGACAGAGACGAGCTGGTCACAGCGGAACTGGACATGGATATGATGCGCGAAGTGCGCAACATCTGGCAGTTCTTCCGCGATCGGCGTCCCGAAACGTACGGTGCTGACGGAGCGCGTTGATGAATGGTCCGGCACGCATGTCATGAGCGAACCTCCGCCAAAGTAGACATCGCGAGCGGAAGATTGCCGGCCGCGGCGTATGCGCAAAACTTCGGCGACGCCCATCCGCCGCTCGCCGTGACAGGCGCTGATCGAAGCCGAGCGCTGCTACTTCTGCTACGACGCGCCCTGCGTTGCCGCCTGCCCGACCGGGCATCGATATTCCGTGGTTCATCCGCAAGCATCGGCGAAGACAACTGTCAAGGGCTCGGCCAAGGCGATCCTCGAGGCGAACGTGTTGGGCGGCATGTGCGCGCGGGTCTGCCCGACCGAGGTGCTGTGCGAGAGCGCTTGCGTGCGCAACAGCCGAGGACAAGCCGGTCGAGATCGGCGTGCTGCAGCGGTGCGCCACCGACTGCCTGTTCGCGCGGCGATCGCCGATCTTCACGCGGTGCCGCGACCGGCAGGCGCATCGCCGTCGTCGGCGGCGGACCGGCGGGGTTGCGTGCGCGCACCGGCGGCGATGCTGGGGCATGACGTCACGGTGTTCGAGGCGCGGCCCAAGCCCGGCGGCCTGAACGAATACGGCCTGGCGGCCTACAAGGTCGCAGCGATTTCGCGCAGAAGGAAATCGACTGGCTGCTCGTCGATCGGCGGCATCGAGATGCGCTACGGCCAGGCGCTCGGCCGCAGCTCACGCTGCGCAGCTTCGGCGCGACTACGACGCCGTCTTCCTCGGTCTCGGCCTCGGCGGCGTCAACGCCCTCGGCCTCGACGGCGAAGAGCGCCGACGGCGGTCGCGGCGGTCGAGTTCATCGCCGGCTGCGCCAGGCAGCGATACGCGGCGCTGCCGGTGGGCCGTCGTGTCGTCGTCATTGGCGGCGGCATGACGGCGGTCGACATCGCGGTGCAGTCGCGCCTGCTCGGCGCCGAGGAGGTGACGATCGTCTACCGGCGCGACGAGGCGCGCATGGGCCGGCCGCTACGAGCGCGAGTGGGCGCAGAGGAACGGCGTCGGCATCCGGCACTGGGCCCGACCATGGCGCTTGATGCTCGACGGCGATCGCGGTGCGGCGTGGAATTCGCGACGACGCAGGTAGAGGTCGGCGGCAGGCTCGGAGGCGACGGCAAGCGCTGGCATCGCCGCCGACACGGTGTTCAAGGCGATCGGCCAGACGCTTGCGATGCGCTCGTCGACCGCACGCTGCGACGCTGGCGCTGCGCAGCGGCCGCATCGACGTCGACGCCGAAGGGCGGACCTCGTTGGCGAAGGTCTGGGCCGGCGGCGATTGCACCTACGGCGGCCAGGACCTGACGGTGGAAGCGGTAGAGCACGGCAAGATCGCGGCGCATTCGATCGATCGCCCCCTGCGCGCATGACCACGTATTACGGAACGAACGACCATGGCCGACCTGTCGCAGCACCTTCGCCGGCATCACGCTCGCCGAATCCGTTCTGGCTCGCCTCGGCGCCGCCGACCGACAAGGAGTACAACGTCGTCCGCGCTTTCGAGGCGGGCTGGGGCGGCGTGGTCTGGAAGACGCTCGGCGAAGACGGCCGCCGATCGTCAACGTCATCGCCCGCGCTACGGCGCGCTCATACGCAGAACCGGACGCATGATCGGGCTTCAACAACATCGAGCTCATCACCGACCGGTCGCTCGAGGTCAATCTCGGGAGATTCGCCGAGGTCAAGAAGGACTGGCCCGACCGCGCGGTCGTCGTCTCGCTGATGGTGCCGTGCGACGGAAGATGCGTGGAAGAGCATCCTGCCGATGGTCGAGGACACCGGCTGCGACGGCGTCGAGCTCAACTTCGGCTGTCCGCACGGCATGAGCGAGCGCGGCATGGGCTCGGCCGTCGGCCAGGTGCCCGAGTACATCGAAGATGGTGACGCGGCTGGGTGCAAGAACTACTCGACGCCTGCCGGTGATCGTGAAGCTCACGCCGAACATCACCGACATCCTGCACGCCGGCGCGCGGCCGCGAATCGCGGCGGCGCCGACGCCGTGTCGCTCATCAACACCATCAATTCGATCATGGGTGTCGACCTCGACGCGCTCGTCGCCGACGCCGAGCGTCGACGGCAAGCCGCACGCACGGCGGCTATTGCGGCCCGGCGGTCAAGCCGATCGCGCTCCACATGGTCGCGGAGATCGCGCGCGAGCCCGAGATGCGCGGGCATGCCGATCTCCGGCATCGGCGGCATCTCGAACTGGCGCGACGCCGCCGAGTTCATCGCCCTCGGCGCCGGCAACGTGCAGGTGTGCACGGCGGCGATGCTCTACGGCTTCAAGATCGTCGAGGACATGATCGACGGCCTGGCGCAACTGGATGGACGGCAAGGGCTATAGAGACGCTCGACGCATTCGCGGCCGGGCGGTGCCGAAGTCCGTCGTATTGGAAGTACCTGGACATGAACTACATGGTAAAGGCGAAGATCGACCAGTCGCTAGTGCATCGAGTGCGGGCGTTGCCATATCGCCTGCGAAGACACCTCACACCAGGCGATCACGCGCGAAAAAAACGGCGTACGGCACTACGAAGTCATCGATGAGTGAATGCGTCGGGTGTAATCTGTGTGTCGAAGTCTGCCGATCGAGCACTGCGTCACCTTGCAGGCACTTTCCTGTCGGCTCGATCGATACGCGTACCGGTCATCGCGTCGGCGGCTATGCGAATTGGGAAAGTGCATCCGAACAACCCCGCGTCGTGCTGCGGCGGCGGTCGCGGTCGTCGCAAGTAAAAGGAGCAACGAACATGTCATTGCTTATTCGCGGCGGCACCATCGTCACCGCCGAGCGTCATTCCGGGGCGATATCTATTGCGAAGGCGGATATCCGCGCGGTCGGCCGCTGAATCGCCGACGCCGGCCGGCGCGCGCGTAGTCGGACGCGGGCGGCCAATACGTGATGCCCGGGCGGCATCGATCCGCACACGCACATGGAGCTGCCCGTTCATGGGCACGGTGGCCAGCGAAGATTTCTACACCGGCACCGCGGCGGGTCTGGCCGGCGGCACGACGATGATCATCGACTTCGTGATTCCCGATCCCGAAGCAGCGCGCTGCTGGAAGCTTACAAGGACGTGGCGCGGCTGGGCCGAGAAAGTCGGCCGGCGGACTACGGCTTCCACGTCGCGGTCACGTGGTGGGACGAAACGCGTGCATCGCGACATGGGCACGCTGGTGCACGATCACGGCGTCAACAGCTTCAAGCATTTCATGGCCTACAAGAACGCCATCATGGCCGACGACGAAATGCTGGTGAACAGCTTCACGCGTGCGCTCGAACTCGGCGCGCATGCCGACCGTGCATGCGGAAAATGGCGAGCTGGTCTATTCAGCTGCAGAAGGAACTGCTTGCGCAGCGGCATCACCGGGCCTGAGGCGCATCCGCTGTCGCGGCCGCCGGAAGTCGAAGGCGAAGCGGCGAACCGCGCAATCACGCATCGCCGAGGTGCTCGGCGTGCCGATGTACATCGTGCATATCTCCTGCAAGCGATGCGCTCGATGCCATCACGCGCGCCCGCGGCGAAGGGTCAGCGCGTCTTCGGCGAAGTGCTGGCCGGGCATCTGGTGATCGATGACAGCGTCTATCGCGACCGCGGACTGGACCCGTGCCGCCGGCGCACGTGATGAGCCCGCCGTTCCGCTCGCAAGGAACATCAGGAGGCGCTGTGGCATGGCCTGCAGGCGGGCAACCTCCACACCACCGCCACCGATCATTGCTGCTTCTGTGCGCCGCAAAAGGCGGTGGGCCGCGACGGACTTCACGCAAGAATCCCGAACGGCACCGGCGGCATCGAAGACCGCATGGCGGTGCTGTGGCATCACGGCGTGAACACCGGGCGACTGACGCCGAACGAATTCGTGCGCGTCACCTCCACCAACGCGGCGCAGATCTTCAATATCTATCCGCGCAAGGGCGCGGTCAGCGTCGGCGCCGATGCCGACCTCGTGGTGTGGGACCGGCCGGCACGCGGACGATTTCGGCGAAAACGCATCATCAGAAGGTCGATTTCAATATCTTCGAAGGCATGACCGTCACGGGCTGAGAAGCCGCGCCGGATCACCGCCGTGCGGCCGGCGCGCAGCCTGATCGCCTCGATCGGATCGCGCGCGTCAAGCACCACGCAGTCCGCGTTGCAGCCGACTTCGATTCCATATCCTTCGAGCCCAGAATCCGCGCCGGCGTCGTCGTGACGGCGTCAAACGCAGGCGCGCATGCGCGTCGACGCCCGTCATCTGCGCGACGTGCAGGCCCATGTGCGCGACTTCGAGCATGTCGCCCGAACCGAGGCTGTACCACGGGTCCATCACGCAGTCGTGGCCGAACGCGACGTCGACGCCCGCCGCGATCAACTCGGGCACGCGCGTCATGCCGCGCCGCTTCGGGTAGGTGTCGGGGCGGCCCTGCAGCGTGATGTTGATGAGCGGATTCGCAATCGCCGCGACGCCCGACTCGCGCATCAGCGGTATCAGCTTGCCACGTAGTAGTTGTCCATCGAGTGCATCGACGTGAGGTGCGAGCCGGTCACGCGGCCAGCAGGCCGAGCCGGTGTGTCTGCGGCCGCGAGCGTTTCGATGTGGCGCGACATCGGATCGTCGGTTTCGTCGCAGTGCATGTCGACCCGCAAGCCCTTCTCGGCCGCGAACTCGCACAGCAGTTTCACCGATGCGGCGCCGTCCGCCATCGTCCGCTCGAAATGCGGAATGCCGCCGACGACATCGACGCCCAGCGCGATCGCGCGCTTGAGGTTGTCGAACGCGCCGGCGCTGCGCAACACGCCGTCCTGCGGGAACGCGACGAGTTGCAGGTCGAGATACGGCTTCACGCGCCGCTTCACTTCGAGCAGCGCCTCGACGGCGAGCAGGCGCGGATCGCAAACGTCGACGTGCGAGCGGATCGCGAGCAGCCCGCGTGCGACGGCCCAGTCGCAATACTGCAGCGCCCGCTCGACGAGCGCTTCCTGCGTGAGTGCGGGCTTGAGTTCGCCCCACAGCGCGATGCCTTCGAGCAGCGTGCCCGACGCGTTCACGCGCGGCAAGCCGTAGGAGAGCGTCGCGTCCATGTGAAAGTGCGCGTCGACGAACGGTGGCGAGAGCAGGTATCCGTCGGCGTCGAGAGTCTCCGCGCGCGGCGGCTGAAATGCCCGGCGCAAGTCGACGATGCGACCCTCGATGACGAGCACGTCGAAGCCCGTGCGACCATCGGGCAGCGTCGCGTTGCGGACGAGAAGATCGTCATGGGGGGAGCGAGTAGCGGTGGGCTTCGTTTAGCGTTGCGTGGCCGCGCGACATCGCGTGAGTGAGTGGAGAAAATACAGAGGGCAGTGATGCCAGGCAGCCTTATCGTCGTAAACCATCCACTGGTCCAGCACAAGTTGACGTTGATGCGTCGCAAGCAGACGTCGACCGTGAATTTTCGGCGGCTGCTGCGCGAAATCAGCGTGCTGCTTGCCTACGAGTCGACCGCGACCTGCCCGTGGAGATGATCGCCATCGAGACTCCGCTCGCCGCAATCCAGGCGCCGGCGATCCGCGGCAAGAAAATATGCATCGTATCGATCCTGCGTGCCGGCAATGGCATTCTCGACGGCATGCTGGAAATCATGCCTTCGGCACGCGTTGGTCACATCGGACTGTATCGCGACCCAAAGACGCTCGCGGCAATCGAGTACTACTTCAAGGTTCCCCTCGACATCGGCGAGCGCCTCGCGATCGTCGTCGATCCGATGCTGGCGACAGGTCATTCGGCCGTGGCCGCAATCAGCCGGCTCAAGCAATGCGGCGCAGTCCATCTCAAGTTCGCCTGCCTGCTGGCGGCACCCGAAGGTATCGCAACGTTGCAGGCCGCGCATCCCGACGTGCCCATCTGCACTGCGGCCGTCGACCAGCGGCTCGACGATCACGGTTATATCGTGCCGGGACTTGGCGACGCCGGCGATAGTTTGTTCGGAACAAAATAGGAGAGCCGCGTCGCCGCGCGTGCGACCGAGCAGCGCTCATCTCTCCTCTGCGACGGGTGCCAGAACGTGACGATGCTGCAACCATGCGACGAATCGATAGCACACGGATTCGACAGTGAGCCACCAGGATCGTTGCCCATACCAGTCCGATGTTCATGCGTGCCGCTTCGTCGAAATGCGAAAGCCCATGCCGACGGTCGGCGACTGGAAGACTTGGCGATGATGGCGCCGATCAATGCGAGCGTCGCGTTGATTTTGGAGCGTGTTGAAAATGAACGGGAGCGCCATGGCGGAGGCGCAGCGAGAAGAGTGTTCGATAGTATCTGCTGCATGACGAATGCATGAGATCGTGCTCATCGAGCTGCTGACGTGCAGCGCGGCGAGCGTGTTCACGAGCATCTGGAAGAAGGTCATGATGGGAGCGACGGCGGCCTTGGACTGCCAGTCGAAGCCGAACCACATGATCATGATCGGTGATGCCGACGAGCGGTATGGTGCTGGCGAGCGTGCTGAGGGTAACAAGCCCGCTGCAAAACGGTGCGATCGATTAGGATGCACGTAAAGAAGTCGATGGCTCGCTGACTGGATAGCTGGCGAGCGTGGCCTTGAGCACCGTCTGCACGAAATCGCTGAGGAGTGTGTCGTAGCGATCGAGCAGCGATGCCGAGATTGGCACTGGGCGCCGGGAGGATGAGCGCGGACCTGGCAGGCCTCGACCAGCACCTGCCAGAAAAAAATCAACGAAGCTGAGCAACAATGGCGTGGCGTAGTGGTTCACGAAGAGATCGTCCTCGATCGCCGCTATCCGCTGACGCGGCCATCGCCAGCGCGGTGATCGCGGCGAGATACAGCGAGAACCCGACGTCGCCCATTCCTATCTCGATCTCCTGGGACAGCATGATCAATGGTGTGGCAGCCTTGATGCATGTTAAGATAACGACGGCGGTGCCCCACCCGCGCCGTGCCAGCGCAACGCACCGGCACCGAGGAGGAGCCCGAAGCCGATCGAGGGCGAGGGTTGCTGCAACGAGGAAACATGGCACGCCGAGCGTGCCGAGTGGAGCGAGAGAGCAAGCAGTACGATGCCGATAATCGTCGCACGTAGAATCGTTGCGTTCATCGTGATCGTGCCGCGCCGAAGTGCAACGATTCGATCGAAGCGACGATGCTGGTAAGCAGCAAGCCGAGGAGCGCCGCCATGAGGAACGGAGCCCAGATTTGCGCGACGTTGCCGTAGAGGCGCCGTTTAGCGATCTTGCGCCGAGCCCGCCTGCGCGCCCGTGGGAAGTTCGGCGACGATGGTGCCGACGAGGCCCGCTGCGATGGCGACGCGCAGGGACGGCAGCAGCATCGGCAGCGCCGCCGGCAAGCGCAGCTTCCAGAACGTCTGCACGCGTGAGGCGGCGTAGGTATGCAGGAGCTCCTTCTCGAACGTGCCTGGCGAACGCAGGCCCTGGACCATCGCGATGGTTACTGGAAAAAAGCAGAGGTACATCGAGATGATGGCCTTCGGAATCAGCCCCGTGATGCCGAGGTTGCCCAGCAGGACGATGACAATGGGTGCAAGGGCGAGCACCGGCACGGTTTGCGAAGCGATGATCCACGGCAGCATGCCGCGATCGAGCGTCCGCGAATGGACGATGAGCACGGCGAGCACGACGCCGACAACCGCTCCAAGCGCGAAACCGAGCACGGTCGCGGTGCTGGTCACTATCGCGTGATAAACGAGGCTTCGGGGCGACGTCGGTGGCCGCAGGAACACCGAATCGAAAAATTCCGCGGCGACCTGGTGCGGCGCAGGCAGCACGGGTCGCGCCATCGTCAGCGCGTGGCGCACGAACTCATGCCACGTCCAATCGGCGCGCCCTCGGAAATCCAGTTCGATGACCTGATGCGCATTGAGCAACAACGCACCGCCGTACCAGATGACGATGCAGACCGCGAGCACTGCAAGGATCGGCGTCACATCATCCGAGAGGGCGCGAACGCGAACGGCCACGGACGACTCGTCGCGCGGCACTATGCGACGATCAAGCCTCGTCGTCGCCGCCATCGCGCAACGCCATGCGCACACGATGCGCGATATCGATGAAAGCCGGCGACTCGCGGGAATCGAGCGTGCGATCGGCGGGAAGGTCGGATTTGATAATGTCGACGATCCGTCCCGGGCGCGGCGACATCACGACAATTCGATTGGAAGAAACGCTGCCTCCGGAATGGAGTGCGTTACGAAAATGATCGTCAGGTGCTCGCGTTCCCACAGGCGCAGCAATTGTTCGTTCAGTCGGTCGCGCGTGATCTCATCGAGCGCACCGAAGGGCTCATCCATCATCAGGATCTTTGGCGCGAAGCTAAGCGCGCGCGCGATCGAAACCCGCTGCTGCATTCCTCCGGACAGTTGCCACGGATAACTTGTTCTCGAAGCTGGCCAATCCAACGTTGGCGAGCTGACGCGTCGCGATCGCCTTTCGCTCGTGGCGCGGCTTGCCCAGAATCTCCAGCGGAAGCATGGCATTGCCGAATGCCGTTCGCCACGGGTATAACGCGGGCGCCTGAAACACGTAGCCGTACGAGCGAGCCAGGCGCGCCTGCTCGGGACTCGTTCCGTTGACGCGCACCGATCCCGAAGTCGCGTGCTGGAGATCGGCGATGCACGCGCAGCAACGTGGTCTTGCCGCAGCCCGACGGGCCGATCAGGGAGACGAATTCGCCTTCGGCAATGGCGAAGATCGACCGCCGACAGCGCGATGGTCGGCGCATCGGCGGGCGGGTAAGTCACCGACAGGTTTTCTATTGCCACCGCGAGCGTGTCCCTGCCGCGCAAGTCGCCGAGATCATGCGGAGTGGAAGTGCTCATCAGCGATGCCGCGGTCGGGAAACGTGTAGGTGACGCCGATTCGGACAATCACGCAATCGAAAATGCGCCATGCAGGAGCAGCGGCCGCAAGAATTGTACCGGCAATGCCGGTGACCTCGTTTCGACGCCGAAATGCGCGCTCGGTTCACCGGCCTGGCGGCCTATTAGGGTGCAGAATACGCGGTCAGGCGTCAACTTGGTGCGCGCAAGTACCTTGTATAACCTGCGGCGCAGTTGCGTCGCGCCCGCTCGTCGCGCCTGCGCAAATGAATTCCATTTGGCACGTGAATTGCTAAGATTTCATCGATATTCTCAAGGGGCAAATCCAATGAAAAAGCTGCTTTGGCTGTTGGGCGCCTGGCCCGCCTTGATCGGAGGCGCTGCATCTGCCGCGGATCCGGTTACGATTCAGCTCAAGTGGGTGGCGCAGGCTCAGTTTGCCGGCTACTACGTCGCCGCCGCTAAGGGCTTCTACAAGGACGCCAACCTCGACGTCACCATCAAACCCGGAGGCCCGGATATTTCGCCGACCCAGGTGATCGCGGGCAACGGCGCGGACGTCATCGTCAACTGGATGCCCGACGCACTCGCCGCGCGCGAAGCGGGCGTGCCGCTGGTCAACATCGCGCAGGTCTTCGACCGCTCGGGGTTGATGCTGACGTGCAAGAAAGCGACCGGCATCGCCACGCCGAAGGACTTCAAGGGCAAGACACTCGGCGTGTGGTTCGGCGGCAACGAGTATCCGTTCCTGAGCTGGATGTCCAAGCTCGGGTACAAGACCAGCGGCCCGTCGCCCGACGTCACGGTCCTCAAGCAGGGATTCAATGTCGATCCGATCCTGCAGGGCCAAGCAGCATGCGTATCGACGATGATCTACAACGAATACTGGCAGATCATCGATGGCGGCCTGAAGGCCGACGAACTCGTGCCGTTCTACTACGAGGATCAAGGCGTCGCCACGCTGGAAGATGGGCTCTATGTGCTTGCGCCCAAGCTCCAAGACCCTGCCTTCGCGGACAAGATGGCGCGCTTCGTCAAGGCATCGATGAAGGGCTGGGACTACGCCATCAAGAACCAGGATGAGGCGGTGGCCATTGTCGTCAAGGCGGATACTTCCGGCTCGAGCAGCGTCGCCATCCAAAAACGCCAGCTCGAAAACGTCGCCAAGCTCATCACCAGCAAGAAAATGGGTTATCTCGACCCGACCGCGTATCAGCGGACAGTCAAGGTGCTCCTGTCGGGCGGAAGCCAGCCCGTGATCAAGAAGGATCCCGGTCCGGCGGCGTGGACGCACGCCATATGGGACAAGGGCGCGACGATGTAGTAGCATGACCCGGCGGATCGGGGCGCGGCCACGCTACCACGTCTGTCGACAAGACGAAGGTCCGTTCCGCGCCGGCAGACGCGATAACGCAACCAGGGACTTTAACGATGGCATCCAACAAGACACTGCTGATCGTTGCGTCAGCGCTGCTCGCAGCCGCTTGCTCCAGCCAGCAAACGATTCAGAACGTGCAACCGCAGGCAACGCGAGTGGCACTGAAGCAGGGACAGGCGGATCTCTCATGTCCGGACGCAACGCCGGAAGTCCTCTCCAGCGCGTTGGCCGAGCCGCCTCCGGGCGGCGATTTCAAGGGGCAAAAGCTCACGTATTCGATTGCGGTCGCGGGCTGCGGCAAGCGCAACACCTACCCGGTGGTCTGCGTTCAGGATGGATCGGGGTGCTATATCCCGAGTCCGGGTGCAACCAAGTAGTACGCACCGCCGTTTCGTCGCAGATCATTCGAACGCGAATACTTCTGCGCAGCCAAGGGCGAAATACTCGCCCTCCTGCGCCGCGGGAGAAAACGACAGCTTCGATATTGCCTTCGGTTCGCCGACGATGAGTCGTAACTGGTTAGGCGTGACAAGATTCATGCACGGCCGGCACTTGAGCGTCTCGTCGAAGTACCAGGGCCTGTCTTGATGGATGTCGTCGATAACCAGCGATTTGAGATTGTGTTCGCGGAACGACGACAGATTAGAGGAACGGATGTTGATGCATGCCAGGTCACCCGACGGTACTGGTTGCGGAGCGACGTATTCGACCGTTGGGCGCGCCGCCGTAGCGACAAACACCTCCACCCCTTGCGCCACAACTTCCACCAGCGTTGCGCCGACGATAGTCCGTGGCATCAACAACGTGCGCGTGATCGACCTTGCCTTGCGCAGATCGTTGGCGAACGACAGCGAATTGGTCTCGTCGCGTAGATTGATGCCGTTGAATTTCTCGACCGTCGAAACGGCGCAGGTCGTCGGGAAGGCATCGAACCCGCACATCGCTGCCAATCGGGCAAAACTCTGTGGACTGTGGAGCCAGCGATGTCCGGAAAAACGCATGCCCATGTTGAGCGCATCCGCACCGGTTTCCACGCCGAACGTATGGTACAGAACGTCATCAGGCTCTGGCTTGTATTCCGCGCTGTAATCCACCAGTCTGGGCAGACTCGGCATCAGCGTGCGCGCGACGCCGTCGGGCTTCAGCACGCGGTTCATGTTGCAGAGGATATATACCTGCTCGCCATGAAAAAAATGCTCGAGCATGTCCTCCGAGAAAATTCCGTCGATCTTGCCCGAGCATGCATCAGGCCATAAATCGAGCATATTCCACGTGAACACGCGCTCGTCGTGCGGAATGAAATCCAGATTGACGAACCCGTCGAGGACCTGTTCTCCGCATCCAAGATGCAGAAACAGTGGCGTGGTCGCGTCCGGCATGCGATTGGTGTGCCACACGAAGTAGTCAGCCAATCCCGGATTTTGTTGCGCGAGGCGGTTCAGGGAGAACGCCGATGTCGCGCTGAGCGGATCCGCCACGTCGCCAAAGAGTGAACGCAACAAACGCTTGATCATTGCGAATTCAATGCCTCGTCGTGCTCCGGACATTTCCTAGTGTGACTGCCGCAGCAGGTCTGAAGTGTAGCCCACCCCGGCATCTACCCGGAAGACTCGAGACATCCCCCGAGACGCGCTTGACTCATAAATGTATGCATCGCACGATACCTTCAGCGCTATCTATCAAGGCTTACGGATATGGTCAATTCACAATTGTGGCACACGCCTCGATGCAGAGTATCGAAGTGACGCGTAGCCAACGCGCGCGCGCGCTGCAATTCTTTCTCTTGGTGCTGGTCGCATTTGTCATCTTGCTGGCTTACTGGCCCAGTCTCCGGGGTTTCTGGGTGCGCGATGATTTCTTCACGCTCGCCTATATGCGCTTGCTGCACAATCCATGGGCACTCTTCATAAGTGACCACTTTCCGACACCGGGTGCCATTTTTCGCCCGCTTGGCTTCGCATCGCTTTGGCTCACGCTAGCGCTGTTCGGCGCCGAATATCGCGCGCAGGCCCTCGTCGATCTGGGACTTCATATTGCGGTTGCCGCAGCGCTGTTTCGCATCGTCAGACTCGTGCTGCCCCGGGCATTGGCATTGATGTGCTCGCTCGCGTTTGCCGTCCATCCGACCGCGATCGCCACGGTGCTCGTCTGGTCCAACCGGTTCGACCTACTTGCTACGCTGTTCTGCCTTCTTGCCGTGCGCGCTGCTTACGACTGGCGGCAGGGCGACCGACCCACCATGTTGGCCACAACGTTGATCTTCGTCTTGGCGTCGATGACGTCGAAGGAAGTGGGGCTCGCTGTATTGGTACCGATCTTCCTGTTGTGGCTCGAACCCGCGATGCGCGACCCACGCAACATTAGGTGGCGGTGGGCCTTGTCGGCCCTCATTGCAACATTCATCGTGTACTTCGCCTGGCGATGGGCGGTGCTCGGGACACCTGCAAGCAATCTCACCGGCAGCGTGCCGCTTTCGGATCTAGTGGGGAAGGGCCTGCTCAAGGCAGTCAGGTATTCGCCTGGTTACCTGTCATTCTGGCCGCGCCTGGATTGGTGGCAGCGTGGAGCGCTCGCAGGCGCGGCGCTGATCTTCATCACGGTGTCTGCTCTCGCATTACGAGCAGGACATGCCGGACGCTGGAGCCACTGGCGCGGCGAACTGGTTGTGAGCGCATTGGCGCTGTGGCTGTCGCCTGCGTTGCTACAGGCACCTGTTGCCGCCCTCAATGCTGCACCGCTGGTTGCCGATATCTCTGCGGTGGAAGTTGCCATGCAATCGAGGCTCTACTACCTCAGCACCGCCGGGGCTGTCGTGCTCCTTGCCGTCATGCTGAGCAGCGCGTGGGAAATGCTCGAGGCAAGCCAAGCGAGATTGCGAGTCGCGCTGGTGCTGCCGCTTGCTCTCGTGATCTCGGTCTTCGGCTCGGCCGCATATCGAACCACGACGGACTACGGGCTGCGCTCGAGCGAAATCGGCCTCCTTGCGCGTGCGGCCGTTGCATCGATAGCGACGGCCAACTTGCCGGACCGGAACTGCCACATGTATTTCCTGGATATCCAACCTCCGCCCGAATGGTCGATTTACGTCTCCATGGACGCGGTCGTCAAGGCCATGGCGCCCGATCTGCACCGGGTACAGGACTGCCTGTTCCACAATGAATATCCGACTTTTTTCTACTTTGCGCCCCACGGTCATCTCGACCGCCGCAATTCGCTCCCGTTTCGGCCCCTCGAAATGAATGGTGCGATCGTGCCGTGGCTACACGTCGACGGGATGGATATCGCCTACCTGAGCGCGCCGTCCACAGTAGGCCGCGACAATGCAGGTAGCGGATTGTTCTTTGCCTATGCCGAAGGCCAATTCCACGATGTGACTCCCGAGATCGCCGAAGGGCGACGAGAAGTGCATCTTCAATAAGCCCCCGCGCCGCGGAAGCAGAGTTGATTCGCGTTCTTTTCGGTCACCGAAGCACCCACAATCGATAGATGGCAAAGTTCGCGAAGGTGAGAAGTACCGTCGTTGCTATCTGCGCTGGCCAGGTCGACAACCCGGTTTCCAGAAATGCCGAGAACAAGGCGCCGTTGCCCACGGCTTGCGCGGCAAGCGCCACCAGGAACTGGCCCACGGTGACGGTTGCGCCGCTTGTCGGTTCAAACACCTGGTAATAGGAAAGAAAAAAACGCGTGACGGCACCGGCAACAAATCCGATCGTCGTCGCCAAGGCGGCACCGCTGCCGAAATGGAGGATAATCCCCATGATCGCGTAATGCCCCGCGACAGCTAGCACCCCGGTCAATACGTGAAGCGTGAATCGCCGAGACTCCGCGAGAAGATGCTTGCCCGAACCATTGTTCATGGGCGACCGGGCGCGCGAAATATGCTCGCCCGCCAGATGCCCGTTCGCGCCAACAATCCGGTCACGCAGACGCCGAGGACGCCGACGCCGTAGCGCAGCGATCGCTGGAAGCTGATCGAGCTCGCTTCGTCGAAATACTTGGTCGGCACCGATATCTCACCGACACGCATTCCACCAACTAATGCCTGCGCCAGCAGTTGATTGTCGAAGACAAAATCGTCGGAATTGCGAATCCATGGAATGTGTTCAAGCGTCCTGCGCGAATACGCGCGAAACCCGCTGTGGAATTCGGAAAGTTTGGATCCGAGCAGCAAATTCTCGATCAAGGTGAGCACGCGATTGGCCACATACCTCCACCACGGCATGCCACCGCGTAACGCTCCTCCGCCGAGGATGCGAGACCCGAGTACCAGGTCGTAGACACCCGACGCGATCATCGATGCCATTGCAGTAACCAGGCGGGGGTCATACTGGTAGTCGGGGTGGACCATTACGACAATATCTGCGCTGCGTTCGAGGGCGGCCGTATAGCACGTCTTCTGATTGGCTCCGTAGCCCATATTGGCCGGATGCAGCGTGACGTCGAGTCCAAGGTTCCTCGCGATGGCCACAGTGTCATCGTCGCTTGCGTCGTCAACGACGATCACATGGTCGACGACGTCATGCGGCAGGTCGCGCCATGTTGCTTCGAGCGTGCGTCCAGCGCGAAACGCCGGCATCACGACGATGACGCGGCAGCCACCGATCATGGTGTCGCGCTCTCGGCTGAAGGCGGCAATCTGAAAGCGATCAGCGTGCTGTCCTCGTATTCGGGAGCACCGAATGTCTTCCGCAACGTGCTTTCGCAATCCGCAACGTCGGTACCCACATTCTCCACGTTGCTGTCCCACTGCAACGTGTACGGGCGGATCCAAACGACCCACGCAACGCCTTTCGCAGGCAGTCCGGCGGCATCGGCAATGTACACGGCGTTGCGCGGGACGAATCGAGGTTCGTGCGGCATCTCGCCGAATCTGCGGGCCAAGCAGGACCCGGATAGCCACGCAGGTACGATCCGTTGGCCGCTGATGCGCTCCCAGGCCGCACCGTTCCAATTGAAACTTCCGTACTGAAATGGCGCCACGGCGATGCGCGCGTCACGCCCTGGCACGTCGGCGATTCGTTTCCAGAAGACAGACTCCGGAGCACCGGCCAGTCGACTGGCGACGATGTTGCGCGACGGTCGATAGTCGAATTGCGCGACGATGCTCGACGTGTACGAATTGGGACGGTGGAGCAGCGGCAGCAATGGCGAGCCCAGCGCAAGCAAAACGCAGGGCGCGAATGCGAGAACTCCGATCGAAAACCCCGGCACGCCCTGCCAGCGTCGACGCGCGGCGCTGGCCAGAGTTACGCACCCAGCAGCGGTGGCGAGAATCAGCAGCGGCACAATCGGGAGCAGATAGCGCGCGACAACCGTAGGGTACTGGCTGTACTGCGGCTGCGCGACGGTAATCGCCACCGCGGTCATCGTCAAGCCGAGGACTCCCGAGCGAACGATCGGCACTAATCTCCATATCGTTGGCGCACCGATCGCCGCCAACAGGACCGCGACCATCACTGCCGAGGACGAGGATGTGCCGTACCACGCGAACCAGACTCCCTGCAGCGTGTCCAGTGTCGGCTTGTTGCGTCCCCCCTTCGCGAACAGCATTTGATAGTCGCCGAGAAGTGGCGGCAACAGCAATGCGGCGATTGTCGTTCCGGTGGCAAGCGACAGGCTGGCGAAGCGAATCACGGCCGGTCTGAGCGCGCCGGGCGCAGCGTTGACCAGCGACAGCGCCCCGAAGGCGAGCGGGGCAAGCACGAAGGGCGCAACGACCGGATGTGCCCAGATCGACAGCGACGCACAGGCGACATAAAGGAAGCCGGCGCCCAATTCGCGTTCCCGTTTGGCGAAGAAGTGGTGACAGGACGCGTGTGCGATCCAGCCAAGCATCAGCGTCAGCTCATAGGGTCGCGCGATGCGGCTGTAAAGTATCAGCAGCGGCGATATCGCAAGCAAAAACAATTGCGTCAGTGCGATCGCCGTTCCGACACGCGGCGCAAGGTACCAAGGGATGATCACTAACGTCGCGAGCCCCGCAACCATGATCGGCATTCTCATAGCGATCTCGCTCAATCCGAAATGGGCGGCAATCCATGCATCGAACATGCCCATCGGGATGCTGTAGTCAGCGAAGCCAAATGTAACGAAAAGCTGGGTAGGCGTGTGATCGATGATCTGATGCAGCGCGTGCCACTCGTCGTCGACAAGTACCTGATCGAGCCATTGGTCGAGTCGGAGCCACGTGCCCAATGCCACCAGAACGCCCATCAATGCGATCGTTTTCGGGCGTGCGGACAAACCCGCGGACGACCTCACATCGGCCGGCGCCAAAGCCGCTGGCGGCAACGCATCCTGCTTGACCATCAGATCGACTCGCTTCGAGACAACGAGGCTACCTTCGTAAAAATCGGAACATGCTCTCCATTCCGGGGCGTCGCTTCACCGATCTCGTTGCCGTGCCACCCGGTGCCGAGGCCAGTGGCGCCATTCCCAGCGCGCGACACGCTGTCTCATATATCTGAGCACGTGAGATTGCACCGGTCGTCTTTCCTGCAGCCTCTGCAAGCATTTCTGCGTAGAGATTTATGACAGGCTCGACCGATTCACTGGCGTTGCCGAACACGGATTTTGCAAGCCGCGACTTGCGCGCAAGCTCGTCGCCATGTTCCAGCGCTGTTAGCGCCATGAGCTGATCGAGTATCGAATCCGCGTCCGGCCAACCATCCATGACCCAGCCGGCGCCGCTCGCGAGAACGCGCTCCTGCAAAGCGCCCCGTGGCGGCACGAGCGCCGGGCGCCCGGCGATCCATCCCTCGCTGAGTGTATAGCTGAACGTCTCCGGCCAAACCGTCGGGAAGACAACCAGGGCGATCCTGTACGCGTCGAACAGCGCCTTGACCTCTTGCGGTCGGTACGGACCATGAATGGTCAACACCTTGTCGCTCGACTGATACCGCTGGTCGCGATCCGTATACCCTACGACTACCAGCCGGAGGGGCAGGCGCCTTTCCCGAATCCTGGCGACCAGCGCCTCCACGTGCCGGGCCCCCTTCTCGGGTCCGATCGCGCCCAGCACGCCGATATGCCGGCATTCGTCATCGGGCAAAGGGAACACTCCGGGCAATTCAGGCGCCGGTTCATTGCACAGGCGCTCGGGCCACGGCGGCGCGAGCGTCACCTTGATGTCCGGGTAATACTTTTCCAGCGTATGTTGCGCCCACTTGGACGGCGCAATGATCCTGCTCGCCTGATCGAGAAAGCTGCGGTATCGCGCGCGCCATAGCTCGATATCGATGTCCTCCAGCCCCGGAATTTTAGACAGGCACTGGCGACACACGGCGTTGTCCGTCGTCGCATCGCAGTATTGGCCCTGGCCGTCGATCAGATAGACGGTTGGACACGCGAGGTACATGTCGTGTATCGAATAGCAGTAGGGTATGGAAGCATCCGCCAGCATCTGCCCCAAATCTTCGCCGCTTCCTACCAGGCTGTGAACATGAGCGAGCTCGATGCGAAGCCACGCGCAAAGCGAACGCAGCCAGTCGCCGCCAGGACCTTCGCCCCGTCGCAGGCGCTCGTAGGTTGCCGCTTCGGCACCATTGGAATCCACCAGTTGCCATCGATCGTCCAGGATCCGCAGAAGATAGTGGCGATAGTCGTCGCCGGTCGCCGATATCACCTCCTGGACATATTTCTCTGTTCCACCGCCACGCGGATGAACGACGTGCAACACACCCGGCTTGCCGGCGTTGGCGAGGACCGCGACCTGGGAATGGATCATGCGGCGAATCGGCTTGAGCGGGTCCTTGTCGATGAACTCGCGCACGAGATCCATGTAGTCAGGATGCCTGGCCAGGACTTTGACCAAATTCTGGTCAATCATGGCTTGCTTGTCGCTCCCGAAGGAACGCGAGCCCAGGTGAGCGACAAACGTGTCGTCGCACAAAACGTTGCGGTAACCCACCTTGCGCGCGCGCATGCTGAATTCGTTTTCTTCCCCATAGCCCTTGCCGAATGCGGAGTCAAAGGGGCCGATTTCCCGCAGGAGACGACGGCGAACGTACATGCAGAAGCCCACGGCGGTCGGGAGATCCGGATAAACCGGCACGGCCGCCAACTCCATCGCCCGGTTGATGAGTTCGGGATCCTCCGGCGCAGGGTTGTTCTCGCAAAACCGTGGGAACGACAGGATTTCGGCGTTGTTCGAAAACGGCGTGACGGTCCCGATCCGGTCATCGAACGCGGCGCATCGCCTCAGCTTGTCTAGCCATGCGTGGGTGACCAGCGTATCCGAGTTGAGCAAGACTACATCGTTGCGGCCGAGCATCATGCCGCGATTGGCGGTGGCCACGAATCCAATGTTGCGCCCATTGCGCAGCAGAACGACATTTTTTGATCGCTCTGAGGCCAAACGCCGGAACAGCTCGCTAACGCGTGGGTCCGTCGAGCCGTCATCGATCAGGATCAGCCGATAGTCACTGGTATGTTTCCGCACGCTCTCCAGGCAGGCAACGAGCTCCTCGTAGGCGTTATGGATCGGAACGACGATATCGACGAATCCTTGCTTCGGCATGTCAGAAATTGCCTTTGCGGCTGGGGACGCTCAATTTGGGCTCCAGGTTACGACGTTTGCCGGTCCAGTTCATACGGCCGATAAGTAGCCAAGATCGCGCGCCGTATTGCGCCTGTTTTTGCAGCTCGCGCCTGTACTGACCAATGAAATGGCATTCTGAGGGATAAAAAGTTGCTAAATGTGTCATGGCACATATTTTGCTAAGTAGGTCTGTGAACCGCAATGAAATCGCATTCTGCAAGATAGAACCAAGGCCAAATCCGGGATGTTTTCACGTAAGCGTTGTTTCATCGCGTGCTTGTGCCCAATTGTGCCTTGGCACGAGTCTGGATTCACGGTAGGATTATTCTGATGCCATGATGCGGCATCGAATCTTGTCTACTCAATTATGGAGGGATTTATGGCCTGGACTAAACCTGCATTCGAAGACATCCGGTTTGGCTTCGAAATTACGATGTACGTCGCCACTCGCTGATCGATACGCGACCTGTTGTGTAGGTCACGGACGCTCCATGGATTGCCTCAGACAACTGAGGCTGTAGTTACTCTCCGGCCGCGGGCTGGCCAAAAAAATTTCATACCATCCCGCGCCCGGTGAGAATACATGTCCTAGGTTCCGCTGCGGGCGGGGGATTCCCGCAATGGAATTGCAACTGCCGCAATTGTGACGGTGTGCGCCGCGGACGAATGAACGCGCGCACGCGCACACAATCTTCCATCGCAGTCTCCGGTGATGGTCATAGCTGGGTTCTGTTCAACGCCTCGCCCGACATTCTCTCCCAGTTCCAGGCCTTTCCGGAGTTACAGCCGGCACGCGGCCTTCGCGACACTGCGCTTGCCGCCGTGATACTTATCGACAGTCAAGTTGATCATACGACGGGGTTGCTGATGCTGCGCGAGGGAAAAACGCTGCGGGTGCATTGCACGAAGTGCGTGCAAGAGGATCTCACAACCGGCAATCCACTCTTCAGGATCCTCGATCACTACTGTGGTGTGAATTGGGTACCGATGAGCACCGAATCCAAAACGTCGTTTAGCATCGAAGGCGCACCCGGGCTTTCATTTCAAGCGGTGGCGCTGGCCAGCAAAGCGCCGCCGTACTCGCCGCATCGCGACCAGCCTCACGCCGGTGACAACGTTGGTGTCATCATCAAGGATGACGCCACGGGGCGATCGTTGTTCTACGCTCCGGGATTGGGCGAGTTTGAGCCTCATCTGCGTGCCATTTTCGAGCAAGTCGACTGCCTCCTCGTCGACGGCACGTTCTGGACCGACGACGAACTGGTTCGTTTAGGCATATCCGGCAAACGCGCGCGCGACATGGGCCATCTACCGCAGTCGGGTAGCGGGGGCATGATCGAGGTTCTTTCGGCATACGCACACCCGCGCAAAGTGCTCATTCATATCAACAACACGAATCCCATTCTCGACGAGGACTCACCCGAGCGACGCCGGCTGGTCGAAGCGGGTATCGAGTTGGCGTACGACGGCATGGATATCGTTCTCTAGCGTGGTACCGGATATCGCAGACCTGTCGACATCGGCTCCTTGGGACAAGGAGCAGTTTTTGCAGCAGTTGCTTGCCAAAGCCGATCGGTACCACATTCATCACCCGTTCCAAGTGCGGATGAACGCCGGTCAGTGCACGCGCGAGCAGATTCAAGGCTGGGTGTGCAATCGCTTTTATTACCAGATCAGCATTCCACTAAAGGACGCGGCCATTCTCTCGAACTGCCCGGACCGCGAGATACGTCGTGAGTGGATCAAACGCATCATCGATCACGACGGCACGCAGGGGAACGAGGGGGGCATCGAGGCCTGGATCCAGCTCGGGGTTGCGACGGGCATTGCGCGAGACGACATTACTTCGCTGAACCGGGTACTCCCTGGTGTCCGTTTCGCCGTCGATGCCTATGTGAACTTCGCGCGAACTCGCCCATGGCAGGAGGCCGTTTGTTCGTCATTGACGGAGCTCTTTGCGCCTGAGATCCATAAGAATCGTCTCGCGAGCTGGCCGCAACACTATTCCTGGATTGAGCCGTCGGGACTGCAGTATTTCCGTGATCGGGTAACGCTGGCAAGGCGCGACGTCGCTCATGGACTTGCTCTCACTCTCGAGCATTTCCGGACGCGGCAGCAGCAGCAACGTGCTCTGGACATCTTGCAGTTTAAACTCGACGTGCTATGGTCGATGCTCGACGCGATGCAATCGGCCTACGGGCTCCCAGGAGGTGACGGTGCCGCCTGATTCAGCGATGCGGGTTGAGCAGGTGCCGAAAATTGCCCACGGCTTTCGGTTGCAATTCGAGCCAACCCAATCCGCGTGGGTATTGCTCTACCCGGAGGGAATGGTGAAACTATCAGCGAGCGCGGGCGAGATACTACAGCGCATCGATGGACAGAAGACGATCGATTCGGTGATCCGCGATCTCGAAGGCGCGTTCCCAGGCGCCGATCTGCGGCACGATGTTATCGAATTCATGAATTTGGCGCACGGACGTGGCTGGATCATCGCCGAACAACAGTAGCACCGGGCGGCCGTCGGGACCACTCTGGCTGCTTGCGGAGCTGACGTATCGTTGCCCGCTGCACTGCGTGTTCTGCTACAACCCTCTCGATTTTGCGAAGGACGGCCAGGAACTCTCTACCGGTGAATGGCTACGCGTGCTGCGCGAAGGCAGGGCCCTGGGAGCAGTGCAACTCGGGCTGTCCGGAGGCGAGCCGTTGCTTCGCGATGATCTGGAGATACTCGTCGCCGAGGCGCGCAGCCTCGGCTACTACTCCAATCTGATCACCTCCGGGGTAGGCCTCAATGAAACGCGAATTCGAACACTCAAGCAAGCGGGACTCGACCACATCCAGCTCTCATTTCAGGATTCGACCCGAGAGCTGAACGATTTTTTGTCGAGTACGCGCACGTTCGAGCTCAAATCAAAGGTCGCCAAGCTTATCAAGGCGCACGGCTATCCAATGGTCCTCAACGTCGTCCTTCACCAGCTCAACGTCGACCACGTCGGCGAAATCCTGGAAATGGCACGCATGATGGACGCGGACTACGTGGAGCTTGCCAACACGCAGTATTACGGGTGGGCGTACCTGAATCGCGATCGACTCTTACCTACACGGGAACAGCTCGAGCGCGCCGAGGAAGTTACCAATCGCTTCCGCGAAAGGATGGCGGAGAAGATGCGCATCTTCTTCGTGGTCCCGGATTATTTCGAGAACCGGCCCAAAGCGTGCATGAACGGCTGGGGCTCTGTTTTTCTCACGATCACGCCAAGCGGTATGGCGCTCCCTTGTCATGCCGCACGCATGTTGCCAGGACTCGAGTTTCCAAACGTGCAAAACGCGACCCTGGAATCGATCTGGTACGAGTCCGAGGGCTTCAATCGCTACCGTGGTAACGCTTGGATGAAAGAGCCATGTCGCTCGTGTCCGGAGAAGGTCAAGGACTTCGGCGGATGTCGATGTCAAGCCTACCTGCTAACCGGAGATCCGGCCGCAGCCGATCCCGTATGCGATCTGTCGCCGCATCATCACCTGGTCGCCGAGGCGATCGAGAAGGCGCGCGTTGCGACCCCTCAGGTCAAGCCGATCATATTTCGCGATAACCGCAATTCTCACGCGTTGAGCCCAGCCAATTCAGGCTATGAAGAATAACCGATAGGTTCAAATCGCTCCCGCTGAACGCATCTGTTCAATTTCTCCATCTGCATAGCCAAGCTCTCGCAGGATGTCGTCGGTATGCTCGCCAAGACAGGGGGGCGCGGATTGGACCACGGGATCGGCGCCGCGCAGCTTGAAGCCTGCGCGTGTCAACGTCACCGGCCGACCAACGCCAGGAACGTCCACAAAAGTCTGCAATAGTTCACGATGCGAAACCTGCGGATGCGCGAGCGCTTCCGGAACACTAAGTACGCGTCCCGCTGGAATTCCAATGCGACTTAGTGCAGCTTCCCACTCGGACGCGGATCGCGCGCTAAGCGCCGATTCAAGCTCCGACGTAAGGGCTGCGCGATTCCGCTTTCGTTGCTCCCGGCCCACAAACCTGGGATCGTCAACGAGGTCTTCTCGGCCTATCGCGTGCGCCAACGATTTGAATTGTTCTTGCTTGTTGGCAGCAATGTTGAGGAGGCCGCCGCCGGTATTGAATGCGCCCGAAGGAGCTGCCGTGAAATTGCTGTTGCCCATTGGCCGAGGCTCATTGCCGGCAATCAGAAAATTTGAAACGACCCAGCCCATGGTGACCAACATCGAGTCGAGCATGGAAACGTCGATGAAGGCTCCGTCGCCCGTACTGACGCGACGAACCAGCGCGCTCGAAATTGCAAAGGCCGCCGTCATGCCGCCGACCGTATCGGCTACCGGATAACCAACTCGCATCGGCGCGCACTCCTCGTCGCCGGTAATGCTCATGACTCCTGAAAGGCCTTGAACGATTTGATCGTAGGCTGGGGCGTCTTTCAGCGGTCCTTCCTGGCCAAATCCGGAGATCGCACAATAGACCAGCGATGGCTTGTATTTCCGCAGGTCTTCGTAGCCGACACCCAGCCGCACCATGACTCCGGGGCGGAAGTTCTCGATCAGGACATCTGCGGTGGCAACAAGCCGCCGGAGCACGGATTTGCCGGCCTCAGCTTTTAGGTTGAGCGTGATCGATTTTTTGCCACCGTTTTGGGCAAGGAAGGATGCGCCCATTAACTGCGCGTTGAGAGCCTCGTCCGCACCAAGTTGCCGCGCCAGATCGCCCGTATCCGGGATTTCGACCTTGATTACTTCAGCGCCGAGAAGCCCCAGCTGATACGCACAGAACGGGCCCGCGAGTACGTTGGTGAGGTCGAGTACGCGGATTCCCCTAAGCGCTTCAATCATCGCGTATCCGCCCCTGAACGGCCGACCGACGCGATCTTACGTTCCAACCCCAAATCCGGAGGGCCCAACGTAGCCGCAACTCGCGCAGTGTCTGCTGCGCGGGATCATTGTCTGAGTTCTGGTTCATTCGCACGGTTCAGCGACGAACAAACGGATTGGGAACGTCGAGATCGGTGGAGATCCACACGCACTTGGTTTCGAGATATTCCTTGATCGAATCGATCCCCGACTCGCGCCCGATGCCGGAGTTCTTATAGCCACCAAACGGGGAGGTGAAGCTGGTAGCGCGATAGTTGTTGACCCAAATGGTTCCGGCCTTGAGCTTGTCGGCCAGCAACATTGCACGATGCAGATCCTTGGTCCACACGGCCGCGGCGAGCCCGAATGGCACGTCGTTGGCGATTCGTATCGCGTCCTGCTCGTCCTTGAATGGGATCACCGCGAGCACCGGCCCGAACACCTCTTCCTGGGCGATGCGCATGCTGTTGTTCACATCGACGAAGATTGTCGGTTCGATGAACATTCCGGCGCCGAGGTCCGGACGGGTTTTGCCGCCGAGAACGCACCGCGCGCCTTCGCTTTTGGCAATCTCTATGTAAGAGAGGACTTTTTCGAACTGCGGTCGGGTCGAGATCGGTCCGACCTGCGTCTCCGGAAGTGAAGGATTGCCTATCTTGGCCGTCTTGACGAACTCGACCAATCGTTCAACGAAGCGATCGTGGATGCTTTCCTGCAGAAGCAGGCGTGACCCCGCCTGACAACTCTGTCCCGATGCTGCAAAGATGCCTCCCACAACACCTTTGACCGCCTGATCCAGATCGGCATCATCGAAGATGATATTGGGCGATTTGCCACCCAGTTCGAGGGTAACGGTCTTCAATCCTCGTGCTGCAAGCTCGTAGATCCTGCGCCCAGCAGCGTCACCGCCAGTGAATCCAACGTGGGCGACCTTAGGATGCGTCACGAGCGCTTCTCCGACCTCAGCCCCGAGACCTGTGACGACATTGACGACGCCCTTAGGAAATCCGGCGTCCGCGAAAAGCTTCGCAAATTCAATCATCGATGCGGAGGTGAACTCCGAAGGTTTGACGACGACCGTGCAGCCTGCCGCAAGCGCAGGGGCGAGCTTCCAGCTCGTGAGTGTTAGAGGGGAGTTCCACGGCGTGATGATCGCAATGACGCCCTTGGGTTCGAACTTGGTGTACGCGAACACGCCCTTCTTGTCCGTCGGGATGACCGCGCTCTGAACCTTGTCTGCAAGCCCAGCGTAGTACTTGAAATAGTCTCCGATATAACGAACCTGCGTGATAACTTCGCACGCGATCTTGCCGTTGTCGCGTTGTTCGATGTCCCCAAGCCGCTTGGCGTTGCTGTGAACAAGTTCGCCGAGCTTCCAAAGGAGGTGGCCGCGCTGCGTCGCCGTGAATTGCGGCCAGGAACCATGTTCGAACGCGGCGCTGGCAGCAGCCACTGCCCTATTGACGTCCCGCGCATCGCTTCTTGCAATCGACGCCCAAGCGAGGCCTGAGTACGGGTCCTCGGTCGGCATGTAGCGGCCTGCGGCTGGCGCAACCATTTCACCGTCAATATAGTTGTCGTAGCGCGGCAGCTCGATTGGTACCGTCATGACTGTAAGACCTTGGATGATTGCGGACGTGCACCGCGCCCCGTTTTGTTTTCATCGGGCGCAGCACTATCCTACAACGCACCAAAGACCCCAGCAACGATCTTTTCCGGAGTGGCGCACGCAACACAAGTGCTATTTGTGAATTGTTCTTCACAACTTGCATAACCCGGTACCAGCGTTCAATTCGAATCATACAAAGACCCCTTGCTAACTGTTCCGCCAGGGCAACGCGAAGAAAAAAAATGGGAAAGTCAGGTAACCGACACCCAACTTTCCCAATCGTACGTCGCGCGCAATTCGCGCTTGTCAGTACCGCTCTATTTCTGGACCACGACGTTTACGGTTGTCGTCAACGTCGACTGAACACCGTTATTCGTGAAAATGCCCGATAGGGTCAGGGGTACCGATCCTGTTGGGACATTGTTGGCAATATCCCTCTTGTTGAAGTTCACGAGCAGTTGCCCGGTCCCCGTTGGCGAAACCGATACCGGCGTTATTGGCGCAGTCGTCAGCGGAGCGACCAAGGATATGCTGCTCGCGCCGCCACTAAGCGTATAGCCGGCAGGGACGTTGAACACGGCGCTTGCCAAGCCATCGGGGATGGCGCCCGTCGTCGGATGAAGGTTCATCGAATTGGGCAGGAACTTCACCATGTTTGCGACCACGGTTGACGGCGCAACCACGACGACCTTGCCTGTCGGGCGCGGATCGGTGCAATCGTTGTAGAAATACTCGCCTGCCTGGTTGAACGTGTACGTCGCTGACTGACCCGGATTCAGGTTGAAATTGAACAAGCCCTCGAAGAACTGCGTCGCACAGTGCGGCTTCGCATTCGGGGTGTTAAATCCAATGCCTGCACCAGGATTCAGGAACGTGACGGTCGTACCCACGGGAACCGTGAGCGTGGATGGAACCATGGCACCCGTTGACGTACTATCCGCCGCGCCTGTCGCCGTGCCGTTCGAACGAGCCAGCAGAATCGTGTTCGCCGGAACGACCGTGCTGGCCGCCGTATTGCCCACTGGACGACGAATTACGAGGGGTGGGGGCGACGGCGCTTCGCTGCTTCCGGAAACGACGGCTCCCGCGGCGTTCACATACTGCGCCGTGCCGCCGAGCTTGAACGCCCACAGCGTGTCGCCACCAGGCGGGCTGTAAGGAATACCGGTGCCTGTCGCGAGAACCGCGATGTACTGCTGACCACCCGCCATGTAGGTGATGACCCCGGAGCTTCCTGCGGCTCCCGTCTGGAACTTCCACAACTACGTTGCCGTTTGTGGCATCCATGGCCACCACGTAGCCATCGGTCTGATCGAGGAACAGCAGGTCGGTCGCGGTCATCAACGGCGTGTTGCCGTGCGCCTCATCCAGACCAATTCTTTCTCCAGACGATCTGGTTGGTCGCGCCGTTGATGGCCACGATGCCGCCGGTTTGATAGCCGCCGAGTTGCCGAAGCCCGTTGCTGCTTTCGCTCTGGTCATGCGCCGCCGGATTATTGCCATAGGAATATATACATCCCAAGGTTCTGGCTGAAGGAATCCCCGAGCAAGTCAGCACCACCATTCTGGCTGGGCGTCGAGAGCACCGGCAAAGCCCAGCTCGGCTCGTTCATGCAGCCCATGTGCTTGGGCTGGCCCGGCGGGTAAGCGAGGTAACGAACGGATCGTCCGCAGCAATGTAACTGTTCGGGTTGTACACCAACTTCATCTGGCCGGGGTTGGCCGGGTCAGGCTGTGCCTGAAACCCGTTGTAGTTGGGCACCGCGCGACTGGGTCACCCGGGATGGCCGAGCCCAGGTTCTGGTAGACCATACATTCTTTGAGCCAAGAGGGTTGCATTCGGGTACGGTTGCGTCGGCCAGTTTTGCTGTCTCGAGTCCACCGAAACAGTCAAATCCTGAACGCCCAGGACCGGCAAGCCCGTCGTGCGATCGAGCACGAACGTCCTGCCCTGCTTGCTGCCGTAATACACCAGATTCCTTAGCTGACCGCCAATCGTGACGTCGGCCATCGCCACCGGAGCTGGGTGTTGTCCATGTCCCACTGGCCATGACGCACCGACTGGAAGTGCCACTTGTAGGCGCCGGTCGTGGCGTCCAGTGCCACCAATGAGCTGGAAAACAGATTGGTGCCGGGCGCGTCGAACCGTCCTGCGACGAAGCGCAGCTACGCACATTACCGAAGGCCCAGTAGACCATGTTCGTCGCGGGATCGATCGAAGGGTGCCATCCACGGCGCGACGCCTGCCGAAAGCGCGCACGTGTTCTGCGGCGTGCCGGTCGGACATGGGGTGCTGCCGTCGGTCGCGCACTGCCAGGTGTCGCCGGCGGACCAGGTCTTCCCATTGACATCGGTGACCGACAAGCCGGGCTTGGCCCCGCCGAAGAAATACCAGACCAGGGCACCATTGGTCGCATTCAGCGCAAAGCCGGCATTGCGGCCACTATTGGCCGAGCCGATGTAGACCATGCCGTTGTAATAGACCGTCGCGGTCCGGCCCGATGCCGCCGAGAGTCGTTTCGCCAGAGCCGCGGGTGGCGTGGGCACGACTGCCCATACCTGAGCACCCGTATTTTGGTCCAGTGCGACGACGTGGCTACCGCTTGCAACGTGTAGACATAGCCGCCACCGACTGAGACGCCACGGCGCGGGTTGGCTGGACCGAACCCGCTATTCGCTGTCGTCGGGTGCCACTTCCATTTGACCGCGCCCGTTGCGCCATCGACGGCGATGACATCGCCGATAGGCGTATCGGTGTAAACGATACCGTTGACCGCGATCGGCGTGGTCTGCTGTTGCGTGGTGGTGGTGCCAGCAGACGCAGTCGGCGTCGTCGCCGGTACGGCCGAAGTGTGCACCATCCAGGCAGCGCCCAGGGTGTTAATGTTTGCCTTGGTGACTTGCGTCAGCGATGAATACGCTCTGATTGCCGAGGTTGCCGCCGATTTTCGGAAATCCGCGTCGCCGGGCGTACAGCATGCATTGAGATCTACTCGCGGCCGCCATTGCGAAAGAAGACGTCACCATCGCCCCGACGGCGAACAGCGACGACAAAATCAATTTCAATTTCATGTGAAATCTCCTAGCTGCCAAAAATGAAAAATCGATCGAGCCAAGTAGGCTCGCGTTCTCAATGGTGCGATTCTGTGGTGCCGTCAATGATCCGTGCTCGGTGCGCGTGGGATGTAGCACTGGACTGACTCGCGACCACCTTATTTCTCGTGACGATCTGATGCCGTGCACGGCGACCAACACATGGGCTATCAGAGGAGATTGCGCTCGAGCGATGTGGCAAAAAGTCTTCCCGCAGCACCAAGGAATCGCGTCCACCCTGCCAAACACCGGCTTGCGGTTCCCTGCTCGTCATGCGCGCGCTCCTCCTTGACAACGTCTGCTAACGTGCTTTTGTTGTAGGTGCACCTAGCGCTGCAAGACTCAATAAATGCCGCACTTGCTTAGCGACCAGGACCCCGCAGGTCTATTCTGCTTCTGCTTTTTTAACCTTGCTTTGACCTTGCTACCACGCCGGCTAAACGAACAGTTGTACAGCGGGCACAACCAGTTCGGTCAGACGCGTTCTCTCCTACAGAACGTCGTTTTGTAAGTGGTAAAGCAGTATAAAAGACTGCTTGCGGAAGTCAAGCGCCTAGTCATGGGGTTCGGTC
The DNA here is from genome assembly GCA_963732105.1 of uncultured beta proteobacterium. Lineage (GTDB taxonomy): Bacteria > Pseudomonadota > Gammaproteobacteria > Burkholderiales > Casimicrobiaceae > PALSA-1003. The sequence goes on from CAVSYL010000010.1 coordinate 208,292, forward strand.
GTGCGCCGGAACATTGACACCGCGCAAGCCGCCTTAGATAATAAATTGAAACGCTGTTCCCGTGCTTGGGTTCGCATGTGCGAAGCGTCTTGCGCCGACTAATATCCGAGGGATGCTCGATGCAGCATGCGCTTGTCGCGGCCGCGGATTGACGCGGCCGATGTTGGCCCACTCACCTTCCTATGCAGGGCAAAACTCTTGGTCGATGCGCTCTCGTCATCCTCATCTTGGCGATCGTAGCGGCCGTCCATTATTGGCGGGACAATCCCGGAAGCAAGAGTGCCCTCTCGTCCGGGTTCGCGGACGCGACTCATCAAAAGACGATCACACCGAAACCTCCGGGCGAGGCTGATTTCGGGGCATCGCCCACGGCCGTAGTACGGGGCACGGCAACAGATGGCACCGCATTGCCAGTGCCCGCTGTGCCGCAAGGCGCCGCCATGCGAATCGATGTCGGCGCGCCAGCCACGGTGCGAACCGGGGATTCCTTTGAGGCCACTGTAAATCTCGACGCATACGGCGGGATAAGGCACCTTGCGTTTCAAGTCACTTTTGACAAACGGGTGCTGCAATTTGTCGACTCATCAAAAGGCCTGTTTGTGCAACAAGCAGGCGCTCCCACTCAATTCAACGCTGAAGATCCAAGCGATGGCTTCGTCAACGTCAACCTGGACGTCAACAATGGATACGCGATCGCAGGGTCGGGCAGCGTGGTCATCCTTCAGTTTCAGGCGCTGAAGCCGGGCGTGACACCGATAGCATTGACCAACATCACCTTCGTCGATAACGTCACGGCCGGCACTTCGACGACGACCTCCGCTCACGACGCGCTGGTCACCGTGGAGTGATGGCTGTCCTATTTCGCTCTGAACGCCGTTGGGCGGTTCATCTGTTTCCGGAGAATGCATGCATCGCTTGCTTACAGGAATCTTTGCTGTCGTCGCTCTCGTGGCCTGCCGATGTGCGTCGGCAGCCGGCACATTCTGTCCGGAGACGATCAAGGTACAGCAATCCGGTACGGCACCCGCGGCGGAGTGGTCGGTGTCTTACAGCAAACTGCCGGTTAAACTCGAAACGGTAAGCTTTTACAGCGGCCCTCCCAAGGACGGTGCGGCTCTTGGATATGACGCCATGGTGAACACCATGGCTGAGTCGACAATCTCGTGGCTGCTTCCTAAAAATTCACGCGCCTATTGGATCAAGTGCTCGTACCGGGGTACTACGCTCGAGCTCTCGAAAGAGTTGCCGCGAACGGTTACCTCCTGCCTCGTCTCGTACGCACCCGAGTCGGGACCGGTATCGAGACAGCCGCAGATCAAGGCAGTTGCATGCAAATAGGTCGATAAAGTTTCACCTACATCTACGCGGGAGCAATAGCATGACGACAAAAATCTACATACTTAACGGCCCCAATCTAAATCGACTCGGCAAGCGCGAACCACAAATCTACGGACACGAGACATTGGAAATGCTCAAAAATCGCTGCCTCGAAAAAGCCAGCAGCCTCGGTCTTGAAATTGATTTTAGGCAAACGAACTTCGAGGGTGTCCTGATCGAAAGTGTTCACGAAGCTACGGACCTCGGGGTGGGCGGCATCATCATCAACCCTGCCGGACTCACTTTTACCTCGGTCGCCCTGATGGACGCATTGAAGATGTTTGAAGGCCCCAAGGTCGAATTGCACATCAGCAATGTGCACCAACGGGAGCCGATCTATCACGATTCCCTGGTCTCGGCCCCGGTGACAGCCGTCATGGCCGGATTCGGAACGGACGGGTACCTTCTTGCCCTTGAATGGATAAAAGGACGCGCGCGCTAACGTCGTTCGCCAATGCAGACGTATCTCCCGGTCGTGGAGGCCAGTATCATTAGCACGGCATTTAGAACATCACGAAATCCCGATGTACGTCGAAACCGGGCAGGGTCAACCTGAACCTCATGAATAGACAGCAGAGAAGAAAAAACCTCAAGCTCGAGCGGCGCGAAGTTGGCCAGCAGGTTTCTCTTGGCACAGCCCCAGATGAATTCACGCAGATCGAGTTCGAGAGCATTGAGCCGCCGAAAGATCAGACTCGTTTGGCAGCCATCCCGATGGTGTTCACACCTGAAGAATGCTTGCAATTAATTGCAGATTTCACGCCGCATCTGAAACCGGCGTTTGTAGAAACCATGGATCTGGCTCAGTCTGCGAGTATTCGTAAGTCATCTGCGGTGTTCGTGTTCCCGAATGAGTCAACGAATTGGGTGTTCGAACGCTTGCATAAAGCCATCCATGAAACTAATGACGTTGTGTATGGTTTCGTTGTGAGTCAATTTAAAGAAGGTTTTCAGTTCACCCGTTATGAAGTCGGTGAGTATTACGGACCGCATTTCGATATTGGTCCGGGTAAGCTGACGGAACGTAAATTGAGCTTGACTGTTCAATTGTCGGCTCCTGAAGACTACACCGGTGGAGAATTGATGATTTATCCGGAGTTTGTGGCTCCCAAGGATCAGGGAACGATGACAGTGTTCCCGTCGTTCATGTGTCACAACGTCCTTCCGGTGAAGACCGGCGTTCGTTACTCGCTGGTGAGTTGGCTGGCAGGGCCGCAATTCAAATAAGTTCACTTCGACTTCTCTGAATTGATTGGAAGTTTGATCCTCGGTGGTGTACGCAAGGATTGTTCTTGCCCAGCAGAAGGAGACGCGGACGGCAGCTGAGGTAAAATACTGTTGGCTGGTGACATGCCTTACCGCACGGACTCTCTCGGAAAAATCAGGCACAAGCAGGCATCCCCCATCGCTCGCTTGGCGCGACACAGCCAATCGTTTCGCTGTCGCGCCGGCTCCTGAAGGAACGAAAACCCATGTCGGCCGACACCCCGGGCGTTATCGAACTCACCGAACAGAATTTCGCAGCGTCGATCAACGGCCATCCATTTGCAGTCGTCGATTTCTGGGCGCCATCGAGCGCGCCTTCTCGCGCGTTCGCGCCGACCTTTGCCGCCGCCGCGGCGCGGAATCCCGATGTTTTGTTCGTGAAGGTCAATACCGAGGATCAGCAGGCGATCACCACGCAGTTCAATATCCGTTCGATACCGACGCTGATGATCTTCCGCAGCAACATCATCGTCTATGCGAAAGCGGGCGCGCTGGAGGCCAGGGCGCTGGACGAGGTGCTGGGCGCTGTGCGAGCGCTCGACATGGAGCAGGTACGGCGCAAGGTGGCCAAAGTGGATGCGGTCACGCTGGGCGCCCCCACCGCGCCGACCACCGATGTCGACACGCAGGCTGCAGCGGACCCGAGCCTCCTCTCAATCGAAAATTTTCTACGCCCATCGCTTCGCGGAGCAGGGTCAGCGTTAGAAGGCCGCTATCCCGCGGCTGGCGGCCGGCGGGCTCGTCGCGATACGAGACGCCTTCGAGCCGGACTTTGCCGAGCGGATGTATCGAAGTCTCGACAGCGTCACCACTTGGCGTCTGCACGAGAACTACGCTGCGAAGTTTTGCTATCATCATCACAATCTCTACCACGCCGATCAGTTTCCGGCGGACGTCGCCTGGTGCTCCAAGGTATTCGACTCGTCGAGTTCGAAGGGGTGGGCGACACGGTTGTCCGGTCGGTCCTGTCCTGGACCGACGGAAATCTCCGCAAGCTGCTACCTCCCAGGCGACCATTCGCTCCCTCACAATGACAATGTGACCACCGGCAAACATTACATTCGTCAACTCGCCTTTGTGTGGCATCTGGCAAAGGATTGGCGGTCGGAGTGGGGCGGCGCGTTTTACTGGGTCCCGAAGGCATCCTACCTGCCGCCGGCCTTCAACACGCTATACCTTTTCAACGTGGGGCCGGATTCGACCCATTTCGTGACCCATGTCTCACCGTACGCTCAAGGCAAGCGCCTCGTCATCAATGGATGGTGGACGGGAATGACCCCGACAGGGGACCCGGTCTGGAAAGGACCCGACCGGATCGGCACCGGCAGATACGGAAATCCTGATCTATTGAATCGAGCCAGCGGGACCGGCCGCAGAACGATCCGGCCAGGTCAGAACACTATCAAAATCCTGACGTAACCGGGCAGGATCAACCTGAACCTCATGAAGAGCCACAAGAGGAACAAATCAAGCGTGAAGGCGCCGATACGATCACCCTCGACGGCGGGCCGGTGGATACCGAGCGCTGGCACCGGCACCCTTGAGCCACAGAAAGATCAGACTCGTTCGGCAGCCGTCCAGATGGCGGGCTACAGCTCTGGCGTGATCGAACTCACCGAACAGAATTTCGCAGCGTCGATCAACGGCCATCCATTTGCAGTCGTCGATTTCTGGGCGCCATCGAGCGCGCCTTCTCGCGCGTTCGCGCCGACCTTCGCCGCGGCCGCGGCGCGGAACCCGGATGTCTTGTTCGTGAGGGTCAATACCGAGGATCAGCAGGCGATCTGCACCCAGTTCAACATCCGCTCTACACCGACACTGATGATCTTGCGCAGCAACATCATCGTCTATGCCAAACCGGTCGCGCTGGAGGCCAGGGCGCTGGACGAGGTGCTGGCGGCTGCGCGAGCGCTCGACATGGAGCAGGTACGGCGCAAGGTGGCCAGAGTGGATGCGGTCACGCTGGGCACGCGCCCCGTCGCGCCGACAACCGATGTCGACACGCAGGCTGCAGCGGACGCGAACCCCCTCTCAATCGAAACCTATCTACGCCCATCGCTTCGCGGACCAGGCTCCGCGTTGATGGACGTTGCTCCGCGGTTGGCGGCCGGCGGACTCGTCGAGATACGAGATGCCTTCGACGGCGACTTCGCCGAGCGGATGTATAGCAGTCTCGACAACTGCACGACGTGGCGCCTGTACGAGAACTACGAGAAGGACTTTAGCTATCATCATCACAATCTGTTCAACCCCGATCAGTATCCGGCGGACCTCACCTGGTGCTCCAAGATATTCGACTCGTCGAGTACGAAGGCGTGGATGACGCGATTGTCCGGTCGGTCCTGTCTTGGACCAGCAGAGGTCTACGCGAGCTGGTACCTCCCGGGCGACCATTCTCTTCCTCACAATGATGCATCGGACAGTGGCGCAAATTTCAATCGTCAAGTCGCGTACGTGTGGCATCTGGCAAAGGATTGGCGGTCGGAGTGGGGCGGCGCGTTGTACTGGTGCCCGAAGGCATCCTATCTGCCGCCGGCCTTCAACACGCTATGGCTTTTCAACGTGGGGCCGGAATCGGCCCATTTCGTGACTCGCGTCTCACCGTACGCCCAAGGCAAGCGCCTCGCCATCAATGGATGGTGGACGGGACCTGGCGCAACAGGGGAACCAGTGTGGAAAGGACCGGAGCGAATCGGCACTGGCAGTACAGAAATCCTGATCTATTGAATCAAGCCAACGTGACGGGCCACAGCGCGGGGTGATACAAAATTATCACGAGGCTTCTCCGCCTTGCTTGCCTAGATCGCGCAAAAGCGATCGCCCTCACTTCTTGTAGGGCTCGACCTGGGTCGCGTCTATCGCATAACTGCCTTCGATCTCGTCCCTTCCGTTGTTGAAGACATAGGTTTTCTTTGTGCTCGGGCTGGCTGACATACGGCCCGTCACCAGAACCTGCTCTGACATTCCTTTGATCTCGAAGGGCTTGACGCCCGTTACGTATACCACCTGGTTGGGCGTAGGCGCGTCAGACCTGACGTAAGGAACCAGAAGGAACTCCGTCACCTGGTTGGCGGCGAACTTGACCGGCACTGGATAACCGGCCATGCGAACCAGCTTGCCATCGAGCGATGGATTGGCAACGCCATCCATATGCTCGAGCTTCCTCCTCACCGTGTCCTGCTGAGCCAAAAGCGAGTCGATAGGAATGCCTGCGTTCTGGAGCTTCTCGATGGATGTGCGCTCGATCTCGACCTCCTGCGGCAGAAGAGTTTCACCGCGTGCCCTGCGGGCGCGAAACCCTCCGATATCGGTGATCATGTACATCTGTTCGGGCGAGAGACTGGCAAAGGGATTTTCGGCCGCCGGCAGGCTCACAACGAGATCCTTCCAGTCAATCTGGCGCGGGGTTTCGGCGGCCCGCGCCCCGAGGATGCAGAACAGCGACAAGAGGACCAGCGAAATTCGGCTCGCCATCCGGCGCATGCCGAGGCGGTCGCGGACCCCATCGGGGGGCGCCGACGGAATGGCGACATCTTGGGTTGCATGACCGAGGGTCGAACCCTGGACCGTCCGGTAAAGAAGCATAGTTAACCAATCGTATCAGCTTGAATTGTCAATGTGCGCCGTGGCGCTTCGCGCAAACGCATTTGCGAGGCCGACCTTGATGGAACTACACGGCCCAAAGAAATCGACGCCGAGCGCCCGGCGATGCTTTTCATCGCTAGACGACCCGGCGTCGGACTACGTTTGCAGCTAGCCTAAGACTCTGTATTACGTGCCGAACGGCATGTTGCCTATCGCCACGAGACCGTCAGGTGCAGAACGGTATCAGCCCCATCGCCGATTTGATGCCATTGACAAGCAAATTCTGGAACTGCGCTCTGTTCGGAACACTCGAGCCACTCGGTGGCAGCGAAATGTCGGACGTGGCGCTTACGTCATGACCGAGCACCGTATCCCACGAGCGGCCGCCGTCATAGTAGTGGCACCACGCGATCGGCTCCAAGCCGGCCGTCTGGGCCGGGGGCAGGGTCGAATCTCCTTTGGTGTAATAACAAGGCAGCCCAGTGCATTGGCTGGTCTGCGTGCCTATATCGAGATTAAGCAGAACCTTTACGTTCGTGGGATACGGAACCAGGGTGTACCACTCGTCCTGGAACGGAAACTCCGTCCCGACCGCGCCGACTGCGGGAACAGTGCAGCCAGCGCAAGGATTGGCCTGGCCACCGGGGATCGAGTAATCGGCGCCGATGCCTGCCGTTGAAGGATCGAGAGCGGCAACCTGAGCGCTCCCGGTTCGGAATCCGCCGTGGTCAAAGTAGTTGCCATTGCCGAGCAAGCCCTCGTACCACGGCCAGTTATATTCCGTACCAAACGCGTTATGAATAGCCACAAAACCACCGCCTGCGCGGATATATTGCCGCAAGTTGACTTTGGCTGAATCGAGCTGCGCGGTCGTACTGGTCGACACCGCCATCCCCGGGACAATATAGTTGCCATGGTTCCACATCGACTCGCGACTGCCGTCGAAGAAGATGATCGCAGCGTACTGGTTGAGATTGGTGAAGGCGTTGATGTCTTCCGTATAGTCGACGGCGATACCTTGCGCGTTCAGCAGGCGGATCATGTCCTTCTGCGTGTTGTTGTTGGCCCCCAGCGGCGGATTCAGACCTTTGGCCAATGCGGTTCCAATGCTGGCGTGCCGCGGGCCGGCTGTCCGTGTGAACAGCAGCACCTTGCCATTGGGAAATCCAGGCGGGGTCGCGCGGACAACACCCCAGTTGTGGTAGCACGACAGCGCCTGGGCGGAGCTGCCAAAGGTGGAGCAAACCCCGTAGTTGTAGTTCTCCATCGACTCCGCGACGTTATTGTAAAGGCGCGGCACCTGGGGGTACTGCGCGGATGCCGCAGTAGCGCCCAAGGCGAGAGAAGTTCCGATCATTACTTTTCCAACTTGTTGCCAATTCATGATTCCTCCGTGGACTAATGTGTGGCGATAGGCAATGTGACTTGGATGCAGCGAAAGGGCTTCAGGTGCAGAAAGGCACTTTGCCCATGGCGGACAAGACTCCGTTCACGACCATGCTCTGGAATTGAGAGGCGCCCGGGAAAAAATTGGCGCCCCCGGGTTGGTTGATCGGTAGGGTAAGGTCCGCCCACAGACGGGGATCCTGGCCCAGTGTCGTCACCCACGAACGACCACCGTCGTAGTACTGGCACCAAGCAACCGGATGAAACAGACCGTGCCCCGGATGAACCGACTTCTTCGTCGCCAGCGAGCTTTCCTGAACCGTCGCGAGATATTTCACGTTGGTCGGATAGGGGACCAGATTGTAGAAGCTGTCCGACCCCAACTGGAACTGGGCTCCCTGCCCACCGACACCGACGGTCGAGGAATCGTTCGCCTCGATCTGCACCGTGCCGGGCTGGATTGCCGCAGAGTCGTAGGTACTTGCACCGAGCAGGCCCACATACCAATTCCAGTTGCGCTCAGTACCCACCGCGTTGTGGATGGCCACGAAGCCACCGCCCTGGCGCATGTATTGGCGCAAACTCACGTAGCCCGCCGTAACGAAACCGGACGTGGTGGTCGAAACGGCGAATGACGGATTGACGGAACGGCCGTGATCCCAGAGAGCATCGCCGCTGTTATCGAGGAAAATTACCGCGCCCACGGTGCTTCCTTGACCCGGTATGCTCGATGTGTTTTCCGAGACGGTCACCGTCGCAATACCTGCCGCCAGGAGAAGTCGCTTAAGTCCGGCTTGCGCAACGTTGGTGGCATCCGTTGAATTATTCGTCAATATCGGGTTACCCAGCGCGGCGTTGCGCTCTGCCGCGGTTCGGGAAAATATGACCACCGAATTGGCATAGGTAAGCCCCCAATTGTGATAGCAACTGGCATAAGAGGCTGAAGTGCCGTCCACCTCCTGGTAGAGGGAAGGACCGCTGCACGGCCCGTACGTGAAATTCTCAATCGAATCGTTGGTGGCACCCAGCGACGGCGCGCTTCGCGCCGCCTCGGCGTTATGGATACCAACGCTGATCGCGCTTAGCGCTAATCCAGCCGTGAGAATGGCTTGGCGATACCGCTGCCTATTCATGATTCCTCCTGCAAGTGAGCATTTATCGAAAAACTCCGAAGACATCGCGCGCTTAATGTCACGTGCAGAACGGTAGCAACCCCATCGTCGATTTGATGCCATTGACAAGCAAACTTTGGAACGCCGCTCTGTTGGGAACGGTGGACGGTGTCGGTGGTATGGTGATGTCTGACGTAGCGCTTGCGTCGGTACCTAGAGTCGTGATCCACGCGCGACCACCGTCATAGTAGTGGCACCACGCGACCGGGTGGAATGTGGGATAGGGAGGGCTTACTGCCTTCTTAGTGGCGAGCGTGCTCTCATCGACAGTGGCCAGGAACTTCACGTTTGTCGGAAACGGAATCATGGTGAACCACGAGTCCTCGAAGGGAACCTGCGTCCCCGGCGCGCCGACACCTGCCGTTGAAGAGTCGGCGGCTTGAATTACGATCGTCCCGTTCTGGTAGCCGGCAGAGTCATACAAGTTGGCATTGCCCAGCAAGCCGGCGATCCACGAGAATTCACTAACTCCTTCGTCCATGTATTGCTGAACGGCGTAATTAACGGCTACAAAACCACCGCCTGCGCGCATGTATTGACGCAGGGCCGTTCTGCCCGCATCGAGGTACGCGGTCGTGCTCGTCGACACGGCAAGCGCCGGGTTAACCGCATTACCGTTGTCCCATAGCACATCTTCGCTGGTGCTGAAGAAGATCAACGCAGCGTACTGGTTGAGATTGGCCGTGGGGCTGGTCAGGGAGTGGACGTCTTCCGTATAGTCGACGGCGATACCCTGCGCGTTCAGCAGGCGGATCATGTCCTTCTGCGTGTTGTTGTCGGCGCCTAGCGGGGGATTAAGTCCCGCGGCGAGCGGCGTCCCAAGGCTGGCTTGGCGCACTCCGCCCGTCCGAGTAAAGAGCAGCACCTTGCCATTGGGAAATCCAGGCGGGGTCGCGCGGACAACACCCCAGTTGTGGTAGCACGCGGCGTTACTGCCATAGGTGGAGCAAGGACCGTAGTTGAAGTTCCCTATCGACTGCGAGGTGGCATCGGTCGTGACCGGTACCTGGGGGTACGTTTCGACGGGCCCCTGTTGCGCGAATGCCGCGGCGGCGCCCAAGGCGAATGAAGTTGCGGTGATCAATTTTCCAACTTGTTGCCAATTCATGATTCCTCCGTGGACTAATATGTGGCGATAGGCAATGTGACTTGGATGCAGCGAAAGGGCTTCAGGTGCAGAAAGGCACTTTGCCCATGGCGGACAAGACTCCGTTCACGACCATGCTCTGGAATTGAGAGGCGCCCGGGAAAAAATTGGCGCCCCCGGGTTGGTTGATCGGTAGGGTAAGGTCCGCCCACAGACGGGGATCCTGGCCCAGTGTCGTCACCCACGAACGACCACCGTCGTAGTACTGGCACCAAGCAACCGGATGAAACAGACCGTGCCCCGGATGAACCGACTTCTTCGTCGCCAGCGAGCTTTCCTGAACCGTCGCGAGATATTTCACGTTGGTCGGATAGGGGACCAGATTGTAGAAGCTGTCCGACCCCAACTGGAACTGGGCTCCCTGCCCACCGACACCGACGGTCGAGGAATCGTTCGCCTCGATCTGCACCGTGCCGGGCTGGATTGCCGCAGAGTCGTAGGTACTTGCACCGAGCAGGCCCACATACCAATTCCAGTTGCGCTCAGTACCCACCGCGTTGTGGATGGCCACGAAGCCACCGCCCTGGCGCATGTATTGGCGCAAACTCACGTAGCCCGCCGTAACGAAACCGGACGTGGTGGTCGAAACGGCGAATGACGGATTGACGGAACGGCCGTGATCCCAGAGAGCATCGCCGCTGTTATCGAGGAAAATTACCGCGCCCACGGTGCTTCCTTGACCCGGTATGCTCGATGTGTTTTCCGAGACGGTCACCGTCGCAATACCTGCCGCCAGGAGAAGTCGCTTAAGTCCGGCTTGCGCAACGTTGGTGGCATCCGTTGAATTATTCGTCAATATCGGGTTACCCAGCGCGGCGTTGCGCTCTGCCGCGGTTCGGGAAAATATGACCACCGAATTGGCATAGGTAAGCCCCCAATTGTGATAGCAACTGGCATAAGAGGCTGAAGTGCCGTCCACCTCCTGGTAGAGGGAAGGACCGCTGCACGGCCCGTACGTGAAATTCTCAATCGAATCGTTGGTGGCACCCAGCGACGGCGCGCTTCGCGCCGCCTCGGCGTTATGGATACCAACGCTGATCGCGCTTAGCGCTAATCCAGCCGTGAGAATGGCTTGGCGATACCGCTGCCTATTCATGACTCCTCCTGAGGTGACACTATTTATCGAACTGAAGAACCGATCTACACCGCTACGGGCGTTCTTGTCGCTGCCCGGAGCCGTCCCGGGCGGGTAGGTTGGCGCATACGCTACATCATGACTTGCCGCTCATGATTAACTAAAATGGAACGGTGGTCTATTGTCCATACCGTACACAACGATGTCAAGAATGGACACCCATGGTTACAAGCTTTTTCGCTTCGTTCTTGCCGCGGGACGCAATGACAGGCATACCCGAATTGCTTGATCGACTCGATTGCCCCCGAAGATTGCGACGCTGTCACCAACGCACGCTCATCCGGTCTGGTTGGCCGCGTCGCAGGAAATCGCGCGACGACTCTGATCCATTACTCACTGTATTGGTTCCCGCTTCTGGCGAGCAGAACAGCCGTTGGTCGGATTTCGTGCACAGGACCTGGTATTTGGATGAACCCGCGCCATGTCCTGGCCCGTCAAAATCGCAACGACCGCTACGAAAGCAAACCTGCGGGGCTGCCTGATGCCTGCCGCCGGCGGGCGATGAGCACGACGCCGATCAGCGCTGCGCCCAACAAGGGAATGGTGCCGGGTTCCGGGACACCCAATCGCGCAATGCTCAGCGTCCCTGGGCTCGGGCTACCCACGGGACCTCTGTAGAACGCCACGAGATCGCCGACATTCGCGTTTGACGTATCGAGCGTAAAGGTAGATCCGCCAGAAGTGACTTGACCCTGATAATCAATACCGGTCAGGACGCCATTAGGGCCAAAAGTCACGTCGGGAAAGCCCGAACCGAACCCAGTGTCATTCGCCAATGTGAACGCCACTCCACCCACGGTGATGTTCAAAGAAAGCAGCTGGTCGATAACAACAGGTGGGGCCGCGGTGAAGTTCCCCACGCACTTCCCCCCGGGCACCCGGCGCCGTTAACCGATATGGTTCCTTGCGCTTCCTGACCCGCGAGCGGGCCGACGGTAAAGTCAAGATACCAGTTGTAAAACTGGGGGGCAGCCTGTGCGCTGCCGCCGAACAGTGCAGCCAGCAAGCCAACGGCGGCGGCTCGTACCCATAGCGACTTGATCATCAAAACCTCCAATAAATGCCGATTTCAATCTTGTTTGGGCGCGCCATGCGGCGTAAGCCATCTTCGCAACCGAGGTACCAGATTGAGGCACCCGCGTCTGAGGCACCCGTGTCGGTCGCAAGAGTCCCTCAAGGCTCGACGACTCCAAGAGCAAAGATCAAGCCATCAAACAGAACAATCGTGTAATCAGCAGGGTAGCAATCCGCAGAATATCTTGATTACAGACGTTGTAAAATTAACCGACAGTAGAACACCGTTCTATCTGCCGAACTCCGGCTCCGGTCAACAGTTCGCCCGAAGGTAACAGAAAGTTACAGACACCCCCGGCAACGCGCACGGTGCCCCCGATCGCAGCTGGGTGACCCACCTCGCACCGACACACGAACACCGCTGAACCGCGGAACATGTCGCTTTGAGTCCGTGAAAGGCCCATCGCCTGGCCTGCACGTTCAACTACTTCACTTTCTGCCACTGAGCATTCCATTCGGCTTGGCGCACTCCGATGTCATTGTCTCGGACAAAGATAGTAAGCGATCGAACGAAATACTGATTCTTTGGAATGGTCGAAGGCGAGCTCGAGATTTCGAGCGTGGCAATTACGTAGCGTGAACCACAATCGCAAACAGTCGATCTCATATCCTCCGCTAAATGCCCCTTGGTCGCCCAGAGATATCGAACTAACTTGTCCTCACGCGGCACGTTCTTGTCGACGCTACCGCTCGTTGCAAGTTTGGACGCCGCCGACGTCGTTTTCTCTTCACGCACGTCGGTCGGATGTCCATACGTACGAAAGAGTTCGGCGCGCGCCTTATCGAATGAATAATCTATTTTCGCGTGGGGGACGGGCGTTACGTCCGGAAACGCGCGGCGCCACTTTATTTGATACAGCGGCTGCCCCGCGGCGATGGACGGATGGGCGAAGGTCAACGAAAGCGTATGTTGGACTTGATCCTCCGCAGGGCCCGACCGGCAAATACCGAGCGATCCCTGGCCCACATCCAAAATGGCCGTTACTTTGTCAGGATAGCCCTCGCTCTCGTGGTAGATGGACGGATCGATGCTGCAATTCGGTAACAGGTGCGAGAGGAGCAATTGCACCAACTCAGGTGGTTGACCCAGCGCAAGACCAAAAGCCGAGAACTGCTTAGGGGCTTCCGCGTGCGCGCAGGTGATGGATAGGCTAATCAGCGCCGCCAAAACATTCGCATAGAAGGGGAACATCCACGATGCCGCTGTTGAAACTACTTGCTCTCTTGGAAATCGCACGATAATGCCTCTCTACCAACGTTCTGATGCCTTTCGGCGATCCTTTGGCCAAGGTCGGAGTTCGGTAGGCAGAACAATGTTCTACTGTCGGTTAATTTTACAACGTCTGTAATCAGAATATTCTGCGGATCGCTACCCTGCTGATTATACGATTGTTCTGTTTGATGGCTTGATCTTTGCTCTTGGAGTCGTCGAGCCTTGAGGGACTCTTGCGACCGACACGGGTGCCTCAGACGCGGGTGCCTCAATCTGGTACCTCGGTTGCGAAGATGGCTTACGCCGCATGGCGCGCCCAAACAAGATTGAAATCGGCATTTATTGGAGGTTTTGATGATCAAGTCGCTATGGGTACGAGCCGCCGCCGTTGGCTTGCTGGCTGCACTGTTCGGCGGCAGCGCACAGGCTGCCCCCCAGTTTTACAACTGGTATCTTGACTTTACCGTCGGCCCGCTCGCGGGTCAGGAAGCGCAAGGAACCATATCGGTTAACGGCGCCGGGTGCCCGGGGGGAAAGTGCGTGGGGAACTTCACCGCGGCCCCACCTGTTGTTATCGACCAGCTGCTTTCTTTGAACATCACCGTGGGTGGAGTGGCGTTCACATTGGCGAATGACACTGGGTTCGGTTCGGGCTTTCCCGACGTGACTTTTGGCCCTAATGGCGTCCTGACCGGTATTGATTATCAGGGTCAAGTCACTTCTGGCGGATCTACCTTTACGCTCGATACGTCAAACGCGAATGTCGGCGATCTCGTGGCGTTCTACAGAGGTCCCGTGGGTAGCCCGAGCCCAGGGACGCTGAGCATTGCGCGATTGGGTGTCCCGGAACCCGGCACCATTCCCTTGTTGGGCGCAGCGCTGATCGGCGTCGTGCTCATCGCCCGCCGGCGGCAGGCATCAGGCAGCCCCGCAGGTTTCTGTAGGTTGATCTCAGCGAGTCTCGTAGACCGCTTTTCAGCCTAAGCCGGGCCACGCCGAGTCGTCCCGCAGATTTTTGCGGGTCCACTCGGCGTCAGTCTTTTCGAGATCCCCGTACCTGCGGAGTCTGCCGCACCGCAAGCCCACGGAGTTTCGCCGCGTCGAGCACGTTCCAGGCACCACGGCGTTTTGGTCTGGATGCGCTGAGGAGGCTTCGCGCCGGCGCGAAGGGCATTGCTCTGAAGCTCGGGCGCCGTGGCATCACGCAGCGGCTGTCACCGAACGTAACGGCTATCGGACGAGCGGCAGAAGATCTCGAAAATGGATGTCGGCGGCGACCTGTTGCGATAGCGCAGTAGTGCGCGATATCGGATTCATGCGGTGGCCCGCAAAGGGACTTCGAGAGATTCGAGTCAACGCGCCACTTCAGATTCGCGGTTGGGTCGGCGCTTGCCCGTCAATATTGCCGCGAGGGCCACTTCAATCGGCGCCGCATCACCACCAAGCGCGCCGGTGGCTCGTGCGGCAATGCGTAGAAGCGGCACACGCGTGCTTTCGATGAAGGCGCGATCCACTCGCGAATGCGGTCCGGCCAAAGTCAGCGAACCAAGGAGCAGCTGCCCGCTACCGAAGACCGGCGCGGAGATCCCGGCAGTCTCGGGGTCACGCTCGCCCAAGGATATGTAGTAGTGGTCCCTTCGAGTCGTCTCATAAGGCTCGCCTTTGGCACCGGAAAACGCCAGCAAGACACGGCCACCCGAGCCGCGATCGAGCAATAGCACATCGCCTTCGCGCACGTGATCGCGCACGGCATGATTCGAATCGACCCGATGGAGACAGACCCGTATGTCCCCATGCCGTGAATAAAACGAGACACTTTCGCCAGTCTGTTTAGCTAGCTCCTGCATTAACGGCAGAAGGATATCTCCGATACGAAGGCTGCGCTGATAGATCGCTCCAAGCATCAGCGGCTTGGGCCCGATTTGGTAACTTCCGTCGTTTAAATGCTGCAGGTAGCCATGACGCAGCAGAGACTGTGCGATGCGCAGAATCGTACTCTTGTAGAACGTTGTGCGCTTCGACAACTCGGACAGCGTGAGTCTCTGATCCGCTGATCCAAATGCGTCGAGAATGGCCAGCGCCCGCTCAACTGCCGCGACGCCGCTACTACTATTTTGCAACTCCGCTGGTGCTGCTGTTACTTTGCCGGTACGGCCGGTGACTCGCTTGCGGCCGCGCTTCTGCGGGCGCGCACGTTCTGCTGGTGCAGAGGTGGGCTCTTTTTGTATTTTCATTTTTAGACGCAGCGCTTCCGCTCGCATTGACGGTTGTTTCCGCTCCGAACCCGCAGTGCGAAAACGTCGTGGAGAAGCGATGCGCGCGCTGGATCACGATCGTTCTGTAGCGTAGAACAATCTTAAGATGCCATCCATGACATTGTCAAGTTCGTACTATAAGGAACTCGAAGGTCTCGCAACGGACTCGTGCACAATTCTACAAATCTTTGCGCTATGCGTCTCGGCGCCGTCGTCGATAGTTCTTGTCCGATGTCGCTCTTGTCTTCTTCAGGCGGCGATTCTCTAGATCGCGATAGGCGCCACATCCGATGGATAAGAGACAGTTTGTTCTGGAAGCCTTACATCAATACAAAACTATCCGATATTCTTTGATGGATACGACAGTAACAAGAGAATGTCTCCGACACAAAATGATGGACCTGTGTCGGTTATCATTCGAGATTGTCAACTGTTAGGCTCGTCAAAATGGCCGAGTTAGCCGTGAGCTCAGCATTAAAGCCGGCAGGCGGTAGATGTGCCGGACAACGCGACGGTGGGAGAGCTCGCGTATCGCCGCATCCGCGCCGACATTATTTTTGGGCGGCTTGCGCCGGGGCAGAAGTTGACGCTGGACCGGATGAGGGAGGCGTACGGCACAGCGGTGAGCACGCTGCGCGAGTTGCTCAATCGATTGTCGTCCGAGGGCTTGGTTTTTGCGGAAGGATCGCGTGGATTCCAGGTGACATCGATTTCCCCCGACAACCTGCGCGAAGTCGCGGCAATGCGCGAATTGCTCGAATGCCACGCGCTACGAGAATCGTTCGAAACGGGTGATATGGAATGGGAAGGACGCGTCGTCGCTGCTCACCACAAGTTGGCCCTTATGGAGAAGCGCGTGGCAGCCGGCGAGCGCTCGCAACTTGAAGTCTGGAAGCGGTACGACTGGGAATTCCACCACGCGCTCATTGCAGCCTGCGGATCCCGCGTTCTGCTCGAGACGCACGCGACAATCTATGATAAGTACCTTCGCTATCAGATGATTGCCGCCCTCTACCGCGGTGAGATCGCTGCCGGTGAACACCGCAGCCTGCTCAACTTCGCCCTCGCGCATGATTGGAAGGCGGCGAAAGCGACGCTCGCGACTCACATTCAGGACTGCGTTACGCAGATGCTTTCGGAAGGAATGGTGCAGTAGATCTCATTGCCGGAAAGCGACCGTCCCGAAAAAATCGCGGCGACGGAGCGATCAGACGGCATTCCTCACCGCCGCTCTTGCTGAATTTCTGCGGCGGTGAAGTCGTTCCCCTACCTCAACCGTGATCTACTTCGCGCCGATAGGCGGCACGGTCGCAATAACCTGCTGCTTGCCCCCGACGACTTTGACGATAAAGCTCTCGCGATCGATATCACCCTTCTGATCGAAGGTGACGTCAAGCAGCACCCCTGGGTTATCCTTGGCTGAGATGGTCGCGCCGTGCAGCGCCGCGGCCAGTGCTTTGGAATCGAATTTGCCGATCTTTTCCGTCATCGCCTTGATGATATAGACGGCACTGTAGCCTTTCATGCCGTTATGATCGGTGCGCATTTTGTACTCCTTCAGATACTTCTCGTCGAACGCCTTCACGGTGGCTTGCGGCGCATCAGGCGTGAGTCCGACGTGGCCCAATATTCCTTCGGAGGCGGGGCCAGCCAATTCGATGACTTTCTGACCGATGATCGTCGTTTCGCCGATGATGGGCTTGTCGAATCCCTGCTTTTTCAATTCGCGGAGCAGGCGTGCGCCTTCTTCTTCCGTCAGATAGGCAAACAGTGCATCAGCATCGCTTTGCTTGATCTTCAGGGCCGGGCCGGAGAAATCGACTTGGCCGGGATCGGTCGAAATATCAGCCACGACTTTGATATTCTGCGCCGCCAGGGCTTTCACCATCTCGTCGCGCCCACCTTTGCCAAAGTCATTGTTGGTGAAGGCGACTGCGATAGTCTTCACCTTCATCTGATCCTTGATGTAGCGCGCCAGCTTCGGCATCGAAATCGCTTGCGTAAATGACGTGCGGAACACGTAGGGATTGCCCTGCTGAGTGATTACCGCGGCTTCCCCGCCGGTGAAATTGGCGATCTCCGCACGACGGGTTTCGCCCATGCTGACAATCATCGACCCTGAATGGACTGGACCAAGGACGACGTACGCGCCGTCGTCTATCGCCTTTTGCGCTACCGCCTTTGCCACGGCGGGATTGGTCTGCGTATCCGTCGACACGTAATTGATCTTGCGCCCGAGGATGCCTCCGGCGGCGTTGATTTCCTTGACTGCGAGCTTGACGCCGTTGTCGAAATTAGTGCCGGGCGTCGCCCCTGTTCCAGACAGTTCCATGATCCCGTAAAACAGTACCGGGTTCTGTTGCGCTATTGCGCTGAGCGAAATACTCGCCAGCGCGGCGAGACATAGCGATTGAAATTTGCGCATGACTTCTCCTCGTATCGTCTTCATGTTTGTGACCGCATAGCGTCCCCAGACCCTGAGCGTGGTCTCACAATAAGTGAGGATATGATTTATATCATATAAACACTAAATCATCACAGTATTTTAATGAGCTTTTTGGCCATAGATACAAAGACATCAGCACCGCCTCGTCGTTGATTACGCGGTGGTTGTGTCGTCTTAGCTTTCTCTTTCTAATAGCGGCCGGCAGCCAATGCCGCCTTGGCCACGGCTGCACGAGGAAAGTGCATCGCGTTTGACTAGACCGAGCGGTCAGCTAATGCCGCCGAATCGATCAAATGGATTTGTCAGCGGTCGCCGAAAAGGAAAGCGAGGAGAACAAAGCGGCGACCGGAAGTGACGTGCATCGCCTCGTGCAACAGCGACGAAGAGAACACGATCGCGGCGCCGCTCTCAGGACGGTATCGCTGGTCGCCGAATTCGGGGAAGCGGAGCTCACCACCGGTAAATTCCTCGGTGTTGAGATTGATCGACATGGCGAAGCGGCGATAAGGTGTCGGTTCGACGTTATCGCGGTGGCCATGGAGCTCGCCACCGCGCTGGCCCTCATAGCCGGCGATGCGCAACCTCTCCCAACGCGTGATGCGATACTGGAAAGCCTTTGCGATCTCGGGCACGACGCGCATCGCAATGTGCCGGTAAAGTAACGTCTCGGTGTCCTTGTCGACGATCCAGTGATCGATCCGGTCGCCACGGCCATAGTCGGGCATGCGCATCTTGTAGTCGGTGCCGATGTAGTCGATGCCGGCCCCGAGGGGCATGAAGGTCTGGCCGCGTGTCTGATAGACGTTGATCAGGCGCCGGCAATCGACGGGACTGAGCACATCAGGAAGGACGAGGACTGGCGGATGCGGCGCCATCAGCACAGCCTGGCGCTCCGCAGCGAGCCGTTCGATTTGTGCGAGGGCCGCGGTGGCTTGCGCTTGCGGCGCAGAATTGAGGATCTCCACCGAATGCTGGTTTGGCCGCAGCACGACCGTCGTCGGCACGTCGTGCGTGTTGGCGCTGAAGGCACGGAACACCTGGCCGTCGCGGTCGCACAACACCGGAAAGGGGATGTTCTGCGCTGCCGCTATCTTCTCGGGCTCGAGCGTCACAGCAAAGAGTCGTGCGCCGGCAGCAGCGAACGACCCGTGCGCCGCGCCCAACGCCGCCACTGCCTCGGTAATCGCAGGCAGGAATTTGGGGCAAAAGAGGATGACGACTGGGTTGCCGGCAATGGCATCGTCGCGAATATCGACGATGGTGCCGTCGAGCGCGGGTAGCGCGAACGGCGGCGCGATGTCGCCGACCAAGAACGGCGAGCGCGGCTCCGACCCCTTTCCCGGGCTGCCCAGCGCGGTGGGCGCCCCGGCGATTTGCGGTTGCCGATCCGCAGCGCCGACTTGCCCGGTATTGAATTTCTGCGTCACGTTTAGCGAGGTGGAGAACGCCCTGATTTGCCGCATGATCAGGTCGGCCGGCTTCTGGATCTGGATTGCGATCAGCTGCGCATTGATTGGCGGCGGCTTAGCACAGCGCTGATACGGTTAACCGCCAGGAAGCTTAACAACCCCCCCGGTGATGTCAAGTGTGGGGGGCGCTTCCAACAAGAGGTACGAGTCTGTACGGGGCTTCGCGTTTCCAATGCCGAGCGTTTTGTCAATTGCGTGGCTCAACGACGCACGCTCTTGCGCGGGGACGATTTTCGCCCGCCGGTGTCTTCCCAAAGGCGAAACCCGCCGGCAAACGCATTGGACTCGTCGCCGGCACGACAGCCCGGCGGAAGCTCTTTCAACTTGTGGACGTTGCCGCCTCCGAGAAGCACGTCATCCGGTTCGAGGGCAGCGACTAGACGCGCAACCACGTCTGCGACGTCTTTTCGCCATGCCTTCTTACCATGCCGCTTCAGTCCACGACTACCGACATAGTGCTCGTAGGTTCTCTTCCCGTAAGGAAGGTGACCTAGTTCCATGGGCTCTACGATACCGTTCACGATCAGCGTGGAACCAAGACCTGTTCCCAGACCGAGGAAGAGCATTTTTCCGCCCCGGTAGCCGCCCATGGCCTGCATGGCTGCATCGTTGACAATCTTGATCGCGCAGCCGAACGCAGCGTGGTAGTCGAACCCGACCCAGCCCCGACCGAGATTGTGCGGCTCCGCGATCGGCCGGCCATCCAGCACCGGGCCCGGATAGCCCAGCGACACAGCGTCGTATTTCCACCTCGCGGCCAGCGCCTTGACTCCGGCTACCATCTGCGTGGCAGTGAGCGTGGGGCCGGAAGCAAACTCGCGATGATTTTGCTGCCCCGTGGCCAGGATCTTCACATGCGTTCCACCCACATCGACAACTAGTACTTTCAAGAGCCGCCTCCGAGATCATGCGGTTTTCGGGTCGGAGTCAGGATGTTTCTCATTGCGCGCGGCCTTGCGCGTGGTTGCCGAGCAGCACCGGCAGCAGATAACACCGCCCGCAGTGGGCTTGCCTCAAGTCGTTGCGTGCAACAAGCGGTGGGTTAAAAGCGACGTCATGGAGTGGATTGGTGCGAACCGATCTAGGCGGCCAAATACCGCTCCATCGCCACCTCGGCTTCGAGGCTTTCTACGTCACGGAAAATCGAGGCGACGGCGAGCGTGCGCGCACTGCGCTTGAAGCGCAGGAGACAGTCCTTGGCTGCGATGTTCCCTTCGACTACGAGTTCGTCCCATTTCTCGGCATGGCCGACATAGTTGATCTGGACATCGTAATGCTGGCTCCAGAAGAACGGAACGGCGGCAAATTTCTCGCGACCCCCTAGCATGTTGACGGCCGCGGCTTGCCCCTGGCGCTCGGCAACAACCCAATGTTCGACGCGAATGAACTCGCCGCTATGTGGGTCGGGCCAGCGTGCAATGTCTCCGGCGGCGTAGATTTCCGGCGCACTCGTTTCGAGATATTCGTTAACCATGACACCGCGATCGACGGCAAGGCCGGCCTTTTCAGCAATCTCGATCCGAGGGCGCACGCCGATACCGACGACCACGAGATCCGCCTCAAGCGTGCCGCCACTTGTGAGCGTGAGTTGCTTACCGTTGATGGCGCTCGCCGTGTCCTCGAGGTGGAAAACGACACCATGCTCCTCGTGGAGTGAGCGCACGAAGTCACCCATCTGCAGACCTAGAATCCGTTCCATCGGGCGTTTTTCGGGCGCGACCACGTGGACTTCAAGCTTACGGGCGCGCAACGCGGCAGCGACCTCGAGGCCAATAAAACTCGCGCCCAGCACTACAACCCGGCGCGCTGTCTTAGCCCGCTCGATGATAGCCCGGGAGTCTGCGAGCGAGCGCAATGTGCGTACGTGCGGCTGGTCGGCGCCCGGCGTCGACAGATGCACCGGCTCGGCGCCGGTTGCCAGTAGCAGCCGATCGTAGGAAAGCTTGGTCCCATCGGCGAGCGTGACCTCGCGCGACGTCGCGTCGACTGCAGTGACGTTCGCATTGAGACGCAGGTCGATGCCGTTCTCGGCGTAAAAACTGTCCGGGCGCAGCGGCACCCAATCCTCTGGAGCATTCCCGGCGAGATAGTCCTTGGACAAATTCGGCCGGTCGACGGGAGCGGTGTCGTCGTTGCTCAGCATGACGATGCTGCCTCGGTATTGCTCGCGCCGGAGCTTCTCGGCCGCGGCAAAACCAGCCGCGCCACCACCGACGATGAGAATGCTGTCGGGCGCTTTTGTGGCGGCCTTACGGCGTGGCACCGGCGCTGCCTGCTCGCGTTTCTCGCGCACGACGATGCTGCCGTCGCGCTGCTCGACCAACCAGCATGCGATGGGGCTCATGGCCGGTGCGCGTACGGCGTCACCCGTGCGCAGGTCGAAGCAGGCGTGATGCCAAGGGCAGCGCACGGTATCGCCTACGACTAAGCCGTCCACGAGCGGGCCGTGGTAGTGCGTACAGTGGGCTCCCACCGCAAGCACCTCTGTGCCGCGGCGCACCAGGAGGATCTCCTCTTCCCCAACATGACCGACCAGCTTGCCGCCATCCGCAAGCTCGGAGAGAGCAATGCCTTGCGTCAGGTCGGGGCCGCGAGTCTCGGCTTGGTCTTGAGCCATTCCTGAGCGTCAGGCTGCCTTCTTGCGGTTCTTGTCCAGCCAGCTGTCAACCAGCGCTACGGTCTGATCGACCACGGCATTTTGCATTCCCTTCTGCTTGGCGATGATCTGCACCAACCGGTCCACCCGCTCGATGTTGGCCGCACCCGCGGCGAGCGCGCGCGCGGCAGAGGACGGACTGCCCAGCGACAGCGCAGCGTCTGCATACTTCTCGAACGGCACTAGGTCCTTCTCGTTCGCGCCCAGCGCGAGCGACAGCTTCGCCACCCAGTTGTAGACCGAGCGTGAGGCTTCGAGATCGCTGTGCACGGCGTCCCTGATTGGCCGCACGCTGTCGCTCAGCACGCAGCGGTAGTTGCCGGCGAGCAGCATGCTCCACTTCGCCAGTGGCACGAATATCGACTCATACACTTTCAGTTTCACGGGCAATTCGATCAGCTTGCCGTCGCCCGCGTCAAAGCGGACCGCGTCAATGTCCCGCTCTAGGTCGCGCAGGATCGCCGTATGCGCGTCCGCGTTAAAACGGGCCGCCTTGAAGTTGGTCGCCAGCCGCACCTGCAGTACGTTGACCTTGTCCTCCGGCGGCCGAAAGGCCTGCGCATCGGGACTGCAAAGCGTGATCGTCTTCGGATCGAAGCTGTCCCACACGGAAGGATCGGTGAATGCCGCGCGACAAGCTTCGACGTTGAGGCCCGGTACGCGCTTGAGGTACGGTATCGGCGGCATGTTCATGATCGACATGCAAGGCACCCGGGAGTTCGCCACGCCGTCCAGCAGCTCGCGCACACCCGGAGAACGATACTGCGGCTCCTGCATCGCCAGCACGATCAGGTCGTAGTCGGCGGGCTTCGTGCCTTGGGTGCCGCCGGCGGTGATGCTGCCCGGCAGGCCTTTCGAGTTGATTTCGACGAGTCCTTCCCGTCCCTTGACGGGCATGCGCACGATCGCGCCTTCGCGGTTGATCAGCTCCGCCTCCGCCGGCAGGCAAATGAGGTGCGCGTTGTGGCCGGCGAGCGCGAGCTTGCTGGCAAGCAGCGAGCCGTACGACGCACCCATAATCAGAACGTTGTACTTCTTGTCCATCGGTGTCTCCTCCTTAGCGTTTTATGGCAGTCCGCGACAACGATGCTGCGCATCGTATCTGTCTGTGTCTGTCAGCTGCCTTGAACCTGCAATGCTATTCAATTGACGGCAGCGACGCAATCAAACACCGCGTGACGCAATCAGGTCGCTCAATCTGATGTCACTATGTCAGCTCCTTGTCGAACAGCGCCTGCGCCGCGACAGCAACGTCTCGTAACAGTTATTCGCTTGACACCGATTATCGGGTCAAAGATTCTCGCAGCCAGCGCTCTGTTGAACAACAATAAACAGGGTAAACATGCGACCGTATCGCCTGGTGGCGGGGCGTGATCCGAGCGGTATCAAAGCTTCGACCTGCGTTGCGTCGCTGAGTTTCGCGAATGCGATGGGTAACGCGTCTCGACCAACTATATAGGTTGGAACTGGAACGTCGCCGGAGGGGATGACCCAAAGCTCAAACTTGCTTCCCTGTTGCCATTGACTGGAAGATCTCCGTCGCCGATAACACGCTCGGTCGTGCGTTAGGAAATGGTGTTGCCGGTACTGTCCCAGTGGTGTCCGCGGGTAACGAGTCGACGGATAAAGCAACCAAAGGAGGACAGACCATGTTTACCCAGGAGATCGATCCACTCGGCAATCTCGCCCTGACGTGCCTGGTTGCCCTCGTCCCGGTCGCTCTATTGCTGATACTGCTTGCCGTATTCCGCATGTCGGCATGGCTGGCGGTGCTCATAGGCTCGATCGTCACCTTTGTGCTGGCAGTGTGGGTATGGCATATGCCGCTGGACGCCGGCTTCCGCGCTTATCTCTATGGCTCTGCCACGGGCGTATGGAACGTCAACTGGATCACGTTCTGGGGCGTGGTGCTGTTCAACACGCTGACGCTGACCGGCGTATTCGAGAACTTCCGTCGCTGGCTCATCTCGAAGGGCACGATGGACGTGCGGGTGCAGACGATGCTGTTTGCGTGGGCCTTCGGCGCGCTGCTTGAGGGCCTGGTTGGCTTCGGCTATCCCTGGGCGGTGGTCGCCCCCATTCTGATTTCGCTGGGGATCTCCGATCTCGATGCGATCCGGGTAGCTGCCATCGCCAACAACGCCCCGGTCTCCTACGGCGCACTCGGTGCGCCGATCATCGCACTCGCGGCGGTGACCGGCTATCCGCTACTCGCGCTGTCCGGCTCGATCGGCGCGGTGGTGGCGATTCTCGCGTTGCTTCCGCCCTGGGTATTGATCTACCTGGTCTCAGGCAAGGAAGGCTTGAAGGAGGGCTGGCCGTTAGCGATAGTCGGATCTCTCGGCTACATCGCCGGACAGTATCCCGTAGCAACGTATCTCGGGCCGTATCTGCCAGACGTTACCGGTTCGATCGTCAGCTTCGCGGCGCTCCTCTTCCTACTCAAGTTCTGGCAGCCCAAGACCGTGCTCGGTTACGGCGGCAAACCCATTGACGCGGCCGCGCTGGCTAAGCAGGACGTTGGATCCGGCCTCAGCGCAGGCAAAGTTCTCCAGGCATGGATGCCCTTCGCGGTGCTGCTCGTGGTTGTAACACTCTGGACGGGTCCGTGGTCGCCACTACCAAAGGTCAGCTGGTATTCCGCCAAGGTCACCGCCGACGCTCCGGCAATCAAGACCAATATCAACGCCGTATTCAACTTCGCGCCGTGGGTCGGCGGTTCGGCAATTCTCGCTTCGTGGATCATCGTCGCGATACTCCTTGCCGCCTCGGGCGCACTACAAATGCGGCAGCTCGGAGAGATATTCAGGCGCACCTTTCACCAGATGTGGGGGGCGCTGTTGGTCGGCGTGTTCATATTCGGCCTTGCCTATGTGTTCAACTTCTCGGGTATGGCGTCCTCGCTGGCGAGAGGGTTCTCGAGCCTCGGCACCGCCTTCATCATCGTGGCTCCGATTCTCGGCTTCATTGGCGTCGCGCTCTCCGGGAGCAACACGTCGACCAATGCGATGTTCGGCAAGTTCCAGGCACTCGTCGGCGTTCAGCTTGGCATGCCTCCCCTGTTGCTCCCGACGCTGAACTCGGTCGGCGCGGAGATCGGCAAGCCGGTCGCACCGCAGACGGCGAGCGTGGGTGTCTCTACCAGCCGCTTCGTGCGCAACGAGGGCGAGGTCATCCGCCACAATTTCGGCTGGACGCTCGTCATGCTTGCTTATCTGATTATCATCAGCGTCGGGTTCTACATCATCAGCCCGTCTTCGATGATGACCTCTTAGGGTAGGAAGTCCCCGACGAATTTTGGCTGAGGGGTGTCCTCCGGTTTTTGCCGAGACGATGCCGCGCGCCTTCGCAGTGACGGAATGGGCAGCAGGGTAGCCCGGAATCCGGACCACCCCACGCGTTTACCTATGGATTTGTAGCGCGGGCACAGGCCCGTGCGCAGACGCTCGGTCAATCCGTCACGCTGCGCACCAACTTTCGCGCAGCGTAACGTTCTGCAATCGCAGCTGGTGTAGCCGGATCGCAACTTTGCTTCGCTGCGCCAAAGGTGCAGATGTTGCTCGCCGTAGCGGCATTGACTTCGGCCGCCCAATCATCGCTCGTTCCTAGCGGCAGGGATGGTTGACTGCAAGCAGCACCCATACCCGCGGCCGTCGGCCCTGCATTTTAGTAACCCTTGCATGCCGCGTTGTTCGCTGCGGCAATCACGGCATTGAGGCGAACGTCGAGCCCGATCAACCGACACGATGCAATGCGGCTGACAGGAATGACGTGTACCCTGATAATCGTCGACAATCATCGCGTTGACGCGACCGGAGTGCGCCCAGCGACTGCAAAGTGCCACCGTCATCAGCGCGGTTCGAGTCGGGGGAAATTAGGACATCATGGAAGGGAACGTCAAAGGAAAGCTCAAGCTCTTCTTGGTGACGCTGCCGTGGGCGGTCGTGCGCTTCTTCGGGAGGATCTCCCGGGGATTCTTCGTTGCGCTCGGCGTGATCGTCGCGCTGCTTGTCCTTGGCTACGTCGAATTCGAATCGATCGTCGAGGCGATCGATTCCCACTACGCCAACGAGATCGACAACCGCCTGGGCATCGACCGGAGCACGATCGCCCGCCTACATGATCGCGCCTACTTTGCCCAGGAATCGACGCTCGTCACCGAGGATCTCAAGAGGGTCGCCTGCATTTCCTCGCCCGAGCACCGCATCCTGATCGACGAATTCGCCGAGATCCCGCCGCTCTTCGTGAGCGCCATTCTCGCCTCCGAAGACAAGAACTTCTTTACTCACGAGGGAATCGACAAGGCCGCGATCGCCCGCGCGCTTGCCAAACACCTGCTGCAAGAGAGCAGCTCGGGTGCATCGACCCTCACCATGCAAATCGCCAAGCACCTTCGCGGTGGCACCGGCCGTCCATCGACCGAAATGGAAAAAATCGGCGACATCGTCATGGCGCTGCGGATCGAGCGCGAGTTCACGCGACAGGAGCTGCTGGTGAAATACGTAAACATGCCGTACTTCGGCCGCGGGCAATACGGCGTTGAAGCGGCCAGCCGAGCCTACTTCGGCAAGCCTGCGATGGAGCTGACGCTCCCTCAGGTGGCATTCATGGTGGCGCTCATCAATAGGCCGGCGTTGCCCGATCGCACGTTCGCAACCGACCCGCAACTCGGCACGCCGGAACAAATCCGCGATGCAAACTGGGCCGAGCAGGCGCGCGGCACGATTCGCGTGCTCGACCTGATGCTCGACGAGGACGAGATCGACAATGTCGAATATGCGCGGGCAGCAAACCAGGTCGGGACGGAGCTCCGCAAGGACGTCCTTCCGCGGGGCATCGGCTGCGGTACGAACGACCACTTTCTCGAACGGGTTCGAATTCTATACAAGGATCGCTTCCCGATCACCAAGGGCGGCCTCACGATCTCGATTACGCGCGACGACGCGCTGCAGGATGTGCTCGCGAACGCTGTCGGCCTGACCCTCGCGACGTATCTTGCCCGTCATCCCGACGACCCGGACAACAACCAGCTGCGCGCCGGAGCGTTCGCGGTCGAGTTCACCGGCGATGTCCTCGCCGAGGTGGGCAATGCCAACTTCAAGGAATTGAAATACGACGTGATCGCAACCGGCTGGCGGCAGCCCGGGTCGACGTTCAAGATTTTCACATACGGAGGCCTGGTCGAGCGGCTCACGAATGAGGTGCTCGCCAACGAACCGAAGGCGCCCGTCGAAGCGATCGCGGCCAAGGTTCTCGAGCGCTGCACCGTGCTCGACGCACCGATATTCGTTTCGCTGGGCCGCGGACGCGGAACGAAGAAGATCGAGAATTTCCATTCGCGTTCCGAGCCCGAGTACCGCGGTGAGGTGGGCTGTCCGATCGCGCTCGGCGAGTCGCGCAACACGGCGGCGATGCGTGCGGGCGGACGGGCCGGGATCAAGAACGTGATCGAGCTCGCGTATCGCGTCGGACTGCCGAAGGATGCCAGGCATCCGCTGCAGCCCTACCCGACAACCGCCATCGGAGCCTCCGAGGTGAATCCGTTGTCGATGGCCTCGACCGCGGCGTTCCTGAACGGTGGCTTTCGCGTAACGCCGCGCTTCGCGAACGACGTCTGTCGCGACGGCAAGTCGCTCCTCTACGAGGACGACGACCGACGCGCGAAGGCCTGTGACATTAAAGGTGAAACCCCGCCGGCCGAGGAGCGCGTCATGCATCCCGCCGTATCGGCGGCGATGATCGAGCTGTTGAAGAGTCCGCTCGACATCGGCCCGACCGGCACGGCATCAGCCCTGCGCTCCGGCGTGATTCCGGGAATGGACCCGTTGAGCGACGCAATCTGGAAGCTCAAGCCTGACGAGCGGAAGCAGCGCTCGCTCGCGTTCCCGCTCAACCAGGCGGGCGAGATCGCCGGCAAGACAGGCACGGCGACCAACGCCGACGGGAAGACCTCGGACGTCTGGCTTCTCCTGTTCGTCCCCGGGCCGCCGGGGAATCCGGAGAAAGGCATCGTGCTCGGCTTCTGGATGGGGAAGGATTCGAAAGATCATCCGCTCGGAGCTCGCGGCGCGACCGGCGGTCCCGGGTTCGCCGAGTCGGGCGCTCGCAACTGGGTGCCTTCGGCGGCGACGGTGCTCGCGTTTCTCCAGAAGGACCGAAAGCTGCTGAGGCCCGGATACAAATTCCGGCCGTTCATGAGCAGCGAAGCATCCGCGCGTTCCGGGGCCAAGACTCCAGAGCCATCGGCCGAGACGCGAGAGCGTTTCCGCAAAGTGAGAAGTCGCTCTCCTTCAGCAGCGTCGTCAGCAACCGAAGTCTACGCTGCTAAGGCAGCAACCCTGCCTTTCTTGCCATGCCTTCGACTATCACAGCCGTGTGCGTGACAGATACACATTGCTACAGGGCGGAGTTAGCGCCTGCCAGTGCCACGCTATTAGTGTGCCCTTCCTGAGAGAGGGGTAACACTTCATTCCGGACACATAGGTAACACTTCTGCACTTTGTGGGAGCGCAAAGTGCCATGGAAGGAGTGTTGCCAGATGGACGAACGGCTGCGATTCGTGGCCCGGTTGCTCGACGGCGAGAAGATGGCGGCGCTGTGCCGCGAGTTCGATATTTCCCGCAAGACCGGCTACAAGCTCTACCAACGCTACAAGGACTGCGGCCTCGATGGACTCACCGATCGCAGCCGACGGCCCTACCGCCATGCCAACCAGCTGCCCTTGCCGATCGAGAAGCTAATCGTGCAACTCAAGCGCGAGCGACCGAGTTGGGGCGCGCCGAAGATCCGTGAGAAGCTCAGGCGCCTGCACAGCGATATCCAGACGCCGGCCATCAGCACCGTGCACGCGGTGCTCGATCGTCACGGCCTGGTCAGTCGCGGCCGCAAACGACGCCACAAGGCGCAGGGCACGCCTCTGTCTAGGCCGGTGCTACCCAACGACTTGTGGTGCGCCGACTACAAGGGCGAGTTCATGCTCGCCGACCGGCGCTACTGCTATCCGCTCACCATCACCGACTTCGCCAGCCGCTACTTGCTCACCTGTGAGGCCTTGGCGACGACCAAGGAGGTGTACGCCTTCGCCATCTTCGAGCGCGCATTCAAGGAGTTCGGCCTGCCCAAAGCCATTCGCACCGACAACGGCGTGCCCTTCGCTAGCGCCCATGCCCTGTTCGGCTTGAGCAAGCTCGCCGTCTGGTGGCTACGCCTGGGTATCCACATCGAGCGCATCAAGCCAGGCCATCCCGAACAGAATGGCCGCCATGAGCGCATGCACCTGACCTTGAAGAAAGAAGCAACCAAGCCCGCCGCCCAGAACTTCCTGCAGCAGCAGGCCAAGTTCGACGACTTCATCGACTGCTACAACCGCGAGCGCCCGCACCAGGCGCTCGGCATGAAATATCCCGCGGAGCTCTACCTACCGTCGCACCGTCCGTATCGCGGGCTTAGCGACCTGCGCTACCCGTTCCACGACCAAACCATTACCGTCACGCAGTGTGGTCGCATCTGCTTCGGCCGCCGCAAAATCAATCTCAGCACCGTCTTCGCCGGCCAAAATGTAGGCATCAGGGAGATCAGCGATAAAATCTGGCTGGTCAGCTTTATGGACTACGACCTAGGCTTCTTCGATCACGAGACCGGTCGACTCGAAAACATCGACAACCCCTTCGCCGTGAAAGTGTTACCCATGTCTTCGGTATAAACCGTTACCCATGCGTCCGGAATGGACCAGTGAGGTCTTGGTGGCCAAGGGCGGAATTGAACCACCGACACACGGATTTTCAGAATTAGCCTTACCAAACATCGCATTCTAAATCAAGCTCTTGCGACACACGCCAAGTTCCAAGAGCAGGGGCACCCAGCCCTGAACTAGCGACACGAAGCCGAAAAAAGTTACGAGATAGCTACGCTGCCAAAGCATGGCCGGATCCTGCTAGATAGATGCTAGATGCGCCAGGTGCGGAATGTCTCTTCGCCCACCTCGCGTCACGCCACGTCGGCACTGCGTTCGAGCCGCCCCACCCAGTGCCACGATGTGCGCGTAATGCTCTAAACCCAACCAGCGCTGCACGGATCAGTGATTGGGTACAGCCACTCGGCATGACGGATCAAAGGATTGTCGGCGCATCGGGTAGCAACGGATGTCAGTAAAGCGCTATTTTGACTGTCAGATCTTTCTGTGCCAATCGTTGCGCGCCTTCCAGGCAGATGCCAACAATTTTTCTCCCACGAGCCCTCTTGAGCAAACATCTGGCGCTGCGTGGTGGCGGCTGAATTCGGTATGCCTGTTAGTAGTGGCTCTCAAGATCATGTCCGCTACGCATACTTTGGACCGATGCAACGCCTGGTTGTAGACATCTTCGGAAAGACCACGGTCCACACCCGTGACCATTCGATTAATGGATTCTCTCAGCAGCAATCGGCCGCATCCGCCATTGATGATCGCGCGCGCCTTACTCTGCGGCGGAAGCTCCGGTTTGAGGAGGTCAATCAATGTAGCGGCGCGGCGTTCGCGCATCACGCTCGCGTCCTCGTCGAAACGATCCATGGCGACTCCACCGCAATGCGTCGCGTCGGGCGCGCTGTCCGGTCGCCTGTCGACGTGGGCGCTCGCGACAGATTCCTGAACGAAAAGCGGTCGGAGCGCGCCGGCCGGCGTGGAATTTGTTGTTGGGCGCTTGGAACTCTGCGCATTCAGTAGGACAATGCAACTCTTTCTGTAGGACAGGGTCTGACGCGCGCTGGCTTTTTTTGCGAGTGGGATTCGATGCAAGTACCTCACCGCCATGACCCCTCGAACGGGCGTCTCCACCCAAAAATGCGCACGCCGTCTTCGGCGCGGACATCGACGGTCCGCGAGGATAGCCAAGTCCGAGCAACAGGGCGCGAGCGGCCAACGCGTCATCCGCCAATCCTGGGTCACGCGGTGCATTGGCCATGTGCAGGCCGCCGTCTCCCGCCGGAGGCTCGCCCGGCCACTGATGGTGATCGCGACGGCCGCGACGATTGCATCCCTCCTCGGCCTTGCTCAGAGCGGCGGACCCTTCGACGGTCCTTTCGCCATGCCGCGTCCCGCGGGTGGGGTGCTCGACCCGTTCCTCGCCGACCTCGAAAAGCGCACCTTCCGCTTTTTCTGGGACACCGCCAATCCGCAGAATGGATTGATCCCGGATCGCTACCCGACGCCCTCCTACTCGAGCATCGCCGCAGTGGGATTCGGCCTCACGACGTACCCCATCGGCGTCGAGCGCGGCTACGTCACGCGCGAGGCGGCCCGGCAGAGGGTCCTCGCGACACTGCGTTTCTTCCGCAATGCCCCGCAGAACGAAGGCGCGCACGGCGCGGCTGGGTACAAGGGTTTTTTCTATCACTTCCTCGACATGAAGACGGGGGAGCGGTTCGAGGACTCGGAGCTTTCGACCGTCGATACCGCCATCCTTCTGGCGGGCGCGCTCTTCTGCCAGTCCTACTTCAGCGGGACGGATCCGGAGGAAGTCGAAATCCGCGCCCTGGCCGAGGAAATCTACAGCCGCGTCGACTGGCGCTGGGCCCAGGTGCACGCGCCCGCCATCAGCCACGGCTGGACGCCGGAAGACGGCTTTCTCGAATACGACTGGCGAGGCTATAACGAAGCGATGCTGGTCTACCTGCTGGCGCTCGGCTCGCCGACCCATCCCGTCGGGCAAAAGGCATGGACCGAGTGGACAAGCACGTACGACAAGACCTGGCGCAAGGAATTCGGGCAGGAGTACCTGGGCTTCGCGCCGCTTTTCGGGCACCAGTACACGCACGTCTGGCTGGATTTTCGCAAGATCCAGGACGACTACATGCGCAAGCGCGGTCTCGACTATTTCGAGAACAGCCGCAGGGCGATCTATGCGCAACAGGCCTACGCGATCGCCAATCCCCGGCGCTGCACGGATTACGGTGCGACGGTATGGGGCATGACGGCCAGCGACGGCCCCGCCGATGTCGAGGTCGAATACGACGGCAGGCGGCGCCGTCTATCGTGGCTATGCGGCCCGCGGCACGGACAATCACGACGATTGCACGCTCGCGCTCACGGCGACGGTGGCATCCATTCCCTTCGCGCCCGAACTCGCGATTCCTGCGGTGCTCGACATGAACCGCCGCTTTGGCGAATATATCTACTCGCAATATGGTTTTGTCGATGCCTTCAATCCGAGCTTCCATTCCGACGTTCCGCTCAGCCATGGCCACGATATCCCGGGCTTCGGCTGGGTCGACGCCGATTATCTGGGGATCGATCAGGGGCCGATTTGCGCGATGATCGAAAACCAGCGCAGTGCGCTGATCTGGCGCGTGATGGCGAAAAACCCGCATCTGCGCCTCGGCCTGGAGCGCGCGGGATTCTCCGGAGGCTGGCTCACGGCGTCGCAGCTGAGTCGGTCGGGCGCGTGCCGCCCGCCGAGGCCGGGCACCGGCGCACGCAGTCCTCCTGGCGGCGGCCGGTCCTGGCGCTTGCCGCATGCGGCAGATCTTCGACCGACCCGACGATGCTCCGCTTCTGGGCCATGGGCCGCGAAGGCGAGGTTGTCGCCGAGTTGCTGCCCGAATTCGAGCGCACGCATCCCGGAATCCGCGTCCAGGTCCAGCAGCTTGCCGTGGAGCGCGGCGCACGAAAAGCTTCTCACCGCGATCGCCGGAGACGCGACCCCCGACATCTGCCAGGTGGGGAACACCTGGATCCCGGAATTTGTGGCGCTGAATGCGCTCCAACCGATGGACTCCTACGTCGCGGGGTCGTCGACGGTGGACCACAGCGATTACTTCGCCGGCATCTGGGACACCAACGTCATGAGCGGGAAGCTCTACGGCGTGCCGTGGTACGTCGACACGCGTCTTCTGTTTTACCGTCGCGACCTGCTGGCGCAGGCCGGCTTCTCCGCGCCGCCCGCGTCGTGGCCGGAGTGGTCGCGGATGCTTGCCGCGATCAAGGCGCGCGCGGGGCCTGACCGCTACGCCATCCTGCTGCCGCTCAACGAATTCGAGCCGCTGCTCATGCTCGCGCTGCAGCAACCCGAGCCGCTCCTGCGCGAAGACGGGCGCTGGGGCAACTTCGAGAGCGAGGGATTCCGGCGCGCGCTCGCCTTCTACCTCGACATGTTCCGCCAGGGCTGGGCGCCGCCACTGACCAATGCCGAAGTATCCAACGTGTGGAACGAATTCGGTCGCGGCTATTTTTCGTTCTACATCTCCGGCCCGTGGAACATCGGCGAATTCAAGCGCCGCTTGCCCGCGGACAAGCAGGACGCCTGGATGACCGCACCGCTGCCCGGACCGACTGGCCCCGGCTCCTCGGTCGCCGGCGGCTCGAGCCTGGCGATATTCAGCGCGGCGCGCGACAAGGGCGCCGCGTGGCAATTGATCGAATATCTTTCGCAGCCCGACATCCAGCGGCGCTTTCACGAGCTGACCGGCGACCTGCCGCCGCGGCGCGCCTCGTGGACCGGGCCGCCGCTCGCCGACGACATCTACGCGCGCGCCTTCCGCGAGCAGCTCGAGCGCGTCAAGCCGGTGCCCAAGGTGCCCGAATGGGAGCGCATCGCCAACGAGATTCGCATCGTCGCCGAGCGCGCGGTGCACGGAGAGCTCTCGGTGGACCAGGCCGTGAAGGAGC
The DNA here is from genome assembly GCA_963732105.1 of uncultured beta proteobacterium. GTDB lineage: Bacteria > Pseudomonadota > Gammaproteobacteria > Burkholderiales > Casimicrobiaceae > PALSA-1003. The sequence goes on from CAVSYL010000010.1 coordinate 242,114, forward strand.
TCGACGCGCGCGCCGACAGGATTCTCGAAAAGCGCCGCTGGCTTCTCGACCAGCGGGCCGGCGATTGAGAGTCGAGCGCGCGGCGTGGTGGTTCGTCGCGCCGGCGCTGCTCGTCATCGGCGTGTTCTTTTTCCTGCCGGTCGGCGCGGCGCTGCTAATGAGCCTGACCGATTTCGACATCTATGCGCTGGCCGACATCCGGAATCTTCGCTTCGTCGGCTTGAGCAACTACATCTCGCTCGTGCAGACGCCACTTTTCTGGCAGGCGTTCGGCAACACCCTCTACTTCGTCGTCGTCGGAGTTCCGCTCTCGATCGGCGTCTCGCTCGGCACGGCGCTGCTGCTGCATTCGAAGCTTGCGCGATTCAAGCCCTTTTTCCGCACCGCGCTGTTCGCGCCGGTCGTCACCACGCTGGTGGCCGTCGCCGTCATCTGGCGCTATCTGTTCAACACCCGCTACGGCTTGCTCAACTACGCGCTGTCCGGCGTAGGGATTTCGCCGATCGATTGGCTGGGCGATCCGCACTGGGCGATGCCCGCGATCATCGTCTTCGCCGTGTGGAAGAACTTCGGCTACAACATGATCATCCTGCTCGCCGGCCTGCAGAACATTCCGGAGGAGCTCTACGAGGCGGCGCGGCTCGACGGCGCATCGGTCTAGGCAGCAGCTCCGCTACGTGACGCTGCCGATGCTCTCGCCGATTCTGCTGCTGGTCAGCATCCTCACCATCGCCGGCTACTTCCAGCTCTTTGCCGAGCCCTACGTGATGACGCAGGGCGGCCCGCTGCAAAGCACCGTCAGCGTCCTCTACTTCATGTACGAGGAAGGCTTCAAGTGGTGGAACCTGGGCTCGGCGTCCGCCGTCGCCTTCGTGCTCTTCCTCGTCATTTTCGCCATCACCGCGCTGCAACTGCGCTACACGCGGCGGCCCGAAGGCTGGACATGAAGCGCACGCTCGCCGCGCCGATCGTCAACGGGCTGCTGATCGCCGCCGCGGCGGTCACGCTATTTCCTCTCTTCTGGATGGTGTCAACGTCGCTGATGCCGCCCGGCGAGTCGACCACGTTTCCGCCGCCGCTTCTTCCGAGTCACGCAACGCTCGGAAACTACCGCGAGCTCTTCGCGCACGCGGGGCTCGGCCGGTACCTCGCCAACAGCGTTCTCCTCGCGACGGTCGCGACGCTCGTCTCGTTGGTGTTCAACGTCTCGGCAGGCTACGCTTTTGCGAAGCTGCGATTCGCCGGTCGCGAGCGCATTTTCAAGCTACTGCTCGGCGCGCTGGTGATCCCCGGCCAGGTGGCCATGGTGCCGCTCTTCCTGCTCCTCAAGCACATGGGCCTGGTCAACAGCTACGGCGGCGTGATCGTTCCGGCGATGGCGAGCATCTTCGGCATCTTCCTCGTGCGCCAGTACGCGCTGTCGATCCCCAACGAGCTGCTCGAGGCAGCGCGCATCGACGGCGCCAGCGAGTTTCGGATCTTCCGCGTGATCGTGGTGCCGCTGCTGAAGCCCATCATCGTGACGCTCGCGGTCTTTACGCTGCTCGCGACATGGAACGACTTCATGTGGCCGCTGATCGTGCTCACCGACAAGGATCTCTACACCTTGCCCGTCGCCCTCGCCAGTCTGTCGCGCGAGCACGTCCAGGATGACGAGATGATGATGGCGGGATCGGTGGTGACGATCCTTCCCGTGCTGGTCGTCTTTCTCTCGCTGCAGCGCTATTACCTGCAGGGGCTGATGGTGGGAAGCGTCAAGGGATGACCCGCCGCGCCGACCTCCGGCCTTGCCGCGGCGCCGGCTCCGCGCTCGCCGCGCTCGGCATCGCCCTCGTCCTGTGCGCCTTCCCGGTCGGCGCGCGGTGCGACGATCTCGCCGCAGACGCGCGTGCTGGATCGTTTCGACGCGCTGGCAGCGTGGGCGCCATCGGCATCCGATGACGTCAGCGCCTCGATCGCGCCCGCCGAGGGCCCTCACGGACCCGCCATGCGCCTTGACTTCGATCTCGCCGGCACAGCCGGCTATGCGATCGCGCGCCGTCCGCTGCCGCTCGACCTGCCGCCGAACTACGAAATCTCGTTCTACCTGCGCGCCGACGCGCCGGTGAACAATTTCCAGTTCAAGCTTGTCGACGCGAGCGGCGACAACGTGTGGTGGTTCAATCGCCCGAACGTTGCGCTCCCGCGCGAGTGGCAGCTCGTGACCATCGACAAGCGGCAAATTGCATTCGCGTGGGGACCGACGAAGGATCGAACGCTTAAGCACGTGGCCGCGATCGAGTTCGTAGTCAGTGCCGGGCGCGGCGGCGGACGTGGCTCCGTCTATATCAGTGAGCTCCGATTGCGCGAGCTTCCATCGGCGGCGAAGCGTTCCGGCGCCGTCGCAGACGCAGGATGCGGAGCCGTCGTTCTCGGTCGACGGAATTCTGGCCACCGGGGATCTTGCTTCCGAAGCTTCGCCCAACGCCTTCTTCGAAAGCCTGGCGCGCGCATCGCCGCGCGGGACCTACCCGCGCGGGTTCCTGGCGGAGGCGTCGAGCTGGACGCTCGTCGGCGTCGATGGCGGCAGCGAAACCGGCCTTCTCTCCGAGGACGGCGCCCTCGAAGTCGCCAAAGGCGGATTCTCGATCGAGCCCTTCGTCGTCACCGATTCGCAGGTGGTCACGTGGGCCGACGTCGCGGCGAAGCCTTTCCTCGTCGGGGACTATCTGCCGATGCCCGGCGTCACCTGGCATCGGCCGCAATGGGATCTGCGCGTGTCGTCTTTCGCATCCGGCTCGCGCGCGCAATCCCGACTCGTCGTCCGCTACGAGCTGACCAACCGTACCCGGCAACCGCTGAAGCTCACGCTCGTTCTCGCCGCGCGGCCCTTCCAGGTCAACCCTCCCGTGCAGTTTCTGAATACCGTCGGTGGCATGAGCCCCATCCGCGATGCCGCATGGACTGGCTCGGCGCTTGTCCTAAATGGCACGCGCGAGATATTCCCGCTGCGGCCGCCCGACCGCGCAGGCGTTTTTTCATTCAAGGACGGTCCGATCCCGCGCGTCCTCGCCGAGGGGCATTGGTCGGGCGCGCAAGCGCTGCACGACCCGTCGGGCTACGCATCGGCCGCGCTTGCCTACGAGCTTACGTTGCCGCCACGCGGAGCCGCGACGGTAGGGCTCGTTGTCCCGCTTTCAGGATCGGCGACGCCCCCAAGTCTTGGCGCACTTTCCGCGAAGCAATGGATCGCGCGGCAACAGGATGCCGTGGCCACGGCGTGGCGCGCGAAGCTCAATCGCGTCTCGCTGCGCGTTCCGGCTCCGGCCCAGCCGCTGGTCGATACGATGCGAACCGCGCTGGCACATCTGCTCATCACGCGCGACGGCCCCATGCTCCGCCCCGGGACGCGGTCCTACGCACGCTCCTGGATCCGTGACGGCGCGATGATCTCCGAATCGCTGCTTCGGCTCGGCTACGCGGACGTCGCCGCGGACTATCTGCGATGGTATGCGCCGCACCAGTTCCGAAGCGGCAAGGTGCCCTGCTGCGTCGACGAGCGCGGGGCCGATCCCGTGGCCGAGAACGACAGCCCGGGAGAATTCATCTTCCTGGTGGAGGAAATCTATCGCTACACGCACGATCGGGCATTGCTCGAAGCGATGTGGCCGCACGTCGAGGCCGCGATTCTGTACGCCGAGACGCTGCGGCAGTCAGAGCGCACGGACGCGAATCTCGCGCCGGCGAGGCGCGCCTTTTACGGCCTCATGCCGGCGTCGATCAGTCACGAAGGCTATTCCGAGAAGCCGATGCATTCGTACTGGGACGATTTCTGGATGCTGAAGGGCTATGAGGATGCGGTGTCGATCGCGACGGCGCTGGGCCACTCGGACGCGGCGTCACGAATCGCTGCGCAGCGCGACGAGTTCCGGCGCGATCTGTCCGCTTCGCTGCAAGCGTCCATCGGGACGCACGGCATCGCCTACATTCCCGGCTCGGCCGAGCTCGGGGACTTCGATCCCACGTCGACGACCATCGCCTTCGCGCCGCGCGGAGACGTGCGCGATCTTCCTCCGGCATGGGTGCAATCGACGTACGAGCGCTATTGGCGCGAGTTCATCGACCGGCGCGACGGGGACACGGCGTGGGACGCCTACACGCCCTACGAGCTTCGCAACGTCGGTACGTTCATACGCCTCGGATGGCGCGACCGCTCGCAGGAACTGCTCGCGTTCTTTCTCGACGGACAGGCGACCCCGCGGCGTGGCACCAATGGCCCGAGGTGATCGGGCGCGATCGAGCAAAAGCGCGCTTCGTCGGCGACATGCCGCACGCATGGGTCGCGTCGGACTTCATCGGCTCGGTGCTCGACCTCTTCGCCTACGAGCGCAATGTCGATCAGGCGATCGTGCTCGCTGCCGGCATTCCGCCGGCGTGGCTCGACGGTGCCGGCATCAGCGTGCGCAATCTGCGCACTCCGCACGGATTGCTAAGCTATTCGCTGAGGAAGGAACGCAGGCGGACAGTGCTAACCCTGGAGGCGGGATCGCGACCGCCCGGGCATTTCGTCTTTGTCTGGCCGTGGAAGGACGCTCCGCGCGCGACGCTCGTCAACGGCCGCGCCGCGCGCTGGCAAGGCAACGAGCTTCACATCGACGAACTCCCGGCACGAGTCGTCGTCGAAGGATTCGATGGCGGAAGTCCGCTCGACTCGGACAAAGCGCATTCACGGAGTCGTTCGGACGATGCTCGTGGTCAGCCAGGCTAGAGCGCACGTTTTCAGCGAACGAACAAGAACAGAAAGAACCGCGATGACCGAAACAATCGAGTTTCCCTCTAACTTCCTCTGGGGCAGCGCAACGTCGGCGTATCAGATCGAGGGCTCTCCCCTCGCCGATGGCGCGGGCCCGAGCATCTGGCAGCGCTTCGCTCACACGCCCGGCATGATTCGCGACGGCGAGACCGGGGACATCGCGTGCGATCACTACCGGCGCTACGCCGACGATGTGGCGCTGATGCGCCGCCTCGGAATGAACGCGTACCGCTTCAGCATTTCGTGGAGCCGGGTACTGCCGCGAGGTCGGGGTCCGGTGAATCCCGTGGGCCTGGATTTCTACGACCGGCTGGTCGATGAACTGCTGAAGAACGGCATCGAGCCCTCGGTCACCCTCTTCCACTGGGATCTTCCGGCGGCGCTCGACGACCTGGGGGGCTGGCTGAACCCCGACATCGCCGATTGGTTCGCCGACTATGCCTCGATCATGTTTCGCAAGCTCGACGACCGGGTCAGGATGTGGGCGACGCTGAACGAGCCCTGGGTAGTAACCGACGGCGGCTATCTCCACGGCGCGATCGCGCCCGGGCACCGCAACCGGTTCGAAACACCCATCGCCGCCCACCACCTCCTGCGCGCCCATGGCGCGGCCGTGCGCGTGTATCGCAGCGAAGGCCGGCACCGCATCGGCCTGGTGGTCAATCTCGAGCCCAAGTATTCCGCGTCCGATGACGCGGCCGATCTCGCGGCAACTGCCCGCGCGGACGCCTACATGAACCGGCAGTTCCTCGATCCGGTGTTCCTGGGCCGCTATCCCGAGGAACTCGAAGAGATCTTCGGCGAGGCGTGGCCCGCGTGGCCGGAGGAGGACTTTGCACTCATCGCTCAGCCGATCGATTTTCTCGGCGTCAACTATTACACGCGCAGCGTGGTGCGATGCGAACCCGAGGCATGGCTGCTCGGCGCAGCGCGAGTCCTGCAAAAACGCGCGACTCATACTGAGACGGGCTGGGAGGTCTACCCACATGGCTTGACCGACACGCTCGTCTGGGTGATGCAACGCTATGGAAACCCGCCGGTGTACATCACCGAGAATGGCGCTGCTTTCTTCGACCCTCCGACCGTGGAAGACGAGCGCGTCGAGGATCCGTTGCGCGTGGACTATCTGCGCAAACATATCAGAGCCGTCCACGCCGCCATCGGGCGCGGCGTCGACCTGCGAGGCTACTTCGTGTGGTCGATGCTCGACAACCTCGAGTGGTCGCACGGCTTTGCCAAGCGCTTCGGCATCGTGCATGTCGACTTCGACAGCCTGAAGCGAACGCCGAAGGACAGCGCGCTCTTCTATTCCAAAGTGATCGCGACACAGGGACGCGCGCTCGACGAGCCGCCGCCTGCCGCGCTCTGAGGTCACGGCGCGATGACCGCACACCGGATTTTGCGCGGTGGAAACTGCCGGCCGGTGCGAAGGTCCACTTGTCATGGGCAGCGATCGCTTCGACCGCCCAGCGAGGCAGCACTTTTTGGCCGGACGGAGAACTCGCCTACAAGGCATCGCCAATGCGCGAATAGCGCCATCGAGCGGTGGTTGGTCACAGACCCTCAACTCAGCCTTACGCCGAGATGCCCGATCTCCTACGCGCGAATTGGCGATCAGCCGATTCGCAATATTTGGCGCCTGGGGGACACTTAACGTTAGGGTGGACCGTGTCAGCGGACGGCGGGGCAATGGGTGAGCCCTTGTCCTCCGCTTGGGCCGGGCGCATCCGCACAATCAGTGGAGTAGCGCCCATGCAGATACCCGCGGGATTCGAAGAAAACGCCATCCCGCCTGTGGGGCTGCGTCCTACAATCGACTTGGACGAGCTCGGCGCGTGTAGCGGTTATATTGATCGACTTTCGCTCTCGCCAGATCAACGTCGCGGTCTGTCCTTGCTCGACGCTCGTCAAGCCGACGGGGTCGGTGGCGTGATGTCGATGCTGCATCAGGCCCGTTCCAGCGAAGCGCTATCTAGGTCGTGCGATCATCCCGACAACGCGGCGTATCCGTCGATTCAGCGTCGCCTCGAGTTGGCGTACGCGCGACAGGATGGTCAGGCTCCGAAGATCGACAAGGATGCGCTCGGCCGCGAACGCCTAGTGACAAGCCCGCCTGTCGCGCGGACTCCGATGGCCGCGCGACGGTGGCCGCGCGCGCTGCTCGGACGATGGCTGCGGCGGGTTCCCATTTCCAGACGGACGGCTGACGAGATTCCGCATGCTTCTGCGCCTACCGCACAGACCGTATCGGATTCACCCGATCCCATCGGACGGTGGCATCAGGCCGCGGGATTTCGTCGCGTTGTCATCGCAGGCCTGGTCGTTTGCCAGACCTACATCGCCGCCAACTTCATGAGCGCCGTGCTGCCCTACCATGGCCAGCAGGTCCTCGAAGTTGCAATCCTGATCTTTTTCACCATCCTCTTCGGGTGGATCTCCGCTGGCTTCTGGACTGCAATAGCGGGTTTCGTGCTGCTGTTGTTCGACGGCGACCGCTTCGCCATTTCGCAGAGCGCTGCGCGCGACTCACCGATCGATCCTGGCGCGCGCGTCGCGATCGTCATGCCGATCTGCAATGAAAACGTCGCGCGAGTCTACGCCGGCCTGCGCGCGACCTACGATTCCCTGCAGCGCACCGGCGAGCTCGATCACTTCGATTTCTTCGTGCTCTCCGACAGCAACAATCCCGATATCCGCGTCGCCGAAATCGCTGCCTGGGTCGATTTGTGCCGCGCCGTCGGCGGCTTCGGCCGCGTCTTCTACCGTTGGCGCCAGCATCGGATCAAGCGCAAGAGCGGCAATGTCGCCGACTTTTGCCGGCGTTGGGGCAGGAACTATCGCTACATGGTTGTGCTGGACGCGGACAGCGTGATGAGCGGCGATTGCCTGACCGCACTCGTACGGGTGATTGAGGCGAATCCGAACGCAGGCATCATCCAAACTGCACCGCGCGCCGCGGGACGCGACACCTTCTACGCACGGGTGCAGCAATTCGCGACGCGCGTCTATGGGCCGCTATTTACCGCGGGTCTGCACTTCTGGCAGCTCGGCGAATCGCACTACTGGGGCCACAATGCGATCATTCGCATCGCGCCATTCATGCGCCACTGCGCCCTGCGCCGTCTGCCAGGCCGCGGCATCCTGTCGGGGGAAATCCTCTCGCATGACTTTGTCGAGGCTGCCCTGATGCGCCGCGCAGGCTGGGCCGTGTGGATCGCCTACGACCTCGCCGGCAGCTACGAGGAAATGCCTCCCAATCTCATCGATGAGCTCACGCGAGACCGACGGTGGTGTCTGGGCAATTTGATGAACTTCCGCCTGTTCACGATGAAGGGCCTGCACGTCGCGCACCGCGCGGTCTTCATGAGCGGCGTCATGGCCTACCTCTCGGCGTTGTTGTGGTTCACCTTCCTGGTCCTTTCGACGGCTCTGGTCGCGGTTCACACGTTGAGCGAGCCGAAATACTTCGTGCAGCCTTTCCAGCTTTTCCCGCTATGGCCGGAATGGCATCCCGAATGGGCGGTCGCCTTGTTCAGCGCTACCGCGGTGCTCCTCTTCCTTCCCAAGATACTGGCGGTGACGCTGCTCTGGGTGAAAGGAGCGACACGCTATGGAGGCGCCTTGGGCCTGGGAGGGAGCATGCTCTGCGAATTCGCGCTGTCGGCGCTGCTGGCGCCGATCAGGATGCTCTTTCATACCCAGTTCGTGGTTGGCGCATTCTCGCGCTGGACGCTTCATTGGAAATCTCCCCAGCGCGAAGACGCCGAAACGACCTGGCGCGAAGCCGCAGCGCGGCACGGCGGCCACACGCTGCTGGGCATGCTCTGGGCCGGGGTTGTGTACTGGCTCAGTCCGTCGTACGTGTGGTGGCTGCTGCCGGTCGTCGGTGCGCTGATAGTGTCGATCCCGCTATCAGTTCTGACAAGCCGCGTAGCCGTCGGCCGTCGTCTGCGCAAGGCAGGCCTGTTCGTGATCCCCGAAGAAATGCGTCCTCCGCCGGAAATACAATCGATGATGCAAGGCGCGAGCGCTGCGCCCAGGCCGCCGGGCTTCGTCGAAGCCGTCGTCGATCCGGTGGTCAATGCGCTGTCGTGCGCTGCCGGTGTTGCGCGCTTCGATCAGGACGGTGCGCTACGAAGCGGACGCCACGAGCTCGTGCGCTTTGCGCTGCAGAACGGTCCGGCGCAATTGACCGCGGCGCAGAAGGTGCGTCTGTTGAACGATCCAGTCGCATTATCTCGGCTGCACCTCGACGTCTGGACTTCGCCCCAATCGCACGCACAATGGCGCGAGGCGATTGCGTCGTCGGGCGTGTGCGCCGGTATTGTCGGATCGATCCCGCGCAGCTTCGCTGAAGAATCCGCGCCCATGGAGGTAGCCGCGTGATTAGTTCCCAGTCGATGACGGCCGCCGTCGACATTTGCCCGCAGGTACGCATCGACGATGACTGTCGCGCGGCGCACGATTCGGACTTGACGTTCAAAGACTTGCGCCTGCTCATCTATACAAAAGCAGGGCGAAGCTCGAGCTCCACAGACATCCGGACCTAGGGCTACCACGCCGATCGGCATTCCAGACCAGAGCCGGGTGCACGACTATATGCGCCAGAGGAAAAGCTGTCGCCGATCGCGAGCACGAGAGCGTCTGTTCTTGACCGCATACCCGCGTTCGGGCTGAAATTTCTCCAATATTTTGTTCCATTATCTCCTACATCCTGTAACGCCCAGCCTACAAATGAATAGTCTCTCAATCGATTTCACTGCGCTGAATTCCCAATAAACTCACTAATTTTTGGGACTGCACCGCAATGCTCGCCATGACTGACGGTATTCGAAATGCCGCCGCCACCCGCTGCCGCGAAGTCGCGTTCGCCTCAGTTGCTACAGACGTTGGCGAGCCGTGTCTCGTGTGTTGGGATCACTACCACGCCATGCTTTTTGCAGACTGGCAATCTCCGAGTCCAACGGCGATTTCGCCGGTAGATGGGACCTCGAAGTGCCAGCTTGCGCGTTCCATGGAAGGCGTAGCCGTCTTAGACGGTTCACCGCTCGGTTAACACCAAGTACCTTAGGACCAGTGCATCGTTCAGCCGGAGGACTTCAGCGACATACCGGTGAGGCACTCACGGTGCGGAGAATTCACCGCGAGTATTTATTCTTGTTGTCATTAAATTATTCTTCCGGCAGCGCCGTGGCCCCGATTGATTAATCGCTTGTCGGGTGCATGGCTGCTCTAGTCAGCGCCGTCCTTGCGTTGATGAAGCTGCCTCGCAGCGGTTTCAGGCTACGAGTCTGCGCCGTCTGCCTTTGGTGCCTCATCGGCCATCGTTCCGCTGTGGCGGACGGCGTGGTCATGTTCAGCACCTCTTTACCTAAATCGGCGCCGAAAACTCGGCTCGGGCGACACCTGCAACGGCTTCTGAAATCGCTCACGCGGACCTGGCCGGCTGCTCGTTCTAAGTTCGCTCCCGGCCGCGCGGCGAAGAGCGTTAGCGGTCGCAGGAAGGCGCGCCCGGAAAGTGCCATTACGCCGCGCTGGCGCCTTTCGGCAGGGCCGTCATTGTCGTACGGCACATCAAGCGATACAACCGATGAGAAAGGAAGGCATCGATACCGAGCAGCGTTCTTGACGGATCATAATAGAAATTGCACGAGCATGACGGTTACAGCCGCTGCCATAACGACGGTTGCAACCCAGCCGAGCAGTTTCAACCGGGTTCCAATCACAAATGAGCCCATCACTTTGGGATTGGCCGACATGAACATCATCGTCGCCATGATAGGCGCTGAAATGACACCGTTGACTACGGCGGCCCAATACAGCGCCCTGATAGGATCGATGGGACTAAATCCGAGCGCAACACCGATAAGAGTGGACACCGCAATGACACCGTAAAATCTCGCGCCTCGCAGGGGCGCGAGATCCAAGCCTCGCCGCCATCGAAAGGTCTCCGCGAGCGCGAAGGCTGAGGAGCCCGCGAGCACAGGAACCGCGAGCAGTCCCGTCCCGATAATGCCCATGCTGAAGAGGAGAAACGCGAATCGACCTGCTAGCGGACGCAAGGCTTCCGCGGCCTGCGCGGATGACTGAATGTCGGTTATCCCATGCGAGTGCAACGTGGCCGCGGTAGTCAGCATGATGAAGAAAGCAATGAGGTTCGAAAAGCCCATGCCTATTGCGGTATCCCATCTCATACGCCGCATTTGGCGGAGCGCTTGTTCCGGATGGTTGTGCAGCGGCTTATCCGCTTTGACCGCGCGCAATTCTTCACATTCCTGCGATGCCTGCCAGAAGAATAGATAGGGACTGATCGTCGTTCCGAAGATGGCGACCACGGTGGTGATGTAGTCCGCCTTCAAATTTATCGTTGGGAGCAGGATTCCGCGCACCATCTCTCCCCACGCAATATCGACCGTGAATACGACGCCGACGTAGGCGAACAGAGAGAGCGTCAGCCACTTGAGCACACGGACATAACGAACGTAGGAGATGAAGACCTGAAGGGTGACGCAAAGCAGCCCGATCGCCACGATGTATGCATGACGCGGGCCGCCAATCAGGAGTGCGAGTGCGTCCGCCATGGCGCTGATATCGGCCCCGATGTTGATTGCATTCGCCACCAGCAGCAGACCCACCAATCCATAAAGGATCGGGGCCGGATAGTGGCGCCGCATGTTGCCGGCGAGTCCGTGCCCGCTCACGCGACCTATTCTTGCGCTTACGAGCTGAATGCCTACCATGAGCGGATAGGTGAGAAACAACGTCCATAGCAGGCTATATCCGAATTGCGCGCCGGCTTGGGAGTAAGCGGCGATGCCGCTCGGATCGTCGTCGGCGGCACCGGTAATCAGACCCGGACCAAGCTTTTTAAGAACCGACTTCTCGTCCGGCTGTGGCGCCCGGGATTTCATCAAGCGCACGTCGTGTTGGGCACCGAATATCGCCTGCTTGGCATTGGCATGGAGCCGACTAGCCCGAATGCTGAGACCTTCAAATCTCCATCCTTGTACCGACCTCAATGACCCGATTGGGTGGAATGTTGAGGTAGTCTGCCGCGTTGCCGGCCAACGTAGTCATTGTGGCAAAAAGCTGTTCGCGCCAGTCGGCCATGCCACCGCCTGGCGTCGGCACAATAATCTCCCGACTTAGGAAGAATGATGTCGCAGCTAAGTTGAACTCGAGGCCACCGCCACGGCACGCTTCCAAGGCGGCGATGAGATCTGCCTTGTCCATGAACCCATAGAACACGCTAACTCGGTAGAAGCCGCGCGATAAGGACTCAACTTGCACCCGTTGATCGATTGGGACGTATGGGATTTCCCGATAGATAATCGCCAAGAAGATCACACGCTCATGAAGCACCTGATTGTGGGCGAGATTATGCAATAGTGCGTTCGGCACGCCCTCTGGGTTCGCGACAAGGAATATTGCGGTGTTGGAAACCCGCGGAATGTTGTCCAGCACCAGTGCGTCGAGGAATGGCTTGAGCGGCTTCTGAGACTCTCGCAAGTGGGCCACCAAAATCTCCCGGCCGCGTTTCCAGGTTGTCATGACGATGAAGATGCCTAGACCGATCGTCAACGGGAACCAACCTCCTTGGGCAATTTTCAGCGTATTTGCCGAAAAAAAAGCGACATCGATCACCAGAAAGAATCCGGTGGCAAGAATACAAAGTACCCAGCTGTAGCCCCAGGCGTAGCGCACCACAAAAAATGTCAACACGGTTGTAATTAGCATCGTACCGGTCACGGCGATGCCATAGGCTGACGCCAGGTTTGTCGACGACCCGAATCCAACGACGGCGGCAACGACTGCCAATAACAGCATTAGATTGATGCTTGGGATGTAGATTTGTCCTTCCGTCTCGGCGGAAGTGTGAACAATGTGGGTCCGCGGCAGGAACCCGAGTTGGATTGCCTGTTGCGTCATCGAATAGGTACCAGTGATTACCGCTTGCGAGGCAATGACCGTCGCCGCCGTCGCGAGTCCGATCATCGGATATAGCAGCCACGTCGGGAACAATAGGTAAAACGGATTGGCAATTGATTGGGGGTCACTCAAGATTAGGGCTCCCTGGCCCAGATAATTAAGCGCCAGCGCGGGGAAGACAAAGCTGAACCACGCGAGGCGGATCGGCCCTGCCCCGAAGTGACCCATGTCGGCATACAACGCCTCGGCACCCGTTAACGCGAGCACAATCGCACCGAGTCCAACAAAGGCGACCCAACCATTTTGATAGAGGAATCGAAGCCCGTAATATGGGTTGAGCGCCGCCAGCACCGCCGGTGCGGCGTGGAGATTGAGGGCGCCTGCCAACGCGATGACCATAAACCAGGCCATCATGATTGGGCCAAACAGTTTGCCGACGCTCGCGGTCCCACGCCGCTGCACCAGAAAAAGCATGACAAGAATGATCACGGTCACGAGCACCACGTAAGGCGAAAGGCTTGGGGCCGCGACCTGGAGACCTTCGACCGCGCTCAATACCGAAATTGCTGGGGTAATGACCCCGTCGCCGTAAAATAGGGCTGCCCCGAATACGCCTGCCAGCAGTAGAAAGTGGCGCAATCGCGGCAGTTCCTTAACGGCGTTGCTTGCCAGAGCGAGGAGCGCCATGATGCCGCCCTCGCCGTGATTATCTGCTCGCAAAATTAGCGTAACGTACTTGAGCGACACGACGATGATCAACGCCCAAAAGATTACCGATACGACGCCGACGACGTTGGCTTGCGTTAAAGGTATACCGCCGAAACCGATGAAAATTTGCTTGACGGTATACAACGGACTGGTGCCGATATCGCCGTAGACAACGCCCAAGGCACCTAGGGCAAGCGTGGCTACCGATCGCGAACCGGGATGTCGCTCAGAAATATCCTCCATTTTATGTCCTGGCGGCGGCCTGGTTGCGGCACCGGGCCGTTGACTATCCGTCTATCGGCTCGAAAAAGATCCACCTTATCTGAGGAAATGCCGCCTGAACGGCCGCCTTGCACTCCGCGATCGTGCCAACCAGCTCGCGACTTGTTCCGGTGTTCTTCATGTGCGCCGTGATAGCAACGATGAGATCGTCGCCATGTTGCAACGTCACCAGTTCACCGATTTCCAGAATCTGTGGCCGCGAGTTCAAAAATCGACGTAGAGCCCGTCGCGTTCCGGGCGATGCACTTTCGCCGATCAGCAGGCTTTTGATTTCGATCGCGAGACCGGAAGCGACAATCATGAGCAACGCGCCAATGGCCATGCTTCCGATCGCGTCATAGATGGTGTTGCCAGTAACGATGGTGACGAGCAGCGCGGGTAAAGCCACACTGAGGCCCGCGATCGCAGCCAGATCCTCGCCTAGAACCACGATCAGCTCGCTTCGTCGGGTCTCTCGAAACCAGGACCATAGGCTCCGCTCGCCACGAACCTTGCCAACCTGTGTAAGTACGGTCCGCAACGAGAGGCCCTCAGCAAGCATCGCAAACAGTAGAATCGCCACTCCTATCCATGGCTTCTCTATCGTCGCCGGCTCGTATACCTTACGAACCCCCTCATAGATGGAGAAGATGCCGCCAACGCTGAATAGCAGGATCGTTACGACGAACGACCAGAAGTAAGTTTCCCGCCCGTGGCCGAGCGGATGACGCGCAGAGGGCCGCAATTTCGCCTGTTTGCGGCCCAGCAAAAGCAGCACCTCATTGGCGGTATCGGCAAGGGAATGAAAGCTCTCCGCCAGCAACGCCCCTGAGCCAGTTAGTGCTGCGCCGCACGCCTTGCTTACCCCTATCGCGACGTTGGCCCCAAGCGCATAGAAAATGGACCGCGTTGTGTCAGGTTGTCTGGATGCGGGCGTACCCATGAAAATACCTAGATGCCGAGGGCCAACCTACGCCGTCACTGTGCGACGTTCGTAAATCGGCCGTCCGCTCACCCAGAGCGCAGTCACGCCAGGCTCTGCATTGCGGCGAGTACGCTGCATTGACCTCGGCAAATCTTAGTCGGAAGCTCGGCTGCCGACATCGCCATGCACTAATACTCGACGCCGTAGTACCCGTTCAGACGTTGTCCGTATTCCGCGTCGTACGCCGGAATACGATCAGCGGAATACTTGGGCGCCTTCTCGAGCGTCGCTTTGTCGATGGGGACGACATAGCCACCCAACGTCGTATCGTACTTCAGGATTTTCCATGGGAGCGGATAGCGGTCGGTATCGATTCCCAAAAAGCCACCAAACTCCATCACTGCGTAGCGAACCTGGCCGCTGATCTTGTCGATCATCAGGTCGTCCACTGAGCCAAGCTTGTTGCCCGCGGCGTTATAGACTGCCGTGCCTTCCACCTTCTCCGATGAAATCACACTACCCATCGTGTTATTGGTCGTTGCCATTTTTAGCTCCTCAAAAATGTGTTTGTCGCGTCGACTTAAGCAAAACACGTTCGGGTCGAATTCTCTATCCCTAGGAAACGCGACCCCGAACGACACCTCGTTGTGACAATCCAATCCCTGCGGGGAGGATGAATTCTTTTACGCCCGACGCCATGAGTCCGTCATCGGCGGCTGTCTGATTGCAATGTAGGACAGCACGACGTGGTCCTCCTCTGGCGTTGGACGTGTCCGGTGCGATCGATCGAGAACACATCCGAGGGTTGCAGTAAGGCCTGGCGCGCAGTACCCAGTTCCAATAATGGTCGCGAGCTACGCAACAACCGGCAGTCAGTGCGTTAGCACACGCCGATGCAGCTCTCCAGAATCATCGCATTTCCTACAAGGCCGCCTCTCGCTCGCCGACATACGTGCGGCGCCGAGCCGGGTATCGTTTCTTTGTCGTGACTAGAGTATCCCCTCTCTTATCGCGGCTAGGCGGACCAACCCCTCTGTCCCTTCTCTGTCCCCTCGATCTACGCACGGATTTCCCCACAGCCCAGTGGAACGGCGCTCCGAATTCTGCGAGAGCGACGACCGGAAACTCGACAGCCCGCCAACCACTTGGACTAACTTTCGGCGAGTTGGACAATTCGCCGCGTAGCATTGTCGAAATCAACACCAACGTTCAACACGAGCTCGCGATCGAACAAGTTGCGGGCGAAAGCGGCGATTCCGTCGCCAAAGTAAGGGTCGTTTACGATGGCGAATACGCCCGATTAAAAGCCAACGCAAGGGCGACGGAATTCCTGCGGCTGTCTGCTAACCGGCGGACACGGGAGACAGCGGTCCTAGCCGTATCCTTCGGCCAGATCAGCTTCGCAATCCTCAGCGCTTAACATGTATTCCAGCGCCTCTCCTTGCTTTCTTTCACCTCGGCTTGGCAGGCTTGGGCTTCGCCGTCGCCAACGGTCTATCCGAATAAAAGTCGGTAACCATAGCAAATCCTTCTCTGACGGGGCTCTTGCTTTCTGTTTTGCAAGCGAGAACACCGCCATAACTGGCATTTCGGCACAGGCTCTGCGTCTTGGTCGCAACGACCGACACCAGGTCGCAAGCGCCGCTGACCGCTGCGTTCCGAGATTGAGACGTCGGGCTGCAGTTGGCCGCCGGTGGAAGTGCCGAGCACAAGAAAGCGAGGCGGTAGCGGATAGCGACAACGAACGTCGAACAAATGGGCGTACCTACCCATGCAAGCGCTAGAATGCCACGATGCACCTAATCTCCGGACTCAAGCAAATCGGGCGAGGCTGCGTCGCATCCCTGCTTGCTTTCTCGATCATGCTTTACGCCATACCGGCGCTCGCCCAGGCAGACCAGCGCTCGCTCGTTACGGCAGCCGTGGTGACACTGAGCGATTTCCTGGCCGACCCGGATATGGATTGGCTGCGACTTAACCTGGCACGCGCCAGAGCCCTGTTCATTGCACCTGGAATCATCAAGGCCGCACTTGTCGTTGGAGGCTCCGGCGGTCGAGCTTTAGCGGTGGCACACGATCCTAAGACTAGTCACTGGGTTGGGCCAGCGTTTTACACTTTGGTCGCTGCAAGTGTTGGGATTCAAGCCGGCGTTGCGTCGACCGATGTCGTCACACTTGTGATGACGGACGCCGGACTGCAACGATTGTTGTCGAATGCCTTTCATATGGGTGGCGATATATCGATCGCCGTAGGACCGGTCGGTCGTGGTGCAAGAACGGAACTCGTCGCCGACTTCGTATCGTTTAGCCGTTCAGAAGGCGGCTTCATTGGGCTAGACTTGAGTGGAACCGCGGTCACTCCTGCAGACGATTGGAATGAAATGTACTATGGGCATGCGGTGAATGCCGCCGACGTCCTTGTACGGCAGGCGGCTCACAATCGGCAAGCAAACGAATTGCTAGGCCTCTTGGCGACGGCGACTAGGAAGTAGCTGGAGCGCCTCGCGCCGGCCCACACGCGATCGGCAATGAACAGCGTCGCAAGCTAACGCGACAACCAGCTCGCAACTAGGACTAATACCGCAAGGAGAGCCGCTGGGACAACGATTAATAATACGGTCCGAGCCAAAATTGCAATCGAGCGCTTAAGGCTTGGCGCGATGAGACCCCGGGTCTTGGGCGGAAGTCTGCGCCTAGCTGATTGGTATTCAAAAGCCATTGTGTACGGTAGATCGTGTCATTCGCAAAAAGTATGCGCTCCGCGTCGCTGCGAAGATTAGAGAATATTCATATCCAATACCAGTAATAATCGCCAGCCTGTCGACACCCCCGCTGCACGATAAGCAGTGATCAATCGCACCGTTGCTTCGAGCCTACCCGTGCGGAGAATTCACGCACTCATGCTGTCTTAGTATTAGCGAGCAAGCTTGCCCCGTTGGGCGGTCCATGAGTGAGAAGCGCCAGCTGCTGCCACAAGGACGCGAACGCCCCAGAACTCGCGTTCTGCGAGGCGCCGGCAGCCGGTGCGACCGAACGCAGGCGAAAGCAGTATCGCATACAGGTAAACGACCGGAGACCGTCGCCCTACCCAGCTGAGACCACGATCTTGCACGGAACCATCGACATCTGATCAATTCTGAAGATCGTGCAGAGTCGATGAAACCCGTCGGCGACGATCACGCCACCCGTCGCTTCGTGGCTAACGAGTAGTAACGGCGAGACTTTCTCGCCGGCCAGTATCTTGTCCCGCTCCTCGTCCGAGTCACTGATACCAATCATCGAGCTGACAGCTGCGCGCAATACGTCGCGCGCTACTTGCCGAGTAACAGGTGCCTTGTGCAGTCTGGCGGTAATTTCTGCAGCTTCCTCGGGCGCGAATATCAGGCAGAGATACCGTTCTGCGGCAGGGTAATCTTTCTTGTCGGGCTCTCGTGACCAGGCGATCTTGAATCGCTTTGCCATACCCACCTCCGAGGCTGTAAAGCACCAGCGTACTAGAATCAAAATGATTTGGCCCTCGGACGATTCGGGTCAGCTAAATTCCGTGATTTTGGTTCGAGGGAGCTGGCGCAATGCATCGCAGGCAAGAAGCCCGCGGCCGCTGTTTGGCTGAGGGGGGCTTGAACCAAGTGAATCCGTGCCGATCTAAAGGCTCAGTGAAAAACGGAGCATAGCTATGTCTTCGAAATCGATGCTGAGAGTCCTGATTCTTGCCCTAGCGGCGTCGTTGGCGCTATCAGCTGGGGCGGCCGAACCCACGCTGACTCAGGTCTATCAAGCCGCCGAATCCGGCAACCTGACCGAGGCGCAGCGGATGATGAGCGACGTCCTCGTTGCGCACCCTGACAGTGCCAAGGCGCATTACGTTGAGGCTGAGCTGCTGGCCAAACAGGGACGCATGGCCGGCGCCCAATCCGAACTCAGCACAGCGGAGCGGCTGGAGCCAGGATTGCCGTTCGCCAAGCCCCAGGCGGTGGCGGCGTTGCGCCGGGAAATAAGTGTCCCCAGCGGCATCACGCAGGCCGTCGCCGAGAGAGACGGCGCGTCGTCGAGTGGCGGAATACCGTGGCTGATGCTCATTGGCGTGGCCATCGTGGCAGTGATCGTTGTTGCGTTCGTGGCAATGCGCCAACGTAGTCCGACCTCTATCCTTGCGGTTAGCCCGTCCGGCTACGTCCCGGGAGCGCCGGGGCAGCCGTTCGCTGGAGGTCCGATGGGGTCGGGCGGCATGGGATCGGGTCTACTCGGAAGCCTTGCGACCGGGGCGGCCATCGGCGGCGGCATCGTGGCGGGCGAAGCGCTCGCCCATCATTTGATTGATGGACGACCAACCGGTGAAGTGATCCCCACGGTACATGGAAACGATGCTGGTATAGATCCATCGATCAACCCGGACTTAGGTGGCAATGACTTTGGCGTCGCCGACAACGGCTCCTGGGATGACGGATTTAGCGGCGGCGCTGGCGGTGGCGACAGCTGGTCGTAATGCAACAAGGAGCGTGTTCATCTGTCGCCCCTAATTGACCGCATTGGTCAAATGATTAGGTGAATTACGTCCCGCTTTCATGTTATCCATCGTGAATCAGCTCGTTCGCCCTGGTATGTTCGTCGAGGTCGAGGTAATCGCCGCCAAGAAGTGAGCGGCAACCGCCGAACCTGACCCGTTTCGCCCTTCAACGCACCCGCAGCGGCGAAAAGACGCAGGGGCGAGAAGCGGGACACGTAAGCGCCTTCGCCACGCCCGCGTCCTATGCGGGGGTTTTTAGCGATGAAGCGCCGGAATGCCGCGCCGCGGGCGATAGCTTGATCAGGCGCGAGCCGCCGACGAAGCGTGCCGTCGAGCCGCATCGTCGCACGCCCGAGTCGTCGACCTCGAGCAACTAACGCCTGGCGCGGTCGCACGTTAATGGCGCCGGGCCGGTTTGATTTGTTTATCAATGCCGCACCGGCGCGACCTCGCTCTCCAAAGATTGCAGCCGATCGCGGAGTCGTGCGAGCGTCTCGCGCGCACCCACCGCCGTCACGACGTGGCTATTCGCGATTTCCAATTCGACCACGCCGAGCAACTGGCGCACGTAGCGCATCGCGTCGTCGATCGCTGGCCGCTTCGCGCCGCACTCGCTCAAGGCGCGAGCTTCCTCGATCTCTCGCATGAAGTCATCCCATGCGATGCCGAGCGAGCTGCTCTCTGTTTGTTCGATCGGTGGTGGCTCGCCCATAACTGCTCCTCGGCCCTTCGTTGTCGTCTCGCAGCTTGCACTACGACGCTTTCTATTTGCTTGCGTCGAGGTACAACTTCACGAGACGGGACAGGGCCCCGATCGGCTTAACGGGAGGCGATGAATGTCAGGGCCACGCTGCCGCGCTGAAGGCAGCCTTCGCAGGCGTCCCACCGCCGGGAAGCCTGCCCCTATCGCGACCCATGAGTTTCGTCATCGCTTCCGGGCTCGCGTTCCCATTCGGCGCAACCTCGCGCGGGAATTGTTGCCGGCCAGGTGTTAGCCCGCAAGCATGGAACCCACTCATGCTGCAGTGGCCCGAATTCGATCGGCTGCGGTCCCGAGTACCGGCAAGTGAAGCACCCGCCAGGATGGTCGGCGAAGACATTGATGACACGGTAGAGATCGCCCACGGCCAACCAGGCTTGGCGAGTCGTCGCAGACCCGGCGCAGGATGTTCGCCAAGGCACTATTGTTGCCCGTGTTTTGAAAACGCAAGTCCGCCTGCCCGCGCCGGCGGTTGCCAATGGCACGCCGCTTGCAGCGAAGGAATTGGGGCGCAACAAGGGCTCGCCGGTGCCGCTGTACGGCACTGTCGGCCGTCATAAGCGCGCCAGCAGGCCCGACGTGCTGCGGCGCATCCAACATGGGAGGCAATGTGAACAACAGCCCGGAATTGCAAAGGCTTTGCGCAGCCGACGAGCGCGCCGAGAAGAAAACGATCGCAGCATTTGAAAATCCGCAGCCGCGGCCTGATGGTGAAACAGACGCATTCGTCGCACTCGAAGATGCCCGCGAACGCTTGGCGATAGAGGTTGAGAAGACGCGCAAATATTTGGAAGCGCGCCGATAGCGCACACATCTCGATGGAATTGCCAGGGGTTGAGCACTTCGTGCGTGATGAGGCGACAAAAATCGAGTACGTCGTATGTGCGTATCGCGAGCTGACAGACGTCGAGATTCGTCGAAGCATTAGAGTTTTTGTCGCAGCCCATCGAAGAAAGCTGCGCCAAAATTGTCGATATACGATCTTGACGAAGATCGGCCGAGGTGAATAAGCCGACGGAGGCGCCGGTGTTTTTGCAGACGGTAAGCCTATCCGGAAAATCTTCCGATCCGGTCGAATAACTTGCCAAGAACCCGCGCAATGTTCCTTCCTACGAGTTCATGATCGTGCCGGGCACGTTGTGCAACAAGATGGCGCCGGCGCTGCGCAAAGTCTACGATCAGATGGCCGAGCCGCGCTCGGTGATCTCGATGGGCTCCGGCGCCAACGGCGGCGGCTATTACCATTATTCCTACTCCGTCGTTCGTGGCTCCGACCGAATCGTTCCGGTCGACATCTACGTACCGGGCTGCCCGCCGAGCGCAGAGCAGCTCCTGTACGGCATCATCCAAGTGCAAAACAAGATTTGGCGCAGCAATCGCACGATCGCGCACTGACGTTCGTGGACAGTCACTTGGTGGCGCCGCCAACATGGTCAGCGTCGGGCCGACGCACGCCTCCGTGCGCCTCGACCATCGCGCGACTGATCGATAGGCCCATTCCCACGCCGTTGCGCTTCGTCGAGGCCTTATCCCGCGCTCCTTGAAGCGCCAGCTGGCGGCGTACGACTAGATTTTCTGCCTCGATTAATTGTCGCGGCCTCACGGTAAGCGCCAGCGAGCCGATTAAATTGGCAAGCAGACGCAGGACCTTGCGAACGGGAGCCATCACGCCGCGGCCATGCCATACCCGGGCTCAAGTCGCGCTATTGGGGTCCACGCCAGATCGGATAATTGCGGAGCTACGGGCCGAACGCGGTAGCGCGTAGACCGTGTACTTACGCTGTAGTTGCTCTACATGCCGGACATGATCCTACAGAGCGCGCGTGAAAATGAGCTACCAAATTCGGGGGGGCGCCGATAGCTCCGCATTTCGTTTCGAGTGACTATCAGGTACTGCTAGGAGATCGCTGATGAACCAAAATAGTCTACATCCGCCTGAGTCGGCAGATGAGGACGCAGCTTATCGTGACTTGATCGACAGCATTTCAGTGAGCGCCGAGGAATTGTCCGTGCTCATCACTATGCCAGAGATCCAATCCGTCGAGCAGGCTCGACGTTTTGTACGGAACGTCCAAATCGAGCCGATGAAGACATCGGGGGGCTGGTTTGATCACGAGATGGAAAAGATGACTGCACATGTCCGCCAACTTTCGACCGCGATAAGTCTTGGCTTGATAGGGCTTCGCCAGGGTCGCCATCACCGGCGCTGTAAATAGCTGTTGTCGCTTTCACTCGGGCAGCACCGCGCCGTTGCTGGTTGCAAACACCTAACCTCCTTGGTCACTACGAACCCACCACCAATTCGCGCAAATCCCTCCACACGGCCATTTCCGCGGGCCCGGCGGAGCGCTGTCGCAGGGCGATGCCGGCAACTTGCTGCAGCCACAGGACGCGATGATGCGCGCGCGCTTCACGAAGACAGCGTCGAGCGGCGACCAACTGATTCTCCAACCCGACGTACTGCCGCCCGTTGTGATCAACGTCCCCCGAGCCATGGCACGCTACTTGTAAGCAGCCGCGGCGTGGTCCTGGTGAGCGCTGAGTCGCGTGGATCGCATGCAAGTACCTAAAAAAGCCTGGGTTTTTGCCACTGTCGCCGCTGTCATTGCGATTTTGCTCGCGTTCTTCGAATGGAACTGGCTGCGCAGCCCCTTCGCGAATTACCTGAGTGGAAGAATCGGGCGTCCGGTCAGCATCGACGGAGACCTGCACGTCCAGCTGTCGGCCAAGCCGCTGGTCGTCGTGGATTCCCTCGTCCTAGGCAATCCACCGTGGGCTAGCGAACCGGAGATGGCGCGCGCGAAGCGCGTCGCCTTCCGCGTGGACCTGGCATCGCTTTTCTATCGGCCCATTACTTTGACCGAAGTCACCCTCGTACAACCACACTTGGCGCTCGAGCGTGGTGCTGACGGACGGCCGAATTGGGAATTCGAGGGCGTGAGCGAAATGCCGCTGGTCGAGCGCCTGAACATCGAGGATGGCGTTCTTCACTTTCGCAATCCCGACAGCGGGACCGACGTCACGATCAACGTCGCATCATCAGCGTCTACAAGCGGAGAAACGCCGGTCCATTTCTCGGGCTCCGGCCGCTTGCGCAACAATCCCCTCACCATCGAAGGCGACGCGACGACGTTGCTCGCGCTCAACGAGCAAGACAAGCCTTACGCGTTAAACCTGCGCGCGAAGGCGGGCAATACCAGCGCGCATTTCGATGGGACGGTAGTCCCAGCGCGGCTCGATAACGTCAGTGGGTCGCTCACGCTGCAAGGTCGCGATCTCTCACAGCTCTATCCAATCATCCCGGTGCCATTTCCGTGGACACCCCCGTATCGCCTCACCGGCCAGCTCGAGCACGATGGCAACGTGTGGTTCTTCCGCGGGTTCACCGGCAAGGTCGGCGACAGCGACATGGCGGGCAACTTTGCGCTCGACCGGAGCAAGCCAAGACCGCTCGTCGACGCCGACATCGTGTCGACGCGGCTCGATTACAAGGATCTGGGCGGCCTGGTGGGCCTGCCCCCGGCGAATGCACCGTCGAGCGCGCGAACCGGAACGCAGAACAAAGATGTGGTCAAGCGCGAGATGTTCGGGCGCGTGCTGCCCACCAAGCCCTACGACCTCGAGCGCTTTCGCGTGGTGGACGCGAAGGTCCGCTTCAAGGGCAAGCGGTTCATGGCCACCAATCTGCCGCTCGACAACCTGACCGCGACGCTCGATCTGCAGGACGGCGTGCTGAAGCTGCAGCCGCTCGATTTCGGCGTAGCCGGCGGCCACGTCGTCTCGACGCTGGTGCTGGACGCGCGCGAAACCTTCATCAAGACCAACGGCGACGTAACGGTGCGCAACGTCGAGCTCGCGCAGATCCTGCCAGCGCTGAAGCCGCCCAACGGAAGTGCTGGCAAGGTTGGCGGCCGCGCCCGTTTTGCCGCGACCGGCAACTCGGTTGCGGAGATGCTCGCGTCGAGCAACGGCGAAGTCGCGCTCATCAGCCGCGGCGGAGAAGCGAGCGAGCTCGCCATCGTGCTCACCAACCTTGACCTCGCGCGCGCGGCGCAGCTGCTGTTGAAGGGCGATGAAAATTCGCCGATTCGCTGTGTGGTCGCCGACTTCCTCGCCGAAAACGGCAACATGAGCGCCCAGACGCTGGTGATGGATACCGAAGCGGAAAAAATCCTCGGCGAAGGCAGCGTCAATTTCGCGACCGAGCGCTACGACCTGAGGCTCAACGCGAAGTCCAAGCGGACGAGCCTGTTGGCGTTGCGCGGTCCGATGATCGTCGAGGGTACGTTCAAATCGCCGCAGGTCCATCCTGCCGTCGGCCCGGCTGCCGCGCGGCTCGGGACATCGGTTGCGCTCGGTGTCGCGGTGACGCCGTTGGCGGCATTGTTGCCGCTGATTGATTTCGGCGGCGCGATCGACGCAGATTGCCAGGGGCTGATGCAGGATGCCAAAGACAACGTGCAGGCGCAACGCGTCGGACCCAAGTTGTCGTCGGGGAAGTTGTCGTCGCCGCAGTAGCCGCGGCGCGGCCTTTTTGGCCGACCAGCTTTGTCTAGATCGATGTGGACATTTACCGTGTCGTCACGGGGAACGGCCGGACTTCCTCCCGGCATGCACGGGTTTTTGGATGCCGGTGACGATCAGAATGCGGGACGGATCGTGCTTCCTTGCTGAACCTTTGCACCCATCAGGTGGGGAAGATCGCAGCATTGTGCGTTCGCTCACGCGGGCCAGGAAAGAAGTTGCGGTAAGTGGTGGGCATGTGCGAGCGCGGCGTGACGCACGATCCGCAGCGCAGCACGCACGTACCGGTCGCACATGAACTCGCCGCTGTACTCGCCGACGGCGCCGGGGGCGGCCACCAACCCGCGATTGGGCGCGCAGGCACTGTGCGTCCGATCGTACCCGCACTTCGCCAAGTAGCATCCAACTGCGGCAACCAGGCAGCACATGTACGCCGCGCCAGCCTTCTTCTGCGAGCCTGGTAACGGTACGTCCAAAACGTCGACGATGGTTGTCTCCCAGTCCCGCATTGTTGAGCGCGACCCTATTTGCGGTTCGCCAAGCCACCGCCAGTTTCCTAAGGCGGCTGAAAGCTTGTGTCCGCTATGTGGAAATTACCGTGACAGCATCGGATGACGGGTCGTGGCCGCTTGTTGACCGACACGAACGTATCTCGGCTCACGACCCGAAGCCGTCAGCCGGGGGAACCTAAAACCGGTCACACGAGCAGATGTAAGCGGCCGTTCCAATTTCTCCAACTGCTTCTTGCTACGTCAGTCGGGCGCGGGAGCGCTGGTGGCGAACGAAGCCGAAGATCAGCGCGGCCATCGCGATCAACACGGCGATCGCCGCCAGTCTCGCAGCCAGCACCAGGTGCGACGTAGTACCAGCTCCCGCCCGCAACTCACTCACCTGCTTTGAGGTGACCACGGCCGCCGGGTTTCCGTAATGCTGCACAAGATAGCCCGCGAGCGTCGCGATTTGCGCGTCGGTGAGATCTAGGGCGAAGCCCGGCATGATCACATCCGTAGATTCCCCCTGACGCACGATTCCGTCGAGCGTCACCGCCACCAGGTTGTTCGTGTTCGCGCTCCCGAGCGCCGTGTTGTGAAAAAGCGGGGGCAAACCACCGTCGAAGCTGCCCTGCCCGCGTGCCTGATGGCAAGTTGCGCACCATGCGTCGTAGAGTTGCTCTCCCGTCATCCGGTTCAGATCGTCGGGTAACACTACGCCGCGGATACTGGCCAACTCGTCTGCGGCCTCGCCCCAAGCGTAGGGCGGCCGACTGTCCCTCGGATCGCGAATCGCCGGCACGCTCTTGAGATACACGACGATTGCGCGCAGGTCCCCCTCGGTCAGGTGACGGAGGCTATGGTCGATCGCCTCGGCCATCGGGCCGGCCGCCTGCGCTTTGTTCGCGGCACGCCCGTGTCGAAGGTAGGTGTTCAATTCGTCGTTGCTCCATCCGCCAATGCCGCTTGTAGCGTCGGAGCTGATATTTGGGGCGTGCCACGGCGCGACTTCGCCGCCACCGTACTCGCGCGATGAATCTTCGGCCATCAGAAGATTTCGCGGCGTGTGGCAGGTGCCACAATGCGTGAGCCCACGCGCGAGATAGGCGCCGCGATTCCAGTCCTCTCCCTTCGCGGGATCGGGCACAAATGGCTTCGAGTCCAGAAACAGCAGATTCCAGGCGACCATCGAAAGCCGAATGTTGAACGGGAACGGGAGGCTCGTTAGCACGGGCGTCGCATCAACGGCCGGCACCTTCTGCATGAAGTATGCGTAAAGCGCGTCGACATCGTCGTCGGTCACCTTCGCGTATGCCGTATACGGCATCGCGGGATAGAGATACTCGCCATCCGCGCGCACGCCCAACCGCATCGCGGCGCTGAACTGCGCGAGCGTGTAATTGCCGATGCCATGCAGTTTCGATGGCGTGATGTTGGTAGCGACGATCGCGCCGATCGGTGTCGGCAGCGCCAGGCCGCCCGCAAACGGTCTTCCGCCCGGAGCCGTGTGACACGCAACGCAATCGCCAGCAATCGCCAGATACTCGCCGCGCCGAATCAGTTCGTCATTTCCGGCGCTCGGCGCAGGTTGGGCAATGACGCCGGCAGACAAAAGCGCCAGCGCAATCGGCGCAATGACACTCAGCAAGCCGGTGCGATATTCCATCGGCGTCATTTGTTGCCGGCGGGTTTCGACGGCGCCGGTGCCCTTGCGCCGGTCTGCTCGGCAAGGATGTGCTGTGCCGTTCGTAGTGCCAATGCAAGGCCGTTCTCGGTCGAATTGACAGTCGCGCTCGTGGGCATCACGCCCGTGCTCGCCAAGTAGAGATTTTCGTGGTCATGTGCGCGTCCCCATTGATCGCACACCGAGGTGCCCGGGTCATGGCCCATGCTGAGCGTGCCGCAGATGTGCTGATTGTTCGCGAAATCGCCTTCCTTGCTGGGCCGCAAATTCGTGCCGCCCATCAGTTCCGCGATGCGCCGAAAGTCCTGCGTCGAGCGCTCGTGCCCTTTGCGGGTGTACTCGTCGATCGAGTAGTGTGCCTGCGGTTTGGGAATCCCCATCGCGTCCTTCTCGGATGCGAGCGTGATGCGATGCTCGGGGTTCGGCAAAACTTCGAGCACATTCTTGACGTTGAGTTCGCGTGCCGCGCTGTGCCGCAGGCGTTTCTCGAACTCGGGGCCATAGACACCTTGCGCGATCAGCGACCGCGTCGCGCCATCGACGCGAGAGATGTTGGTGAAGTCCAACCGATACGGCGCGTGCTCCGCGCGGAACGGACCATCGCGCATGAGGTTGATCGAACTCGGGCTCTGTGGACCGCGGCCGAGCCACAGCTCCTCGTCGGCGTCGAAGGTCAGCGACGTGCTCGGGTGATCCATCAGATTGCGCCCGACCATGTCGGAGCTGTTGGCGAGGCCGCGGGGAAACTTGTCGCTCGCCGACAGCAGCAGGAGTCGCGGGCTTTCGACGCCATTGGCGGCCACGATGAACGTCTTGCCGGTGACGCGATGCGAGCGCTTTTCAGGATCATAGTAGAGCGCGGCGGCGATGCGGCCCTTTTCGTCATGCTCCAGCTTGTAGACGTTGGCGTTCGGAACGAGAGGCGCGCCGGCCGCTTCGGCCGCGGCCGCGGCCAGCCCGCCGTGGTACTGCGCGTCGATCGGACAGATCGGCTGGCAGCTGTTGTTGCCGCAGCAGGCGGGCCGGCCGTCATAGCTGCGGCTATTGCGTGCCGTCGTATTCGTGACGACTTCGTAGTCCGGTGCGAGGCGCTCGCGGATGCGGCGCATCGCGTACGGTTCGGCGACCGGCTGCATGGGGAACGGCTTGTTCCGCGGCGAGCCGGTATTCGGGGCGCCCGAGACACCCATGATCTCTTCGGCCTCTTGGTAGAACGGCTCGAGGTCCTCGTAAGTCAGCGGCCAGTCAACGCCGACCCCATAGAGGCTACGTATCCTGAAGTCGTTCGGCACGTTCCGCCATGCCTGCGCTGCCCAGTGCCAGCTCGTGCCGCCGACCTGCCGGATGTACTCGGCGGGATACGGATAGGGGCCCGCCTGCACCAGGTAGCCGTTGTCCTTGGGCTGATAGATCGGATGCGGGGCCCATGGGGCAGGCGAGTACGGCGACATCCAGTCGCTGCGACGCGGCGAGTTCCGGAAACGGGCGACCAACTCGCCTCGGGTCACCCTTGGTCCTGCCTCCAGAATGACGACCGACGCCCCCGCCCTCGCGAGCTTGCGTGCCGCCAGCGAGCCGATGATGCCCGATCCAATGACGACGAAGTCCGCTGAGTTCGGTTCGGCCATTGCGAACTCCTCAGCCTGGCTTCTTCGTCCAACTGCCGTAGGCGCCGAAACAATACGTCGGTGGCTTCAGCACATCGGAGACCGCCACGGCGTTGAGCGCAGTCTCGAAGGCGACGACACGCGCGCGCTCGCCCTCGCCGACAACGCCGAGATACCACGCCGTGACGACCCTGCGCGGCAGCGGCGCAAGTTGGGAGTGGTCCGCATCCAGCACCTCCTGCAATTGCAGCGGGTCGATCTTGCGCGCGTCGATCAGCGCGAGTAGCGCGCTGGCTGCTGCGGGGAATCCCGGATCGTCGGCGGTGAGCGCGTCGTATAGCCGCCCCGCTTGGCCTTCGTCGAGCGCCTTGCGGCCCGCAAGGATCGCCGATACCGCGAGAAACGCTCCACGATTCGCATCTACTACCGGCTGCGCCAGCGCCCATGGAATCAGCGAACCTGCATAGCCCGACAACATCCCGGCGAGCAACATGCGACGTGCCGGATTGGGCGTCCGCGGTGTCTCGAATTGCTCTCTTGTCGAGCTCATTGCCACCCTCTTTGGCTGCGTCCCTTCGTGCGCCGGACTTGGCATGCTTCGCTTCGGAAGGGTCGTGACTCTAGGTCGATTCGCGCGCGTCCACGCTGGCTGGCCCTGCGCCCAGCGCCGCGATCATGAGCAGGCCGCCGGCAATTGCCATGTTCTTCGTGAACAATAGTTGCATGACCATCTGCTGGTCGGCCGGCGCTGTCCAGTAACGATGGTAAAGGATGGCCGCAACCACCGTGAACCCTGCCAGCACCAGCGCAGCCCAGCGCGCCTTGAAGCCGATCAGGATGGCAAGTCCGGCGACCAGTTCGAAAACCCCGGAAAGGCCAGCCAGCACAGTGGAGTTGGGAAGGCCGCCGCTCGCGATGTAGGCGGCAGTGCCCGTCAAATCTGTCAGCTTTTCATAGCCCGCCTGCATAAACATGAACGCAATCAGGATGCGGCCCACGAGCACCAACGGCCTCTTTAACGAATCGAGCATGAAGGACTCCCTGTCAAGTCGTGCAGCCGGCGGGGCATCGGTGATGGATTCGAGATGCCGACTCGGATTCCCCATCGCCACTTGCTACGAGTTTCGCGGATGAACCGTGAGCCCCCGCACGATGAAAGCGTGAAGCTCCATCATGTACTTGCGCAGGAACTCGGCGGTCTCCTCGTTGGTGACCTCGCCGTCCTCGGTGATGAGTCCGGGCTTGAACTGAATGTACGCCTCGGGTGAGTTCATCTGTGGCGAGTTGCAGAAGCTGAGCACGGGCGTGAATACCCTGATCTTGAGCCAGGCATGGGCGAAGAACATCAGCGCAAGCGCGATGCGAAGAAGCAGCGCAGCGTAGTCGACGAGCACAGGATTCTTCATAGGAACTCCGTTGGCCTACTTGCGGTTACGATCCCTGCTCTCGGGCTTTGGTGGCATCGCCTTCGGAAGGTGCCAGCCGCGATAGATGCTTCCCAATCGCAAGCCCAGGCACAGCACGATTCCGGTCACGGTCGTCGCCGTCGATGGCAGACCGAGCGATTCGCCGATCACCACGGCGCCGGCCCCGGCGAGGGCAGCGACGGCATACAGCTCTGCGCGCAGAACGGTTGGAATTTCCCTGAGCAGGACATCGCGGGCCATGCCACCGCCAATCCCGGTCAACATGCCGAGAAGTGCGGCCATCGGCGCATCGAGACCGTAAGCCAATGCCTTGTGCGCGCCGGTCACGGCGAACAGCGCGAGCCCCGCCGCATCGAAAAGCTGCACCGGGCTTTTCAGTCGTTCGATGCGAGGAAACCAGTAGAACATCAGAATTCCTGCAATCAGCGAGATTGCAAGGTAGCGCCAATCAACCAGCGTGGCAGGGGGGATCGCGCCGATCAGCACGTCACGAATAATGCCGCCGGCGGTCGCCGCAACTAACGACAGCACCAGAACGCCGAAAAAGTCGAGTTCCGCCTTGACGGCGGCAGCTGCACCGCTGAGCGCGAAAACGAACGTGCCGACGAAGTCCAACCCCACTAGAAACAGTTTCATGGCGGGGACAAT
Source organism: uncultured beta proteobacterium (assembly GCA_963732105.1). GTDB lineage: Bacteria > Pseudomonadota > Gammaproteobacteria > Burkholderiales > Casimicrobiaceae > PALSA-1003. The sequence goes on from CAVSYL010000010.1 coordinate 272,377, forward strand.
CGTAGGCGTTACAGGATCTGCCATTAAGGGAGCATCAGTTGTGGCGCCAGCGAGCAGCTCTAAGCCCCATTTCCGCGAGACGAAAGCCATGCCTGCGCAGCGACTACGAGTGCCTCCACGCCGGTTCGCAGCGTGGGATGAATCACCGGCGCAAAGCGCGCATTGTGATTGCTCGGGATCTCGTTGACCTTGCCCGCTGCTTTCGCCTTGGCATAAATCTCAGGATCGGTTCCGCCGATGAACCAGAACACCGACGGGACGTGCCACTCCGCGCCGAACGAACCGAAGTCCTCACTAGCCGACGTAGGCCCGGTCTCGACCACGCGCGCAGGAGAGAAATACTCGCGGAACGTGGCAGCGATCCGCTGGCTCGCATCGGCGTCGTTCACCACCAGCGCGTAACGGTCGAGCGCGGTGATTTCCGGCGGCTTGGGCGCACCGGAAGCTGCAGCCTCCGCGTTGACAATGCGATCGATCGCCGCAAGCACGCGCTTGCGCACTCCTTCGTCGAAAGTTCGCACGTTGAGCTTTATGATGGCCTCATCGGGGATGACGTTTTCCTTCGTCCCCGCCTGCAGTGATCCGATCGTGACGACAGCGGCTTCCGTTGGGGCGAGCTCGCGCGAGACGATCGTCTGCAGGCGCAGCACCGTCGCGGCGGCCATCACCACCGGGTCGATGCTCGTTTGCGGCATCGAGCCGTGCGCGCCGCGACCGAACAGGCGGATCTGAAAGCTGTCACCTGCCGAGGTGATGACACCGGTTCGGCCCCCAATCGAGCCGGCTGGCCCCACCATTACGTGCTGTCCGAGAACTACCGTCGGCCTGGGGAAGCGTTCGAACAATCCGTCGTCGATCATCGCCTGGGCGCCCTCCGCGGTTTCCTCCGCCGGCTGGAACACCGCCATTACTGTACCTCGCCATGTGTCGCGTATCTGCGCGAGCAGCGCCGCCGCACCGGCGAGGCATGTCGTATGCATGTCGTGACCGCACGCATGCATGACCGGCACGCTCTTGCCGTCACGGTCCGTCGCGGTTGCCTTGCTGGCATATGGGAGGCCGGTCGCCTCTGCGACGGGCAACGCATCCATGTCGGCGCGCAGCATCACGACAGGGCCATCGCCGTTGCGTAATAGCCCCACGACGCCAGTTTTGCCGATACCGGTCGTTACCTCGTAGCCCGCGGCGCGCAATCGTTCCGCCGCGATGCTCGCCGTGCGCTCTTCCTGCATCGACAGCTCGGGATGTGCGTGAATGTCTTTGTACAACTCCTCGAGCTGGGGCAGCAGCGCGTCCAGTCCAGCGAATGGCCCGCCCGCTGGCGAAGGTATCTGAGTTGAGGGGTTATGCATGACGACCTCCGTGGAATATCGTGGTTCGGGCGGTGGCACGACGCCCATTCAACGGGTACCAATAGTGGCACGACGCCCCAGCAAACGCTAATGGAATGCGCCTCATCAGCTATTCGTCAGGAATCTCTCAATCGCAAATCCCTGCCTTCGGCTGTTCAGGACGCAGCCCGCATATCATTGTCAATTGGCAGCATCTGGCCCGAGATCGACTTCGCCGCATCGGAGGCAAGGAAGACAGCAAGTGCGGCGATGTCTTTCGGGTCGACAAGCCTTTTGAGCGACTGCAATGCCATGGCCTCCTTCTAGATCTCTTCCGCCGGCTTCCCGCTGGCCTGCGCGCGCCCGCGCTATTTCCTTTCCAATACCGGAAGCTCCCACCGTCACCAGGACGCACTGTGCCATGTATGGCCCCTATATTCTGCTGCTCATCCGTCGTCCATGATCGTCACGCCGTGCCATTTCTCGAATTCAGGCGACCCGAACGCTAAGCATCGAGATCGAGCCACCATCGAATCCCTCGACGGGAAAGGCTGTCGGCTCGCCGTACTGCTGCTGAGCGAGAACGTATAACAGAGGTAAGTAATGCTCAGGCGTTGGGATAGCAAGCATCGCGTCAGGTCCGAGCGCCTCGTAGTTGACGAGCGAGGCGTGGTCGCGAGCGAGAATGAACTCTCGCGCCAGTTGTTCGAACCGAACTCCCCAATCGAATGGTGCGACCTGGTGGCGACCCCAAGCATAGGTGTGAAGGTTATGGACGATGTTGCCGCTGCCGATGATGAGAACGCCTTCATCGCGCAGGCTGGATAGCCGCCGCGCGAGATCGTAGTGGAACGATGCCGGCTTCGTTTCGTCCAGGCTCAGCTCGACTATCGGCACGTCTGCTTCGGGAAAGACGTGTCGAAGGACAGACCATGTGCCGTGATCAAGGCCCCATTCGTCATCAAGCCCGACGGGCAGTGGCGCGAGCAGGGCCTGTACGCGCTTCGCCAGTGCCGGATCGCCGGGCGCGGCGTAGTCGACTTCATACAACTCGCGCGGAAAGCCGCCGAAGTCGTGGATCGTGCGCGGTCGCTGCATGACCGTTACCAGAGTGCCCGATAGATACCAATGCGCGGATATGCAAAGCACCGCATGGGGCTGTGGAATGCTCTGTCCAAAGGCCCTCCACGCTTGCGTCCACCCGTTGCTCGCCAGCGCGTTCATCGGATTGCCGTGCCCGAAGAACATGGCGGGCATGCGCGTTGCCATGTTGGAACTCCTATTCAGCAGATAAGGTCGGCATACACCGCGTCAGGACAACGCATTCGCTGGATCGATGATGCGCTCGATCATGGTCGCCGACTTGGCGCAATGCACCGATTCGCCTGTGGCGTTATCCTAGGCGACGTTACAGTACCGCTCGCGGCACATCGCCCTGGAGCGCCCGACTGGAACATTGGGCGGCCGCACTCGGCAACCGCCTGGGCGACTGTGGACTTGTGATCGGACCCGCTTAACCGTCATGGCGCCTCCAGCACCAACGAAATTGGTCCATTCTCCGTGGAGCCCGTTCCATCACCGCACGTTCGCGGTGATCTGGACCGCAACGGTCGTTGCCAACGTCGGCACCTGGATGTATAGCGCGGCAGCCGCATGGCTGATGACCAGCCTGACTACGCATCCGTTGATGGTGTCGCTGGTCCAGGTGGCGACCAGCTTGCCGATGTTCCTATTCGCACTGCCGGCCGGCGCTCTGGCAGACATCGTGGACAAACGACGCTTCCTGATCGTCGTCGAAGTTGCGACCGCCGTGGCGTCAGCGGTGTTCGCGGCGTTAGTAATGTTCGATCTTGTTACGCCGCTGACGCTGCTGGTCTTCATGTTCGTGGTCGGCGCGGCAAGCGCGATGACGGCGCCGCCCTGGCAATCGATTGTGCCGTTGCTCGTTCCCCGGAATAATCTTCCCGCTGCTGTAGCCGCCAATAGTGTCGGCATCAACATCAGCCGCGCCATCGGCCCGGCGCTAAGCGGCGTGATTACGGCAGCTTATGGGATCGCCGCACCCTTCTGGCTCAATGCCGTCAGCAATCTTGGCACTATCGGGGCGCTTATCTGGTGGCGTCCGCCACAGCATGCGACGAGCCGGCTCCCGGCAGAGCGCTTCGCCAGCGCCATTCGCACCGGCATCCGCTATACGCGCCACAACCCACCGTTGCGGGCAACACTGATTCGCGCCGCCGGGTTCTTCCTTTTCGCAAGCGCCTATTGGGCGCTGCTGCCACTCGTCGCGCGGACACAGTTCGCGGGCGGTGCGGAGATCTACGGCCTCCTGCTGGGCGCCATCGGAATGGGCGCGGTGGGCGGTGCATTCGCGTTGCCACTACTCAAAGCGAAGCTTGGGCCGGACCGACTGGTGGCGGCTGGAACGGTCGGGACCGCAGTTACCCTGGTCCTGTTTGGAGTTGCACACAATGTGGCTACCGCACTATTGGCGAGCGTCATCGCTGGCATTTCGTGGATCGCCACGTTGTCAAGTCTGAACGTATCGGCCCAGTTCGCGCTGCCCGAATGGGTTCGCGGCCGCGGACTCGCCATCTACGTCACGATGGTTTTTGGCTCGATGGCTCTCGGGAGCGTCGTCTGGGGAGAGTTGGCCAGCATGGCAGGGTTGCCGATAGCGCATTACCTCGCGGCGGCCGGCACCTTGCTCGCCATTCCACTGACATGGCGGTGGAAATTGCAGACTGGCACCGGGCTCGATTTGACGCCGTCCATGCACTGGCCCACACCGGTCGTCGCTGAGGACCTGGAAGAACGTGCGGGGCCGGTCATGGTGATGGTCGAATACCGCATCGCCGTGAAAGACCGCCACTCCTTGCTCGTCGCACTCGAGCGCGTGGCCGCTGAGCGTCGCCGGGATGGCGCTTACGCTTGGGGCGTCTTCGAAGATGCTGCCGAACCGGGCCGCTTCGTGGAGACGTTCCTCGTCGAATCGTGGCTAGAGCACCTGCGCCAGCATGAGCGTGTCACTCAGGCGGATCGCCTCTCACAGGAGCGTGTGCATCGATTCCTGCTGCAACCCGAGAAAATCACGCACCTAATCTCCGCCGAACAAGGTCGGAACTCGCCCAATGATACGGGCGAGCAACCCAAGTCACCTTAACGGGATGCAGAGGCGTGGATTGAGAAGCAACCCACATTCCCTAAGGCGAGGTCGCGCCTGCTTCCGCTACTACCAGTTACGCCCGTAGCAACGTCCGCTTTATGGTGATTTTCATCGCACCGCCGACCGACGGCTCTTGGCCGAAGCGCGCCATTCTGCTCTATGCCGCTACACTTGCCGCTTAGCTCCAAGCCGGTGGAAAGCGGAAAAGATGGGCATTCGATCTCGCGTGCTCACGCAACTACTGACTTTTTGCGGGCGCACCAGGTAGGACGGCGGCGATACCTTCCGGGTTGATGTTGAACGCCAAGAATGTCAACGGCCCAGCACCCGGGTTTCCCCACTGGTGCACAAGACCGAACGGTTCGTAGATCAAAGAACCAGAACCGAGTTTCTTGGGCTCCAACGTTCCTTCGACCGTGTTTGCGCCCGTTCCGGAGATGATGTAATAAAGCGCCGCGCCTGATCGATGGTGTGGCGCATTGGATGGCATCTCCGGTGGAAACGTAACTCGCGTCAAGTTGAGGTCATAACGGCCGGGCTTTAGCGCAGGAAGTGGTGCTTCGGTTCGATAGAGTTCTTGCACGACAGCGGGGGGAGCTTCGAGCGGTTTATCGAGATCCGCGCTCGGGGCGAGCAGGAAATGCAGAAAGGTTGAAGGCGCACCGTCTCCCGCCTTCAGCATCGCTGTGTTACCGGTGGCGATAAACAAGCCATCGCCCGGGCTTAATGTCTTGACCTCTCCACCGATTGAAACCTCGGTCGATCCCGAGAGCTGATAGAGAATCCCGTTGGTCGAAGAAACGCTGGTACTTGCCCCTGCGGGAATAGTGACACTTACTGCCTTGAAGTGGACCGGCGTATCCCCGACCGTTGGCAACTTGGTTGAGGCCACAACCGTTCGCGCAGTTGCCGGTCCAGCGGGTGGGATTTGTCCTGCAGCGGGGGCAGCGAGTGCTGCCGCACAAACTAAGAAACTTGCAGCGAACGTTCGCCGATCCATCACTGAATTACCTCGTCGACGAATGGAAACTCAACCATGGTACTCCCACCGGCGGGTGACTGCTTTCGAGATGTTTTCGCGTCGCTACCTGGCGTCTCCAGTTGGCCGCGAGTTGACCGACACCAACCTATCTCGGCTCACGACCCTGACCAGCCGTTCGTTCTTCTCTAGAGCAGACGTTCAACAAATCAAGTTGGCCAGCAATGAATGCGATTCTGGCCAAAACCACGGGCGACCTGTGACCATCCAATCAAGCCATCCTATCCGCACCAAGCGTTAACCGTACGTGAGCGTGGTGCTTTGTCCAACCTCGATGATATAACCGTCAGGATCGCGGATGTAGCAGCGAATCTCGCCGTACTTGGGTATTGGCTCCGTGATGAACTCGGCTCCTCGACTTTTCCACAATTTATAGCACGCCTGAATATCCGCGACGCGGAAATTCATAAAGCTGTTGATGTGATTCGGGTCGGGGACACTGAGCGTTACTGTCGGCTTATCCGGCGTCGGGCCGCCCCCAACGTTCAGAATCATCCAGATATTCGCAAGCTGAAGGTACCCAGGCGCGTTGCCGTCGCCCAGGCTCAGAATGCGGGCACCGAAAACCTTTTCGTAGTAGCGGGCCGATCGCTCGATGTCGGCGACGGTGAGAAACTGCGCGATGCTGATCCCCTCCCGCGGGGGCATCTCATAGCTCTTCTGTTCCACTTGTACGGCGTTCATTGATGGCTCCTTTTCGATACGTTGCTCATTACCGATACGGTGTCCGGACTCCCGATCCATTCACAAAAAAGACCGACGCCAGCTACTGCAACAGCGATTCCCAATTGGCTGGCACCCTTCCAGCAGGCCCCGGTACTGGCTGATCCTCCGGATGCGAATGCGGCGGAAGCAATTCCACACCCTTGATCATCCCCTGCTTCTCGTAATCGTAGAACCAATCTTCACCCGGCTCGAAGCTGGCAATGATCGGATGCCCTGTTGTCGCCGCATGCTTTGAGGCATGCTGACTCGGAGAACTGTCACAGCATCCGATGTGCCCACACTCCGCACACCGGCGGAGATGAAACCACCAACCTTTCGGCGACACGAGACATTGCACACAACCATCACCAGTTGGTCTCGAAGCTGGATTAATTCCGCGATGATCCTTCGTCATTTCGATTTTCTTTTGGGCATTGCATGTCCTTCAACGAATTTGAGCGACCGGCAAGGCCTTCCCGCTACCACCCTATTCTGCCGCTGCTTGACCCTTGGCCGCTTCACTGAGCGGCGGTTTCTGGCCGATCGGGATTACAAGCCTGCGATCTAGCGCGGCTTCGGCCATTAACTCGATTTCTTGTGCCTCGCGGTTCACCACGATACTTATTACGACCCCGCCGCCGGATGGGCCCACTTAGGATCAAATTCTAGCGCGATGTCCGCTATAGAGGAGACGACACTTGTTGCTGTGCGAGGTTGTGGCTAACCTTCGATCGTCGGCTCCCTTTTGATTGAGAGCGACGGATTGCAACGCGGCGTCGCGGCGCCGCGCCACTGAAACGCGGAGGTTACTAGTTATGATCACCTTCTCGAGGATCGCACATTGGCTGATGTCGGCGGCAGTAGCGGCGGCGCTGTCGGCTAGCGTCTGGGCGCACACGATATTACCGGCGCAACCGCGCTATCTACAGCCTGTCTGTTGATTTGCACGGAACTCTGATCCACCGGCACCGGCTGTGGCACGACGCGCCGGCGTTTGCCAGTCTCGTGGCACTCAATGCCTGGTTGCAAGAACGGTGCGTAGCGTTGTGGCAGACCACTGCCCATCCGGAGCAGCCAGGACGAACTGTAGCCGCGGTGTGGCAGGAGGAGCAACCGTTCCTGATGGCAGCGCCACGACCGTTCGATGGTTTCGTGGAACAGACCAAGCGGGTGTCGCCGACCTGTCTGGTGCACGTCGAGCGCAACCGCTACAGCGTGCCGGCGTCATTTGCCAATCGCCCGGTGAGCGTGCGGCTGTACGCCGACCGCCTGGTGTTCGCCGCCGAAGGCCAGTTCATCGCCGAGCATGGGCGGATCATCGAGCGCAGCCACCGACCCGGGCGGACAATCTATGACTGGCGCCACTATCTGAGTGTGCTGCAACGCAAGCCCGGGGCGTTGCGCAACGGCGCACCGTTCGCCGATCTGCCGGAGGGGTTCAAACAGCTGCAGGCGATCCTGCTCCGCCGTCTGGTGACCGGGAAATGGTGGAGATCCTGGCTCTGGTGCTGCATCACGACGAGCAGGCGGTACTGACGGCGGTCGAGCTGGCCCTCGATCCGGCGCGCCCTCCAAGCAACACATCCTGAATCTACTTGGGCGATTACTCGACACCGGCCCACCGACGCCAATCGATGCACCGCAGGCGTTGACGCTGACCGTCGAACCCCAGGCCAATGTCGAACGCTACGACGAACTGCGGGGAGCGCGCCATGCAGCATGACGCGATGGTAACGACGCTGCGCTCGTTGAAGCTGTTTGGGATGGCGCAGGCGGTGACCGAACTGGCCCAGCAGGGTGCGCCGGCGTATCAAGGCGCGCAGACGATACTTGGCAGTCTGCTCAAGGCTGAGATGGCGGAACGCGAAGTGCGTTCCGTGGCCTACCAGATGAAGATTGCGCGCTTCCCCGCCTACCGCGATCTGGCCGGCTTCGACTTCGCTCAGAGCGTGGCCGACGAAGCGTTGGTACGGCAGCTACAGCGCTGCGAGTTTCTGGAGCAGGCGCACAACGTGGTGTTGGTGGGCGGCCCGGGAACCGGAAAGACCCACCTGGCTACGGCGTTCGGTGTGCAGGCGCTCGAACATCATCGCCGTCGGGTCCGCTTCTTCCCGACCATCGAACTGGTGAATGTCCTGGAACGGGAGAAGACGTGTGGCAAACAAGGACAGATGGCCCACCGCCTGGTGCACGCCGACCTGGTCATCCTCGATGAACTCGGCTACCTGCCGTTTAGCCAAGCCGGCGGCGCGCTACTGTTCCACTTGCTCAGCAAACTCTACGAGAAGACGAGCGTGGTAATCACCACTAACCTGAGTTTCGCAGAATGGGCCGCTGTGTTCGGCGATCCGAAGATGACAACGGCGCTGCTCGACCGCCTGACCCATCACTGCCACATCATCGAAACCGGCAACGAAAGCTACCGCTTCAAGCACAGCATCACACAACCGCGAAAGGAGCCCAAGGCTAGAAAGTCATCCACAACCTGAGCCATACTGCAGCACATTCGGGCGGGTCAAACCAGTATGCAAAACCCGGGTCAAGATCCCGCGCAAATCAAGAGTCTAGCCAAAGAATGGGCGGTTGCACGTCGCGCCGAATGAGTAGAGGTGCGGCAATCGTGCTTCTGCTCGGCGTCCGCTTGGCCCTCTTAGCGCGCTCGTGGCGCCATGCGTTGAATGGTGGCCCCCGGACAGTGAGTGAGTCGTGCTGTTCAGTGTTTGAAATAAATACCTGAGCCGACCTCACCAAGGCTTCCCGAATTCTGCGATCACGCGCTCGATGTGCCTGCGCATTTGTGTGCGCGCCTGCCTAGGATCGTGAGCTGCCAAGGCGTTGAGTATGCTTTGATGATCTGCGATCGCTGCTTCGCGCAGGGCCGGGGTATGAAAATGTTCCTCCATTTTTTCCCACATAGGTCCGTGGCGGCGATCCCAAACGGCGCCAACGATCTCGGCCAGCATGGCGTTCCCGGTTGCCGATGCAATTGCCACATGAAACGCTTTATCCGCAGCTTCGTTGGCGCGCTTATCGCTCAACGTATCCTTCATCCTGACGATCGTCACGTATATCGAATCGAGATCGGCGTCCTTGGCTGAGGTCGCTGCGGCAGCACAGATGTCCGGCTCGATGATTAATCGCCCGCGCAACAGCTCGAAAGGCCCTATCGAATCCTTCGCTATAAATGATGAGGGTCTAATTGCGCGAACATAGATTCCGGACCCCGGTCTCACCTCGACAATGCCGCGAATCTCTAGCGCAATAATGGCTTCTCTTATCGAAGTTCGGCTCACCCCGTACCGTTCCGCCAACACTCTTTCCGGAGGCAGGCGTTCGCCGGCCTTCACCTCACTCGACAATATCTGCGCCGCGATCTTTTGGGCTAGCCGTTGGTAGGTTCGCTCGTCGTTTTTCTCGCTTGCGTCCTTCTCGAGGGACGTCTCCTGCTTTCCCGTCAAATAGGCTTGCAGATTCATCATAGTCGGCAAAGTCTGTGTCACGGTTTATCAGACCCCTTTCTCGACGACAGCAACAACTGGAATGCTTTCTGTGCCGTTTTGCTTGCACTGAAGTTCGATCCACCCGTCAATAGCCATTCACTGTCGACTGGCGCTCACACGGCGAGAGTGGATTGGCGTTTCACGTCATGGCGGGCACGACGCTGGGGAGCTGCAGGAGCTCTGCATTGTCGATCTTCCTTCTTCCGGCAAATCGCCGGAAGGCAAGTGGCGTTCGCTGCGAGATCGGTAGGGAGCTCTAGCCGGATAACGCGCGCCTCGGAGCCATCAAGCTGTCCTTTGGTCCCGGACAAGCGAACACCGCCCGTTATATCCGACTGTTGGGCGCCGTTGCAAGAGCCGGCATACCGGCATACCACAAATGACGATCCGGCCGGTGCTCGTGTAGATCCTGTTGCATTTTGAGGCTTCCAGCCTCGCAACCGTCGATTTATTTTACAGTCACAGGTGCTTACATCTTTAACTTATTGAATAATAGGGATGCACCGTTGCGGCCCGATATTTGCTTATCGACCGATAGGTCTGACCGCGTTCAATAGAGGTCGACCGCAGTCCGGTCGGACTGCTCATCAGCGTCATTTGATCCGGCTTGACATGGTCTAACAGCTGGCTTAGCGTAAGTGCCCGATCGCAGATATGGTCCAACTGCTATGAGGACACTAGCCTAAGTTGCTGTTTTTTTCTATAGCTATCGTTGTTGTGGTAGGACCGCGGGTGGCATAAGCGCTCGTCGCGAGCCATAACCTTCCGTAAACGCGTCGTCGTAACGCGAGGAGGAATTTCATGTCGATGAATGGAAGCGTTTCTCTTGCTCTGAGGACACTGCTTGCTGGATTCCTTGGTCTCGCCCTGGCATCCACGTGTGCGGCTCAGGCTGTACGGGGTCCGCAATCAACAACTTGCGGCGGCCAGGGGTTGCTAGCCGGACAGCCGGCGACCACGCCGGCGTGGATGAACCCTGCCGATCCGCACTGGACGACTACTACGCCCTACACGCCCGCTAACCGGGCTCAGGCTTTGATCCCCGCGATGACGTTGCCTCAGCAAGAGGAGCAAATGGCCGGCGTAAGCAGCACCTTCCCCGAGATTCCGGCGTGCGGCTCAAGTTCTCGGCATGTTCTGGGGATTCCATCCTTGTGCGTACCGACTTTTCGCATTAGCAACGGTCCACCCGGGGTCGGCCAAGGCGATTGCGGGACTATCGCCAAGGCCACAGCCATACCCTCGACCCTCGGAATGACGGCGGGATTCGATCCAGCGCTGACACATGCGGCTGGCGACATCATTGGCGCGGAATCCATCAGCGTCGCCGTGCACGTGATCGAGGGGCCGGGCATGGACATGTTGCGCGTAGTGCAAGGCGGGCGCAATTTTGAATATGCGAGCGAGGATCCGTTCCTCGCAGGCACTACCGTCAGCCAGTCGATCGAAGGGGATCAAGCCCACGGCATCATCGGGATGTGCAAGCACTTCCAGGGCAATGAGCAAGAAGCGAATCGGATGTCTGTCAGCGATATCCTCGATGAGCGAACCAGGGCCGAAATCTACAACGTGCCGTTTCACATGTGCACCATCGACGGAGGCGCTCGCTCCGTCATGTGCGCCTACAATTTGGTCAATGGCGTGCATGGATGCCAGGACTTCACTGCCATGACCACTGCCCTGCGGACCCAATGGGGCTTCCCAGGCTACGTCCAGTCGGACTTTGGCGCCACCGATAGCACTGCGCCTTCGTTGTTGGCGGGAGAAGATTTGGAAATGAACACACCAGTCCGTTTCAGCGCCGCCAACCTCAATGCCGCGATCACGGCCGGTCAGATCACTCAAGGCACCATCGAGGACGCCCTTCTGCGCCGGTACACCCAAATGTTCGCGGCGGGCACTTTCGACCGTAATATCGTTTACACAAGTGGGACGCCGACGATTAGCGCCGCTGACACGATTGCACACGGCGTCACTGCCAGGACCATCGGTGAGCAGGACGCTGTTCTGTTCAGGAACGTGAACAATACGCTGCCTCTCACCTGCACCGGCAGTCCGTCGCAGACCATCGCGTTGATCGGGCCGGCGTCCCTGGCTGGCGCCGCGTACACTGGCGGCGGCGGTAGTTCGTCGGTATCACCGCTGTACACCGTCACTCCGCTGCAGGGTCTGAAAACCGTCTGCCCCACGGCGACCATAACGGAATACAGCGTCGCTAACCCTGTCACCTCTTCCACTGTCAGCGTCGCGACGGCAGCGGCCGCCGCCGCCGCAGCCAACCTCGCTATCGTAATCGCCGGCGACCCGGAATCGGAAGGTTCCGATCGAAGCGCCATTTCCATGACGGCGATATCAGGTGTTTTGCCAGACGTTCTAGTCAACACCATCTTCGCCGCCCAGCCGAATACCGTCGTGGTCCTGAAGAACGGCAACCCGGTTCCGCTCGGCGATCCGAATACATACGGGACTTCCTGGGCTGATCAGGTTCCGGCAATTCTTGAAGTGTGGTACGCGGGGCAAGAAGATGGCAACATCGTCGCGGACCTGTTGTTCAACACCTGCCAGATAGGTGCCAATCCCTCGAGCCTAGGGCCGGGCTGCACCCCCGCGAATCCCTCCGGCAAGACTGGGGCTACCTTTCCGGTGCACGCCGCCGACGTCCCGCAGCAAACGCTGAATGCGCCGCCGCCCTATGCGCCAGCCGGCTGGCCGGCTGCGCCGAGCCTCGCAGCCCAGTATCCCGGAGTGACCGCAAGCGTCAACTTTCCCCCTTATATCCCCGCCCCCCCCTTTAGCGCCGCCTATACAGCCTTTCCTCCCATTTCTACTTATGTGGTGAACAATCCCACCTACAGCGGACCCACAGTCTATTATTCGGAAGGCCTCCAAATCGGCTACCGGTGGTACGAAGCGCAGAACATTACGCCGCGGTATCCCTTCGGTTTCGGCCTCGCCTACACGACGTTCATCATTTCCAACGTCAGCGTGACACCAGCCAGCATCTCCAATCAAACCGCGCCGATTGAGGTGACCGCCACAGTATCGAACACGGGGAGTCGGTACGGCGCTGAGGTGGTGCAGGTGTATCTTGGGTTGCCAGCCACCGGCAATTCCTTCGGCGAACCGCCCAAGCGGCTCGTCGGTTTCCAAAAGGTTTGGCTTAACCCCGGCGCATCTCAGACGATCACCATCACGATTAACCCGGCCATCAACCGAGAAGTGGTAGCGTCAGCAGGCCCTATTCCGTTCTCGGAGGTACCCTCCAGCGCACCATCGGTCTATCAGCCGCTTGGGTATTGGGACACCATTGCTCACAGTTGGGCGTGGGCGTCTGGCAGCTATACTGTCTATGTGGGCAACTCGTCCGCAAACACACCCTTTACTAGCTCGATATCATTCACGTCATTGAGTGCCTGCAACGGCGTTTACACCGGGGCCTTCAACGGGAACGTGACGGTCCAGCAGAGCCAAAGTTGCGAATTCGTGGATGGCACATTGAGCGGGAACGCGACGTTGCTCGGCGACCTGACGCTGATTCAATCCCAAGTCGGCGGGGTGGCGATCAGCAACGGCGGTACGCTGGGTGGTACGGGAACCGTCACGGGCTCGATAAGTGTCTTGAAGGGAGGGGTGCTGTGGCCGGGCGTTGCCGCCGACGTTACGGTCACGCCAGGTAACATATTGAGGGCCGGCGCGGCGAAGATCGGCCTCGGCGGGGGCTTCATGGCCACCCTCAATGCGGGTGGGGTATCGTCGCAATTAATAGCCACCGGCCCTGTCGCGCTCGGCGGCAACTTGTCCCTCGATGTGGAGAGTGCACCCAGCTCAGGCGAGGTCTACACGCTGATCCAGGCCGGCAGCATCCTGGGCACGTTCTCCGGGTTGCCCGAAGGCAGCACGGTGTTGGCAGGCGGAGGACAGTATCGGATCTCCTACCAAGGCAACCAAGTGACGCTCACCGCGATGTAAGCACGTAACGAGATCTGCCGTTGCTGTGGAGCACGATGCCGGACCTTAGGGTTCGGCATCGCGTTCCGTGAGCGCGAGTTGCATATGGTCCTTGCAACAGCAAGAGATGTGCAGTCCTGCGTGTCGGAGAGCGACCCGATTGGCTTAGAGCTTCATCGCCTTGACAAGCGATGCTGCCGCTATCGCATCTGGTCAATCTCGGAACGTCGGTCTCTATGGTGCCCGGTCCGGAGTAAGTGGCCATCGAGCCGCTTATTTTCCTCGCCGATTCGCGGAGCGCCCCGCCCGCCCGCTTCCACATGGTGACCTGGCACTCGAGAAGCGTTGCTTTTGGCCGCCCGGACTGAACGGCCGGTTTCGAGCTTGCATCCGTTCATCGACGCTGCACCCAATAACGGCTGAGCGTCGATCTCGGTCCTCACATCGAAGGCGCATCAACTTGATCGGACATTGTCCTTCAGGTCGAATTCCGATTAGGACATATGAAGCGACAAAACACTCCGGACAATTCGCTGCAAACGTGTAGCTGCGTCACACACGAACCGCTAAACCCACCGCCAGGCGCCGCAGATCAGTCCTTCGATTCCATTTTGATGCGGTCGGCGAGCTCCCGCCAACTCGCGTCCGAAGCAACGTTAGCGAACACTCCCTCGGACCGTAGCATCGTAATCCAAGCCTGCACGTCAGCTGTCGCCGTCGCCATGTGAGGCACAATTCCGACGTCGCGGACCGTCACCGCTGCCTCGCGCATTTCCTCGGCGCGACGACGCCCATGCTGCACGACCCTGTGCCAGAACCATGTAGGTTGGCGCTCCCAATCGAGACCGGGAAACGTCTCCGCGAGCGACGCCAGCACTTCACGCTCGACACCGTAGCGTCGCGCCGTGAGCAGACTTTCGATCGCGAGCGCTTCCATGCCCTTGACGACGACGCTGCGGCACAGCTTGATCGCGGAGACGACACCGTACGACTCGGATCCCACAGTAGCCGCGAACCGAGCTCCGCCACGCGATGGGGTCGGCATGCACCCTCAAAGGTCCGGTACACATCATCGTTTAACGCAAAACCGCTGGCGACCGTTTTTGCACAACCTCGGCCGCGAGTTGCCTTCGCCCGCAGTCGACCGAGGCCGTGTGAAAACGCGGCAAAAATGTGAGCGCACAAATGTTGGGCGCTCAGATCGTGCTGCATGCGATTCTTTCGTGATGCGGACGGGTCTCATGACCCCGCAATTCGAAACCGACCAATGCTTTCACACGGCCTCGACCCATTGCCGCCTGTCGCGGTATTCGGAAGCAGACATTTAGCGACCTTCCCAATCCGCCAATGTGCAGACACTGAAGCACCCGATCCGAAGGGAGAAGGGCGTGAACCCCGACCGCGCCTAGCGCGGACTGACGGGCCTTGCCGCCGAAGATGACAAAGCGTTTAATCTAGTCGGAATCGCCTTGCACGCTACGGACGCTGCAGCGATAACGTTGCCGAGGGCTATGCCCTGGCCGATCGACTAGATCTGCAACGACTGGCGAAATTTGGGTTTGCACCACGAGGTGCCTATGACATCCATTCACTGGTCGCGTTGGTGGCGCAATAGCCTGTCGCACCTCGTTGCCCTCGTCGCCGGTGCTGCTCTTGCGATGGTGTTCGCCCCACGCGCAATGCAGTCAATCAGCCTGTTCCTCGCCGCTCCTCGCCCCGCCGCAACGAATGAGTTCCACCGCGCGTTGCAGACCGTCATGGTCCAGATGGACGCTGCTATGTGCGTCGCACCCAGTGCCGACGTCGATAGGGACTTCGCGCGGGCGATGATTCCGCACCACCAAGGCGCGGTAGAAATGGCGAACCTTGAGCTCATGTACGGCAGCGATCCGCGCCTGCGCCGGTTGGCGCAAGGAATGGTGGTAGAACAATCGCAGGAGATCGCGCTGATGCGCAGCATTCTGGCCAACCCGTCATCGGTGCTCGGTGCGAATATCAATCCCTGACGGAGGAGAAGCACCATGACTACCCGTACGCCACTATCGGCAATCGCGCTGTTTGCTGCCATCGCCGGATCCGTGAATGCGGGCCAAGCGCCAGGTGCAGCCTCTGCCCCGGATCAGCCTGTCAGCTCGCGCGACCGCGTCTATCTCGGCGAGCAGTACTCGAACACGATTTCAGTTGTGGATCCCGCGAGTAATGCCTTGATTGGGGCGATCCATCTCGGCGACCCGCAGCCCGGCAACATGAGTCCGCTGTATCGCGGTCAGTTGCTCGTACACGGGCTTGGCTTTTCGCCCGATCACCGCACGCTTGTCGCGGTATCAATCGGGTCGAACTCGGTGAGTTTCATCGACACGACTACCAACGCCGTGAAGCACATCACCTACCTCGGTCGCTCGCCGCATGAGGCATTCTTCACCCCCGACGGCCGCGAGGTATGGGTCAGTGTGCGCGGCGAGGACTATGTCTCGGTGCTCGACGCCAAGCGCTACGGCGAGATCGCTCGCATTCCGGTACCTAACGGTCCCGGCATGGTCATATTTTCCCCGGATGGCCGCTATGCCTATGTGTGCTCGAGCTTCACGCCTGAGACCCTGGTCTTCGAAACTCGGACGCGGCGTGTGGCCGGTCGCGTGGCGCAGCCCTCCCCATTTTGCCCGAACATCGCCGCCACACCGCGCGGCGACCAGGTCTGGTTCACGCTGAAGGACGTCGGCAAGGTGGTCGTATTCAACGCGCGTCCGCCCTTCAATGTGCTGCGCGAGATCGATAGCGGGCCCATCACGAACCATGTGAATTTCGCGTTGACCGACCAGGGGCAGCTTGCCTACGTCACCATCGGCGGATTGAATCAAATTCAGGTATTCCGCACCGACACGTTCGAGCGGATTGCGACCATTCCCACGGGCCCGCTTCCGCACGGCATTTGGCCTTCAGGGGACGGCACACGGATGTATGTCGGCATCGAGAATGGCGACGCGGTCAGCGCGATCGATACCAAGCTCCAACAAGTCGTGGCAACGATTCCTACAGGTCAGGCCGCCCAGGCCGTGGTCTATGTCCCGAATGCGGTGCCACTAGGCGAAGGGCGCGCCAATCTTCAGCCGCTCGGCTTAGCAACGATGGCGACGCACCTGACGCTTTCCGCGCCAGGGTCAACTAACGATGCCACCAGCGTTGCGTTGTTCGACCAAGGATTGACACAGATCCTGCAAGCTGCCGTCACCGGGCTCACGCCGAAATCGGCGTACGTCCTTGCGCTTGCCGACAATCCGCAGGGTAGCCCGCCACTCGAGCAGCTGGCTGCCTTTTCCACCAATCCTGCTGGCGCCGCAGTGGTGACTGCGGTCGGTCCCATTCGCCAAGTCGTAGTGCCCGACACGCCGGTATCGCGCCGCTATCTTGTGATCGCGCCGGTGGAAGATGGCAAGCTCGGCGCTCCGGTTCAGCTGCAAAGGCCTTGAAGGACACGCGTATTTCGGCGAACCACCTATCGCTGATCCTGGCTCGAACATGGGTCTGCTGATTAACAGTCCAGAAGTCGAATTCCCCGCAACGCTAGGCACTAAGCCGATCTCCGCTTTTCGGCTTGGTCTATTCCAAGACACGTACGTCGACTTACCGCGCCGAAAGGTGCGCGAGTCGGCTGTCAATAGACCAAGCTCGAGAAAGGTTTCCATTCGCTTCGGTAGGAACGCGGTCGCGCCCGTTGTAGTACCGCCGTTACCCGACCGCAGCCTTCGCAAGATTTCCGAGCAGCGTCGCCATGACGTTCACGTTCGCGTCGGTGCTCGGGCCGAGGTGATGGCGACGGGCAAGCCAGCTTGGGTCATTGTAGGTAAGCCAGACTTTGCCGCCCGCGTCCTGCCAAGCTAGGATCTTCAGCGGCAAATCGATCCCGATCGTCGCGTTAGACTGCATCAACGGCGTTCCGACCTTTGGATTGCCGAAGATCAATAGCTCTGACGGTCGCAGCGGCAGCCCAACCGAAGCAGCTCCTCTTGCATGGTCGATGCGCGCAAAGATCATGATGCTTTTGCCACGCAGATCCGCCTCGAGCAGATCTATGGTCTCCTTGACAGAGACCCGGCTTGCTATGGTAACCAGTCCATCATCAGACATTGTCGATGCCTCCGCTGCTATTCCTGCCAAGTTGGCGATGGCGACCGCCGCCAAGCCTTTGAGAACGTCCCTACGACGACCATCTTGGACATCATGCCATCGAGATTAGCAGGTCGACCGTCTTATCAACTTCCAGCGGAGTAGCATCGACAATCCTCACGCTGATTGTGACAGGTGAAGTCATCATCGCAGCGGCCGGAATTTACGTCCGCTTACATGCAGCATGGCTTCCAGATTCTTTGTCGGCTGTTGGCCGATCAGAGACCCGCTCCGCGCCGATCTTAATGTCGGGAACCGCCGCCCAGCGAACTGCGGTCGCGGTCGGACGTCTGTTCCTCGGTGAGCCTCGACTTCTTCATCGCTCCCAGCGCTTTCGCGCGTGCCCCGAAGCGATCGTACTCCAGCTTAATCGCGCCTACGGGCAGACGTTGGCCAATTTCACACGTCGGCCAAGAATGCAGGCCGTGAAGGTATAAGACATTCCGGCGTAAAAGCGCAGCGACAGTCTTCGTTCACTGTTTAGAGAATTGGAGCGCGCCACTATTGGGACGGCACGCGTATTTGCGAGTCACGACGCGGCCTTGCAGTCGATCGCGGCACATCGTACAAAAAACTGCGTGCCGCGCCAACCCACGTGCAGACAACCTTTCACGCGCACGGCGGTGCCGCGTGCCTTTATCTTGCCTTCGACGAAATCCCTTTGGCGGTGCCGTCCCCACTATTCGACTCGGGCCAAAGTGTGGTGATCATCTGCACATTGAACGATCATGTGATGCGATTGTTGATTTCGCATAACGGTCCTCGCTAGCTTGGTACTTTGCCATACCCGGCGCGCTCCTTTATCGTCAATGCGCGTCGGATCGCGACGATCCTTCTTCACTTCCTATAGACGCTGTGGCCGTTGATATTCTGGATCGTGCATGTCCGGTCTCGCGGCTCGTATCAAAGCCGCTCGTTTCGTATATAGCGCAAAAATATTTAGACGAGACTACGCCCCAGTACGCCCTAACATGCCCCAGCAGGTTGCCAAGTCAATCGAGGTCACAGACACTTTCGATCATTAGTTTCGCCATGACGAAAGGACGATGTCACCATGACACTTCCGCTCAATCCGCTCGATCATCCCGACGCTAAAGTCACACGCTCGTACTTCTGCCAGCTCGCGGGTCGCTCGAAGATCAGCGCCTATCGGCACGAGCGCATCGACCCGCTATGGCCGAAGCCCGTGAAGCGTGGTGGCCGCGTGTTCTACAAGGCGATCGACTGCAAGCGCTACCTGGAATCCGGGCATCCGATGTCGCCTGTGCCGTCGTCGGATGATCATGTTGACCGCACCCTGACGTGACGTTTGACCTGCAACATGAACGGCGACGGCATCATCATCAACCTCGAGGACCGCAAGAAGACGGTCGTTCGAGACACCAGGTTTGTTGCCGGCGGACCACCGTCGCAGGATGCCATTGCGCTGGCGTTTGTACGGCTTTACAGTGACCGCTATCGCTACGTTCCGGCGTGGCAACGGTGGATCGGCTGGGATGGCAAGCGCTGGGCGATCGACCACCACAATGCCGTCTCGGCAAACATCCGAACCATCATTCGTGAGGCGGTCGGCGGTACACGCCACGAGCGTCGGATTGCCACGGCGAACTACATCCGCGGTGCCGAACAGATGGCGCGTTACGACCCCACTGTCGTGCTCGAGCCAAGCGCCTTGGACGCCGATCCCTGGCTGCTCAACACCCAGGCCGACATCGTCAATCTGCGCGATGGAAGCCGGCGCCCGCACGAGCCCGCGGCGCTAATCACGCGCATCACGGCCGCAGCTCCGGCGGATGCAGAGGGCGAGGCGCTCTGGGCGCAGTTCCTGGTCGACATCACCCAGGGCGACGCCACCATGTCCGCCTACCTGCAGCGAGTCGCCGGCTCCTGCGCCAGCGGCGTGACCTCGGAGGACATCCTTCCCTACTTCTTCGGCGTTGGCTCCAACGGCAAGAGCTCGTTCGCGGAAACGCTGATGGCCGCGCTGGGTGACTACGCGCTGGTGTTCGCACCGGAGGTGATGATGGAAGCTCGCGGCGAGCGCCATCCGACCGAATTGGCGCAGTTCATGGGCGTGCGGCTGGCGCTCCGCAGCGAGCCAAGCTCGTCGGCGACCTGGAACGACAGTCGGGTCAAGGCCCTCACCGGCGATGCCACGATCTCCGCCCGCTTCATGCGTGGCGACAATTTCACCTACCGCCGCTCTCATAAAACCATCGTCATCGGCAACCACATGCCGAAGCTCAATGCCGTCACGCACGCCATCCGACGACGGATGCAGATGGTACCGTTCAACGCCATTTTTGCCCCGGTGGCAGGCCAAGGAATGCGAGAGCGTCTACAGGAGAAAGCCCTCGGCGCGGTGCTGGCCTGGGCGATCAAGGGCACCGTGGAGTGGATCAGCAGGGTACCCAAGGTTAAATTGTTCAAAGAAAGTGCGGGGCGCGAACGGTCGATCACGATGGAACAGGCACAAAGACTTCTCGCCGAATTACCCGAGCATCAACGCGATATTGTCATGTTCGCGTTCGCAACGGGATTACGGCACGCCAATGTGGTCGGGCTAACATGGTCGCACGTGAATCTTGAAGCGTGCCATGCGTGGGTTGACGGGAATAAGAGCAAGAATGGCAGACCCATCGCCGTCCCGCTCAACGCTACTGCCGTCGAGGTCCTGAAGCGACAGGTCGGCAAGCATGCAGAAAGCGTGTTCACTTACAACGGGAGGCCGATTGCTCGAGCCAACACCCACGCTTGGGGCAAAGCGTTGAAGCGCGCGGGGATCAAAATTTCCGCTGGCACGACACTCGGCACACCTGGGCGACCTGGCATCGTCAATCAGGGACACCCACCCACGAGTTGCAGCGTCTGGGCGGTTGGAGGTCGTCTGTGATGGTCGAACGCTACGCACATTTGGCGCCGGACCACCTCGCGAAAGCAGCAAACCGGATCGATCCGCTGCTTGGCGGTTACGATTTGGCTACGTTGCCAGGGAAAAGTTAGCGCTTGCTAGCGCCACGACGATTAAATTCTGGTGGCCAAGGGCGGAATTGAACCACCGACACACGGATTTTCAGTCCGCTGCTCTACCAACTGAGCTACTTGGCCAAGAGCTCGATTTTACCAGAATCACCCGTCTCGCCGTAACCTCGGACTTGCCCTAACGAAAAGGCGTTGCGCTCGCTACTGCACCATTCCGAGAAATTGCTGCAATTCGGGGGTCTTGGGATGCGCGAAAACCTCATCCGGCGGCCCGATCTCGTGAACGCGCCCCAGATGCATGAACACCACGCGATCGCACACCTCGCGCGCAAAGCGCATCTCGTGCGTCACCATCAACAGGGTCATGCCGTCGGCGGCGAGCTCGCCGACGACCGCGAGGACTTCGTTGACCAGTTCAGGGTCGAGCGCCGACGTGATTTCATCGCAGAGCAACGCACTCGGTTGCATCGCCAGTGCGCGCGCGATGGCCACGCGTTGCTGCTGTCCACCGGACAACTGATCGGGATAAGCATCGAATTTCTGGGCAAGACCGACGCGCTCGAGCATCTTTCGCGCCAGCGGTTCCGCCTCGGATTCGGAGGTTTTTTTCACGACCATCGGCGACAGCATCACGTTGCGCCCCGCCGTCAGGTGCGGAAAAAGATTGAACTGCTGAAAAATCATGCCGACCTTCAGTCGCAGCGCGCGAAGGTGCAAGTCGTCGGAGAGCAGTTGTGCCCCGCCGACGCTGATCGAGCCCGAGTTGATCGTCTCCAGCCCGTTGATACAGCGCAGCAGCGTGCTCTTGCCCGAGCCGCTCTTGCCGATGATCGCGATCACTTCTCCTGCCTCGATGTCGAGGTCGATGCCCTTGAGAACCTCGTTGTCGCCGAAGCGCTTTCTGACGTCAGTGACCGTGATGAGCGACATTGAGCTTCCTTTCGAGCGCCTGGCTGGTCTTCGACAGCGGCCAGCACAGCGCAAAATAGATGAGCGCCACAAAGCCGTAGACCGTGAACGGGCGCGAAGGTCGCGTTGGTGAGCATCGTGCTCGCTTTCGACAGTTCGACGAAGCCGATGATCGAAGTCAGCGCGGTGCCCTTGACGACCTGTACAGAGAATCCAACCGTAGGCGGGATCGCGACTCGAAACGCCTGCGGCAGAATGACGTAGCGCATTTGCTGCAAATAACCCATTGCTAGGCTGGACGACGCTTCCCATTGCCCTTTGGGAATCGACTCTACGCAGCCGCGCCAGATCTCCGCAAGAAAGGCCCCCGTCCACAACGTGAGCGCCAAACCGGCGGCCAGCCACGCCGGGACGTTGAAGCCGACCAGCGACAGGCCGAAAAACGCAAGAAACAACTGCATCAGCAGCGGTGTACCTTGAAATAACTCGATGTAGCCCATGGCGCAACGCCGCAGCCAAGCGCTGCGCCCGGTACGAAACATCAACACGACGAGCCCCCATACGCCGCCGCAAACGAAAGCAACCAGCGACAGCAGCACCGTCCACCGCGCCGCGAGAAGCAGATTGCGCAGGATGTCCCAGGTGCTGAAATCGCTCATCGCGCCGCCTTTTTCGGGAACAGCCACCAACCGAGAGAGCGCAGGACCTGACGCAGCAAGATCGAGAGCAGCAGATAGATGCCGGTGACGATGAGGTAGGTCTCGAATGCGCGGAAATCACGAGACTGGATGAAGTTCGCGGCGAAAGTGAGCTCTTCGACCGCGATCTGCGAACACACCGCGGATCCGAGCATGACGATCACGATCTGCGAAGACAGCGCCGGCCAGATCCGCTGCAACGCCGGTTTGAGGATCACGTAGCGGAAAACCTGCAGCGGCGTCATCGCCAGGCTCGCCCCCGCCTCGATCACCCCTCGCGGTGTCGCCTGGATGCCCGCGCGAATGATTTCGGTACTGTACGCGCCGAGGTTGACCACCATGGCAATGATCGGCGCCCTGCATCTCGGTCAACTTCACGCCCAGCGACGGCAACCCGAAGAATATGAAGAACAACTGCACCAGGAAAGGCGTATTGCGGATGAGTTCCACGTACGCCGATACGGCAGGTCGCAACCATTTGGGGCCGAACGTGCGCACCCAGGCTCCCACAATACCGACGCCCACGCCGATGACCGCGCCGACCGCGATCAACTCGATGGTGATGGCCACGCCTCTGACGAGGACCGGCGTGTAATCGACGATCGCGCCGAAATCGAAGTGATAGGCCATGGCCTCCCCGAGACCTCGCCGCGGTGCCCGCCTACAGCGTCGCCGGCAACGGCGCGCCCAGCCATTTCAACGCGATCGCATTGAGCGATCCGTCCTTCCGCGATTCCGCGATGATCGCGTTGATCTTCGCCAGCAACTTCGGCTCGTCCTTGTTCAGGCCGATAGAGCACGGCGAGTTCTTGATCAGGAATTTGGTCTCGGGCTTCTTCGGAGGATTCTTGGCGATGATGGCCGCGGCGACGACGTTGCCCGTGGCCACGACCTGCACCTGGCCCGAAAGGAATGCCGAGATCGTGCCGTTGTTGTCTTCGTAGCGCTTGATGGTGGCGGTCGGCGGCGCGATCTTGGTCAACTCGAGGTCTTCCACCGAGCCGCGCGTCACGCCGATGGTCATGCCGGCAAGATCTTCGGCCTTGGTGACCTTGATATCGGCAGTCCCGAACACGCCATTGAAGAACGGCGCGTATGCGTCGGAGAAATCGATGACTTTTTCGCGATCGGGGTTCTTCCCCAAACTCGAGATGACGAGATCGACCTTCTTCGTCTGCAGGTACGCGATGCGGTTGGCGCTGGTGACGGGCACCAGTTCCGCTTTGACGCCCATTTTCTTGGCGATCAGTTCAGCCACGTCGATATCGTAGCCGACGGGTTTCATGTCGGATCCAACCGACCCGAAGGGCGGGAAATCCTGCGGCACCGCGACTTTCAGCACCTTGGACTTCATGATCTCGTCGAGCGCATCGGCGTGGCTGGCGAGAGATGCGGTCAGCAACAGTGCGGCGGTGAACGCGAAAAAAACGGCTCTGCACTTCATGGCGTGACTCCACGAGTGATTGGAAAGTTTGGCGTCTAGAACACCTGCCTCGCATCCTTGGTGTGCAAGGCTGATTGCCACGCATTGCATACAAATTGCGTGCCAATCGGCGCTCGGTCTACTTGTGAGTTTTTACAGTGTTTTACACATGGTTATCGTGTTTTATGACCTTGGCGACTAGGTTCTTTTCAACGTTGGTGCGTCTGCACCACAGTGGATGCGCGGCCGGGGTGCTGCAATACGACTCCGGTAAGATTCGTACCGGTGTGTCGTCAGACCCTTGTTGGTCGCGGCGGCGACGGTCTGCTGCCCACAACCGCGGAGGACTCGTTAGCCGAGTCGCTCGTCGAGGTTGGCTGACCGGGGTGTCCGAACAAAAGGGTGGCTCAGGGCCAGCTCGCGATCCAGGGTGGCGCCAAGCCCGGGCGAACGCGGAACGACAAACGCACCGTCCACCAATGCGCGCGACGCCGCCTCCAACCAACTCATCGAAGAGCGGGCTTTCCGCCCATTGATGCTCGAGCCATAGCACGCCGGGCGCCGCAGCGCACACGTGCATGCTTGCGAGGTGCGCAATCGGCCCGCTCGGATTGTGCGGCGAGAACAGGACGCCCTCGGACGCGCACACTTCGGCGATCGCCAGCATGCCGCGGTACCCACCGGCGTACTTCACGTCGGGCATCAGCACATCGTAGAGCTTGGAGGCGCACATGGCCGCAGCCTGGTCCGCGCCGGCGATCATTTCTCCGCCCGCCAACTTCATACCGTGTTCGTGCGCGAGATGCCGCAACCGGGCGATTCCAGCGAATTGCGACGGATGCTCCGAAATCGGGCACTCCATCCAATACGGGGACGCTCCGGCGATCTTCCGAATCAGCGCCGTCGCGCGCGGTTCGTCGAAACGCCAATGACAGTCGACCATCAGCGGGCGGTCGCGGCCGATGGCATCGCGCACCGCATACACGCGATCCAACCCGGCATGCGTGAGCGCGTCAATCGGTGTCGACGCCGCGTCCTGCGCAATGACTCCGTCGAACGGGGCGATTTTGATGTTGCGATAACCCGCGGCGAGCGCAGCGCGGGCCGCCGCGGCAAACCCGTCGGGCGAACGCGCAGTAATCCCGCGATTGATGTTGGCGTATGCGGGAACGCTCGTCCGGCCTCCACCACCGATGATCGCGTGAATGGGCCGCGCTGCGTGCCGCGCCCGCAAATCGGTAAGCGCCTGTTCGACCGCACTCTTCGCCGCGTGCATAACGAGGCCGCCCGGCGAATGCGCAATATAGCGAACCGCGTCGAACGCCGCTTCGAGCGTGCCACCGACAATGTCGCGCGACAGCATGTCGATGCCGGCGACGAGCAGCGGTTCCCAGCGATTGAGGGAACACTCACCCCAGCCGGTTTTCCCGTCGTCCGTCGTCACCGCGACGAAGGTCCAGTTGGTTTTGGGCGAGATGTTGACGACCAGGGGTTCGACGACCTCGATTTTCTGCATTTCGTGTGAATTGGATGGAACGTAGCGCTCAGTCGACCTTGATGCCGACGGACTTTGCCAGCGGCGTCCACTTCGCGATGTCGCGCCCGATGATGATCGAGAATTCCTCGGGGGTGCCGCCAACAGGCTCAGCACCAAGCGAAAGCAGCCGCTCACGCATTTCCGGCGTGCGTACGATCTTCGCGATCTCCGTCGACAAGCGCACTACGATCTCCTTTGGTGTCGCTGCCGGCGCAAGGATGCCGAACCAGGCGACCGTCTCGTAGTTCGGCAACCCCGACTCCTGCACGGTCGGCACGTCGGGCAGCAGTGGCGAGCGCGTGCGCGTGGTGACGGCGAGCGGACGCAGTTTTCCGGCTTTCACCAGTGGCAAAGCGGGCGGCAAATTGACGAACATCGCCGCGACCTGGCCGGAAGCGACATCGGTCAACGCCGGCGACGATCCCTTGTAGGGGATATGGACCAGATCGACACCCGCCATCGATTTGAACAACTCCATCGACATGTGCGCACTGCTGCCGTTGCCGCCCGATGCATAACTGAGCTGCCCCGGTCGTGCCTTCGCATAGGCGATAAATTGTTGCAGGTTCGTCGCCGGAATTTGCGGATTAACGACCAGAATGTTCGGTGACACGGCGACCTCCGACACTGCGACGAAGTCCCGTTGGATGTCGTAGGGGAGCTTGGCGTAGACCGCGGCGTTGATGCCATGCGAGCCGGCATTGCCGATGATCAGCGTATAACCGTCGGCCGGGGCCTTCGCCACGATGTCAGATCCGACGACGCCGCCTGCGCCGGGATGATTCTCGACAATCACCTGTGTGCCGAGCGCCCCGCTCAGTCGCTCCGCGAGCAGCCGTGCTATCACGTCCGGGGCGTCGCCGGGCGTGCTCGGCGCGACGATGCGAATGGGACGACTCGGCCAGGTGTCGGCGGTAGCGACGCCGCCGGCGACAAATACAGTGAACGCGGCCAGCGCGATCGTTCGGACATAGCGTCGCATCAGTTTTGTCTCGTCAATCGCGCTCTAGGCACCGAGGATCGTCCTGACCGCGGCGGCCGCGACGCCAACGGACTCCGCTGCAGCGATCAGATCCGCATAGGTCTTCTCATCGATGCCGATCCCATCTGCCGCGCGTTGCGCACGCGTCATGCGCTCGACCTCACCCGGCAGCAACACTGGCTGCCCGGGAATCGCTGGTGGCGACGCTTTCACCCATTCCACGAACCGCGCCGCTTCGTGTGCGACTGTGCCGCCTTGATCGTAGACGTCAGGCGCGATATAGATCGAAAGCATATTGTTGCGCAACACCGTGTCATCGGGATCCGAGCTTTTCCCGGTCGAAATTGCGCCCGCGAGCAGGTCGACGATGATCGACAGCCCCGAGCCTTTGTGCGCTCCCACCGTCAACAGCGCGCCACCGTCGTAGAATTCCTTCGGCTGCGTCGTCGGTTTGCCATGCTTGTCGATGATCCAGCCAGGTGGCACTTCTTCGCCTTTGTTGCTGGCGACGAACAACTTGCCTTCCGCCACCATCGAGGTAGTGACGTCGAGAATCACCGGGTCACTGCCCGCAATCGGGACGCCCACCGTGATCGGATTCGTCGACAGCCGCCGATCGCTCCCGCCAAAAGGTGCGACGCGCTGCGCGCCCGACGTGTTCAGAAAGTGCAACGATACCTGATGCGCCGCCGCGGCAAGTTCCGCCCAGTCACCGACGCGCCCCAGGTGTCCGCAATTGCGCAGCCCAACCATTGCGATGCCGGACTTGGCCGCCTTGGCGGTGCCGAGCTTGCCCGCGAATTCCCCTACGACCTGACCAAAGCCGCGATTGCCGTCGACGATGGCGATGGTGTCGGTCTCAAAGACGACGCTCGGCTTCTGATTGGCCTTGACCCAACCGTCACGCATCCATTCCAGATATTTGCCGACTCGAATGACGCCGTGCGAATCGTGGCCGACCAGATTCGAGTCGACCAGTCGCCGCGCCACCGTGGTTGCCTCCTGCACTGCACAGCCAGCGGCTTGCATGATCGCGGCCACCAGCGCGATCAGCTTTTGCGGCGGAACCGTCGTGGCCATTTTCAGTGAATCTCCGGTTCCGGCGTCGGCGCGGTGCCTTCGAGGAAATCGAAATCGCAGCCCTGGTCGGCCTGCGTGATGTGCTCCTGATACAGCGCGCCGTAACCGCGCTCGTATTTGGGCGCAGGCTTTTTCCAGGCGGTACGGCGCTTCGTCAGTTCGGCGTCGTCGACTTTCAGCTCCAGCTTGCGCGCAGCGACGTCGAGTTCGATCAAGTCGCCGTCGTGCACGAGCGCGAGTGGGCCGCCGACGAACGACTCCGGTGATACGTGCAGGACGCAGGCGCCGTAGCTCGTACCGCTCATGCGCGCGTCGGAGATGCGCACCATGTCGCGGATTCCCTGCGCCAGTATTTTCTTCGGAATCGGCAATTGGCCCCATTCGGGCATGCCAGGCGCCCCAAGGGGTCCTGCGTTCTGAAGCACCAGCACCGAGTCCGCTGTCACGTTCAATGCGGGATCGTCGATGCGCGCGGCCATGTCGTTGTAGTCGGAGAATACGACCGCGGGCCCCGTATGCTTGTGCAGGCGAGACTCGGCTGCAGCGGGCTTGATGACTGCCCCGTTGGGCGCCAGATTGCCGCGCAACACGGCAAGACTGCCGCTCGCCACGAGCGGTTTGTCGCGTGGCAGGATCACGTCGTGGTTGTACACTTCCGCGCCCGCAATGTTCTCGCCGAGCGTGTGCCCGTTGACCGTGCGCGCATCGAGCGCGAGCAGGTCGGAGATTTCTGCAAGCAGCGCGCGCAAGACCGCCGGCGTAGAAAAAATCCTCCATCAGATATTTTCCAGCCGGTCGGATGTTCGCGATGAGCGGCGTACGGCGCGCGAGCTCATCGAAGCGATCGATGGTGAGCGGCACCCCGGCGCGGCGCGCGACGGCAATCATGTGCACGACCGCATTGGTCGAGCCGCCAAGCGCAAGCACCGTGGTTATCGCGTTGTCGACACTCGCCGCAGTCAGGATGTCGCGCGGCTTGAGATCCTCCCACACCATGTCGACGATGCGCCGCCCCGTCTCCGCCGCCATGCGGCCATGCCGCGAATCCGCGGCGGGTATCGACGCGGCACCGGGCAACGTGAAACCCAGCGCCTCGGCCGCCGACGTCATGGTCGACGCCGTGCCCATGGTCATGCAATGCCCGGGTGAACGGGCGATGCCGTCTTCGATTTCCAGCCACTGCTTGTCGGTGATGTTGCCGGCGCGCTTTTCCGCCCAGTATTTCCACACGTCGGAACCACTGCCCAACGGCTGGTCGCGCCAGTTGCCGCTGAGCATCGGGCCCGCGGGCATGAAGATGGTCGGGCAGGTTCATGCTGATCGCACCCATGAGCATCGCGGGCGTCGTCTTGTCGCAGCCGCCCATGAGCACCGCCCCATCGGCCGGATACGAGCGCAGCAGCTCCTCGGTCTCCAGCGCCAGCAAATTGCGATAGAGCATCGTCGTCGGCTTCTGGAATACCTCGGCGAGTGCGATGGCCGGCATCTCCAGCGGAAATCCCCCCGCCTGCAGCACGCCGCGCTTGACCTCTTCAGCGCGCTGGCGGAAATGCTGGTGGCACGCGTTGATGTCGCTCCAGGTGTTGATGATCGCGATGATCGGCTTGCCGAGATAGTCGGCGCGCGAATAGCCCATTTGCGAGGTGCGCGAATGATGGCCGAACTGCCGCATGTCGTTCGAGCCATACCAGCGATGCGAACGGAGTTCTTCGGGCTTCTTGCGGCGTGTGGTCATTGCAATCCCTTGTCGTGTGCGAGCAGCGTTTGCGCCGCGGCGCGAATGGCGCCGGCGTGCGCGGCGCCGATATTGGACAACTGCGGCAGCATCGGCCCCATGTCGGCGATGCCGGCCAGCGTCACTGCTTCGTGCAGCACGCGAATCGGCGAGTGTTCATCGCGCAGGTTCTCCAGCGGCAGATAGGCAGCACGAATTGCTTCCGCCGTCGCGTAGTCGCCGGCGTGCAGCGCGGCGAGCATGCGCATCGAGCCGCGTGGCGCGACGCAGACCGACCCGGACGTGAATGCCGCGAGGCCGAACGTGCGCAGGTGCGACAAGGCGGGCTTCTCCCCGATGCCACTGACGACTATCTTCGGGTCCACGCGCTCGAGCAGCGCGCGCAGCAATTCGTCCTTCGTCGGATCTTCGCGCACGACGGCGTACTTGATCGCGGCGACGATACCCGCATCGACGAGGCGAGCCACATGCGCCGGCGTCAGGTAGTTCTCAGCTTTGATATAGACGATCACTTTGCGGCCGTAGCTATCGGCAAACATGCGGATCGCCTTTTCGCAGCCATCCGGCGTTGCGGGAAAGGTCTGCGGGAGGACCATCGCGGTCGGAAATGCACGCGTGCGCAGGACGCGCGCCTGGTCGAGCAGTTTTCCGAAATCCGGCCCCGCGGCAGGAATGACCCAACTCTCGGGAGCCGCCGTCTGCTCCAGAAAATCGAGTACCGCACCGTACTCGTAGAGGCCGATGTTGTAAAAATTGGCGTTGCCGCCATACATGAACGTCGATACGCCGCCGGCCTCGAGATGACGAATCAGCGCCGTGTTAGCGGAAGGATTCAGCGTCAGGTCGCCGTTGCGGGCCAACGGCGGCACAGCAAGCACCGAACGAGCGAGATCTGCCGCAGAAACGGCGCTGGTCTTCAATGGGTTCCTCCGGAAGTTGCGCGCTTTTTCCGCATTATAGCTGCACGCTCCCCGCGACACGGCAGCGGCAAGGCAATCGTCGCTTGCGGTGCGTGCCGGTCGCGCTATAGTTCTGGAGTGCGGTGCGCACTGCGCCCGTGTAACACCGGGAGTTCGCCATGTTCATTCGGTCTGCCGGCACACGCTATTCTCGCACTATCGATGCAGTGCTTGTTCTCGGTGCGATGTCCTTTGCTCTGGCCGTCGGGGCCGCCGACAAGTCGGCCTCGGAGGCGATCCCGGGTATCGATGCTGATGCGTTTTTCGCCGCCATCGTCAAGGTCGAGTCCCGTGCGCTTCCCGACGCGCGCAGCGCGGCGACGCTTGGTACCGAACGCGAAGGTACCGGCGTCGTCATCGCGAAGGATGGCCTGATTCTGACGATCGGCTACCTGCTTATCGAAGCCGACGACGTGAAGATCGTCGACGATCACGGACGCACATTGCCCGCCCGCGTCGTCGCCTACGACCACGCCAGCGGACTCGGTCTCGTGCGTCCGATCACCCCGCTCAATATCGTGCCGATCAGGCTTGGAGACTCGAGCAAGCTGTCTGAAGCCGATCCGGTGCTGATCGTAAACGATGGCGGACGTGGTGACGCGACGCGTGCCTACGTTGTCGCACGACGGCTCTTTTCCGGAAGCTGGGAATATATGCTCGATTCGGCGATTTTCACGACCCCGCCGACAATGAACTGGAGCGGCGCGGCGCTGATCGGCATCGACGGTTCGCTTCTTGGCGTCGGCTCGCTGATATTGCGGGACGTAAGCGATAGCGACCCTCCCCTTCCCGGCAACATGTTCGTGCCGATCGAAACGCTGAAACCGATTCTGGCCGACCTGATCAAGACCGGTCGGCGCGCCGGACCGCCGCGGCCGTGGCTCGGAGTCGCCGCCGATGAGGTTCAGGGCCGGCTCATTGTTGCGCGCGTATCGCCGGAAGGCCCTGCTGACCTCGCCGGCGTGCAGCGTGGCGACATCATCCTCGCCGTCGGTGGCGAGGGCGTGCGTTCGCAAGCGGACTTCTATCGCAAGGTGTGGGCGCACGGTGCGGCGGGCAGCGACATACCCCTGCGCCTGCTGCAAGGAATCGATATTCGCGAGATCAAGGTCCGGTCGATGGACCGACTCGATTACTTCCGGCAGAAGCCCACCTACTGACCCGCGCCAAACACGCGGCGCGTAGCGGGGCCCACGCGCTCAACGTACAATGCGCCGTGCCCGTACCGGGTTCCAGGTGCGATGCGCCTGCCTATGCTGCTCTACGCCCTTACCATTTTCGTCAGCGCGTTCCTGCTGTTTCTGGTGCAACCAGTCATGGCCAAGCAGATCCTGCCGTGGTTCGGCGGATCCGCCGCGGTATGGACAACCTGCCTCGTCTTTTTCCAGACGACACTCCTGCTTGGGTACGCCTACGCCGACCTGATCGTGCGTCGGCTGTCGTCGCGCTCGCAAGTGATCGTTCATGTTGCACTGCTGCGTGGCCAGTTGCGTGGTCCTGCCCATCGTTCCCGGCGTGCAATGGAAGCCGCTCGGCACCGAGAATCCGTCGTTCATGATCCTCGGGTTGCTGGCGGTGACCGTCGGGCTGCCTTATTTGTTGCTGTCGACGACGAGCCCCCTGGTCCAGGCCTGGTTTGCGCGAAGTTTCCCCGGCCGCAGCCCGTATCGCCTGTTTGCGTTGTCGAACCTCGCGTCGATGCTCGCGCTGGTCGGCTACCCGTTCGGGCTCGAACCGTGGGTTGCGACGCGCATGCAGTCCTACGGCTGGTCGGCGGCGTACGCGCTGTTCGTTGTGCTCTGCATCGCGCTGCGGGTGGTACAGCCTGCGCGCTTCCGCCGTTACCCACGATGGACTCGCCCACGGCGAAGCGGCGCAATCCAGCATGACGTACGACAAAGCGCCGCCGACGCACGGACGCCAGTTGCTATGGTGCGCATTGGCGGGGATGGGATCGTTTCTGTTGCTCGCGGTTTCGAACCACATCTGCCAGAACATCGCGGCCATTCCGCTGCTATGGGTCGTGCCGCTGGCGATTTACCTGCTCACGTTCATTCTTTGTTTCGATGGTAGCGGCTGGTACCGTCGGGGCCTTTTCGCGCCCGCGCTGGCAATGTCGCTGGGTGTGATGGGCTGGACCGTTGCCGATCGCCGCCTCGCCCATGAACTTATGCTGCAGATCGGAGTGTTCTGCGCGGGCTTGTTTGTCGCGTGCATGTTCTGCCATGGCGAGCTTGCGCGCATGAAACCCGCGCCGCGTTACCTCACCCGTTTTTACCTGATGATTTCCGCCGGGGGCGCGATCGGTTCGGCGCTTGTCGGCCTGGTCGCCCCGGTCGTGCTCCCTGCGTATTTCGAGCTTGCATTCGGACTTGTGGCGTGCGCGGCCCTGCTCGCCTTCCAGATGCGGCGGGCGCATCCGGCGTTCGTGACACTTGCCCTCGGCGCGCTGGTGTTCACGCTCGGCGCGGAGGTATGGCAGATCAAGGAGTTCTACAGCAATACGCTGCTGGCAAAGCGTAATTTCTATGGTGTACTGCGCGTGCAGGAATTTGGCGAGGGGTCCAGCCTGCACCGCTCGTTGATCCACGGCACGATACTGCACGGCACCCAGTATCTTGCACCGGACTTGGCACGCAGCCCGACGACGTATTACACGCAAACGTCGGGCATCGGCCGCGTGCTCGAATCGCTGCATCCGAGCATGCGCCCGCTCAAGGTCGGCATCATCGGCCTGGGGACCGGCACCATCGCGACCTATGGCAGCAAGGGAGACATCTATCGCTTCTATGACATCAATCCGGCGGTGATCACGATTGCCAACCGCGATTTCACCTACCTCAAAAGTAGCGACGCGACCGTTCAGACGGCCCTGGGCGATGCGCGCCTCACGCTCGAACGCGAGGCGCCGCAGCAATTCGACGTTCTCGCCATCGATGCCTTCTCCAGCGATGCGATCCCGATGCACCTGCTGACCTCCGAGGCACTTTCGATCTATCGCAAGCATATGAAGCCCGGCGGGATCATCGCGTTCCACGTGACCAATCGCTACCTGGACCTGGCTCCCGTCGTTGCCGGCCTTGCGGAGGCGCAAGGCCTGCGAGCCGTCATGATCTACGACGACACCGACGACGGAATGACCAGCATCAGCGATTGGATCCTGCTCACGGACGATGCGAAATCGCTGGAAGCGCCGCAAATCAGCGAGGTCGCGATGCCGGTCGAGCTTCGGCCCGATCTCAAGTTGTGGACCGACGATTTCAACAACGTCGTCCAGGTGCTCAAATAGTCGTCCGCCCAACCGTCGACCACGCCATGGCTGCCGATCGCCCGATGCAAGGGGTCGATTTCCATCCGCTGCGAGCGGCGCCAAACGCCGACGCGATCGAAATCGTGGACCAGACACGCCTTCCGCATCGTTGGGTGACGCTGCGCATCGAAACCGCTGCGGAGGCAGCAAACGCCATCCGGACGATGCAGGTGCGTGGAGCGCCATTGATCGGCGCGACCGCAGCCTATGGCTTCGCGCTCGCGCTGCGCGCCGACCCTTCGGATGCGAATCTCCAAACGGCCCAAGTGGCATTGATGCGGGACGCGTCCGACCGCGGTTAACCTGCGCTGGGCACTCGATCGTTGCGTGCGCTCCGTCGTATCGTTGCCGCCATCGCAACGCGCAGCCGCGGCATGGCGCGAGGCCGACGCGATCGCCACCGAGGACAGAGCGACCAATCGCGCTATCGGCGAGCACGGGCTGGCACTCATCGAAAAGTTCGCAGCAAACAGGCAGCCAGTTCAGATTCTCACGCATTGCAACGCAGGTGCGTTGGCGACGCTGGCGCTCGGCACGGCGACCGCGCCCATCTATCTTGCCCATGCCGCGGGGATACGGGTACATGTCTGGGTAAGCGAGACGCGTCCTCGACTCCAGGGAGCGAAGTTGACCGCGTGGGAGTTGCGCGCCTGTGGTGTGCCGCACACATTGATCGTCGATGCGGCAGGTGCGTCGCTGATGCGCCAGGGCAGAGTCGACATCGTGCTCGTCGGCGCCGACCGCGTCGCCGCCAACGGCGACGTCTGCAACAAGATCGGCACCTACGAAAAAGCGCTCGCTGCGAAGGACAACGGCGTGCCGATGTACGCCGCCGTGCCGTCGACGAGCTTCGACTGGACGCTTCCCGACGGCGCCGAGATTCCCATCGAGGAACGCAACGCGGATGAGGTGCTACTCCCTGCGAGCGATACGTCGATCGCGCCACCGGGAACCGTCGTCTTCAATCCGGCGTTCGACGTCACGCCTGCGCGTCTGATCACGGGACTCATTACCGAGCGCGGCGTGTGCGCGCCGGGCGCATTGCGAACGCTGTATCCGCGCTGATCTAGCCCGTCAAGCCAAAGACGATGGGAACCAGCACCTGTGCCGGTACCGCGGTCGAGCCTTTGCGCGCGGGCACGAAACGCCACCGCCTGACCGCATCAAGCGCCGCCTCGTCGAGTCGGGGTGAGCCGCTCGACGACGCCAGATTGACCTGACGCGGCAACCCGTCAGGCGCGACCTCCACCAGCAGCAGAACGCGGCCCTGCTCGCGCAGGCGGCGCGCCGCGGGCGGATAGATCGGCGCGGGATTGTCCAGATACTCGGCGTTGAACGAGGGCGGCACGATTGGATCGCCTGTGCCGTGCAACATATCCGAACTCGCTGCGGAAGACGCAACCGCGGACGCGCGCTGCGGCGATGGCTCCGCGCTTACGGCCTCGCTTTCGGTGCGTTCTGCCAACGATTCCTGCACGACGGGACGAGCCTCCTCCGCAACATGAGGCGTCGACAACATCGGTTTTCGCACGCGCTCAGGTTTAGGTTCAGCACGCGCGACAGGCGCTGCCGCAGGTACATGCGATGCCTGCGGCAACGTCGCATCAACGGGTTCATGCATCACCATGCGCGCGACCAGGGGCGCCGAGTTCGTGACGACCGGGGGCGTCGTCTGGTGCTCCGCATAGAGCGCCAGTGCCGTGCCCAGGGCAACGACGTGGACGATGCACGAGATGGTCAATCCCAGCAAGAAGCTCCTGCGCTCGTTACGGAGCAATGCGTCGATGCTGTCGGCGGTAAACACGGCGTTCATCCGTTGACTACGATGATTGGCGTCGAACCCGTCGGGTGCGGAACAACGATGGCGTCGACATCGAAGGTTGCCGCGATCATTGCCGGTGTCAGCGCTTCGTCCGCGGACCCGCGCGTCGTCACGCTGCCGCCGCGCATCAGCACCACCTCGTCGGCGTACCGCGCGGCAAGGTTGAGGTCGTGCAGGATGATCAGCACGCCGACATTGCTGTCGCGTGCCACGTCGCGCAGCAGGCGCAGAACGTGATGCTGATGCGCGGGGTCAAGTGCGCCAGTTGGCTCATCGAGCAGCAGATACCGTGCGTTGCCTTCGCAGTCGACCTGGGCGAGTGCACGTGCCAACATCACGCGCGCGAGCTCCCCGCCGGACAGCGTGGGCGCGAGGCGCGCCTCGAACTCGCTCACGCCGGAGCGCGCGAGCGCCTTGCGCGCGATGCGTATATCCGCCCCCCGTGCATTGTCGCCACCATGCGGGTAGCGGCCGAGCAGGACCGTTTCGAGCACCGTGAAGCCGAAGGCGATCGACGAACGCTGCGGCACGACGGCCCGCCGGCGCGCGCGTTCCACGGTCGATATCTCCGCCAGTGGGCGGCCGTCGAGCGTCACGGCGCCGCTGTCCGGCGCGAGGTCGCCTGCCAACATGCGCAGGAGCGTGGTCTTTCCCGCGCCGTTCGGCCCCATGATCGCGACCACGCGGCTCGCCTCTACACACACGCTGACGTCGCGCACCAGCGTGGCACCGTCGATCGCGAGACTCACATGCTCGGCGGTAAGCATCACAGATTCCAGGTTTCGCGCTGACGCAAAAGCAACACGACGAAAAATGGCGCACCGAGCAACGCGGTAAACACCCCCAACGGCAATTCGGCGGGAGCGACCAGCGTGCGCGCAACTGCGTCCGCGCCGACGACGAGGATTGCGCCCGCGAGCATGCCACCGGGCACTACGACGCGATGCGCAGGCCCGCACGCGAGGCGCACCAGATGCGGCGCGACAAGCCCCACGAACAGGACCATGCCGCTTACGGCAACCGCGGTTCCGGCCGCGAGCGCGCAACAGACGAGCGTCAGCGCCTTGAGCCGCTCGACCGGAACGCCGAGGTAGCGTGCCTCCGCTTCGCCGAGCGCCAGCGCGTCGTACGCGCGTGCCTGCGATATCAGCAGCGCCGCCGCCAGCGCGATTGTCGGGCCGACACAGGCGAGTACCGGCCACGTCGCACCAGCAACGCTGCCCAGTCGCCAGAATGTGAGGTTACGCAGTTGTTCGTCGTTAGCTATATAGGTGAACATTCCTATGCCGGCTTCCGCCAGCGCGTTGATTGCAACACCGGCGAGCAGGAGTGCCGCGATCGACGTATGTCCGCCGCGCGTCGCCAGTCGATAGACGACCACGCTGACGACGAGTCCGCCGCCAAACGCGGCCACCGGCAATGTGGCCACGCCAAGGCTGTGGGCGAGTCCCGGAACAATCAATGCGCCCATGACGATCACGCTGGTTGCGGCAAGCGCAGCGCCACCGGAAACGCCGGTGAGTGACGGGTCGGCGAGTGGATTCCGGAATAGCGCCTGCATCGCGGCACCTGCGGCGCCCAGTCCGCCGCCGACGACGACAGAGAGCGCGACGCGCGGCAAGCGGATCGACCACAACACGGCTTGTTGCTCCGTCGGGATGCCTTCGACGCTGGCAAGGTGCAAGCCGCTGAACAAGATGCGCGCGGTATTGGCCGGAGAAATCTGGAAGGCGCCGACGCCACACGCGATGATGACTGCGACCACGAGCGTCAACCCGAGGCCGCAAAGCGCGGGGACGGGTGGCACGCGGCGCCACGCCGGTGGGTCTCCGGTCATGTACGACACGCGCGTGGCGGCGTCAACGCGCATGAAATTGCGTTGCGAGTTCGCGTATCGCCTGCGGCGTTCGCGGTCCGAACCAAAGCAGGTACAGCGCATCGATGGCGACGACGCGCCGAGTCGCCGCTGCCGGCGTCAATGCCATTCCAGGTCTTGTCCACACCGCGTCCGTGCCGCCGATCATATCGAGGCCCTCGCGAGTGATCAGCACGATGTCGTGCTTCGCGATCACCACAGCCTCCGCTGTCAGCGGATTGTAGCCTTTGACGCCGGCGGCCGCATTGGTTGCACCTGCGAGTCGTATCATCGCGTCCGCCGCAGTTCCATCGCCCGCAACCATGGCACCGTTGCCGGTGTAAGTAAGTAGGAGCAGGACGCGCGGCGACGTGCGGTACGCGGCAATCTCGCGGGCGGATTGCTGCCATTGCGCGACAATGCGGCGGTCGCTGGCCGGCGTTGCGCGGGACGAGGCTTGCGTTCGACCCGAACCCCATTGGGACAAATTGGTGTACCGTGCTTTGCAATCCCAAGGTACCTTCGATAATGATGATGATTCTCTTTCGCTGGGTCGACGACAATTTTTCGCCAATCTCGCTGGCACGGTCCCTAGTCGCGCTGAGTTTGTCCCTCGGGATTTCGGGCGCCCTTGCGGTGGGTCCGTCTCCAGTCCCACTTGCACCGCCTGCCGCAAAT
Source organism: uncultured beta proteobacterium (assembly GCA_963732105.1). Taxonomy (GTDB): domain Bacteria; phylum Pseudomonadota; class Gammaproteobacteria; order Burkholderiales; family Casimicrobiaceae; genus PALSA-1003. The sequence continues at coordinate 310,200 of CAVSYL010000010.1, forward strand.
TCAATTCCTGCGGGCCCACTTGGCGACGCCATCCGCTTAGGCCAGTCGATCGTCATCGACACGCAAACGCGGGCCAAGGCCTATGTCGGCGACGGTCTCACTTGCGCGAATTGCCATCTTGATGCGGGGCGCACCGCGTATGCCGCACCCCTGGCCGGTTTGACCGGGGTCTTTCCCGAATATCGGTCGCGACGCGGCAGCGTCGAATCCCTCGAGCAGCGCATCAACGATTGTTTCAGGCGCTCCATGAATGGTCGCGCGCTGCCCGAAAGCAGCAATGAGATGATCGGCCTGCTGGCTTACATCGCGTGGCTGTCGCAGGGGGTGCCAACGGGTGTCGAAGTCATCGGACGCGGCTTTCGCGACCTGAGCGCCCCGGCGAAACCAGATCCTGTCCACGGCAATGCGCTCTACGCGCAGAAATGTGCCGCATGTCATGGCGCGACGGGTCAGGGCCTTGCGGGCGCCGGCAACGCGTTCGTCTTTCCGCCTCTGTGGGGGCCACGAGCGTTCAACACGGGCGCGGGCATGGCGCGCGTATCGATCGCGGCGGCGTTTGTGCAGGCGAAGATGCCGCTGGGCAACGGTGGAACGTTAACCGATCAGGAAGCGTTCGACATCGCCGCGTATTTCACAGCGCAGCCCCGACCGATATTCGCGGCGGCGGCAAAGGACTGGCCGAAAGGTGAGCGGCCGGTGGATGCGCGATAGTCGAATTTGCGGCTACGTTTCGTAGAACTACGAAATGTCAATGACCTACTTTGGCTTCGGCCGCCGCTTCGCGGCTTAACGCTTGCTGCGCGAGCATTAGCCTCGCCAGCGCCGGATCGCTGCGCGATCAGTCGCCATACCGCAAGTAGGTCATTTATCAAATCACGCATTAAAGCAAAACGGCCCAGGCTTGTGCCCGGGCGTTTTGCTTTAAGGGTGCCTGACAATGACCTACTTTCGCACGGGCAATCCGTACTATCATCGGCGCGCCACCGTTTCACGGTCCTGTTCGGGATGGGAAGGTGTGGTTCCAGCGGGCTTTGGTCGTCAGGCATTGATCAAACGGCCGGCTATCGAAACTTTGCGTAATCGCTCGTAGGACGCCAACCGCAGGGAAGAAGTAAAGCTGGTTAGATTGTTGCTGCGCAAACACCGTAACCGATCGCGAGCCTGCACTACATACGCAGTGCTCACGGTTATGGAGTCAAGCCGCACGGGCTATTAGTATCGGTTAGCTTAAGGCATTACTGCCCTTCCACACCCGACCTATCAACGTGGTGGTCTGCCACGACCCTTCAGGGGGATCAAGTCCCCGGGAGATCTCATCTTTAGGCACGTTTCCCGCTTAGATGCTTTCAGCGGTTATCGCTTCCGTGCATAGCTACCCGGCAATACGACTGGCGTCATAACCGGTACACCAGAGGCACGTCCACTCCGGTCCTCTCGTACTAGGAGCAGGCCCCATCAAATCTCCAGCGCCCACGGCAGATAGGGACCAAACTGTCTCACGACGTTTTGAACCCAGCTCACGTACCACTTTAAATGGCGAACAGCCATACCCTTGGGACCGGCTACAGCCCCAGGATGTGATGAGCCGACATCGAGGTGCCAAACACCGCCGTCGATATGAACTCTTGGGCGGTATCAGCCTGTTATCCCCGGCGTACCTTTTATCCGTTGAGCGATGGCCCTTCCATACAGAACCACCGGATCACTATGTCCTGCTTTCGCACCTGCTCGACTTGTCAGTCTCGCAGTCAAGCACGCTTGTGCCATTGCACTATTAGTACGATAGCCGACCGTACCTAGCGTACCTTCGAGCTCCTCCGTTACTCTTTGGGAGGAGACCGCCCCAGTCAAACTGCCTACCATGCACGGTCCCCGAGCCAGATAATGGCCCTAGGTTAGAACCGCAATGACACCAGGCTGGTATTTCAACGTTGGCTCCACGAGAGCTAGCGCCCTCGCTTCAAAGCCTCCCAGCTATCCTACACAGGTCCCATCACAGTCCAATGCAAAGCTACAGTAAAGGTGCACGGGGTCTTTCCGTCTTGCCGCGGGGAGATTGCATCTTCACAAACACTTCAACTTCGCTGAGTCTCGGGTGGAGACAGCGTGGCCATCGTTACGCCATTCGTGCAGGTCGGAACTTACCCGACAAGGAATTTCGCTACCTTAGGACCGTTATAGTTACGGCCGCCGTTTACCGGGGCTTCAATCAAGAGCTTGCACCCCATCATTTAACCTTCCGGCACCGGGCAGGCGTCACACCCTATACGTCGACTTTCGTCTTAGCAGAGTGCTGTGTTTTTGTTAAACAGTCGCAGCCACCATTTCTCTGAGACCTCTCTCGGCTCCCGCTGTACGCGTTCACCTACCAGAGGCGCACCTTATCCCGAAGTTACGGTGCTAATTTGCCGAGTTCCTTCACCCGAGTTCTCTCAAGCGCCTTAGAATACTCATCCTGCCCACCTGTGTCGGTTTGCGGTACGGTCAACCTGAAACTGAAGCTTAGAGGCTTTTCTTGGAAGCAGGGTATCAGCAGCTTCAAGTGAGCAAGCCCACTCTCGTCGTCACGCCTCAGCTAAGACCCCCGGATTTGCCTAAGGGCCACGCCTACACGCTTAAACCGGGACATCCATCACCCGGCCTGCATAACCTTCTCCGTCCCCCCATCGCATCTCAGGTCGGTGCGGGAATATTAACCCGCTTCCCATCGGCTACGACTCTCGTCCTCACCTTAGGGGCCGACTCACCCTGCGCCGATGAACGTGGCGCAGGAAACCTTGGGCTTTCGGCGACAGAGCTTTTCACTCTGTTTATCGCTACTCATGTCAGCATTCGCACTTCCGATACCTCCAGCAGCCCTCTCGAGCCACCTTCACCGGCCTACGGAACGCTCTCCTACCATCCACGCGCTCCTTTTACGTCACTCCGAGGTGTCGCCCGGTCGCCTTTCGGCGGCGCCGCGATGAACCTTCAATAGAGGCGATGACCTACTTCACTCTGATCAATTGATCAAAGTGGCGTCTTCGCCGCTTGAGTAAAGTAAAAGGAACGCGTGAATCCCTAGCTTCGGCAGACAGTTTGAGCCCCGTTACATCTTCCGCGCAGGACGACTCGACCAGTGAGCTATTACGCTTTCTTTAAATGATGGCTGCTTCTAAGCCAACATCCTGGCTGTCTGAGCCTTCCCACCTCGTTTCCCACTTAACTGTCGCTTGGGGGCCTTAGCTGAGGGTCTGGGTTGTTTCCCTCTTGACCCCGGACGTTAGCACCCGGAGTCTGTCTCCCACGCTGTACTTTGCGGTATTCGGAGTTTGCAATGGTTTGGTAAGGCGCCATGCCCCCCTAGCCATAACAGTGCTCTACCCCCGCAAGTAATACGTGAGGCACTACCTAAATAGTTTTCGGAGAGAACCAGCTATTTCCGGATTTGTTTAGCCTTTCACCCCTAGCCACAGCTCATCCCCTACTTTTTCAACAGTAGTGGGTGCGGTCCTCCACGAGGTGTTACCCCCGCTTCAACCTGGCCATGGCTAGATCATCCGGTTTCGGGTCTACGCTATGCGACTGATTCGCCCTGTTCGGACTCGGTTTCCCTGCGCCTCCCCTATACGGTTAAGCTCGCCACACAACGTAAGTCGCTGACCCATTATACAAAAGGTACGCCGTCACCCCTGCTTGATTGGCTCTCCAAAACATCCTCGCAACCCTATGGAATCATAAGGTTGAAAGCCAATAAAGCAGGGGCTCCGACTGTTTGTATGCATGCGGTTTCAGGATCTATTTCACTCCCCTTCCGGGGTTCTTTTCGCCTTTCCCTCACGGTACTGGTTCACTATCGGTCGATCACGAGTATTTAGCCTTGGAGGATGGTCCCCCCATATTCAGACAGGATTACACGTGTCCCGCCCTACTTTTCGTACCCTTAGTTCCACTCCCAACTTTTCGCGTACGGGGCTATCACCCACTACGGCCGCCCTTTTCAGAGCGTTCCACTAAGTCGAAAGCTAAAAGGTACCGGCTGATCCCATTTCGCTCGCCACTACTCTGGGAATCTCGGTTGATTTCTGTTCCTGCGGGTACTGAGATGTTTCAGTTCTCCGCGTTCGCTCTGCCCAGCCTATGAATTCAGCCAGGAGTGACCCTTGCGGGCCGGGTTTCCCCATTCGGACATCTCCGGATCAATGCTCGTTTGCCAGCTCCCCGGAGCTTAACGCAGGCTGCCACGTCCTTCATCGCCTGTGATCGCCAAGGCATCCACCACATGCACTTAGTCGCTTGACCCCATAACACTGAGCACTTGCGCGCTCGCATTACAGGTGTTTGCGCTACCCGCCCTCTCTGAACTCGAGAGAGAACGGGTTCGATACAATCTAACCCATCACATGACGATGCTCTGTCATGTGCGCTTTACTTCTTCCGTTTTTTTAAAGAGCAACCGATGTTTCCGGCCTGATCCAAAGATCAGAAGTAAACGACTGCGTTTACCTCTGCACTCTGCACGCTGACTGGTGGAGCTGGACGGGATCGAACCGACGACCCCCTGCTTGCAAAGCAGGTGCTCTCCCAACTGAGCTACAGCCCCTTCTCGCTGCGTCACTCTTCGTTGCTCGGCGCCTCGTGTACGACTTGTACACGTCGGCGTCTCGCGCCTCGATTGACTTGCGACCGCTTCACCCTGCTTTGTTGACTTGCAATCCCCGCTTTGCCGAACCCCTGTTGCAGGAGAGTCCTGGTGGGTCTGGATGGATTCGAACCATCGACCCCCGCCTTATCAAGACGGTGCTCTAACCAACTGAGCTACAGGCCCGTGTAATTGCGTAATCCCCTGAGATCAGATGTCGGCAGCCGATGGTCAGTCGACTTGCCGCAACCGATGCAATTCGATGGCAACTGCCAGCCGCCAACTGACGACCGCTACGAACAACCGATAAGCGTGAGCACTTGAGACAGCGGGCTATCTCTAGAAAGGAGGTGATCCAGCCGCACCTTCCGATACGGCTACCTTGTTACGACTTCACCCCAGTCACGAAACGCACCGTGGTAAGCGGCCCCCTTGCGGTTAGCCTACCTACTTCTGGTACATCCCGCTCCCATGGTGTGACGGGCGGTGTGTACAAGACCCGGGAACGTATTCACCGCGACATGCTGATCCGCGATTACTAGCGATTCCGACTTCATGCAGTCGAGTTGCAGACTGCAATCCGGACTACGACCGGCTTTCTGGGATTGGCTCCAGCTCGCGCTTTGGCAACCCTCTGTACCGGCCATTGTATGACGTGTGAAGCCCTACCCATAAGGGCCATGAGGACTTGACGTCATCCCCACCTTCCTCCGGTTTGTCACCGGCAGTCTCCCTAGAGTGCCCTTGCGTAGCAACTAGGGACAAGGGTTGCGCTCGTTGCGGGACTTAACCCAACATCTCACGACACGAGCTGACGACAGCCATGCAGCACCTGTGTTACGGCTCTCTTTCGAGCACACCCTCATTTCTGAAGGCTTCCGTACATGTCAAGGGTAGGTAAGGTTTTTCGCGTTGCATCGAATTAATCCACATCATCCACCGCTTGTGCGGGTCCCCGTCAATTCCTTTGAGTTTTAATCTTGCGACCGTACTCCCCAGGCGGTCAACTTCACGCGTTAGCTGCGGTACTAGGAAATCGCTTCCCCAACACCTAGTTGACATCGTTTAGGGCGTGGACTACCAGGGTATCTAATCCTGTTTGCTCCCCACGCTTTCGTGCCTGAGCGTCAATCTCAGCCCAGGGGGCTGCCTTCGCCATCGGTGTTCCGCCACATATCTACGCATTTCACTGCTACACGTGGCATTCCACCCCCCTCTGCCGGATTCAAGTCCTCTAGTTTCCACTGCCATTCCCAGGTTAAGCCCGGGGCTTTCACAGCGGACACAAAGAACCGCCTACGCACTCTTTACGCCCAGTAATTCCGATTAACGCTCGCACCCTACGTATTACCGCGGCTGCTGGCACGTAGTTAGCCGGTGCTTATTCTGCCGGTACCGTCAAGAACCTCGTTTATTAGACGAGATCTTTTCTTTCCGGCCAAAAGAGCTTTACAACCCGAAGGCCTTCTTCACTCACGCGGCATGGCTGGATCAGGGTTTCCCCCATTGTCCAAAATTCCCCACTGCTGCCTCCCGTAGGAGTCTGGGCCGTGTCTCAGTCCCAGTGTGGCTGATCATCCTCTCAGACCAGCTACCGATCGTCGCCTTGGTGAGCCTTTACCTCACCAACAAGCTAATCGGACATCGGCCGCTCCCATAGCGCGAGGTTCTTGCGAATCCCCCGCTTTCCTCCGTAGAGCATATGCGGTATTAATCCGGCTTTCGCCGGGCTATCCCCCACTACGGGACACGTTCCGATGTGTTACTCACCCGTTCGCCGCTCGCCGCCAGGGTTGCCCCCGCGCTGCCGCTCGACTTGCATGTGTAAAGCATGCCGCCAGCGTTCAATCTGAGCCAGGATCAAACTCTTCAGTTTAATCACTGTAATCTTGCAAGAACTCATACTGACTGACGTTGACCAACTCCTTACCACCGGGTCGCCCGAGGTTACCCTTGCGGGTTCCCACCAGCAATCCCGGCAATTCAGTCATTGGCCACGGGTTCAAAAGCCGTGAAAGCCTCCAAACCCGCTTCCTTCAGTGTGAGTACTACTTCTGTTCCTTGAGTACCCCGAGGCTCCACTGCACTAACGCCAATGCCAGTTGCCTGGCGTGGCGGCACAGCAAGACCCGGAGCGTCCCTCGGCCCCAAGTACCCACACTTATCGGTTGTTCAGATTGTTAAAGAGCGCGGCACAGAAAATATAGGTGCCGAGAGACGCGATTATACCGCATAAATCGGTCCGGTCAACAGCCCTCGACTACTCCGACGTTGGCTCGGGGCCTTGCGTGGGGCGTCGGGAGGGCTGCCCAGGCGCCGTCACCCGTTCCAGGAGCACGCGCGAACTTTCCGCCCAGGATATCCAGTCCCGCGGCGGGAGCCGCGCGAGTGCTCCGGCGACTGCCGCGGTCTCCATGCGACGCAGAGCCCCGTCGAGCGACCGCTCTGCGTCGAGGCTGAAGTATGTCGGATAGTCGCCCGCGATCTCACGAAACACTGCGATGTCGCTGGCAAGCACCGGCAGTCCGTACTGCATCGCTTCGACCAGCGGCAAACCGAATCCCTCGCAGCTGGAAGCGAAAATCAACGCCGACGCGCGACGGTACGCTTGATCGAGCTCCGCGTCCGTGCCGCGCTCGAACCAGAATAGACGCTTGCCCAACTCCGGATGCGCGCGAATGCGGCACGCGAATACATCCGATCGCCAGCCGAGACGCCCCAACATCACCAGGCGCGTGCGCTTGCCCGTCGCCCAAAGACGATCGAACGCATCGAGCATCAGCGCGTGATTTTTTCTGGGCTCGATCGTGCCGACTGTGAGGTACACGGACGCGCCGGCATTCTCGAATGCCTGTTCTATCGCTGAGAGATGCTGCGGGTGCGTATCCACGCCATCGAGTCCGGCCCCCAGATAGAAGTAGTCGACGCGAGGCCACGGTGCAGCGTATTGCTTCTCCAAGTGAATGCGCAGCTCATCCGCGACGGTGCGCGAGATGCCGAGCATCCCGGTCGCGTGCGGCGTGACGCTTCGCAGCCACTTGTCCAGCATGATGGGTGACCCTTCCGGCGCGAGGTCGGGACGTTCTAGCGGGATCAGGTCGTAGACCACGACCCAAACGTCGGCGCCCGCCGCGCGCGCGCGCTGAAGCTCCCTTCGCGGATCGATACTCCAGATTGGATCGACCAGCACGAGCACGTCGGTGTCCCGATATTCGATCCGGCCTGGACCCCGTTCTCCTAACGTGCGTAGTTTGCGCCTTGCATTTTGCAGGTCGTGGACCGTACGGCGCAGCGCATACTCGAGCCGTTGCGAATGCAACGCGTTGTGAGCGCCCGGTACGATGCGAACCATGCTCGCTCGCACGCGATGAAATGCGCCGCGCAGGCGATCGACGACAGTGGGTTTCGTCGAGATCGGCGCAGCGCCGACGGGCAGCCCATCGATCGCTTCGAAGTAGCGGCCGTTGTGGATAATGGCCGTGCACGACCACGGACCTGCCGCCGTCAGCGATGCGTTGACGAGGCTTCTTGCGGCGCGCTGGATGCCGGTGTTGTATCGGCTTGCACGCGTTGACGTGCAATCGAGAAACACTCGGCGCACGTCACTCGCGGCGCACGCGCTGGAGATCCGCGTCCACCATCATCTGGATCAACGCTGTGACGTCGGTCGTGGCGCGCCAACCCAGCACTGCCTCGGCCTTCGCGGGGTTGCCGAGGAGCACATCGACTTCGGCCGGACGGAAGAATTTCGGGTCGATCACGACGTACTTGCCGTAGTCGAGGCCCACGTGATCGAACGCGATCTTGCACATGTCGCGCACCGTCGTTGTCCTGCCCGTCGCGATGACATAGTCGTCCGGCTTGTCCTGTTGCAGCATCAGCCACATCGCCTCGACGTAGTCGCCGGCGTAGCCCCAGTCGCGCTTGGCGTCGATATTGCCCAACCGAAGCTCGGTTTGCTTGCCGAGTTTGATGCGAGCGACGGCGTCGGTGACCTTGCGGGTGACGAATTCGATTCCGCGCAGCGGCGACTCGTGGTTGAACAGGATGCCACTCGATGCATGCATTCCGAAGCTTTCGCGATAGTTGACCGTAGTCCAATGGGCGAACAGCTTGGCGACGCCGTACGGACTACGCGGATGGAATGGCGTAGCTTCGTCCTGGCGCTCGCGCTGGATCAGGCCGAACATTTCACTGGTCGACGCCTGGTAGAACCGCGTCTTGGGGTCGTGCCGTCGTATGGCTTCGAGTACGTGCAGCGCGCCAATGCCGGTCACCTGCGTCGTGAGGATCGGCTGTTGCCACGACGTCGCCACAAAACTCTGCGCACCGAGGTTGTATACCTCGGCGGCTTCGCTGACTTCGAGCGCTCGCTCGATCGAGCTGATGTCACCAAGATCGCCATCGACGCAGCTCACGTCGTCGAGGATGCCCAGGTCGCGCAGCCGCCACAACGAATCCGAACTGCGCCGGGCAAGCAGGCCGGTGACGCGATAGCCCTTGCCAAGCAGGAATCTGGCGAGGTACGCGCCATCCTGTCCACTGATTCCCGTAACGAGCGCCGACTTAATCATTCGAAATTTTCTCCTCCCAGAATTGTAACGCCTCGCGCAGGGACGCGCCGATCGGCGTGCTTGGCCGCCAGCCGGTCGCGTTGTATATCTTGCTTGCGTCGCCGCACATCCGCCGCTGTTCGGTGTGGCGCAATCGCGCACCTTCGGATTCGATCTGCGCGTCCACGCCGCCCATTGCCATCAGCTGTTCGAGCAGCGCCCGCAGACTGTGCTCGGCGCCGGAGCAGATGTTGTAGGTCTCCCCGGCTTCGCCGCGTTCGAGCAGCGCGAGATACGCCTCGATGACGTCGCGAACGTTGGTGAAGTCGCGCGTAACATCGAGGTTGCCGACGCGGATGATCGGCCGCCGGCGTCCATGCTTGATTTCGGCGACCTGTCGAGCGAAGTCGGACACGGCGAACCGCTCGCTTTGACCGGCGCCGATATGATTGAACGGACGCGCCAGCACGACATCCATGCCGCTGCTTGCGTGCCATTGCCAGCACAACGACTCGGCCGCGAGCTTGCTCACCGCATAAGGATTGCGCGGGCGCGGTATACGCGTCTCTGTCACGGGCAATTCGGACTCGGGCACGAGACCGTAGACTTCGCCCGTACCAACGTATAGCAATCGCCCCTTGAATTCGACCGCATCGAGTGCCTGCAATAGATGGAGCGTCCCGACAAGATTGATTTGGAGCGTCGCCTCCGGATCACGAAACGACTCCGGTACCGCGCTTTGCGCCGCAAGATGAATCACGGCGTCCGGTCGCGCATCTTCGATCAGCCGCCTGGTCGCGGCAAGATCGCGCAGATCGAGGCCCGCAGCGATCTCCGTCAAGGTCCAGCGTTGGCGATTCGCGGTCGTGGCCAGCACGTGCGCCAACGTTTCGCCCACGAATCCGGAACGGCCCGTCGCCAGCAATCGTTTCGCCGCGGTCGTCATGGTTGCGTGTTCGTCCCAAGGTGCTTATACCAGCGATTGTCGAGCAGGATATCGAGCAGCGCCTCAGCGCTCTGTTCCCAGGTCAGGCGCGGCATGGCCCCGGATTTCCGCATGGTGCCGCAGTCGCACGCGACGAGCCACGATTCGAGCGTCGTCGCAAGTTGTTCAGCGTTGCCGATGGGGAAATAGGTCGCGTGATCGCCCGCGATCTCGCGGAACACCGGAATGTCGGAGGCGAGAATCGGCGTCCCGAATTGTGCCGCCTCGATCAACGGCAACCCGAAACCCTCGCCGGCGGACGGTAACAGCAGCGCCGCGCTGTGCGCGTAGCAGTAGAGCAACTCCTGGTCGTCGGGCCCGTCGATGAATCGCAATCGGCGTCCTGATTCGAGGTGCGTCGACATTCTGGCCATGAATTCATCGACCATCCAGCCGCGCTTGCCGGCGATGCAGAGATTCGCGTCGACGCCGCGTGCCCAAAGCAACTCCATCGCATCGAGCGCCAGCGCATGATTCTTGCGTGGTTCGATCGTTCCCACCATGAGCAGGGTGCGTCCAGAAGTCGCGCGTCGGGCGCGCTCGGTCGGTGGCGAGTCCCCCGCTCCGCGAAAATCGCACCCCAGGTGCCAGTAGCCCAGTTGTCTCGACGCATCAAACCCCTGCGCCTTAACCAGTGGTTGCAGCTCGTCGGCAATCGCGCGCGAGATGCAAATATAACCGTCGCTGTTGCGCAGGGCCTTTTCGAGCCAGCCCGCGAACCACGCCGCTCCGCCATCCACGAACATGTGTGGCAATCGAATCGGGAGCAAATCATAGATCACGGCGTACACCTTGCCATGCTGCCGGCGCACGTCTTCGAACAGCGGCAGGTATGCGTCGATCTTGGCCCAGGACGAGTCCAACATGAGCAGGATGTCGCCCCACTGCGGGACGATCGTCGATCCCTGCTCATCCGGCGTTGCGTCCTCGCTCGGGAGAAGTCCCTGCACCCGCAACCACGCCGATGCTTCCACCAGCGTACCGGTATCCAGCCGTACCGCGACCACGTCGAATCCCGCCCGCGCCGAGCAATAAAGTCCGCGCACTGTATTTCGGACAACTCGCTGAATGCCTGTCTGCTGATCGCCATCGGTAATGTGCGTCACGTCGACCAGAATTCGCTGTCTGGCAAACAACGGTTGCAGCATATTTTCGTGTAAGGCCGCCGCAGTTCGCGCGACGGGTGGTTCGACCCCGTTGCCGTCGGTGACGATGCCGGCAATCTCTCGCATCGTCGCGGGCAGCGATACCGCGTTGCTTCGCTGCAAGAACTCGTCGATGGCCACCGCGAACTGATCCGCAACGCGTCCAGGGTCATGCTCGGCAATGACTTGGTCTCGACCTGATGCGCCTAACGCCGGCAACTCGGCACGGCGTACGTAAAGCCTGTCCAGCGCGTGCGCCAAAGCAGCGGCATCGGGCACGGACGGCACTTTGTACAGGACATCGTCGGCATAGTCGCCGAAGCTTCCCGCATCGTTGGCGACGACCGGCACGCCGTGCGCGAGGCAGTCAAGGATAGCTTTCGAAGTACCACCGCGCGTCTGCGTCCGGAGCTGCACGGCGAGATCGGCAACAGCGAGATAGTGCGCGAACGCGCGATCGTCGACATACCCCGTCACCCGGATACGTTGCCTGAAATCGCTGCGGTCGATCGCACTTCGCAGCTGGTGCCCGAATGCATCGCGAGCCATCTCGCCGACATACACGAGCTTCGCCCCGGGATCGCGCGCCAGCGCAGATCGGCCGAATGCGTCGAGCAAGACGTCGCCGCATTTGGTCCAGGTGATATGCCCGTACGTGCACACGACAAAATCCCCGTCTGCGAAACCCAGCGTCGTACGCAGCTCGCGGCGGCCCTGGGGAGTGAGCGGCTCAGGAGCAATGGCAACCTGCTTGATCGTTCGATACGGCGTGGCAATTCCTTCGGGATAATTCTCCCGCGCGACTTCGGTGTTGAACGGCGTATGCGAGATCACGCCGATCGCAGACGCGATGACGCTCTTGCTAGCGGGCAAATTGATCATGGAGGCGCCTATCGGGTCCGGGTTCTGCTGCACCGGGGCCAGGTAGCGGCGCGCTCTCGGGCCGTGCGAGCTCAGCATTTGACGGACGTAAGTCCCGGTCTGACCGAGATGGAAATCGACATAGCCGAAGAGTCCGCTGAGAAACGCATCGTGCAGTACCACGACCCCGGGAAAGCGCGCCATATAGTCGAGCATGTAGGCGTGAAATTCTGAATTGCCCATTTCGTAGACGATTACGGCATAGTCGCGGCGACGCGTTTTGAATTCATGATGCGAACGAATGGCGAAGCGATCGCGCAAATTGCCATCCGACACCTCGTAACCGTCGATGAAGATGTCGATGTCGAAATGGCGTGCCAGATACGGAAGAAACGCCGCGTTGTAGTCCGCGATGCCCGAGCGGCACGGCGGCAGAGGCGCGAAGAGCGCCAATCGCTTCTTGGGCGACACCGCCGTCCTAGCAGCGGCCATCCCGCGTCGCGTGCGTGCGTGTGCTTCGCGCAACGCCTGCAGTGCAATCCCGGCCGACCGGTCCCACGTGAACGTTTCCGAGCGCCGCAAGCCGTGGGCACGCAATTCGTCGCGCAATCCTTCACGTTCGAGCACGGCCGCGAGGCGTTCCGCTATTGCCGCGGGTTGGCGGGCATCGAACAGCGCGTCGCTGCGGCCAATGAGCTCTGCAATGCTTGAATTGTCGGCGCCGAGTACCGGCGCTCCACAACGCATCGCTTCGAGTACGGGGAGGCCGAAGCCTTCGTACAGCGAAGGGAAAACGAAGGCATCACATAGATTGTAGAGTGACACGAGGTCGTCTTCGGGAACGTACCCCGTGAGGATGACTTCATCGGCGCCGAGGCCCACACTGCGTGCGCTCGACATCAGCGCTTGGCGAGTCGGCGCGGAAAGCGCGCAGGCGATGACAAGTTGGACTTCGTGTCGCAGGGATGCCGGCAGCGCTGCGAATCCCGCTATGGCCCCCTGGAGGTTCTTCCGGTGGTCGTCGCCCCCCGTGTACAACACCATGCGGCGGCGCAGGCCGTAACGTGCTCGGATCGCGTTCGCGTCTTGCAGCGTCCATTGGCCGTCGCTGGAAGCATGGGTCAACGCCGGCGTCGATGGTCGTGATCTTGCCGGCGGCAATGCCTGCCAGCTCGATCGCGTCGCGTCTCGTCGATTCCGAGATGGCAAGAATGTGCTCGCAGTCGCGCAGCGTGGCGAGCTTCTGGAAATACCAGGCCTTGTAGGCGGGGTCCGCCAGGTAGTGCTCGGGAAAGCGCAGCGGGATCAGATCGTAGAGGGTCGCCGTGCGCACCAATCCCGATACCGCGGGCAGCGTCGCCGGCACGACCGCCTGGCCGTGAAATCCTTCGAACACATTGGAAATGTGCAACACATCCGGCTGCAGGCTCATCCAATGTCGCCTGACCAGCACTTCCGCCATCGCGACGTCGACGCCACGCGACGACGCGCCGCTCGGCGCGAGTTCTGCATAGCGGTATGCGCTCAATTGCTGGCGTCTCGGGCGGCGTTCGAAGCGGGCGATCGCTTTTCCAAGAGAATCTTCGCCGGCCTTGTTGAAACACAGGCGCAGATCGTCGTCGACGATTCCATCGGCGATGTGCAACGCCAGACTCTCCGCGTAGCGCCCGACGCCGCGTCCCGCGGAAACCTCGGACTGACACGCCTGCAAGTCGATGACCAGACGCATCGGGTCTCAGCGAACCGCGGCGCCACGACGGTCGACCCGCGGCCACATCATCGCTTGCGCTGCCGCACGATTTCGCGCTCGAGCAGATTCTGCAATTCTGGTAGGTCGATCGTCCCTCGCTCAACAATGGCACTCAGCCCGTGCTCGAGATCCGCGTCGTGCGGAATGGCGTTGCCCACGGGGGCACGGCGTGCGCCGTCACGCAGCGACGTAATGCGATCGCTCCGACGCGACATCGTCCCGGCGAGCAGGCTGCGCTTCGCCCGCGCCCAAAACCTCGGATAGCGCTCGCGGATCCAGGGTGCGACGCGCGCATAGACTGCAGAGCGCCTCGCGGCGCCGGCGGTGCCGCGCAACGCGGCTATCCCCGCCTCCCGCGATTGAGTTCGCACGCGCCGCGTCAACCGTCCCAGCCAGCGCAACGGCGTCGAGACTCTCCATGACAGACTTCGCGTCATCGCGGCGACGACCTCGTCAGCGCGCAAGGCGCGCGCGGTCATTGCATTGGCCCGTGCTGCTTCCTCATGCGCCCGACGCCGTACGCTATCCATGGCCGATGCCACAACGCGCATTTCTTCCTGCACACGCGCGTTGATCGCTGCCAATTCACCTTCGCGCGCGCTTACGAAGCGGTCCAGAACATTCGGTGGTAGCGCAAACCGTGACGCGAGCCCGCTCGACTCCTTCGCCAGATAAAACGCGTTAAGGCCGTCGAAATGCACTTCGGCATAGCCGTGTTTGCCAAGGTAATCGCCGATATCGACGGCATCGCCGCGTCGCTGCGTGGACCACGGCTCGGTGACTTCGAGCACGACGACGGTGGGGCGAAATGCAGTCCAGTCGCCACCCCGGACTACGTCCAGTTCCAGACCCTCGACGTCGATCTTGAGGAAATCGATGTGGCGTGTCGCATACTTACGGCACAGATCGGCGAGGGTCAGGCATGGAACGCTAACCGCTTCCGCCGCGGCCTCCCTTTGCACGGCACTTGAATCGCCGACGCTGGCGCCGCGATAGATGGTGATCGTGCCCGAGTACGCCGCCACCGCGACGTTGAGATTCACATCCCGGGTTCGGTGCGCGGCGAGTAGGGCGTACGGCTCGGCCATCGGTTCGACGTTGACGCCATTCCAGCCGAGGTCGTAGAAGTGCCTGGTTACGGAGGCGACGTCGGGAAAGCATGCCCCGACGTCGATGTAGAAGCCATCTCGCCGATCGCCAAAGGCACGCGCGAGCATGACGTCCTCGAAATTTTGCGCGTAGGAAATCATCCCGATGGCTCCGCAACGCCGGGGGCCGTGGCGACTTCCACGCGGCACGCGACATCGAGGCTCGCCACGCCGATCGAAAACGGCTTGTTCGCGCGCAAGACGCGAAAGACCGCTACATTCTCGATCCAGTCGAAGTTCTCCCAGAGCACCGTGTCACTGTTGACCGCCGCGCTGGAAATCGAGTAAACGCCTTCAGCCAGGTCGACATCGAAGTCGAAGCTGACACGATAGCGTTGCCCCATCTTCGGATCGACGATGACCTGATCGAGATGAAACGTATTGGTGCCATAGACGTCGTTGCCGCGCGGATCGCGGATAAGGAAGCCCTGCACCAGCTTGGCGATTGGCCGAATGATGTCGACGAGGATTTCGATGCGCGCGCGCTCGCCGCAAAAAAAAACGGATTTCGGTTCGCCGTGCTCGTCGAGCGTCCGGACCGAAGCCATTTCCACATCGCGCGTACCCGAGCGGGTCACGGTCACGTCGGAAGAAGCGTCCTGCTCGATGTGCTCGGCGCGCAGGCGATTGGTGGTAAGCGCGGCGTAATAGTCGGACACGACGACTGCGCTGCCATCGCGTTCGACGCGGCCGTTGTTGAGCAGCATCGCGCGATCGCACAGCGTCTTGATCGATCCGAGGTCGTGCGACACGAAAAGTATGGTCGTGCCAAGACGCTTGAATTCGCGTATTCGGGCGAAGCTCTTGACCTGGAAGAATGCGTCGCCGACGGCGAGCGCCTCGTCGACGATCAGCACGTCGGGACGCACCGTCGTCGCCACGCTGAACGCGAGGCGCACGATCATGCCGCTCGAATAGACTCGCAAAGGCTGGTCGAAATAGGCTCCGATTTCGGCAAAAGCCTCGATCTGCTCGAACCTGTCGGAGATGTCGCTGGCGGACAGTCCCATCAACTGTCCGGACAGAAGCGCGTTCTGCCTTCCCGTGAAATCCGGATGGAATCCCATGCCCAGCTCGAGCAGCGCGGCGGTGCGGCCCTCGACCCGCGCCGTTCCCGCTGTCGCCTGCGTGGTTCCGGCTAGGATCTTGAGCAGCGTGCTCTTGCCGGCGCCATTGACGCCGAGAATTCCGACCACCTCGCCCGGTTGCACGGCGAAGCTGATGTCCTGCAGTACCCAATTCAGCGAATGCCGTAATTGCTTGCCCGGCACCAGCCATTCGCGCAGGCGCGACCAGCGCGTCGGATATTGCCGATACGCCTTGGACAGATGCTCGACGCGAATCGCACCCATCAGAGCTCGTCCACCATTTCTCCCACGCGTCTGCGGAAGAAGAAGAAGCCGCCTGCCGCAATGATAAGCGCAACGATTAACGGCATGATCAGGCTCGCCCAGTCTGGCCAGCGATGCGAGAGAAGTATGTCCTGGTAGGCGATCGCAAGCGGAGTCATGGGATTGGCACGAATGACCGGTCGGACCCACGCAGGAACAATCGACATCGGGTAAATGATCGGTGTGAGCCAAAACCAGAATTGCATCGCAATGCCGACGCCCTGCGCGACGTCGCGGAAAAAAACATTGGCGACGCCCAGGAACACCCCGAGCCCCACCGCGAGCAGGGTCTGCACGAGCAACACCGGCAGAGCCCCCAGCAACTCCGGCCCCGGCGCATTGTCACTAACGAGCAAGAAGAGCAGGAACAGGACAAACACGATCGCGAAGTTGACGGCCGCTGACAGGATTACGGTGGCGGGGAGGCAAATGCGCGGGAAGCTTAGCTTCTTCAGAAGGTTTGCGTTGTCGACGAATACGCCCGTGCTGCGGCTGATGATCTCGGCGAAGAAACCCCAGGTGATGATACCGGCGCACAGAAAGATGGAGTAGCCAAAGCTACTGTCCACACCGGGTAGCCGGGCTTTCATGACGCCGGCGAGGATCACCGTATAGACGATGATCTGGGCGAGTGGATTCAGGACGGCCCAGACGCCGCCGAGAAGTGATACGCGGTAGCGTGCCTCGAATTCGCGGCGCGCGCTGGCGAAAACGAAGCCTCGGTATTTCCAGAGGGAAAGGAACATTGCGGGATAAACCGCGCTTTTTTGGCAGGCTGGTCAGGTGTTGTCCGGCGCCCCTGCATCGGCCGCGAGCCCGGCGGCCCAAGCGGAGTGTACCACTCCGGGGTGCACGGTCATCGGAGTTGTTCCCGCTGCAACCCCGGCATAGGCATCCGTCGCCGCGTATGCGATGATTCGGCACAGCATTGGCCACGGACGGGCCATGAAGCGGCACACGTGGCCCTGAAACCATGGCACGCCGACATGGGAGGCGCGCTGCTCGTGACTGAACTGGCTGTCCCCGCCGCCGCCCCGCACGATTCCCATCAGCGCGACCGATGCCCGATCACCGTCATCTCGAGAACTTGCGCATCGCGATCGTCCATGACTGGCTCGACACCTGGCGCGGCGGCGAGAACGCGCTCGCCGAAGTACTCGCCATTTACCCGCACGCGGATTTGTACACCCTGGTCGATTTTCTGCCACTCGCGTTGCGCGGCCGCCTGCTTGGCAAGCATGCGCACACGAGCTTTCTGCAGCGGCTGCCCGGCGCGGCGCGGTATTTTCGCGTGCTGCTGCCGGTGTTTCCCCGCGCCATCGAATCGCTCGACGTCGGCGCCTACGATCTGGTGATTTCAATTTCACACGCGGTCGCCAAAGGCGTGCGTACGCGCTCCACGCAACTGCATCTGTGTTATTGCCTGACTCCCATGCGCTACGCCTGGGACTTGCGCGAGACGTACTTGGCCTCGGCCGGTGCGTTGCGCGGCCCTGGTCGCGTGCTCGCCGATGCGATTCTCGACCGGCTGCAGCGTTGGGACGTCGCCAGCAGCGAGCGGGTCGACGGCTTCATTGCCATTTCGGAGTACGTCCGGGAGCGCATCCATCGATGTTACGACCGGGGCGCGGAGGTCGTCTATCCGCCGGTGGATGTCGACTATTTCACGCCCGGGACTGGGCAACCGTCGCGCCAGAGCTATCTGACCGCGTCACGGTGGGTTCCGTACAAGCGCCTGGACGTGATGGTCGACGCGTTTCGCGCGATGCCGGGACGGCGTCTGATCGTCGCCGGCGACGGCCCCGAATTGCGCCAGGCCGGCGTCGCCGCCGGGTCCAACATCGAATTCGTCGGCGACGTGTCGCGCGATCGCTTGCGCGAACTGATGCGCGATGCGCGTGCGTTCGTGTTTGCCGCCGACGAAGATTTCGGCATCGCGCCGTTGGAGGCGCAGGCCTGCGGAACGCCGGTCGTGGCATACGGACGCGGTGGCGTGCTCGAGACGATTCGCGGTCTCGCCGACGCACAGCCGACCGGGGTGTTCTTCCAGGACCGGAGCCCGGCGGCGATTCGCGCCGCCATCGCGCGATTTGAGCAGCTCGCCGACCCGATCGCCACCACTGCTTGCCGCGCTAACGCCGAGCGCTTCGCGCGCGCGGTGTTTCGCGATCGTTTTGCCAATCATGTCGCGGGGGCGCTGCGCGAATTTCGTCACCGTCATTCGTCGCAGGCGTCGCCATGCTGAATGCACCGCGCAATGTGCTCAAGTCGAACGCGACGACGCTCGACGAACTCGCGCGCGTCGCTGACCCGTTGCTCATTGCCCTTGCGGGCATCCTCGCGCACTGGACGTACCTAGGTCCTGCGACCATATCGCCGGCGTATTGGGTCGCCATGCTCTCGGTCGCGCTATCCAGCCTGGTCGTATTTCCCGCGTTTGGCCTGTATCGATCGCAGCGGGGCGCGAGCCTCGTCGAAGACCTGCGCGCACTCGTTTCGGGCTGGCTCACGTTGCTCGCCCTCGGCGTCTTCGTGGCCTTCGTCACCAAGACGAGCGACATGTATTCGCGGATATGGGTCGCGCTGTGGGTTTGCGGTGGTTTCGTATTGCAGACCGGAGTTCGCATCGGCATGCGCCTGGCACTGCGCTACCTGCGGCAGCGTGGATACAATTTGCGCCACATCTGCATCGTCGGCGCCGGAGCCCTCGGTCGGGAGATCGCCACGCGCTTGCGGCGTGCGCCGTGGAGCGGGCTGCAATTGCGCGGCTTCTACGATGACGCGCCTGAATTTGCCGGCACCTGCATTGACGATGTCCCCGTATTGGGCACCATCGACCAGCTGCGCAGCGAACTCGATCGTGGCGAAATCGACCAGGTCTGGATCGCGCTACCGCTGCGTGCCGAAGAACGTATCCGCAGTCTGGTGTCGGAATTGCGTGCCTATCCGGTGCAGGTGCGCTACGTCCCGGATATTTTCGGTTTTCACCTCCTGCGTCACAGCTTTTCGGAAGTCGCAGGCATGCCGGTCATCGGGCTAACCGACACGCCGATGCAGGGCTTGCAGCGCATGCTCAAGGCGATCGAGGATTTCACCCTTGGCGGCCTCGCCTTTCTGCTTCTGTCGCCATTGCTGCTGTCGATCGCCGCGTGCATCAAATTGACTTCGCCGGGACCGGTGCTGTACCGGCAGCAACGGGTCACCTGGAATGGCCGTCACTTCACGATGCTCAAGTTCCGTTCGATGCGCGTAGGTGCGGAGACCGCCAGCGGACCGGTGTGGTCGCAGCAGGGCGACCCTCGCACGACGCGTGTGGGCAGCCTTTTGCGCCGCTTCAGCCTCGACGAACTTCCGCAGCTATTCAACGTGCTCCATGGCGAGATGTCGTTGGTGGGGCCCCGCCCGGAGCGGCCAGAATTCGTCGCCCGCTTCCGGCAGGAGATCCCGGGCTATATGCAAAAGCACATGGTCAAGGCGGGGATCACCGGATGGGCGCAAGTCAACGATTTGCGCGGAAGCAGTGACCTTGCCAAGCGGATACAATACGATCTGTATTACATCGAGAACTGGTCACTGTGGTTCGACTTGCGCATTCTCGCGCTCACCGCGTGGCACGTTATCAAGAGTCGTAACGCGCATTGATCTCACCGTGACCGACATCGTCGAGAGGCCCGTCGCACCGCCGGTCGCGGCGCCAGGCACCCAGCTCCCTCCATCGGCCCCCTCCCCTACGCCGCCAACCGAGGCGCCGCGTCGGCCGCTGCTCGTCGCCTGCGTTTTACTCGCGACAAGCATTTTGCTGTGCCTGCTGATATACCTTGGCTTCGTGGCGCAGGGCTCATGGTTCAGCAGCACGCCCAGTGTCCGCTGGTCGCCAAGCGAGATGGTCGTGTCTCGTGGCGTCGGCCAACTCGGTCCCGAGGGCCTCGTGCTGACGGCCCCCGACGCGAGCGGCACGACGCTCGTCAGCCTGACGACCTCGCTGCGGTCGTCGAACTATCCAGTCATCGCTTGGCAAAGTTCCGGCGTGCCCGAGGACATGGAGGTCGCGTTGCTGTGGCACAGTGACTACGAGCCATCGCGCGTATTCAATCGCCGACTTGCCGTCGAAGCCGGGCGCATCATGCCGTTCACGCTCGAGGACGACCAAAACTGGCACGGAACCATTAGCGGCCTCGCACTCGGCTTCAAGGGAACGTTTACGCAACCCATCGTGCTGCGTGGCGCAACCGCCAAGACGATGAGCGCAAACGAAGTGCTTCGCGATCGCATGCACGAGTGGTTTACGTTCGAGGCCTGGAACGGCGCTTCCATCAACACGATCATCGGCGGCGCCGACGTGCAGGAACTGCCCATGCCCTTTACGTTCGCGGTGATCGTTGCTTTGGGCGCGCTCATATATGCAGCGCTCGGTCGCTGGGGTCCCAACTGGATACGCCCGGCCGCCGCACTGGTCATCGGCGGCATGTTCGTCGCCGCGTGGTTCGCGGTCGACACGCGCCTGCAGTGGAATTTCTACCGTCAGGCCCTCGTGACGGCGCGGCAATACGCCGGCAAGTCGTGGGAAGAACGTCATCTCGCCGCCGACGACAAGATGGTCTTCGCTTTTATCGAAAAGGTGCGCGCCAAACTCCCGCCGCCACCCGTGCGTGTCTTCATGGTCGGCGACGAGCATTATTTTCGCGATCGCGGCGCGTATCACCTCTATCCATACAACGTCTTCTTCGATCCATGGGCGAACACGATGCCGCCATCGTCCGCGGTTCGCAGCGGCGACTATGTCGTGGTCTTCCAACGGCGCGGCGTGCAATACGATCCGTCGCAGCAGCGCTTGCGTTGGGACGCCGGGCCGCCGGTGGCCGCTGAGCTGGTGCTCTCTGAAGGCGGCGCTGCCATGTTCAGAATCCTGTGATGGAGCCCGTCGCGCTCCTGTTCGCACTGGCGCTGCCGTGGCTGCTTGGCGTCGGGTTGCTGGTCGCACTCGACTGGCCACGCGACGAAACCCCCGGCGTGGCCTCGGCGCTGCGCTTCGGCTTCGGTTATATGATTGGCGCCGTCGTCCTGACGCTGTGGATGCGCGCATTGAGCGTGGCCGGAATCGCATTCGGCCGGGCTTCGATCGCACTGCCGCTGTTGGCCGCCACCGTTGCGCTGCTCGTCTACGCAACGCGCAAGCACCGCCCGTCGCTCGCCGGGCTTGCGAACACGGCGCGATCGCTGACAGCGCCCGACCTTTCGCGTTGGCAGCGCGCCGTATGGGCGTTGCTGCTCATATGGCTGGCCGTGCGCTTCGGGCTGCTTGCTGCGGAAACCGGGTGGCGTCCGCTGTATCCATGGGATGCCTGGGTGCAGTGGGCCACGAAAGCGCGCGTGTGGTACGAACTCGGCCGCATCGCTCCGTTCGTCGATGCGCCGACCTGGCTCGCGGGCGCGCCGGGTGCCTATTTCGACGCGTCACCGAATTACCCCGCGACTGTGCCGTTGCTTCAAGTGTGGACCTGCATCGCGCTGGGACGCTGGGATGACTCGGCGATGAACTGGCCGTGGTTCGCGATGTTGGTCTCACTAACGTTCGCGGTGTACGGCGCTTTGCGTGGGGAAGGCGTCGCGCCGCTGGTCGCGCTGTTCGGCGCGTATTTCGTCGCGTCGCTGCCGCTCCTCGACGTCCACGTCGCGCTTGCCGGTTATGCCGACCTGCCGATGGCCGTGGTCTATACGCTCGCAGCGCTGGCGACGTACCGGTGGTGCCTGCGCCGTGATGCGCGCGATGGGACCGTTGCGCTGTTTCTCGCGTTGGCTTGCCCGCTGATCAAGAATCCGGGGGTCGTCTGGATGTTGACTCTTGTTCCGGGGATCATTGTCTCCATGTTTCCCCGACGCGGATTGCGCGTGCTCGGCATCGGTGCGGTAACGGTCCTGCTTGCGCTGCTCATCCTCGCCCGGACGGAACCGGTGATCCTCAACTACCACCTGCATCTCAACTACTCCCCCGCATGGAGGGAACTGGTGCGATCCTATTTCTTGATGGGCAATTGGAACATGCTTTGGTACGCGTTAGTGGTGATAGCGATCATCGGCGCGCGCCGGCTCCTGCAGCAACCCCTGGCGGCACTCACCGCGATTACGGTGACCGGGCTCGCATTCCTGATGTTCGTTTTTGCGTTCACCGATGCCGCAATCTGGCTTGCCGATCTGACCACGGCCAACCGTGCCACCTTGCATATCGCGCCCCTGCTGATCGTGCTTGGCGTGTTGACATGGCACCAGCTGGCGTTACGCGCGTCCGCGAATGTGGATGCCGTGCCCGAACCCGGCACGGCCTGAATTTCGGGCGCAAGCACCTGTCCTGCGCCGATTGCACACGGCTCCGATGCTCGAACTTCCTGGCGTCACGCTCTGCTGCATCGATACCCTCAACCACGAGTTGGCGCTGCGTGCGCTGCGCCGCTCTGCCGAGGGCATTCGCTTCGGCAAGATGTGCTTCATCACCGATCGCGACGTCGTCGAACCCGGTATCGTCACCCGTGTCATCGCACCGCTTGCGTCGCGCGACGACTATTCGGAGTTCGTGCTCAAGTCCCTGCTGCCGCATGTCGACACGCCGCACGTCCTGCTCGTGCAATGGGACGGCTACGCCATCAACCCCGCTGCGTGGCGAAGCGAGTTCCTCGAGGTCGACTACATCGGCGCCAAATGGTTCTGGCACACCGACGAGATGCGCGTAGGCAATGGCGGGTTCTCGCTGCGCTCGCGCAAGCTGCTACTGGCGCTGCAGGATCCGCGCGTCGTGCTGACCGAAGCCGAGGACGAGACGATCGGACGCGCCTTTCGTCCGCTGCTCGAACGAGAGCACCGCATTCGCTTTGCGTCCGAATCGCTCGCCGACGCGTTCGCGTTCGAAGCCGCGTACCCGATCGGCAAGCCGTTCGGCTTTCATGGCCTGTTCAACTTCTGCCGGGTCGTGCCACCGGAGGAAATTGTCCAACTCGTGCGGCATTTCACCCCGGCGATCGCGCGTTCGCCCCAGATGGCGCAACTCGGCCGCAACTGCATCGCCATGGGCCAGTGGCAGGCCGCCACGGCCATTTTCCAATGCATTCTCTCCACGTTGCCAGGCGATGCCGCGGCGGCGGCGGGGCTCGCGACCGCGACTGCCAATGCAAATGCGATGCCCGTGGTCAATCGCAACGATCCGTGCCCGTGCGGCAGCGGCAAGCGGTACAAGCATTGCCATGGCGCCGCCGGCGCCGCGTCCTCAGCCCCGATCCCGGCACGATCCTCCGCGGACGACCGCGTTGCCTCTGCGCTGTCGGCGCACCAGCGCGGAAACACGCACGCGGCGGAGGCGCTCTACCGCGACGTCCTCGCCGGCGAACCAGGTCACGCCGTGGCGCAACACTATCTTGGCGTACTCGAATATCAGCGCGGAGCAATCGACGCGGCATTGCCGCTGCTCGAGCGTTCGATCGGCGCCATTCCGAAAGAGCCTGAATTCCGCAATAACCTTGGGCTCGCCTACGCTGCCGCCGATCGCGAGGCCGACGCCCTCGCTCAGTACCATGCTGCGCTCGAGCTCAGGCCGGACTATGCCGTCGCCTGGAACAATCTTGGCCTGACCCTGCAGGCGATCAACGATATTGCCGGCGCGACTGCCGCGTTTCGTCGCGCGATCGTCTCCAAGCCGGATTTCGCGCACGCGCATTGGAACCTGGCCCTGGTGCTTCTGCTCGCCGGCAGCTTCGAAGAAGGCTGGATCGAATACGACTGGCGGCTGGCGCTACCCGAGCTCGGCAAGGGTCGCCACACGTACTTGGGACCAACGTGGGATGGCCAGCCGATGCCCGGCAAGACGCTGCTCCTGTACGCGGAGCAGGGCTTGGGCGACGCGCTGCAGTTTGCGCGCTATGCGACGCCGATTGCCGCGTCGGGAACACGCGTGCTGATCCACTCCCGGAGCCGCTGCAAGCGCTCCTGGCAAGTGTGCGCGGCGTCGACCAGGTGATCGTCGGTGACGCGCCGTTGCCGCCATTCGACGCGCACATGGCGCTGCTGTCGCTGCCGCGTGCACTCGGAACGACGCCGGCCACGATTCCCGCCGCGGTGCCTTACGTTCGTGCGGCGGACGAGCGGCGCGCCGAAGCCCGCGCCAACCTGGCCGCGAGATCCGAGCGCTGGAAGATCGGCATTGCCTGGGCCGGCAGCAAGGCGCATACGAACGACCGCAACCGGTCGTGCTCGCTCGCATTCCTGGTGCCGCTGTTTCGCGTTGCCTGACATCGCGTGGTATTCGCTCCAACAGGGCGATGCCGCGGCGGAGGTGGGTGCAACGCCGGGCGCCGAAGGGCTCGTCCCGCTCGTCGAAGGGACCAAGCTCGACGATACCGCTGCGCTGATCGCCGAACTCGACCTGATCATCAGCGTGGACACGAGCATCGTCCATCTCGCCGGTGCGCTGGCGCGCCCATGCTGGGTGCTGCTCCCGTTCGCGCCGGATTGGCGCTGGATGCTGGGACGCGACGACAGCCCATGGTATCCAACGATGCGTCTGTTTCGCCAGCCGCGGCCGCGCGACTGGTCCGCGGTTGTCACGTCGCGTCGCATCGGAACTGCAATTACTGGTGGCGAAGACGCCGCCAGTTGGGGGCACCCCGAGGTGATCACGCCACCGGTCTCGCGCAACGCGCCCTGTCCCTGCGGCAGCGGCAAGCGCTACAAGGATTGCCATGGCGCGATCGCCGCCGCTACTGCAAGCGCTGCGCCGGCAAGCGAGACCAATCTCCTCGACCGCGCACGGAGCGCGCAGGCGTCGGGCGATCGCGCCGGCGCGGAATCCGCGGAATCCCTGTGGCGGCAGGTGCTCGTGATCAACCCCGACGACGCCGAAGCGAATTTTTATGTCGCCAACTTGCAGCGCGAAGCGGGTGATCCGCGCGCCGCGATTGAGGGCTACGAGCGGGTGCTACGCGCGGCGCCTGGAAACGCTTCGGCGCTCAACAACCTGGGCCTCGTGCTCGAAGCCATCGGAGAAAACGCGAAGGCACTCGACTGCTATCGACAGGTGCTCGCCGCCGATCCGGCGCAGCCCGATGCGTTGGGAAATCTCGCCAACGCACTGTTCGGGCGCGGCGAATTCGGCGCCTCGGCCGACGCGTACGATCGACTGTTCGCGATCCGCCAGGAGCTCCCGGTCCCGGTCGTTGTCCGCCGAGGCTTGGCGTTGCAAAAGAGCCGCCGTTTTAAGGACGCGGAAGCGTCATTTCGCGAGGTCGCCAAGCGCTGGCCGGACGACGCGCAGATTCTAACGAACATCGGGTCGCTGTGCATCGAACAAGGCCGGCCCCGTGATGCCGACGATCCACTGACGCGCGCTTGCGAGCTCGACCCCACCAACCCGTATGCGCTTTCGATACTCGCCTACGCGCGCATGCAGTTGTGCCGATGGAGCGGGATCGACGAGCTGTTTGGCAGGCTTCGAAACATGCTCGATCGCGACGACGCAGCGAATGGGTGGCACGTGGCGCCCCTGCCGCTGCTCGCGATGCCCATGTCACCCCTGACGATACGTCGCGCCGCAACGCGTTGGGGCCGCCAATTCGCGCCGCTGAATCGCCCATCGCGCCCGGACGCACTTCCTGGCCGCGACCGGCGCCTGCGGGTCGGATTCGCATCGTCCGACTTCCGCCCGCATGCTGTCGCCGCGGTCATCGCCGAATTTCTCGAACGGCTGGATCGAACGCGACTCGAGACTTTTGGTTATGGTCTCGTGGCAACGGATTCGGGATCCGTCGGAGCGCGTCTGACGCGTGCCTTCGAGCATTTTCGAGACATCAGTGCAGAGTCCGTGACGCAATCGCTGTATCGCGTTCGCGCCGACCATATCGACATCCTGATCGACTTCAATGGGTATACGCACGGTGGCCGCCCTGAACTCTTCGCACAGCGGGCCGCTCCAGTGCAGATCAACAGCATAGGCTACCCAAGCACCATGGGGGTCGATTGGTATGACTTCGTGCAGGTCGACCCCTTCATCTCACCGCCTTGGGCACAGGAACACTATAGCGAGCGCCCGTTCCTGATGCCGCACTGTTACTTTGCAAGCGACACGACCCGCGCCCCGGTCGGACCGCCGGCAAGCCGTGCGGCGTGCGGCTTGCCCGACGACGCCTTCGTTTACTGCAGCTTCAACAATTCATTCAAAATTCTGCCGGACGTGTTCTCGATATGGATGCGGCTTCTTGCGAGGACGCCTCAAAGCGTCCTGTGGCTGCTCGAGGCCAATGCCGACGCGCGCTCGAACCTGCGCGCGGAGGCAACGCGCGTAGGCATTGCGCCTAACCGACTGATATTCGCGGCAAAGGTGCCGAAGGCCGAGCACATGACGAGACAAGCATGCGCCGATCTTTTTCTCGACACGGCCCCATATGGCGCGCATACGACGGCGAACGACGCTTTGCTCGCCGGGCTGCCCGTTCTCACCTGCGCAGGCGAAACCTTTGCCAGCCGCGTGGCAGGAAGCCAGCTGCACGCGATCGGCCTGCCCGAACTTGTCACCTCGAACTTTGCCGACTACGAAGCGCTGGCGCTCGCGCTCGCGAGCGATCCGACGACGCTCGCCGAATTGCGCGCGCGCCTCGCGCGGAATCGTGGGACACAGCCGCTGTTCGACATGGCAAGTTATGCGCGCGACTTCGAAAACGGGCTTGAACGTATGTGGCGCGAACACCTGGAAGCACCACGGGCATCACCGCGTGGGGGTAAGATATAGGCGCGCGATTCCAACGCTCTGCTCGATGCCAGCCCCACTCCTCATTGCCCGCAACGCATCTGCCGAAATCGCGCTACTGCCTGCGATGTGCAATCGGCATGGCCTGATCACTGGCGCGACCGGCACTGGCAAGACCGTCAGCCTGCAACTCATGGCGGAGCGCTTTTCGGCCGTCGGCGTTCCGGTATTCCTGGCCGACGTCAAAGGCGATCTCGCGGGCATCTCCCAAAGCGGCTCGATGTCGCCCAAGCTGCAGCAGCGTCTGTCGCAGATCGGCGCGGAGACGCCAGTGTTTACCGGCTTTCCGACAGTATTCTGGGACGCTTTCGGCGAGCAGGGGCATCCGCTGCGCGCGACGATTTCGGATCTCGGGCCGCTGCTGCTTTCGCGCATCTTGAATCTGAACGACGTCCAGGCCGGCGTGCTCGCCATCGTATTCAAGATCGCCGACGACAAAGGCTGGCTGCTGCTCGATCTCAAGGATCTGCGCGCGATGCTTGCACACGTTGGTGACAGCGCCAAAGACTACACCACGCGTTACGGTAACGTTTCGACGGCGTCGATCGGCGCCGTCCAGCGGGGACTGCTCGTGCTGGAGCAGCAGGGCGCGGAACACTTCATTGGCGAGCCGATGCTCGACATCGACGACCTGCTGCAGACGGACGGGGGCCGCGGCGTGATCAACGTGCTTGCGGCAGACCGCCTGATGCAGGCGCCCGCACTCTACGCAACCCTGCTGCTCTGGTTACTCGCGGAGCTCTACGAGCGTCTGCCGGAAATCGGCGACCCCGACAAGCCGAAGCTCGCGTTCTTCTTCGACGAAGCGCACCTGCTCTTTACCGATGCACCCAAAGCACTTCTCGATCGCATCGAGCAAGTCGTGCGCCTTATCCGATCCAAGGGCGTCGGCGTATTCTTCGTGACGCAGAATCCGCTGGATGTTCCGGAGACGGTGCTTGGCCAGCTTGGCAACCGCGTCCAGCATGCGCTGCGCGCCTACACGCCGCGCGACCAGAAGGCGGTCAAGACGGCCGCGCAGACACTTCGCGCGAACCCGCCACTCGACACCGAGAAAGCGATCACCGAGCTCGGCGTCGGTGAGGCCCTGCTCTCATTTCTCGACGAGAAGGGGCGCCCGACACCCGTCGAGCGGGCATTCGTTTTGCCACCCGCATCGCGCATCGGCCCCATCACCGGCGACGAACGTAAGGCCGTCATCGCCAAGTCGGTGCTCAAGGACGCTTACGAGCAAACGATCGATCGCGAGTCGGCCTATGAAATGCTCGGCGGCCGCGCGCAGGCGGCCACGAATGTGCCCGCGGACGTCGCGCCAAGCGGTGGCGGCATTTTCGACTCGGTTAAAGGTTCGCTCGAGGGCTTGATGCGCGGCAGCGGACGCAAGGACGGGCTGGTCGAGGCCGCAGCCAAGAGTGCCGCCCGCAGCGTCGGCTCGAGCATCGGCCGCGAGATCGTGCGCGGCGTGCTCGGATCGCTCCTCGGGCGAAAGCGCTGATACTGCGTCAGGCCACCGCGGCGGCGGCCGCATCGCGATAGTACGCTTCGAGCGCGGCAATCGGCGCGGGGTCGTCGAAAAGGCGACTGCTGTTTTCGCGAATGCGTGCGGAAAGCGCATTGCGCCACGGGGGATCGCCGCACAGACGTGTAGCAATGCGCACGTAGTCGTCGACATCGGTGGCGATGAGCTCCTCGACGCCGATCAGCTTGAGCATGCCAGCGCTCTGCCGCCCGCGCATCATCGCGCCGGGCAGCGTTACCACCGGCAGCCCGCAGTCGAGGGCATCGACGCTGGTCTGGCCGCCGGACCAGCGCATCGTGTCGAGCATCGCGTCGCACGCGAGATTGACGGCGAGAAATCCTTCGTGTGAAAGTTGCGGCATCAAGTGCGTGCGTTCACGAATATTGATGCCGTACTGCTCGAAGCACGCCTGGAGACGGCGCATGAATTGATCGGTGATTGCAGGATGCCGGCCCGCGAACAGGACCAGCTTTGCCGACGGGTTGGCGGCGAGCACGCGCGCGAACAGTGCATCGTTGTCTGGATGAATCTTGAACAGCGATTGCGGGCACAGCAACAAAACTGCATCAGCCGGCATCGCCAGTACTTCGCGTTCAGACCGCGGCGGCAGCACCGGGCGGGCAAACCGCGTACCGATGCCGGGAAGGCGTACCAGCCGCTCAGTGTAGTGCGCGTCGCCGTCGGCAGGCTCTATGACATTGCAGCTGAAAAACGTGTCGATCGTCGCGTGCCCGGTCGTCACCGGGTGGCCCCAGGCAGCGAACTGGCGCGGAGCGAGGCGCAGACCGGCGAGTGCGAATGTCACTTGGTCCATGCCGAGCTCCGGATACACAAGGATGTCGAGCTGTTCTGCGCGAATGCCGTGGGCGATGGTCGACGGCACGGTATCGCCGCCGAGAAATGGCCGCACGCGATCCGCGCGTGCGCCAATCGACGCTGCCACGTCGTCGACGCTGCCACCCAGCGGATAGAAGCACACCTCGAAGGCGTCGCGATCGAGGTCGGTCAGCCAGCGGGAGAAGTACTGACCCACAGTTCCATGTCGCAGCATCGCCGACACGAAACCGACGCGGATTTTGCGCCCAACCACGGGCCTGGCGGAGATCGGCCTTCTCCACCCGGGATCGCCGCGATCAAGTGCGCGCGCGCAGAGTGCGGCGTAGCGCTCCTGCAGCAGCCGGTCATTTTCGCCTTGATAAGCCAGAAAAAAATTGCTCCAGACCAATCCATCGGCCACTTGATCCCTGTTTAGTCCCGCGATCGTGGTATCGAGTACTCGTTCGAGCGTTTCGAGGCCATGCACATACCCTGCGCGAGCATTGGCGACGTCGGCAGCATCCTTGTAGATCATCGGCAGCGTGAGGTTCATCGCCAACGCGGCACGAAGATAGCGCGGATTCTGCCGTAGCGCGTGCGCATAGGCCTTGACGGCCTGCGCAGGGTCGCCGCGTTCGACCAGCACGTTACCAAGGTTGAGCAAGTCACTGAAACTCGTATTGGGCGATTTTTTTGCGGCGCGCAGATACAATTCCGCGGCTTCGTCGAGCGCACCTTTCGAGCGCAGCAGATCGGCGAGCGCGGAGAGCACGTTGCGGGGGACCGCCCCGGGCGCCTGGCGCGTGATGGATTCGCGCAATGTCGCCTCCGCGAGATCGTCTCGTCCAAGGTCGCGCTGCAGGAGTGCGAGATTACACACCGCCCACGGGTAATCCGGCGTGACCGCGACCGAGCGTCGGTACGCCTGCTCGGCCTCGGTCGGCCGGTTGGCGGAGTGCAGCGCCGTGCCCAGGTTGTTCCACGCGTCGGCGTGCTCGGGATCGAGCTGCACGGCCGCTTGCAGGCTTGCGATGGCGCCTTCCGCGTCGCCGGTATCGAGTTGCAGCATACCGAGAAAGCGCTGCGCCTTGACCATCGATGGATCCAAGGCGACCGCGCGGCGCATGCTGTCGATGGCACCTGCCTTGTTACCGGTCTCGTCCTGGCAGATCGCGAGCGCGTGATGCGCAGGCGCGTCGTCGGGCGCGGCCTCAACCGCAGCTCGCGCGTGAGCGATGGCACTCGTCGGGTCGCCGGCGCGTCGGTTGCATTCAACCATGACCAGTCTCGCGCCCGCTGCTTCTCGCGCGTCGACCGGCGCGAGCAGAATGGTCTCCGCGGCGCGCCGCGCGCCAGCGAAATCCCCGCTTGCGTATTGGTGCCGCGCGGCGTCGAGGCGCGGCGCCGCGTTCATCGCGTCGCCTGCGCGATTACGTCGGGAAACATTTGCGCCAGGGCTATTTCATAGGCGGCTTCCAATGCGCGCGTATGCCGTGGCATGTCGACGAGTGCGGAGCTTGCCAGCCCCGCTGCTATCGACGCCTTGACCTCCGCGCGAAATAGCGCGATCGGTTGCGAGCCGCACCGCGATCGCGACGTATTCGCTCCCGCTATCGGCGATCGTCTGGGTCACGCCGAGATTGGCAAGAATGCTGGTCGTCGTGCGCTCGCCGTGTTTGCGGCCGCGCAAAGTTACCACCGGCACGCCCATGTCGACGGCTTCGAGCGTGCTGTTGACGCCGCCATACGGCATCGGATCGAGAGCGAAATCGAGCACCGTATAGCGGGCCTGCCCTTCGGCGTCGTCGCGCCCCTGCGGCAACACGATCACCCGCTCGACAGGAATGCCGGCTGCCGTCAACAGAGCGCCTGTAGACGCCGCCCGCTTCGCGTGACAATGGCGAAACGGCGAGCAGCGCGTCGGGAAGCTTGCCGAGCACTTCGCGCCATAGCGACAGGCAGCGTTGCGAGAGCTTCAACGGATTGACGAAATGCGCCGATCACGATTTTGTCGGCGAGCAATCTGCATCTGCTCGCGGTGAAATGGATGCGCACGCAAAGGCGCGACATGGCGATACGGATACACACAGCCTTCCATCGGCAGCAGCGTCTCGATCATGTACGCTTGGTTTTCTGGCGGATCGCACTGCGCATCGGTCAGCTTGAAGTCGATCGCGTCGAGACCGAGCGCGCCCGAGCTGGCGATGTGCGTAATCTGCACGCGTGCCGGCTTTAGCGCCAGGATGCCGGGCCGGGCGTTCTTGGTGTGCGTCGACAGGTCGACCAGGATGTCGAGATCGTCGCTCGCAATGCGCAATGCCGCGTCGCGCTCGCCCAAGTCGGCAAAATTCTCGAAGCGATGGGCGAAGCGCCGATACTGCTCGGTCACGTCATCGCTTGTGCCGCCGCCGACATAGCAGAAGATTTCGAAGCGATCGCGGTCATGGTGTCGAATGGCCTCCCACGACATCTTGCCCATCACGTGGTTGCGTAGATCACCGGACAGGTACCCGATGCGAAGGCGTCCCGGGCGACGCGTGTCGGACCGCGGGAGGGGCGTGCCATAAACGCGCTTCGCCACGGCGTTGTAGGCGCGGTAGAGGCCAAATTGGACACTTGGTTCCAGGTCGAAATAAAGCATGAGGAACAGGATCTGCTCGAGGCTGTCCGCGAGGTCGGTTTCGTCCTGCGGGAATGAAATCGTCCTGACGCAGGCGGTCGAGATAGCGGTCCAGGCCCGAGAAATCACCGCGGTACTGGTAAGCTTCGAGCGCCTGCGCGACCAGCGCGAGTGCTTTGGGGCAGGCAGCCTCGAAGCGCGCGAAGACCTTGAGCCAGTCGTCGACACGCCGCGCTGCAAGCAGCGTATCGCCTAGCGCTTTGTACGCCATCACGTGACCGGGGTCCCGTGCGATGACCTTCTCGAATACGGTTATCGCGGGGTCGCTACGCCCCTGCTCCTGAAAAACAACGCCGATGTTGAACTCCGCCGCGAGCAGGTCGGGCGCAAATGCCAGCGCTCGCTGATAGGCGCGCAAGGCCTCGTCACGCTGGTGCAGTGTCTGCAAAGCGACGCCGTGGTTATAGTGGGTCTCCCCGTCGGTGGGAACGAGATCGAGCGCACGGACAAATGCGTCTCGGGCCGCCGCGGCATCGTGCCGCGCGAGTTCGCAGAGTCCCAGCGCGCGCCATAGCACGACATCGGCTTCTCTCATGGCCAAGCCGTCGCTGCAAAGCCGAGCCGCGCCGTCGACGTCGCCACGCTCGCGGCAAAGATTGGCGAGCGCCACGCGCGCCTCCGAATACGCGGGGGCCGTCTTGATCGCAGCGGCGAGTCGTGCTTGCGCGACATCTCCGGAACCGCCGTCGCGCAAGAGCAGCGCCGACATGTATAGCGCGGGAGCGAAGCCCGGTTGCTCCGCGAGCACGGCGTCGTAATCTGCGAGCGCTCCCCGCATATCGCCGGCCTGGTGGGTCGCGACCGTCTTGCGCCACAAACCAGTCATGGCATCGGGCGACAGCCCAGCCCGGTCATGGAACCACGGCGCGCTTTCGCAAAACTGCGTCAGCACGGCTTCGAACGCCACGCGATGCGCCGACAGTGCGACCGCGTCGCCGGTGCCCGGCGCCGGCAGCGCATGCGCGACCAGCGGCGCAACGTTTGCATCCTGCAATCCCGCGATCGTCCACGTGCTACGCGCAGCGCGTGCCGCGAGCAGCGCTCCCGTGCTGGCGGTCATACCCGCGAGGTCGATGAGCACGTCGTAGTCCCCCTCGCCAAGCGCGCGGGCGACGACGGCGTCCGGTGCGCTGCCAATGGCGGCAACGCGCATGCCGCGGAGGGATTGGAGGCTGGGCGCATCGGGCCGCGTGCCATCGACAATGAATGCGACCACCGCGAATCGATTGCGGTCGAGCGAGGCAACGACATGTTCGAAATACGCGGCCGGATCCACGCGCACGCCGCCGATGTGCAAAGCGCGGCCGGGTCCGATCAGATACGCGACGCGAATCGCGTCACCCGCCGCTCGGCGCGGCCATTGCACCGGCAGTCTCGGCGCGCGCACTTGCATGCAACGCGTCGCATAGCGCGTGGCCAATGCCGGCTGAGCACGCAGAACCTGACGCGGCGAGCGCGAGCCGACGCAGCGTCTCCGGATCATCGTTGACCGACGACAGCGATCCGATTTGATCGACCAGCACGTGCGCGCGCGCGTCCTGGCCCCGTGCCGACGCGTCTTCCGCCGCAAGCGCCAACAAAGGCGCGGGCGCAGCGCCCGCAGGCATGCCTTCGATTCGCTCCAGCAGGAAGGACCGCGCGGGCGAGGGTTGTGACACGGCGACACCTCGCGTCAACTCGTCCCATGCAACCACGCGAGTCGTTCCGCTTGCAATTAGATTCGCGATGTCGGCGAAGCCCTGCGGGTCGCCCGCACCGATCAAGGCGAGCGCCAGCCCGGCGCGCGCCTCCGGATTGTTGGTTTCGATGGCCAGCACCTGGCGATAGAACGGTGCAGCGTCCGCGTACGCACGAGCGCGACGCAGCTCGTCGGCGATCGCGAGCAGCGACGGCACGTGGCGTGGTTGCATCGACAGCGCCGTGCGCCAAGCGGCGATTGCATCCTCGTGCAGCCGCAACGCGGACAGCACTTCGCCGAGGTGGAACTGCGCCAATATCGAGTGCCGATTCGCCGCCGCGGCTTTGCGAAAGCAGAGCATCGCGTCGATCGGGAGTCCCGCCTCGCTGGTGGGCCTGGCCGCGAGCGAGCCACTCGCCGTATGCCGGATCGATGATCATGGCAATCGCCCCTTGAGGGCGTTGACCAGTGCCCTGGGCGCAAGCGTGTAGAGAAGCCGACCCGTCGCGGTGTGCCGAATGCGCAACGCTGCGCGTGCAATGCGGACCAGCGTATCGTCGGCGATCGCGACATCGCTGTTCGCCGGCGTTGCTGGCGTCGCATCAAGCGGCCACGCAGGCCGCCATGCCTTGTAATGCAGAGCCTCCAGACATCGTGCCGCTGCAATCGCCGCGCCGCGGGCAGCAGCCGGACGCAGGGAACGCCGGTAAATTTGCATCGTGAGTTCGGCCATCGTCGACAGCGCTGGCAGCACCGCAGCTCGAGCACGCGTGGCGGCGGCATCGAACGCCGCACGCTCATCTGGCGCGAGAATCGCGGCGATACGCGCGAGCATGCGCTCTTCGGAATGCCAGTCGTCCTCGCTCAGCACCCACCCCGCGCCCGTGGCGGCGACGCGGTCGGCAAGTGCTCCAATCGGCGGCACGATCGCGGGACGTCCCGCACTCCATGCCTCGGACAGCGTGAAGCTGTAAGTCTCCGGGCACACCGAAGGGTAGGCGACGACGTCTACGCCGTAGTGGTCGAGCAGCGACGGCAGTTCGCGCGAATTGTACGGCCCGTGCATCGTGAAGACGCCGTCTTCCGATCGCCATGGCTCGCGTCCGCGGTCGAGGTATCCGATCAGGACCCACCGCAATGGCAGGCCCCGCTCGCGAGTGAGCTCGACCATGCGTTCGAGTCGGCGCGAACCCTTGTCCGGACCGATCGCGCCGAGGACCGCAACGATCGGCCGGTCGTCCGCAGGCATGATCTGCGGCGAGGCGACCGCATCGGGACGTGTCGTCCCGCCCGTTGCGGCATGCGGAACGATGTCGACTACGCAACTCGGAAAATAACGCTGCAATATCGCGGCAGCCCATGGCGACGGCGCGATCACGAACGCCGCGCCGGCAAGCAACGTGGCGCGGGTTTCGCGCCACGGCACGATGTCGATGTCGGCGAACGCGGGCTGCGCTGCCAGGCAAGAATTGCATACGGCGGGGTCCGTCACCGCGCCGCAGTAGCGATGCTCGGAATTGAGCAACGTCACCGTCGGGCAGGCGAAGATCACATCGTGCACAGTGTAGCCATAGGCGATGCCGAGCACCGTCAATGCTTCTGCAAGACCGTCTCGACCCGCGGCAATGTAGTGCAGGTGCACGAGATCGACATGAAAGCGCGCGCAGATACCCCGCAGAATATCGCTCCAGGTTTCGCCGTGCGAGACGGACAAATTCGTACCGTCGAATCGCGCCGTCGCCGTGCTCCTCGAGCAGGCATACGTTACCGATGGTCATGAGAAGGTAATGCCGAAAATCGCGGCTGGACGCCGCGATCAGCGAATGCACGTGATACTCGGTTCCACCGCCGTGATCATGAATCACATGCAGGATGCCGCTTGCCTTCGTGGTGAGGACACGGTAGTGCGACTGCGCGAGCTCGCGCAGCGGCCGGAGGGGGTCGGCAGCAATGTAGTCGCGTATCAGCGCGCCATAGGTCGGGTGGCGTTCCACAAGGATGGTGCCGTTGCGCTGCGCGAGGTCGCAGCGCTTGTCGCCGAACGACCTGCCTCCCGCGTGCAACACGAAGGCGTCGTCGCACAGTACGTTGCGATAGCCGGCGGCCACCGCTCGCATGCAGAAATCGTTTTCCTCCCCGTAGCCCAGGCCGAAAACCGGATCGAACGCGCCCACCGCATCGAGCGCTTGGCGGCGGATGTACATGCAGAAGCCGACGCCGGTGGGCAGCTCAGGATACGTGGGCACCGCGG
This sequence comes from uncultured beta proteobacterium, assembly GCA_963732105.1. Taxonomy (GTDB): domain Bacteria; phylum Pseudomonadota; class Gammaproteobacteria; order Burkholderiales; family Casimicrobiaceae; genus PALSA-1003. The sequence continues at coordinate 346,381 of CAVSYL010000010.1, forward strand.
CGTGCCTCAGCGCTTGCACCATCGCTTCCGGATCACGGCCGGCTGGCCACGCGTTGTCCTCGCAGAAGTTCGGCAGCGAGCAGATTTCGGCATTGTTGGAGAACGGAGTCGCCGTGCCGATCGCCGGATCCGAGTGCACGCAACGTGCGAGTGCTTCGAGCCATCCGGAAGTCACGACAGCATCGGAATTGAGTAGCACGACGTCAGCGGCGGCACGCGCGGCCTTCATGCCGCGATTGGCGGTCAGCGTAAAGCCAACGTTGCGTTCATTGGCGAGCAGTACGAGTTGTCGGCAACGCGCGCGCTCCTAGTTCGCGCCAATAAGCCGCGATGGCGGGATCGCGCGAGCCGTCGTCGATCAACACGAGGCGATAGTCGCCAGCGGTGTGTTGGAGCACGCTATCGACGCACCGACGCAGATCGTCGGGCGCGCCGTACACCGGAACTACGATGTCGATCGCAGCGTTCGAGACGGCTCGCATCAACGCCGGGCCTCGAGCCAGAGTTTGAAGCGCAACCAGGGTAGCTCCAGCCACCAGCGAAAGCTTTGCCGGTCGCTGACGATGCGGTCTCTGGCGACAACCACACCATGCAGGCGCGCGATCTCCGCCCGCAGTGCGGCATTGTCGTGATCGCGTCGCGCGACGTGATTTTTTTCCACCGCCAGCTGCTGAGCAGCGCCCACGAGTTGCCGGTCGCGCGCGGCAATCGACCGATCGCGATCGGCGACAAGGGTTTCGAGGTGGAGGATATGCGCTGTCTTCCGATCGTGCGCCTCGTTGCTAGCCTTGAGCAGAGCATCGAGCCGCAGCACTTCACCGGCGTTGGCGGCGGCACGCCGCCCCTCGCTGTCCCCCGCGTCGGCAAGCAACGAGACGAGCAGCGGCTCGCGCGGCAGTGCAGCGGGAGAACGCGCCGCCACGACGACGAAATACATACCGTCGCCGCTGGCGTAGGGAACGACGCCGTTGGCGTCGCCGACCCACGCCTCGGCCTCGGTCGCTACGTCCCCAGACCCCACGCTTTCAGCCCAGATACCCGACCACGTGGCGATGCGCTGATGGTACCACCGCTGCGCCGAGAATTCGGGCACAAGCAGGCGCGCGAGGCCGTCGCGATAAAGCTCGTGAAGATGGAATTCGTTGACGTAGCCGCGTTCGTCGCTGTAGAGGCGCTTGTTCGGCGACGAGATGACGACGATGCCGCCGGGAACGAGCACGCGCGCGAACTCAGCGAGCATGCGTGGCTGATCATGGTCGTGCAGATGCTCGATGGTCTCGAATGAGACGACGACATCGATCGACGCATCGGGCAGCGGCAACTCGCTGCAGGAACCCTCGACGAAACGCACGTGCGCGCCGTCGCCATAACGCGCGCTCGCATGCGCGACCGTCGGTCCGTCGATGTCGACGCCGACGATCGTCGAAGCCGCCGCGCCCAGCAATGCGGTACCGTAGCCCTCGCCGCACGCAGCGTCGAGTACGCGCTTGCCGGCAACGAAACGGCGCGCGAACGCGTAACGATGCCAATGCTCATAGGCGATCTCGCCGGTGCAGGCAGGCAGGAAGCGCTCACCGGTGAATGTGAGGTCGGCCATGTTCGGGGATTTGCGACGCGCCGTTCTTCGGCGACGGCAAAAGTCTGATTTTACCTAATCAGCGTGGCCCGGGCAGATCGTTCGCCGGAGGCTCGGCTTGCCAACTATGCTCGATGCGGGTGAGGCCCAGTTCGCGGGTCTCGCCCTCGACGATGAGCGCCGCCTCGACATTGTCGAACAGCCGCACCCCCTCCGGATCGAGCGCATGCGCGCGCACGAAATACTTGCCGGGCAACAGCGGCACACTGGTGAACACGAGCGCAAATCCGTAGTGGCGATCATCGATGCGCCAGGGTGGTTTGCCGTCCATGTCCGTCGCGATGCCGTAGACCGGTGTGCCATCTGCTCGCACGAGGCCGATGAGCACGACCGGCACGCGTCCATCCGGTGAATAGACGGTGCCGTGCACCGCAAGGCGCGCGCCGGTCGCGATGCGCCCTGGAGGATCGAGGGTGAGCGACTGCAGGGCATAGATGCCGGCGGCAGCGGCCTGCGGCGCCGCGATCGGCTGCTTGACCCGCGCCGACTTCTCCTCGTGATACGCGAGATATGCCTGCGTCACCTCGGCGGCGGGTCCGTGACGCTCGACGCGTCCGTCGCGCAGCCAGAGCGCGCGGCGGCAAAGCTTCTGGATGTGGTACATGCTGTGCGAGCACAAAAGGAGGGTCCCGCCGTTGGCGAGGAAATTCTCGATCCAGGCGATGCACTTCTTCTGGAACGACTCGTCGCCCACGGCGAGTACTTCGTCGGTGATGAGGATATCGGGGCGCAACGCGGTCGCGACGGCAAAGCCGAGGCGCACCACCATGCCCGAAGAATAGTGCTTGATCGGGTCGTGAATGTGCTGGCCGATGTCGGCAAAAGCGATGATTTCATCGCGCTTCGCGGCGATTTCGGCGGGCGCCAGTCCCAGTAGCGCCGCGGCGAGGTCGATGTTGTCCAGCCCCGAATACTCGGGATGGAACCCCGACCCGAGTTCCAGCAGCGCGCCGACGCGCCCCCGCGTTCCGATGTTGCCCCGCGTGGGCGTGATGACGCCGGCGACGATCTTGAGCAGAGTGGATTTGCCGGCGCCGTTCTCGCCGATGATGCCCAGCGATTCGCCGGCGGCCAGTTCGAACGACACGTCATCGAGCGCACAAAACACGCTCGACGCCGCGTGTCCGCGTAAAAGGTCGTAGACGAGCCTGATGCGGCCGGCGTTGGCGCTGACCTTGGCGTAGTCCTTGCCGACTTCGGCGAGCTGCAGCAACGGCGCGGCGGCCATGTCTAGACGAAGTCCTCGAAGTGTGGCGACAATCGCAGGAAAATCCACCGCCCCGCGACGAACAGCACGATGGCGACCACAACCGCGATGGCGTCGCCCCAAGCGACCGCGATACGGCCGTCCAGCAATGCATCGCGCAGCCGGTCAACGAGGTAGCCGAAGGGATTGGCCGCGACCCACGGCTTCATACCTTCCGGGACGAGTTCCAGCGGGTACAGGATCGGCGTCAGGTACATCAGGATCATCAGTACCGGCATGAGAATGTGCTCGACGTCGCGGATGAATACCTGCAGCGCGGCAAGCGCGAGCGCGATCCCGGTCACCGCCACGGTCAGCACGATCCATAGCGGAACGGCCAGCAGCAGGCCCTCGAAGTGCACCGGTTCGCCGAACAGGCGCAGAACGATCAGCACCGCGACGTAGCCGGCAAACTGCAGCGCAATCGTGGCCGCGACCGACGCATAGACGATGATCTCGTGCGGAAACGCGACCTTGCGGATCAATCCCGCGTACGCGCCGATGCTCGCCGTGCCGCGTTGCAGCGCCTCCTGTGCGGCCAGCCACGGCCACAGCGCCACCGCGACGAACGGCAGGAAGTCCCTGCCTTGCATCGCGCCAGCGCGAAATACCGAGGTGAACACGAACTGATAGACCGCGAGCAGCGCAAGCGGGTGCAGCAAAGCCCACGCGAGACCGCTGATGCTGCCGAGATAGCGCGAGTGCAGCTCGCGCCGCAGGAAGTTCGCGAATAGCGCGCGTCCCCGTGCCGCCGCTTGCGAGGCGCCAAGGGGTGTGCCGGCGGCGGGGTGCGGCGCAGGTATCGGCGAATGCTGGCGAGGAATCAACCTAGAGCCGCTCGCCGTTGATGCGAATGCCGGAGCTGGCCAGGCGACTTCTGGGCGCGCATAGCATGTTGAGCTTGTCCATGAGATAGAAATCGTAGGCTAGCCCTTCGAATTGCCGCTTGATCGCATCGGGGCCGATGATCCAGTGTTCGACCCAGCACCAGGGCTCGAACGTGGCGATCGTGCGGGTCGCGCCGCCGAGCACTTCGATCTCCATGCCTTCAACGTCAATCTTCAGGAAATCAAGTCGCCGCAGGTTGAACTGGTCAAGCGCGACAATGTCGACAGTCTCCGCTTCAGCGATCGAATCCTGCACCGTCAAACTCAGCGCGCCGAAATCCTGCGGCTTGCCATAGTCGACCTTTGGGACTCTCAGCACCTGACTGCGTGCGCCGACGCCCAAATGGTGCGCGTGAATGTTGGTCAGGTCGTTGAGCGCCGCGGCTCCGCACAAGGCGTAGAACATCATGCGCTGCACTTCGAATGCATGTACCACGCCGGACCGATCCTTGATCGCTTGCGCAACCGGCACGCTGACTAAGCCGATGTTGGCGCCAGCATCGACAACCACGCAGTCCGCGGCAAGCGTCGCTACGATCGCGAGCATGTTGCGCAGCTCGGACTCGATATGCGGCAAGCCGGTCTTGATCAGGTATTCCGCCTGGAATGCGCAATGCCGGTTAACGACGAAGCGTCCATAGACGGATTCGATGACGGTGAAATTATTGACGTGGCCGGACATGTTGCTTAGCGGAAAAACTGCTCCTCGAGCGCGCCGCGGACGCGCAGGAGGACATTGTCCCATTCCGTAAGCCGGGACTGCCGGAACAGACGCACGGTGGGGTACCACGGACTGTCGTCGCGGCCTTGCATCCAGCGCGAGTCCGCGCCTTGCTTGAGCATCACCCAGGTCGGCCGGCCGAGCGAGCCTGCGAGATGCGCGACCGCGCTGTCGATGGTGATGACCAGATCGACCGCTGCCAGCGCCGCGGCGGTGTCGTCAAAGCTTTGCAGTCGCTCACCCACGGTGAGTGCGCGTGGCCACCGTGACAACCAGCCGGCCTCCGCCACGGTGAGATCCTTCTGCAGGGCGATGAAGCGCAGTCCTTCGATCTCGAAAAGTAGTTCCAGCCCTTCGACCGGGACCGACCGGTTGGGAGGGTCCAGGTTTCCACGCCACGCGATGCCGATCAGCGGCGACGCGGACGCGAGTTGCCATTCCTTCTTCCACTGAGCCACTCTCACCGTGTCCGGTGCGAGGTAAGGCACGTGCGCGGGAATATCGGCGTCGGTAAAGTTGCGCAGCGCCAACGGCAGGCTGGTGAACGGCACGCGAGCCTCGGCGCCGGTCGGCTGCTCCGTCGCGTCAATCAGGCGCACGCCAGGGAAGCTTCGCGCCACCAACTCGCGCAGCGGTGCACTGACTTGCCACCAACATTCGTGGGCGACACGCTCGAGAGCCGGGACGTAGCGCAGCATCTGAATAACGTCGCCGAAGCGCTGCTCCCATTGCACCAGCAGTCTCTTGCCTCGCGGGTCCAGGCCGGCGAGCAACGGCAGTCCCAGGTCGGGAAAATTCCGGTAGACCTTGCTCACGAAACGATTCTCGTAGAGCTTCAGTGCCGCTTCGGACAATCCGAAGGTCAGCAGACAGTGCGCCTTGACGTACTTGGCCTCCGCATAGTCGGGCCGAATCGCCAGTGCACGATCACAGTCCTCGATTGCTTCGACGGGGCGACCCAGCGCCTGAAGCGTGTAAGCGCGATTGCAATATGCCTCCGCATAGGCGGGCCGCACGTCGAGGGCGCGTGCGAAGCAGCCCAACGCTTCCTCGTGCCGGTTCAGCGACTGCAAAGTGACCCCTCGATTGGACCACGCCTCGGCGAACGCTGGCCGCATTGCAAGCGCCCGATCGCAGTCCGCCAATGCTTCCACATGACGGTTGATCGCATGCAGCGCCAGCGCCCGATTGGCGTAGGCATCGGCGTAATCGGGATTGAGGCGAATGGCCTCGTTGTAAGCCGCAATGGCGTCCTCGTGACGTTCAAGGGCCTGCAGCGCATGAGCACGGTTAAAGTGCGCCTCCGCATAGCCCGGCTTCAGGCCAATGGCCCGATCGTGGTCGGCGATCGCCTGCGTGTAGCGGCCCTGCCTGCCCAGCGAGACACCGCGATTGGAAAGCGCCTCCGTGATGGCGGGCGTAATTGCCAGCGCGGCATCGTAGTCGGCGATGGCTTGCTCATCGCGTTCCAGCGCCTGCAACGCACTGGCCCGGTTGCACAGAGCCTCCACATACGCAGGCTTGAGCGCGATCGCCCGTCCATAGTCGGCAACGGCTTCCGAATAGCGCCCGAGCGCTTGCAACGCAATACCGCGATTGAGCCAGGCGACGGGCGCGCTCGCGTAACCGTCAAGCGCAGCGCTGAGCAGACGCACGGCATCCTCATTGCGTCCGCGCGCCATGGCGCACATGCCCAGGAAATGCAGCGCGTTGAATTCGCGCGGCGCCGTTTGCAGCACTTCGCGGCATGCGCTCTCCGCATCTTCGATCCTGCCGGACCGCAAGTGCAAGGCAGCCTGCTGCAGCAAACCCGCGCGTGCCGTCACTTGCTCCGACTCCGAAATTGGCGCGGGGACATTCATCGTAACCTCCGCGGATTTGCCCCAATATCAGTAGTGGGAACCTGCGAACAATGACGTATTGTCTCGAACAACAGTCCGCTTCGAACGGCGAAAGCGCTGCCGCTATTTTGGCGTCGGCGTGCCCTCGGTCGCCTTTTTCACGAACTCGGGATCGATCTTCGGGACCAGCGCGTCCACCGCCGTCTGATTGATCTTGGACAGGGGGTCGTCACGTACCGCACCGATCAAGCTATCACGCTGGCCATCGATGTATTTCTTGCGCTCCTGCGCCAGAATTTCGGTCTTCACTTCGTCGTAACTCTTGACATGTTCGGGGCGCCGGTCGTCGAGGCGAATCAGGTGGTAGCCGAAGCTTGACAGCACCGGCTGGCTTACGTCGCCCGGCTTCTTGAGCGCGAACGCGGCTTCGGTGAATGCCTTGTCCATCTTCGACTTGTCGAACCAGCCCAGGCGGCCGCTGTTCTGCCGCGCGCTCGGGTCCTCGGAGATTTCCTTGGCCAGCACGCTGAAATCCGCGCCGGCGGCAAGCTTTGCCTGCGCTTCCTGCGCAAGCTTCAGCGCCTGTTCTTTCGAGTGGGTGCTGGTGTTGAACAGGATGTGCGATGCGGAGATCTGTTCGGGCACCCGGAAGCTGCCGCTGCTGGCGAGGTAGAGCTCGCGCGCGCGCGCCTCGAACGTCGCGATATTGGCATCGAACGCCCTGGCGGCGTCGTCCTCGGTCTTGGCTATCAGGATCGCAGCGTCGGCGCGGTCGATCTCGAGCGCGCGCTTGCGTTGCATGTCTGGATCCTTGTACAGATCGCCCGCACGCGCCTGCACCGCCAGCGACTTCGTAACCAGCATGCGCACGAGCAGATCGGTCACGCGCTTGCTGTTAAACGCGAACCCGCCACGAATGTCCGGTGGCAGCCGCAGCAGTTCGGACTCGTAGTCGCCACGCGTGACCTTGGCCCAGCGATTTTCCACGAGCACTTCGTTCAGATCGGGCGTGGGCTGCGCGAATGCCATCGACGCGCAGAACGCCATGGCAACTAGCATGAGAGCGTGCGATGGAGCGCGCGCAGCGGTTCTCGATAATTTCATTGTCACTGTTGTCCTGCGGAAATGAAACAGCCCCGCCGAAACGGGGCTGGAAAGGGCTCGCCGCGCCACGCGGCAAGCAACCGGGTGGCGCTATTGCGTCGGCTGCACGGCGTACACCGCGGGACAGTTGCCGCCGGGACAGTTGTAGCCGCCGGCGCCGTTATTAGAGAAGTCATCATAGTTGCGCACGCTGATGTAGTACGTCGTGCCCGCACTCAGCCCCGCAAAATTGCCAAAAAAGGTCGGAGCGCCCACCTGGAAATATAATTTGCAGGTCGATCCGTTGCGGCATATCTGGAGCGGACCGCTCGCACCGGAGGTGTCCTGCGCGCGGAAGTCGCATGGTGTCTTCGAGATCGTCACGTTTCTCGGATCTCCCTGGCCGCCGTTTTCGGCAACCTGGAAGCTGCCGCTGACGGAAGTATTTGACGTGCCTGCGGGCACCGTCATCTGGAAGACCCAGGCGACGCTGTTGCCAAAGGTTCCCGACGAGTTTGTCACTCCGCCCTGCGACGCGCCCCATGGTATGTTGATCGCGTTGCCGCTCAGCACCGTGATGCCCTGGGCCGCGCAGTTGGCCAATCCGGCGCCGCCGCCACCGCCACCGCCGGTTTGCACGGAAACCGGCACGCTGGCCACGTTGCCTGCGCCGGTGGCGTTGCTCGGGGTCACGGAGAACGTCGTTGACTGCGTGATCGTGAGCGGCCCCTGACTACCAGCAGTCGTCGTTGGCTGAAGTCCCGAGACAGCAGGTGAGGCACTCCACGAGTAGCTCGTCGGCACGCCGCTCGCGCAAGACACCGACACAGTAGTCGCGCCCCCGCCGGCCGCGAACGGGCCGGCAGGATTCGCGCTCGCGGTACATCCGCTCGGCGCACTACCACCGCCGCCGCCGCCAGTGCTGCCGTTGCAAGTAATCGTCAACCCCGCGCCGTTGGGAGTTGCCGTGAAGCCCGTGCACGTGCTATCGGTAATAGTGAGCGTCGCCTGCGCGTGCGCCGGCTGGCCTGCGAAGAGGGCGCTCACCAATGCGACGCCTGCGGCCAGGGTTGCGGCCTTCGAACTCAGTGTTCTGAACATGCTGTACTCCAGGTGTTGGGTCGACCGTATCGTCAATTGCCACGCGCAACTTCCGCGCCACTTGTGTGCAAAATTTACCGGATTATACGCGCGCCTTGCCGCGATGCGCAATGCTATTGGGATACCATCGATCGGCGTTCGACGCCCGCTTGGAATCTCGAGCAGACGCAAAGTTGCTTCTCCGACGCTGTTCGTCACTTGTGGCCGCAAAAAAAAGGCGGAACCGAAGTTCCGCCCTTGTTCACTACTACGATCATGCCTGGTTACGGAAGAACCTCAACAGGCGTGATGTTGCGATCGTACCGATGGGCGAACGCGCCTGTGTAGAAGGCCTGCACGCCCACCGTGGCGCCAGGAGCCGCCAACGTGCCATTGTTGAAGTACTGCGCAGCAAAGCCAATTACTGGCAAACCGTTATACGTTGCGTTCGGCGCCGTCGTTGTGGCGCCATCTGCCGTGCTGATGAACAACGTAGGGCCGCCGATCAACTGATGCACCGGAGCGCTAACGCCACCGGAAAGGTTCAGGTCCACCCAGCCGTTCGGGAAATTGACCGGGATGTTCAGGCTGTTGTTCGACAGCAGCACGTTCGTATTGTTGAACGTGAGGACGTTCGCTTCCCAGCACATCGAGTTGGTGACGGTGGGCGGCGGCGGCGAGAACGAACCGAGCACCGACTGCTCTTCACGATTGTAGATCGTCAGCCCGAGGTCATCACACGCACCGCCGAGGCGGAAATTGCGCTGGAACAGCTTGAGGACGTTGAAGCTGCTGTTGTAATAGAAGTGCTTGGTCGGCTCTGTCACAACCCAGTCGGTGCCCGACTTGGTGCCCGGATCGAGCACGTATTCGTTGAGGACGTCCTCCACCATCAGCACCGCGCTGACCGCATCGACCGGGAGCGCGTTGGGAGCAGCAGCCCATTGCGTCGCGACAACTTGCGCAGTGCCCGTGGTCGTCGACTGATTGAACACAACCGACGTTTGCGGGTTGACCTCCGACAGGTCAGGCAGGATATAACCGGCAGGAGCCCACAGCGTGCTTGCGGTGAAGCTCGACAGCGCAACGGCGTTTTCGGTGATGTCGCCACCGGCCAGCACGTTGATCAGCGAGATGCCACCGAACAGGCCGCCGTTGCCCGTGACCAGGTCGGTCGGGGCCGTGGCGCCCGTGGGCAGCTTGGAGCAGCCCGGAGGCGTACCCGGAGGCGACGGCTGCGCGTGGGTGATGTTCGCCAGCGTGCCGCCCGTGACGTTACCCATTTCGATGATTTCGACGTAACCTTCCTTCGTGCGGGCAAGCGTCTGGAGTTCCGGATCGCCGACGTAGGCGAAGTTCACGAAATTGGTTGGCGCCGCGCTGTTGCTCGACACCGTGGGTGTCGTGCAGGACAGGTCAGTGGTGAAAATGCCGGCGCCCGCGCCCGACGGGATGATCGCCGCGGTCCAGACGTCGAACGGCGACAGCCACAAGTTGAAGTCAAGTACTTCCTTGGAGGCACGGCCTTCGATGAAACGAACCTTGACCACCTTACCGCTGCCGGTGGTGTTGACCACCGAAAGGAGCGAGTTGTACGGCGCGACCGTACCGCCGGTACTCAGGCCGTTCGTCGTGTAATACGGGTAAATCAGCGCCTGGCCGAGGCCATCCGGGTTGACGTTAACCGCTTGCGCGGCGCTCGTCACGCCCAGCACGCCTACACCTGCCAGCGCTGCGTAGAGCGACTTTCTCTTGAACGTATTCATGTTTTTGATAACTCCTTTGTTTCGAGATTTAAAGTGATCACTTTAAGTCAACAGCGGTCGAATCCTAATACAGCTTGCTTCGTTATGCAATTTAACCCATCGATTCTACACCATAACCCACCCGTCCTGTGTGGAATTCGCAACTTTTCCCCACTAGTTTGCGGGCTGATAGACAAACCACGCATTGCCATTTTCAATGATCCAGGACTCCGTGAACGGCGTCTGGACCCCTTTCATCGTGCGATAGTCGTAAGTCAATATCATCTTTGCCCAGCAAACCGCACCATCGCAATCAATTGAATCTATTTTCGCCGCACGCCACATTCCTGGCTTCACCTTGTTCTTGTAAACATTGAGAGGATAAGCGGCTTTCGATGCCTGGCTCAGGAACGTGTACGCCTCGTCCAAGTCGCCCTTGATCAGCGCATCCCACCTCGCATTAATCCTACCCGTCAACACTGCACGCTTGACGTCCGGAGACGAATCCTTGGTCAGGCTGCCGGCGCCGGGCTGTGTCGCACACCCTGCCACCAAACCGATCGCCAGTATCAATGCGGCTGACCACAACCCCTTAAGGCAAAGCGGCCAAAATACTGCCTCTCTCGATTCAAGACTAGACAAACGACCTTGTAGCGTCAATCGGTTCGCTGGCAATTTGATTTCCCTCTGTTCGTTGTTGCGCTGCTGCAACATTCTGTGCGTCGCCATTTGGCGACGGTCTAGGGCTTGGGCGTCATCGCCGAAGGCGGAGCAGCAGCAGGAGTTGAGGCAGGAACCGCACCAGAGGTCATACCCTTGATGGGGAACACGCCGTCGAGCATTTCCATCCTGTGTCGGAGATCATCGATGATGCTGCGAGCGTCGGACTCGTTCTCCACGACGTGCGGCGTGATGAACATCACCAATTCGGTCCGGTTGTTCTTTAGCTCTTGCGAGCCAAACAGTCCGCCAAGAATCGGAATGCGGGAAATCAGCGGCAGACCCGAGGACGAATTCTCCTTGTCTTCGAGGATCAGGCCGCCCATCACCATCGTCTGTCCTGACGGAACCGAGAGCAGCGTCTCGATCGAACGGGTATTGATCGGAGGCGATTCGCAGACCGTCGTCGTCGCGCCGGCCTGGCTGACCTGGGCCTGCACCTCCAGGGTCACGAGGCCGCCGACATTGATGTGCGGCGTCACCTGAAGCAGTACGCCGGTGTCGATGTACGACGCCGTCGTCGTCACCGCGTTGGTCGTGCCGCCGACGATCGTCTGCTGACAGATCGGGATGCTCTCGCCGACCTTGATCGTCGCTTTCTGGTTGTCAAGCGCGGCCAGATGCGGGTTCGAAATCACCTTGACGTCGCCATAGCTGTCGAGCAGGTGCAGGGCCGCCTGAACCCCACCGGGAAACGCGGCATTGTTGATGAGGTAGAAAAAGCCCTGCAGTATCGACAAGCCGGTCGAGGCGGCGGTCGTGGACCCGGTGCCCGTCGGTTGCGGATTGAACGGCGGGGTCGTGGTGAGGTTGCCGCCGCTGCCGCGGCCGGACGGCGCGCCTCCGCGGAACAGCCATTCGACGCCAAACGTAAGGTCGTCCGTCAGGGCGACTTCGGCGATGGTTACCTCGATCACGACCTGGCGTTGCTGGATGTCGAGCTTTTTCAGGGCAGCTTCGATGATCGAGTACTCCGCCGGCGTCGCCACGATGAGTATCGTATTGTTGTCCCTGTCGGCGACGGCCTGGATGTTGCGCACCACCCCGCCACCTTCTCCCGTCGTGATGCCGCGCGCCGCCAGCGCGGCGGCGGCGGCGTTGGAGACGGCGCCGGGCTGCACCTGCACGTTGACTTGTGAGGGCGGCTGGTTCGCGACAGGCACGGCTGGCTGCGGCTGGAATTGCGGGGCCCCTACGATCGTCCCCGCAGGGGTGCCGGGTGCCAGCGACGGCGGCGGCGTCGCCGATGGCGCCGGGGCGCGACCCGTGAACGCCTGCTGCAACAGCGGCGCGATGCGCTCGGCGCGGCCATTGCGCACCTGGTAGACATAGAAGCGCACGCCGCCACCCTCGCCGCCCTTGTCGAGGCGTTCGATCCACTTCTTGGCCTCCTCGAGGTACTCCGGCTGCGGCGTCACGATCAGGAGCGCGTTCATGCGTTCGATCGGGATGATGCGCAGAATGCCGGTAATCGGGCTGGTGTTGGCGGGACCTAGTGCCTTGTCCAGTTCGGCCATCACCATTTTGACATCTGCGCTTTGTAGCGTGAACAACCCGACCGACATGCCAGCGATCCAGTTAACGTCGAACATGTCGATCGTCTCGTAGAGGTGCCGCAATTCGAGTTCGGTGCCGGAAAGGATGAGCAGATTGCGCAAATCGTCGACGCGCACCGATGTTGCTTCCTTCACGAAGGGCTCGAGCACGGTGGCCATCTGGCGCGCACCCATGTATCGCAGCGGAACGATCTGTACGCTGAAGCCAGGCTGGAGCGCACGCGTGGAATTGCCCAGTTGCGGCGTCAAGTTGCCGCGCACCACGGCGGCGGCGGGCACAATCTTCCAGATGTTGCCGTCTTTGACCATCGCCGCGCCGTTCATGCGCAAAAGCATTTCCAGCGTTGCCGGGAGCGCTTCGCGTGGAATTCCCGCCGTCGTGCGAATGGTCACCGTGCCCCCAACCTGGGGCTCGATCGTGTACGACTCGTTAAGAATATCCGTCAAGATGTTGCGGATGACGTCGCGCAGGTCGGCGGCTTCGAAGTTGAGCGCCACGGACGGCCCGGTGACAACGACGCCCTGATGGGCCGGCGGCAGCCCACCGCCCGGCAACTGCCCCTTGACGAGTTGTCCGGTGCCCTTGAACAGGCGCGCGGGTTCTGGCCCCTCCGCGGCCACGGGTTGGGAAGCGTTACCGCTGGCGGCGCCAGCGTTGCCTTGCTGCGACTTGGACTGGCTCCAAGGCGGCCCGGCATTGCTATCGGTATTCGTCACACCCGCGCATGCCGACAACATGAAAAGCACTGCAGCGGCGGTCAGCGATTTGAGTGGATGTCTGGCTGTCATTGTTTTCCTGGGCGCGTCGTCGCGCGCGGCCCGCGGATTATCGCTGTTCATCTCGAGATGGGCCATTTAATTGGTTGGAGCCTTGTTGCGTTGCTTCATTGCCTCGAAAACATCGTTCCAGGCCGGATTCGGTGACGCCGCGGTGCCCTGATCGGTTGGCGGTGCTGGTGCTGGTGCCGGCGGCGCGGTTACGGCGGGCACGGGGACCGGCGCCGGCATCGCTCCGTTGGGACGACGCACGGACGTGGGCGCGGGGGCGGGCGAAGGTATTGCGTCAGCGGCCGGAGTGACCGGCGGTACCGCACCGGGAAGCGTAGCCACCCCGCTCGGCGGGGCCGTCACTGCTGAAGGCGCCTGGGGCGCCGGTGCCGCGGTCGTTTTGGGTCCAGGAACAGCCTTGAGTATCAATTCCTCGGAGTCATCTCCCTGCGTCAATTTGACGCGGTCGGCGGAAACCAATGCCACCAGTGCACCATTGATCTGCTCGCCCTGTCGCACCACGCGCGACTTGCCCCCGTTGACTTCCTTGAGGAAGGCGATGTGGCGGTCGCCGGCGACGGCTGTCCCTGTCAGGAGGAACTTGCCCTTTTGCATACTGCTGCGCGCCGTATCGGAGATGGCCGCCGGGGCCGGTCGCCGGGTGGGGTTGAACAGCGTGCGGCTTACGGTCTCCTGGTGCGCCGCCAGGCCGCCCTCCACACGGTATTCGGGAAGCAGCGCGGCGACTATGGGTTTGGGCTCGATGGTCGGCATTGGACCCGGCAACCGGCGGATCGCGCGTCCCCAGTCGGTTTCAACGCCTAGCAGCAACGCAAGTGCGGCGAAAGGGATCACCCACCACAGTAGTCCACGCCAGCGAAGCACTTTCGGGTTCATTTCTTGTCCCCCTCGGCAAGGGCAAATCCCGTGACGTCGAGCAATACGCTGACTTCTGGTTCGGCGCCGGGCGCAGGACGAAATCCTCGGAAGCCGTTCAGCGGGCGCACGGTCAGATTGTCGACCACCATGTAGGGCTGTTGCGTTTCGATCGCGTAGAGGATTTTCTGCAGGTTCGCGGTGGTGGCGAACAGTTGCAGATTGACCCCAATCAGGCGAAATCTCCCATCGTCGCGCGGCGCCGTGATCTGGACGGTGGTGATCCGACCGCCATTGTTTTCGATCGCCGCCCGCACCAGGTCCTGCAACTCGGCGCCAGCCAGGTTCGCCGCGGTATTCTTGAGGAAGAAGCGGCGTCCCTGCATTTGCCGCAGCGCGTCGAGAGCCTTTTGCGTCACCGGCCCCTGCGCCGAAATGCTCCGATACTGATCGAGTCGTTCCTGGGCGGCGTCGATCGCCGCGTTGTAGTGCTGATGCAGCAGTAGAAACGGCGCCAGCAACACGGCAAGCCCAAGAAAAAGGGCGACGAACAGCAGCCCGATTGCCAAGGCCCTGCTGTGTTCCGGCTTGAGCGGGCGCGCGAGCGTGGCCATCAGTTATCTTCTTTGTGGGCCGGCTCCGCCGGCGGCGCTTCGGCGGGAGAGGGTTGCGGCACTGGGGCCGGCGGCGAGATCGCAGGCGGCGGGGCGTTTTTCGTGATCGTTACGGCCGGGGTTGTGACAGCGGGCGTAGGGACGTGCGCGACCGCGACACTGGGCGACGCGGCCGCCACCGGCGGCGCAGGTTGCTGGCTCCCAATCTGCTGGAGCGCTGGCGGCGCAGTCACCTTCAGTTGAGCGCCAAGATCGAATACCTCACCCGGGCCCGGTTGCAGCTTGGTCGTGGGCGAGCGCAGTGCGGCCTGCTCGACGAGCTTGGAATCCTCGAGCACGCTGATCAGCTTGCTGCCGTTCGCGGATTCGCCACGCAGAAACACTTCGCGCTGCGTGTCCTTGCCCTTGACGGTGGTTTTCATTTCCAACTGGGTGAGCCAGGTGTCGTCGGGCAGCACCCGCGTGATATCGTCGATGATCTGCACCGTACCCGGATATGCGTATTTCTTGGCCAACGCATAGTTGTAGTCGCCCTGCAGGCGTTCGAACTCGCGTCGCACCACGCTGGCAGCCTCGGCCTGGACCCGTTCGGCTTCGGTCTGGCCGAGCAGCGCGATAGCGTAGCCGCGCTTCTGGACCAGCGGCACGAGCACTACGGCAAGTGCGATGGACGCGACCAGCGCCGTGGGTGCCCATACCTGCCACTGTCGCCAGAGCAGGCGGCGTGGCCGCGCATCTTCGGGCAGCAGGTTCAATCGCGACGGCACGCTCGTCGAGGGGCCCGGCATCACTGCGACAACGCTGGCACCCCAATCCTCGGCCTGCCGGCGCGCGCCTTCGACGACGGTCTTCAGCGCTGCCGTCCAGTCCACGCGAATCGTCTTCTTCGCCAGATCCCTGCCGATCACAGTGGCATCGAAATAGACCTGGTCGGGCCGAAACGGCGTGTGCCGGTCAAGGTCGTACGCCAGCGTACGCCGCAGGTTTTCTTCGACTGCCATCGGGAGCACCAATTGCTTGCGCAGCACTTGCCGGGCAGGCAATGCAACCGCAACCCGGGGCGCATCTGGCGACACGCGCCCGTGCGCCATTTGCGCCAGCAAAGCAACGGCCGCGCGGCCTCCAGCTGAAACGGTTGCCGCATCACCCGTCAGTGGAATGCTCGCGATCTTGGCCAGTCGAAGTACGCCAGCGACAAGTTCGGGGCGCCAGACGATGGCCTCGCCTTCGCCGAACTCGATGCTCGGACGCGCGCGGCGGCGCTGCAGCGCGCCGCGCGGCGCAGCCGGAATCAGCGGGGCGAGTTCGCTCGTCCACCATCGCCAGAAACTCGGCAGGCCGAGGCGATAGGCGACGTCGCGGAGTCGCATCCGCAGGCTATTGAGTACGTGTTCCATCGACTTTCAGTTCACTTTGCTCTTCGGCAGCCGTTTTAAGCACCTTGCCGCTGCCTTCCTGCCACTCCAGGACGGTCAACAACCGCCGCTGATCGCCTGGACGTATCACCGCCACCCGCACGAAGCTCACGCCGTCGTCCATAGTCACCTCCGCGCGGATACGCCAGAGGTTGATCGCCCCGACCGCGAACCCCGCCAGCGGGAAGATCGGCGGCGGTAACTTCGCGGCCAGGGCGTCGCGCCGCTGCGCAATGTAGGTGTCGACGACTGCCGGCGTTGCCCCGGGCAGCGCGAGGAGCGTCGCCCGCGACGCGAACTGCGGGTTGACGCCTGGCTGCCGGGACAGGACGGTCAGATTGTCCGCCACCTTGGCGTAAAGCTCGGGCGTCATGCCCATTACGCGCTGCAGCTCAGGGAGCGTTTCGAAAAACGAGTTCGCCGGCACGTAGGGCAAGCCCGCGGCCTTGTAATCAGCGGCTTCAGCGCCGTTCGGCCGGCGCACATCGTCGGCGTCCTTCCAATCCCCGATCGCATCGATCAGCTTACTGGCGGTCGGATCGTCCAGCCCCCCGGCGGTCGTCAGCAATCCTTTGAGCAAGGCGTCAGGCGCCGTATTGAGATCAATTTTACCAGACTCGTCAATCGCGCTGACCGCGATCCGGGCGCTGTCATCCTGCCAGAAGTGCAAGCTGCCATCGGCGGCCCACATGTCGGGACTGACCTTCGGACGCAATAGCTCGTATACCGTGCGGTAAATTGCCCCATCGGCCAGTGATCGCGCCTGCGCTGACGACACCGTATTGCGCGCCGCGAGCGCCTCGTTGCGCATGGCGTAGGCGAAACTGCCCGCGATGACTGTAAGCATCACAGTGAGCCAGAGGACGAGGATGAGCGCGACGCCCCGCTGCCTGCGAAAGTGCGTCAGGCGTCGCCGCCCGGGGCGGGCGCTGGACCTCATACGCCCACGCACCGGTTGCGATTCATGTCCCAGGTCTGGCAGCCGGCCTCGGGCGCGAGCCTCGGTTCGACGAACAGCGAGGGCCACGGAGCGCCTTTCGCGGGCGTGACGTCGACGCGGATCATCAGCGGCAGAACCTGCGGATCGTCCCAGCGGTCGCGCCAGGTCGGCGTGTTCACTGTATTCGTGTTCACCGCAAGCGAATCCGCGTCGCGCCCGAAATAGCTGAAGCGAACCTCGGTGATACCGTCGGCAAGCGCCGACTGGTCCGCGCCATCGAAATCGGGCAAGGACTTCGCCGCAGGATCCGGAATGACCCGTGAAAGTGTCAGCCTGGATGTGTCGCCGTTCGGCGTGACCGCCAGCCGAAAGTAGTAGATTCCGCCGCCGGCGCGACCCGGCAGTACGCTGGCAAAGGCGAGCGAGTCGCTCGCGCCCTGAAAGTACATCGGTTGATCGACGACCTTGTGCAAGCGAAGCGGATGCTGCGAGGTCAGCGCTTGGCGCAGGAATTCCTGGGTGAGGCGCATGTCGTCGGTGCGCGCAGCCATGGCCTCGCCCCGATCCCAGCTGTTGGCCGACAGCGACAGCGAACCATAGAGCAGCGACGACATCAACGCGAGCAGCAGCATCGCGACGATCAGCTCGAGCAATGTGAATCCGGATTCGCGCGCAGTCTCCATACGTCACGGGTTGGGCTCTTTGATCGCGACGCGCTCCGTGGCCAGCGCAATAGACCGTTCGGAACCCGGAGCGCCGGGCCAGCGCACAGTCACCGTCAGCCGCCACAGACGGACGGCCATCGCGTCGACCGTGCTATCCATGGAGGGCGTCGTTCCCGGAGGACTGTACGGCGCGACTTGCGCTGTCCAGGCATAGTAGCCGTCATCCGACGTACCCTGCAGAGTGCCCTCGCGCAGCGGCGTCTCGACGCCGATGCCGGCAATCCGGCTTTCCGCGTAGAGCGTTGCACGGCTGTATTCATCGGCCAGCGACGCATTGCCCATGGCGCCCGAGAACACCCGGAACAGCGCGGTGCCGACGAGCGCGAGAATCACGAAGGCCACCAGCACTTCGATCAGCGAGAATCCGGCCGCGCGCGTTGCCTTGCTCATGGCCCTCCTCATTCCAGAATCGCTACACGACCTGTCAGCCAATCGACGTCGACGTTGTACTTGCGCTCTCCCGCAGCCAGCGTGATGCGCCCGCCGTTGGATCCACCATCCGGAAAGAAGCGGATCGCGCCGATGTTGTCGCCCACAAGATCGCGCTGCGCGGTGTAGAGCTTGACGTCCATCTTCTCGGGTAACCGATGCACGCGCGCATCGGGCGGCACGGTGAACGCGCGTGCCTCGACGTCGATGAGCAGGACTGCTTCGCTACGCTGCACGACCGCCTGGCCGCGCGCAAAGCGCAACCCAGCCGCAATCTCGCGCGCCGCGCTCTTGAGTTCCGCCGTCGACACGCCGCCCACCGTGGGTACCACGATGCTGGCGACGACCGCCATGATCAACACCACGACCATCAGCTCGAGCATCGAGAAGCCGCGTGTCCGCGTGGGCACCGCAGTGCGCATCATTCCCAACTATTGATGTCCTTGTTCGTGCCTTCGCCGCCTTCCTTGCCATCAGCGCCCAGCGACGTGATGTCGTACGCGCCATGCTGACCGGGCGACGCGTACTTGTATTCGTTGCCCCAAGGATCCTTCGGCAGCGTGCCTTTTTTCCAGTAGGGGCCATTCCAGTTGTTCACGCCTGCCGGGGCGGCAATAAGTGCCTGCAGCCCCTCCTGCGAAGTCGGATAACGCCCGACCTCCAGCTTGAACAGATCCAACGTCTGCCCGATTTGGTCGATTTCGATTTTCGCAGCCTTGGCCTTGGCTTGTTCGCCGCGTTGCAAATAGTTACCTCCGACAATGCCCATCACGACCGCGATCAGGGTGAGCACGACCAGGATTTCAATAAGCGTCATGCCGCGAATAGGCCGCCTCGCCGACGACCAGTGCCGCATATTCTCGAGTTGCGTCATTTGCCTGCCCTTCCTTCCGCCAACGTACGACCCGCTTAGAGGGCGGGCCTAACCAACAAGTTCGCTCATACCCATCACTCCGAGCAGGATCGAGAACACGATGCCGCCGATCATCACAGCGAGCCCGAGTATCAACGCGGGCTCCAGCACGGCGAGGAAGCGCTTGATCGCCATCTGCACTTCGCGGTCGTAGACCTCGGCTACGCGGCTGAGCATCTCCTCGAGGCGGCCCGACTCCTCGCCGACCAGGATCATTTGCGTCGCGAGCCGCGGATACACCCCGGTATCAGCAAGCGGCCGCCCGAATCCCTTGCCCTCGCGCAAAAGGGTGGTCACGCCGTCGAGCGCCTGCGCCAGCACGCTGTTGCCCATCGTTTCCTTGACGATCGCCAGGCTGGCGAGCAGCGTCACGCCATTGGCGAGCAATGTCGACAGCGTGCGCGCAAAGCGCGCGACTTCGACCTTGGCCAGCAGGTCGCCGAGGAGCGGCGCACGCAACAACCGGCCATCCCATCGGAACCGTACGGATGGCACCTTGAGCTGCCGACGCACGATCCAGACCAGAGCGACGACAATCAGGATCAGCAGCCACCAGTAATCGCGCAAGCCAGTCCCGACAACGATGACAATCTGCGTCGGCAGCGGCAGCGCCTTGCCCATTTGCGCAAATGTCTGCTGGAACTTGGGGACGACGAAAATCAGGATCACCATCAGCGACGCAATTGCGACACCGACCAGGATCATCGGGTAGATCAACGCGGACTTCACGCTCTCGCGCAGATCCTTGTTGCGCTCCATCGTGTCCGCCAGGCGGGTGAGTACCGTTCCCAGCGCGCCACCCGCTTCGCCGGCGCGCACGATGTTGATGTAAAACCGCGAGAAAATCGCGCGATGTAGGTCGAGCGCCTGTGACAGCGACTTGCCGCCGCGCACCTCGTCGCGAATCGTCTGCAGCAGTTGCGCGACGGGCACCGTCGGCGCAAGGGAAATCAGCACTTCGAGCGCGCGGTCCAGCGGCAGTCCGGCGCGCAGCAGCGTCGCCAGTTCGCGCGTGAGCGCGAGCAGATTGTCGCGCGTCACGGTGCGCGGCGTGAACCAGCCGCGTCGAGGTCCGGAGCCGGCTCCCGTATTGCCCGCCTGCGCGCTGCCGCCGACGGCAGCCTCGACCTGCATGGGCATCAGACCCTGGTCGCGCAGCCGATCGACGATTTCGGATTCATTGGCGGCCTCGAGCTCGCCCGCAGCGACATCGCCGGCGGCGTTGACTGCCTTGTATCGGTAAAGTGCCATCAGGCCCTAGTTTTCACGCGTGACGCGCAGCACTTCTTCGAACGTCGTCACGCCGGCCAGGGCCTTGCGCATCCCGTCCTCGTACATCGTGACCATGCCCTCCTTGATCGCCTCCGCGCGCAATTCCGTCGATGTCGCATGGCGCATGACATGGCTGCGCAGCGGATCGGTCATCGGCAGCATTTCCATGATGCAGATCCGCTTGTAGAAGCCGGTCTGCGCGCATTCTTTGCACCCCTTCGCGTGATAGAGCGTGACCTCGCGATCGGTGGTGAATTTGCGCAGCCCCAATTCGTCGACGACTTCCGGCAACGCCGTGTACGACTCCTTGCAATGCGGACACAGCGTGCGCACGAGGCGTTGCGCCAGGATCCCGACAATGGTCGAGGTGAGCAGGTAGTCTTCAACGCCCATGTCGAGCAGCCGGTTGACCGTCGACGCCGCATCGTTCGTGTGGACGGTGGACAACACCATGTGACCGGTCAATGCCGATTGCACCGCGATCTGCGCTGTTTCGAGATCTCGGATTTCGCCGATCATGATGACGTCAGGGTCCTGCCGCACGATCGAGCGCAGTGCGTTGGCGAAGGTCAGGTCGATCTGCGGCTTGACCTGGATCTGGTTGATGCCCGGCATCTGGTACTCGACCGGGTCCTCCACCGTCAGGATCTTCACGTCGGGCTTGTTGAGTCGATCGAGCGCGGTGTACAGCGTCGTCGTTTTACCGCTGCCCGTCGGTCCGGTGACGAGCAGGATGCCGTGCGGCTCGAACAGAACGTCGAGGAACGACTTCAGGGTGTCGTCCTCGAATCCGAGCTTCTTGAAGTCGAGCGCGACGCCGCCCTTGTCGAGAATCCGCATAACGACGGATTCGCCGTGCATCGTCGGGACCGTCGAGACGCGAAGATCGATTTCCTTGCCTTGCACGCGCAGGCGAATGCGCCCGTCCTGCGGTAGCCGCCGCTCGGCGATATCGAGGCTGGCCATGATCTTGATGCGCGAGATCACGGCCGCCGACAGCCTCTTGGGCGGCGACTCGATTTCGTGCAGGACACCGTCAATGCGATAGCGCACGATCAGCCGGTTTTCGAACGGCTCGACGTGAACATCGGAGGCACGCATTTCGAGAGCATTGGTGATGATCAGCGAGACCAGCCGTATCACCGGCGCTTCCGACGCGAGATCCTTGAGCTGCTGAATATCGGCATCGAAGCCGATGTCGTCGCGCTGCTCGACATCGCCGAAGATCTGTCCGAGCGCCGACTTTCCCGCGCCATAAAGGCGTTCCAGCGCCGCTTCGAGTTCGGTCGGAATCGCGACCAGCGGCCGGACCTTGCGCCCGGTCACCATTTCGAACGCGTTGACGGTGTAGTTGTCGGTGGGGTCTGCCATCGCCAGCGCGAGTTCGCTCTCGTCCTCGGACAGCGGCAGCGCGCGCGATTCGCGCAGAAAACGCGCGGACACGCGTTCTTCGAGTATCGGCAATTCGGGATAGCCAGCGGCTTCCACCAGCGGCAATCCGAGTTGCGCGGCGAGCGCTTCCGAGACGTCGCGTTGGGAGACGACGCCGAGCGTAACCAGCAGCGCGCCCAGTTTGTCACCCGATTCCTGCTGCAGGCGCAGCGCGCGTTCTAGCGCCGCGGTTTCGAGTTTTCCGCGCTCTATCAATATTTCGCCAAGACGCTTTCCTGCTAGTCGCGTTCATGCTGGTAAGTTCACGTGCATTCTGCACAAGATTTCATCGGCGGATCATAGCATGTCAGTGACGAGACACTGCTCCGGAGTCCGCACGTATCAAGGTGTTGCAAGCGATTGTTCATCAAAACTGTCGTTATCGGGCGACGCTGCTCCGCAAGACTGTCGCCTTCGCCCGACGCATTGTCGTGCGATGACGCGTTCATCGGTAGACGGCGGGTAGAATCGGCCTTCCAAAACGAGCCCGCGACCTTGCAATGTCATCGACGGCGTCGAACGCACAAATGCTGCTGCAACAAGCGATGGCCGCATATCGCGGCCGGGATCCGGCGCGTGCCGCGGAGTTATGTCGAAGTGTCCTAGCCGTCGAACCCGATCAATTCGACGCGTTGCTTTTGTCCGCCACGATCGACATGGATCGCGGCGCCTACGCGGCGGCGGTGTCCCAGCTGCAGAAAGCCGCCGTACTCGATAACTCGCGCGCAGACCTGCACCGGACTCTCGCGCGCGCACAATTCGCGAGCGGCTCGATCGCCGGCGCCGTCGCCAGCGCGCAACGCGCTGTCGAACTCGCGCCCGGCGATGCCGATGCATGGAACGTGCTCGGGCTGTGCCTCGAGAATCGCGAGCCGGAAAAGGCGCGCGCTTGCTGGGAAAAGGCCAGCGCGCTGGCACCGCGTGCAACCCGAAGCGCATTTCAGGCTCGGCAACCTCCTGCGTCGCAATCGTGATTTCCGTGCGGCGGCGGATGCCTATCGAGCCGCACTTGCAGCGCAGCCCGGCCACCCTGTGGTACTGAACAATCTCGGACTCGCGCTGCAGGAATTGCGCGAATTTGCCGCCGCCGAGCAGGCCTATCGCGACGCACTGCGACAGCAGCCCTCATTGATCGAAGCCAACGTCAACCTTGGCGAACTGTTGAACCTTCAAAACCGATTCGCGGAAGCTATCCCCTGGTACACGCAAGCCGTGACGATAAATCCGGGCGTCGCCAAGGTCTGGTCCAGCCTCGCCGTATGTCAGCACCGTATTGGCGAATTGGCCGCCGCACATTCCAGCTTCGAGCGCGCGCTGGCGCTGTCACCGGCCGACCCACTGCTGTTGGTCAACATGGCGTCGGCGCTGCTTGCCGCGCAACGTTACCCTCAGGCGATCGAGTTGTTGCAGCGCGCACTCGTCCTGTTGCCGCAGTTGGCAGAAGCGCAAGGAATGTTGCTCTACGCGAAACAGCAGATCTGCGACTGGGATGGGTTCGACGCCTTGTTCGCGCAACAGCGCGCATCGTTGGCGCGACCCGACGCTCCGGTCGTGGGACCGCATAATCTGGTTGCGCTTCCCTATACGCCCTCCGAGCTGCTCGCCGCCGCGCGGCGTTGGGTCGCCGGTCAAGTCCGCCCAAAACCTATCGCGCGACCGATGCTGAACGTCGCGGATGGAGAGCGGCTGCGCATCGGGTACCTCGGGTCCGACTTTCGCGCGCATCCGCTTGCCAATTTGCTGAGTGAAGTCATCGAGCGGCACGATCGAACGCGCTTCGAAGTGCATGGCTATTCATTCGGCCCGGACGACAGCAGCCCGGAACGCGCCCGGTTTGCGCGCGCGTTTGACCATTTCGTCGACGTGCGCGCCGAAACCTTCGAACAAACCGCGCACCGCATCCGCAACGACGGTATCGCGATCCTTTTCGACACCAGCGGCTATGTTATCTACGCGCGCAGCGGGATTTTCGCGTTGCGTCCGGCGCCGATCCAGATCAACTGCATCGGCTTTCCCGGCACGCTCGGCGCCGACTACTACGACTACATCATGACCGACCACTTCGTGACGCCCCCGGCGCAGCAGGCCAATTTCGCCGAGCGATTCATGGTCCTTCCGCACTGCTACATGCCTGGCGACGGCAAGCGCGCGATCGGTGCGATCCCGACTCGCGCCCAATGCGGATTGCCCGAATCCGGCTTCGTCTTCTGCTGTTTCAATGCAAGCTACAAGATCCTGCCCGACATCTTTGCAGTATGGATGCGGCTGCTTCGCGAGAAAGCGGGCAGCACGCTTTGGTTATACGAAACGAACTCGATTGCCAGCAGCAATCTTCGCCGGGAAGCAGTGCGCTACGGCGTCGCGCCAGAGCGATTGGTCTTCGCGCCACGCCTTCCACTCCCGGATCACCTGGCCCGGCACGCCCTTGCCGATCTGTTCCTCGACACCTTTCCTTGCAACGCGCACACAACGGCCAACGATGCGCTGTTCGCAGGCGTGCCCCTGCTAACGATAACCGGAGACACATTCGCGAGCCGCGTATCGGGTAGCCATCTGCACGCGATCGGCCTGCCTGAGCTGATCACCGACAGCCTGGAAAATTATGCGGCGCTGGCCCTGCGGCTGTCTTACGAGCCTGAATTGCTGCGCGGCTATCGCGAGCGACTCGCGCAGAATCGCGCGACGCACCCGCTCTTCGACACTGCGCGTTACACGCGCGCTTTCGAGGCGTTGCTGCTGCAAGCCTGGGAGGACTATAGCGCGACGCTAGGCCAGTAGCGCACCTCGTGCGGACATGCTCCTCGTCCAATCGCGCAGTGCCGCGACGACGTTGTCAACCACCGGCGCCCATTCGCCACGCGCAGGCTGCTGAAAAATGCGCAATGACGGATACCATGGCGCGTCCTCGCGCCGGATGCCCCACCGCCAGCATGAATCGAATCGGTTCAACATCCACACGGGCTTGCCCAACGCGCCGGCGAGATGCACGACCGACGTATCGACCGAGATGATCAGGTCGAGTTGGTCCAGCAACGCCGCGGTATCGGCAAAGTCGATGATCTCTGCCGTGTAATCGAGCATTTTTCCCGCGAGTGGCGAGTCGATCAGCTGTTCGGCGGCTGCGCCCTTTTGAAGACAGTAGAAGTTCACGTCCGGGAGTGACAACAAAGGCGCCAGCATCGGAAGCGGAATTGAACGGCGAGCGTCGAGAATGCGAATGCGTGCGCTGCCGAGGTTCGCGTTGCCGCCCCAGACAAGCCCGACCCGAGGCAACAAGTCCGAACTCAATCGTTGTCTCCATCGCGAAGCCAGCGCTGGGTCCGCGCGCAGATAGGGGACGGGGACAGGCGTGCGTTCGAGGGAGACCCCAAAAATATACGGCAGGCTGTACACCGACAGGCATGCGTCGCTCGTGCGCAGCACCGCGGGGTCGAGCGTTACTTCGTCGACGCCGTCGAGAGTTTCAAGCACGCGCGCGAGCGGCGCGTAATAGGGCTGCAGGTATAGCGCAACCTTGCCGACACGCTCCCGCGCAAGCGGCACGAGGCGGGAGAATTGCAGAAAGTCCCCGAGCCCTGCCTCGCCGAACAGCGTCAGCGTACCGTTCGGCAGCGGCCTGCCATCCCAAATCACCGGTTCTTTCTTGCGATACGCCAGCACGCCAATCGATCGCGACAGTTCGTGCTGAGCCCAGCCGTGTTCAAAATCGCCGAGCGAAAGCATCGAAAAAGTCATGCCCAATCGAACCTCCTGCATGTCGGGATTCAATTCCAAGGCGCGACGAAACTCGGATACAGCTTTCGCGTGATCCTGCTTCGCCGCCGCGATAACACCCAGGTTGCCGAATGCGCCCGCGTGCGCGGGATCCAGGCGCAGGGCTTCGCGTGTAGCTTCTTCAGCCTCATCGAGTCGCCCTATCAGCGCAAGCAGACCGCCTTTGACGTAGTGCGCGTTGGCCTGTTCCGGAAAGCGCCTGACGGTCGTCTCAGCGACGTCGAGCGCCGCGGACCAGCCACCGTGGACCATGTGTTCATCGCAAATCTTGATCAACGCCGCGGTGTGCTCAGGCTCGCTGCGCAGCGCATTTGCGTAGGCTTCGATCGCACCATCGTGGTCGCCCAGCTGTGCCAGCGCCACGCCGAGCGAGTACTGCGCCTCCGCGAGGGTAGGCTTCAAGACAACTGCGCGCCGCAACGCGGTGACTGCATCTTTGGCACGGCCGATTTGCAGAAGCGCACTGCCCAGGTTGACGTTGGCGCCGGGATCGTTGGGCCGCAAGCGCTGCAGGCGGGTCATGGTTTCGACCGCCAGCTCTGTCTTGCCGAGTTCGGTGCGCACCATCGCCAGGTTGCGTAGCGCTTCGACATCGTCGGGCGCAAGCGAGAGCGCACGAAGATAAGTCGCCTCCGCTTCGGCACGACGACCCGTGCGGAGCAGTCCGGAGGCCTCGGCGTGCAGTTTCGCCGCCTGCGCCAGCTTACGCTTGCTCATCGCTCGCCGAGATTGCTCATGCTCTGTTCCGCAACACGCACCGTCTCGTCGATGTCGGCGGCACTGTGCGCGGCCGAAACGAAGCCCGCCTCGAAGGCCGAGGGCGCGAGGTAGACACCGGCATCGAGCATGCGGTGAAAGAAACGGTTGAAGCGGTCCTTGTCGCAAGCCATGACGGTGACGAAGGAGTCCGGCGGCTCCGGCGCGAAGTAGATACCGAACATGCCGCCGATGGCCTGCGCCGAGAACGCGATACCCGCACTACGCGCTGCGCCTTCGAGTCCGCTGGTCAGTGCACGCGTTCGCTCGGCAAGCCGGGCGTGGAAACCGGGCGCCTCGACAGCGCGCAGCGTCGCAAGTCCGGCGGCAACTGCGACCGGGTTTCCCGACAACGTTCCCGCCTGGTACACGGGGCCCAGCGGCGCGATCTTCTCCATGATCGCGCGGCGTCCCCCGAATGCGCCCACCGGCATGCCGCCGCCGATGACTTTCCCCAGCGTCGTGAGGTCTGGCGCGATGCCATACAGCCCCTGCGCGCCCTGCAGATGCAACCTGAACCCGGTCATGACTTCGTCGAAAATCAGTACTGCGCCATTGCCGTCGCAGAGGTCGCGCAAGCCCTGCAGAAATCCCGGCTTGGGCAGGATCAGGTTCATGTTGCCGGCAACGGGCTCGACGATGATGCCAGCGATTTCGCCCGGATGCGCCTCGAACGCGGCGGCGACTTCGTCGAGATCGTTGAAGGTGAGCACCAGCGTTTCGTTGGCAATTGCCGCCGGCACCCCCGCCGACGACGGTTGCCCGAACGTGAGCGCACCCGACCCCGCCTTCACCAGCAGGCTGTCGCCGTGACCGTGGTAACAGCCTTCGAACTTGATGATTTTCGGTCGCCCCGTGTAGCCGCGAGCAAGTCGCAGCGCGGTCATCGTCGCCTCGGTTCCGGAGGACACCAGGCGTACCATCTCCATCGACGGCAACAGTCGGCATAGCGTTTCCGCCATCTCGATCTCGATTTCCGTCGGCGCGCCGAACGACAGACCATACTTCGCCGTCTCCTGGACCGCGCGCACGGTTTCGGGATGCGCATGACCTAGGATCGCCGGGCCCCACGAGCCGACGTAGTCGATATACCGCTTGCCGTCCACGTCCCAGAGGTACGCGCCTTCGCCGCGCGCAAAAAAGCGAGGCGTGCCGCCGACGGAACGAAATGCACGAACGGGGGAATTGACGCCCCCCGGAATCCGGCGTTGCGCACGACCAAAGAGGTCTTCGTTGCGGGACATGGAAAGTTACCTCTTATTGTCGATTGTCGAACAATTCGGCGAGCGTGCGGGCGGCGGCTTTCACGTCCGGCGCATCGAATACCGCGGAGATGACCGCGATGGCGTCAGCGCCCGCCGTGATGAGTGACGGCGCGTTCGCGGCGGTAATGCCACCGATGGCGACGACAGGCAGGTTCCAGCGCTGCTTCGCGGCCGACAACAGCGCCGCGCTCGCGCGTACGGCGGCGGGTTTCACCGCGGATGGGAAGAAACTGCCGAACGCCATGTAATCCGCGCCCGCGCCGACCGCGGCCTCCGCGAGCGTCAGTGAGTCATAGCAAGACACGCCGATGATCGCCTCCGGACCCAACCGCCCGCGCGCCGCAGTGACCGTGCCGTCGTCGCGTCCGAGATGTACGCCGTCCGCGTGCACCATGGCTGCGAGTTCCGCGTCATCGTTGACGATGAAGATCGCCCCGGCAGCCGTGCAAACTTGGCGCAGCACCTGCGCCTGCTCCAGACGCAATGCCGCAGTGGCATTCTTGTTGCGATACTGGATCGCGGTTGCACGGCCGGCGAGGACCGCGCGCACGCGATCGGCGAGCTGCTGCGTAGCGACGCCATCGGGTGTCAGCGCATAGAGTCCCGAGAGCGGCATACGCGAGCGCGCGAGCAGCGCCTGCACCATGCGCTCAATGCCGGTGAATGTCGCTCAACTGCGTGCTTGTCGGCGAGCCGAGCTGCGTGGGCGATTTTGTGTCCTCGCCCGCATCGACGCGCGGCTCGGACGTGTCGTCGCCCTCGCGCGCCCAGAAGAGGCGATCGGGCAGGAATTGGCCCATCCCCGGGCGATACGCCTTTTGGAGGGCATGCCAGGTGTAGTCCTGCGCTTCGCGAACTGCTTCAGGAAGCTCAAGTCCGTTGGCGAGCATCGCGGCAATCGCGGAGGCGAGCGTGCATCCCGAGCCGTGATAGGTGCCGGGCAAACGCTGCCAGCTGTCGGTGCGCACGACTCCGTTCTTCCCGTAGAGCGTGTTGACGACCTGCGGCGTCGGCTCGTGGGTGCCAGTGATCAAGACGAATTCCGCACCGGCCTCGATGAGGCGCTGCGCACATACCGCCAACGACGGCTCTTCGTCGTCCTCGGCGTCGGCCAAGCGCCGCGCCTCCATGCTATTCGGTGTCAGAATCGTGGTTTGCGGCAGCAGGAGCTCGCGCATGGCGTGCAGCATTTCGTCGCTGGCGAGCTCGTCGCCGCGACCCGAGGCGAGGACCGGATCGAGGATTAACGGAATATCCGGGTAGTCCGAAATAATCTCGGCGATCGCGGCGATGTTCTCCACGCTGCCGAGAGCGCCAATCTTGAACGCATCGATCGGCATGTCCTCGAGCAGGCAGCGTGCCTGGTCCGCGACCCACTCTGCATCGATCGGCTGGACGGCCTCAACGCCGAGCGTATCCTGCACTGTGATCGCGGTGATGACCGTCAGCGGATGACAGCCCATGCTGGCCAGCGTCAGGAGATCGGCCTGGATGCCTGCACCGCCCGACGGGTCGGATGCGGCGAAGGCCAGCACCAGAGGCGGGAAATCGGGATCGTTGTCGGTCGAAGATGGCATCGGGGTATCGCTTCAGGCGGCAACAAGTGACGGCAATCGCTCCGTCACCAGAACCGGTGGACTTGGTAAAATGTGATTTTACTCCAAATGGCTTTGCGCCCGAATGAAGAAATACATGTGCCTCATCTGCGGCCACGTCTACGACGAGGCCTTTGGCGATCCCGACACCGGGATAGCGCCCGGCACCAAGTGGGAGGACGTCCCTCCGAACTGGACGTGTCCCGATTGCGGGGCGCGCAAGGAAGACTACGAATTACTCGAGTTCTGAGAAAATCACCATGAAAATTCTGCACACCATGCTTCGCGTCGGCGACCTCGACCGTTCCATCGGCTTTTACACAGGAGTGCTTGGCATGAAGGTGCTGCGCACTACCGACCGGCCCGAGCAACAGTACAAGCTCGCCTTCGTCGGTTACGGCGACGAGTCCGAAGGAGCCGTGCTCGAATTGACTTACAACTACGGCGTCGATCGCTACGACCTCGGCACCGCATATGGCCATGTCGCGATCGAGGTGCCGGATGCCGCGGCAGCGTGCCAAGCGGTACGCAACAAGGGCGGCAACGTCACGCGCGAAGCGGGGCCAGTCAAGGGCGGAACGACCGTGATCGCATTCGTGCAGGATCCCGACGGCTACAAGATCGAGTTGATCGAACATAAGCACGCAGGCTGAACGCGCGCCTGATCGTCAGCGTTGCTCGGTCGTGCAAAGTCGTTCTCCCGGGAAAGCGGCGACCCACTGCCGCATCGAAAAGCTCAGCCTGGACTCCGCAGTCGGGAATGACGACGTGACGGACGCTACGCGCGACTACGACTTGGGGTGCAGCAAGGCGCCAATGTCGTGCGCAAATACCTCGGGCGGCTGACCGTAACTTACATAGACCCGCAGCCGTCCTTCCGGATCGAATATGAATGTTCCTGCGGAGTGATCCATGCTGTAGTTGCCGGGTGTTGTGCCAGGTTGCTTCTGGTAGAGCACCTTGAACTCCTTGGCGACGTCGGCCGTCGCCTGCGCGTCCCCGCGCAGCCCGAGAAAGGTTGGATTGAAAGCGGGAACATATTCCGCCAGCAGGGCAGCGGTGTCTCGCTCCGGGTCGATCGTGACGAACAGTACCTGCACGCGAGCCGCATCCGTCCCGAGAGTCTGCATTACCGCCGCCAGTTCCGACAGTGTCGTCGGACAGGCATCCGGGCATTGCGTGTAGCCAAAGAACATGACGACGACCTTGCCGCGGAAATCCGCGAGTGTGCGTTGCCTTCCCGCGGGATCGGACAATTTGAAATCGCGGCCGAAACTGCCGCCGGTGACGTCGGAGCCTTCGAATTTCGGACCGGTCGGCCCACAGGCGGCAACGCCGATGGCCAAGCACACGATGACGAAACGACGAGCGAGCTTCACTGCCAGTAGTGGTCGATTAACAGCGCGGAGAAGAGCGCGGCGAGATAGATGATCGAAAAGCGGAACGTGCGCCGCGCGAGCGCATCGCTGTAATGGCGGTAGAGTTGCACCGCATAGCCGATGAACATCGCGCCCAATGCAACGGCCGCGGCCAGGTAAATCCAGCCGCTCATCCGTATGGCAAACGGCAACAGCGTAACCGCAAACAGCACCACGGTATAAAGAACGATCTGCAGGCGCGTGTACTTGCCGCCGTGCGTCACCGGCAGCATCGGCAGCCCGGCCTTTGCGTATTCCTGCGCCCGATACAACGCAAGCGACCAGAAGTGCGGCGGCGTCCAGACGAAAATAATCAAGAACAGAAGTAACGCCTCGGGCGCCACGTCGTTGGCGACCGCCGCCCAGCCGAGTACCGGCGGCATCGCCCCTGAAGCGCCGCCGATCACGATGTTCTGCGGCGTCGCCGGCTTGAGCAGCACCGTATAGATGACCGCGTAACCGACAAATGTCACCAGCGTCAGCCACATCGTAAGCGCATTGACCTTCAGGTACAGGACAAGTAAACCCGTCGTGCCGACGATCGTCGCGAAGATCAGCGTCTGCGCCGACGATAATTCACCGCGCGGCAGCGGCCGCGCGCGCGTGCGGGCCATCACCGCATCGATCTTCTGCTCCACGAGACAATTGATCGCGGCCGCGGCACCGGCGACGAGCGCGATCCCCAGCGTGCCGAAGATCACGGCCGATAGCGGCGGCAGCCCGGGCACAGCGAGGAACATGCCGATCACTGCCGTAAACACGATCAGCGATACGACGCGCGGCTTGGTCAGCGCGAAAAACTGGCGCAGGCGGTTTTGGGGAAGGACGAGCGTGTTCATGGTTGGGAAGCTCTTCGACGCAGCCGGAACATGGCGCGCGGCAGCGTCATCACCTGCAAACTGAGCACCATTTTACCACTCCGACGGGCTAGCCGATTTGAGAGGCGCGCAACAGACGGCCGAGGTCGGCCGCGAGACGCTTGATGTCCGGGTCGGCGCCGTAGCGCAGCACAAGGTTCCCGCGCGGAT
Organism: uncultured beta proteobacterium; assembly: GCA_963732105.1. Taxonomy (GTDB): domain Bacteria; phylum Pseudomonadota; class Gammaproteobacteria; order Burkholderiales; family Casimicrobiaceae; genus PALSA-1003. The sequence goes on from CAVSYL010000010.1 coordinate 378,115, forward strand.
CGAGCAGGATTATCGTTGGCGCGCCACCGGGGCCCAGGGGCAGTCGTGAGAGCGCCGGTTGCGCCGCACTCCCGATCACGAGTCCCGGCTGCGACTCCCGCAATTCGCGCGACGGCGCGGGGGCGCCCACGGGCCGCAGCCACGCGCGGACCACGCGGTCCTGTTCCGGGCCTTGAATCGTGCGCGCCTGCCTCGTTGCATAGAGCGCCCGAACGCAAGCATCCGTGCAGTCCGCACCGGTCACGACGAGCATGACCCATTGGCCACGCAGGTCCGACAACGCAAAGGGAGCGCCATCGCTACGCTCCCCGACGACGGTCGGCGCAGGACCCGGCGCGAGCAACTCGCCGTAGTTGACCCGTTTGTCCGGGACCAACCAATAGTAGGTCACGTAGGACGCAACGACCGGCGCCACGGCGACCAGCGCCAGCAACAATAGCGTCCGGCGGCCCTTGCGCCTGCCTCGCGGCTCAGTCATCACGCGTCTTCCGCGCGCGCCAGTTGAGCGTGACCCACAGGACGCAACCCAACGTCGCAAACGCATACCACTGCAACATGTAGCTTTGATGCTGCTCGATGCCGAAGTCCGGCGTCGGCCAGTCGCGGACGAGATTGTCAGCAGCCGTACTGGTCTGTTCCACGATGAATGGGAGCAGCGGCAACCTGCTCGCGGCCGCAATGCGCGCTATATCCAGGTTTTGCCAAACCGGACCCGGCGCGTGGTCGGCACGCAATTCGAGGTAGCGCGCCGGAGGAACGTTGAGCCGGCCTTCGACCGTCACCGTTCCCGCCGGTGGAGGCACCTGCGGCAGCTCGGATCGTCGGGCGCCGGTGCGAACCCATCCGCGATCGACGAGCACGTAGCCGCCACCGGCGAGTTTCAGCGGGGTGACGACGTGATAACCGACTTGTCCTGCCTGCACTTTGTTGTCGATGAGCACCTGGGCGTCCGCATCGAATTCGCCGGTCGCACGGACGAGGTGAAAACGCAGGGTCGTCGGGTTCGCCGTTGCCGTGAGTTCGATCGGCGGATCGCGCTCGGCCGCGTCGTACATGGTGCGCAACGCTTCCTTCTCTTCGGCGCGATGCCGCTGCCAGTTGCCAAGGCTGACCGTGGCGGCAACTAGCACGATCAGGCCCAGCGTCGGCCATAATGTCGGCCGAAACTGGCGTTGCTCCAGGAACGAGGCGATTGGGGAAGGCATCAGCCTGCTAGACTGTTTCGCCAGTGACTCGCGCGCGGGCGATTGCATACATCGGAGTTGCCGTGATCAAGATCGTCGTCATTGTTGCGCTACTGCTCATCGTCGCCAGCCTGGGCACCGCGCTGTATTACCTCTACCACGATCGCGGACAGGGAACGCGCATGGTCAAGGCGCTCGCGATTCGCGTCGGCCTGTCGGCGAGCCTGATCATTTTCCTTGTCGTCAGCTACAAACTCGGCTGGATCGGTGACCACGGCCTGCGCTGACACCCATATCTCGATGAAAAAGCCGCACGGCTGCCCGTGCGGCTTCGTATCACCGTGCGCCGGATACGTTACATCCAGTACACCAGGATGAACAGCAGCAGCCAGACGACGTCGACGAAATGCCAGTACCACGCGGCAGCCTCGAACGCGAAATGATGCTGTGCGTCGAAGTGACCCCGGAATATCCGCAGCAGCATGACTGTCAGCATGATGGCGCCAATCGTCACGTGGAAACCGTGGAAGCCGGTCAGCATGAAGAATGTCGAGCCGTAAACACCTGACGACAGTTTCAGATTGAGCTCGCTGTACGCGTGCGTGTATTCGAAGGCCTGAAAACCGAGGAACGTGAATCCCAGCACGATCGTGATGAACAGCCAGAACTTGAGCGCCCCGCGATGTCCGGCCTTGAGCGCGTGGTGCGCGATCGTCAGTGTGCCGCCGGACGACACCAGCAGGATCGTGTTGAGCAGCGGGATGCCGATCGCCTGCATCGGCGTGAACGCATCGGAAAGGTACGGCCCGTTGGTCGGCCACATCGACGTGTAGTTCGGCCACAGCAGCTTGTTTTCGATATCGCCGAGCCATGGGACCGACAAGTTGCGGATATAGAACAACGCGCCGAAGAACGCCGCGAAGAACATCACTTCCGAGAAGATGAACCAGCTCATCCCCCAGCGGAACGACAAGTCGACCTTGTGGTTGTACAGGTGGTGCCTGGACTCGTCGATCACGCGCCCGAACCAGCCGAACATCATCGTCACCAGCACCGCAAAACCGGCGAGCACCAGCCACGGCCCAAACGCATAGGCATTGAACCAGCTCGCGGCGCCCACCGCCATCAGCAGCAGCGCGCACGAACCGGTGATCGGCCAATGCGACGGTTGCGGCACGTAGTAATAGGGGTCGCTGCTGTGTGCGGTGCTCATGCTTTGCTCCTCGTCTTGCTCGTCAGGTTCTGCTCGCGGGGTCGCGCGCCTGGGACAGGTTGCCTTCGACTTCGAAGAACGTATACGACAGCGTGATCGTGGTGATGTCCGCGGGCAGGTGCGAATCGATCACGAATACGACCGGCATCTGCCGCTTTTCGTGCGCTCCAAACGACTGCTTGGTGAAACAGAAGCATTCGAGCTTTCTGAAATAGTCGCCGGCGCGCTGCGGACCGTAGCTCGGAACGGCCTGGCCGGTCATCGGCCGATCGCTCGTGTTCTCGGCCTCGAACACGACCTGCGTCAATTCGCCGGGATGCACGCTGATGACCGGAGTAAGCGGCCGAAATTGCCAGGGCATCTTGTTGATGTTGGCGTCGAATTCGAGCCGGACGGTGCGCGACATGTCCACCTGGGTGTTGACCTTGGAGTCGGCTACGTCGAGGTCACGCAGACCCGTGGCTTTGCAAATCTGGTCGTAGAACGGCACCAGTGCGTAGCCGAAGCCGAACATCATGACGACGACGAGCGCGAGCTTGACCACCAGCACGCGGTTCGAGCGCCCCGGATCGTCGGGCTTCTGGCCGTCCGGCTCAGGATTCGCTTGCGGACTCATCGGCAACTCATGGGCAAGTCATTGCGTATGGTCACTTGCGTATAGTCACTTGCGCAAATTTCTGCCGATCGCGACCAGCAGAAAGCCGAAGACCCCAAATCCCAGCACGCTCATGCCGACGGTCGGCTCACCGGAATATTGCGCATAAATGATGCCGCCGAAAAATACCAGCGCGATCGACGCGAGGGTCAGCGCGGTACGTACGCTCGCCCCGCGCCGGCGATCGGCATCGGTGCCGGGTTGCGCCATTTCGGGTTTCACCGGGTCTCCGTGTCTACGCAATATGAGGCGGCGTCTCAAAGGTGTGATACGGCAGCGGAGATGGCAATGTCCACTCGAGCGTATCTGCGCCGTCCCAGGGGCGGGCGGGCGCCGGCTTGCCGCTGCGGATGCAGTTCAGCACCACATAGAGGAACAACAATTGCGAGAATCCGAAGCCGAATGCACCCACCGTCGCGATCTGGTTGAAGTCGGTGAATTGCGTCGCGTAGTCGGGCACGCGGCGCGGCATGCCGGCGAGGCCGAGAAAATGCATCGGGAAAAACGTGACATTGAAAAAGATCATCGACAGCCAGAAGTGCCATTTGCCAAGCGTCTCGTTGTACATGCGGCCGCACCACTTCGGCAGCCAGTAGTACACGCCGCCGAAGAACGCGAACAGCGACCCTGCCACCAGCACGTAGTGGAAGTGCGCGACCACGTAATACGTATCCTGCAGCTGGATGTCGACTGGCGTGATCGCGAGCACCAGCCCGGTAAATCCGCCCATCGTGAACAGGAAGATGAAGCCGATCGCGAACAGCATAGGCGTCTCGAAAGTCATCGAGCCCCGCCACATCGTCGCCAGCCAATTGAACACCTTGACGCCCGTCGGCACGGCGATCAGCAGCGTCGCGTACATGAAGAACAGCTGTCCCGCAGCAGGCATGCCGACGGTGAACATGTGATGCGCCCATACGATGAACGATAGGATCGCGATCGAGGACGTCGCGTAGACCATCGACGCATAGCCGAACAGCGGCTTGCGCGCAAACGCCGGGATGATCGTCGACACGATCCCGAACGACGGGAGGATCATGATGTAGACCTCGGGATGGCCGAAGAACCAGAAGATGTGCTGGAACATCACCGGGTCGCCGCCGCCGGCCGCATTGAAGAAACTGGTGCCGAAGTGACGGTCGGTCAGGAGCATCGTGACCGCACCGGCCAGCACGGGCATCACCGCGATCAGCAAGTACGCCGTGATCAGCCATGTCCAGACGAACAGCGGCATCTTCATCATCGTCATGCCGGGTGCGCGCAGGTTAAGAATCGTGGTGATGATGTTGATCGAGCCCATGATCGACGACGCGCCCATGATGTGCACGGCGAAGATCGTCAGGTCCATGCCCATGCCCGCCTGTACTGACAACGGTGCGTAGAGCGTCCAGCCGCCAGCGGCCGCCCCACCGGGCACGAAGAACGAGCCGATCAGCAGCGATGCCGCGAACGGCAGCAGCCAGAAGCTCCAGTTGTTCATCCGCGCGAACGCCATGTCCGGCGCGCCGATCATCAGCGGTACCTGCCAGTTGGCGAAGCCAACCGCCGCCGGCATGATCGCGCCGAAAATCATGATCAGGCCGTGCAGGGTGGTGAGCGAATTGAAGAATTCGGGCTGGACGATCTGTAGCCCCGGCTCGAACAATTCACTGCGAATGGTCAGCGCAAGGCAGCCCCCCGCAAGGAACATGATGAACGAGAACCACAGGTATAGCGTCCCGATATCCTTGTGGTTGGTCGTGGTGATCCAGCGCATTACCCCACCGGGATAGTGGGCGTGATCATCGTGCGCGTGGTCGTGACCTGCGGCGTGATCGTGCGGAATGCTGCTCATCGTTGCGTGCTCCTCGAGTCGGTGCGGCGCTATTTCTTTGCTGCCGCGACCTGCGACGGCTGGACGGCGTCGCCGGTGTGATTGCCCCACGAATTACGTTCATAGGTCACGACGGCGGCGATGTCGGTATTCGAAAGCGTGTTCTTCCACGGCACCATGGCGGTGGGCTGACCATTCTTGACGACCCCGTTGAGCACGGTTTCGAGATGCGTGGCGACGGGACCCGTGGCGATCTTCGAGCCGTCGAGCGGCGGAAACGCGGGCGGCACGCCCTTGCCGTTCGCCTGATGGCAGGCAACGCAGTTCGCTGTGTAAACCTTTTCCCCACGCGCGACCAGATCCTTGAGGTCCCACACCTTGTTCGGGTCTTCGGCGGTTGCCGCGGCCTTCTTCTTCTGCACGTCCACCCACTCCGCGTACGCCTCGGGCGTCTTCACCTCGACGACGACGGGCATGAATCCGTGCTCCTTGCCGCAGAGCTCCGCGCACTGTCCGCGATAGATGCCGGGCGTGTCCGCCTTGAACCACGTATCGCGCACGAAACCGGGAATCGCATCCTGCTTCACGCCGAACGCCGGCACCCACCAGGAATGGATCACGTCGCCTGCGGTGATGAGCACGCGTATTTTTTTGCCGGTGGGTACGACCATCGGCTGATCGACTTCGAGAAGGTAGTGGTCGCCTTTGGCTTCTTCGTTATGAATCTGAGCCTGCGGCGTGGCCAGGTTGCTGACGAACGAGAAGCCGTGATCGAGGTAGTCGTATTGCCATTTCCACTGGAACCCGGTGGCCTTGACGGTGATATCGGGAACCGAGCTGTCCTTCATGGCGAGTATCGTTTTCGTCGCCGGGAACGCCATCACCAGCAGAATCAGGAACGGGATGACCGTCCAGATGACCTCGACCGTCGTGTTTTCGTGAAATTGCGCCGCCTCGTGGCCCTTCGACTTGCGATGCGCGAAGATCGAATAGAACATCACCGAGAACACGACGACAAAGATGACCGCGCAGATGCCGGTGATCAAAAGATGCAGTTCGAAGATCTGCGACGCGATCGGCGTGACCGGGGGTTGCAGGTTGAACTCCCGTGCGGCGAATGCCGCCCCCGGCGCCGAGCAGCGCCATCATCGCGAGCAAGCGCCCTCCCGAGTTGCGTTCCCGCTCGCCCTGCCCGCACTCCCTGATTCATGCGCTTCATGCTTCCCTCGAAAACGTCGATGATCTGCTAGCGCACGGCCAGAGCACGGCGCAAGTCTTTGGCTATTTTTTCGCGTTCCGCCGCCGACAGATCGTCGCCGAAAGGAATGCTCGCAGCCCGCCGAACATACTGCCAGATGCGGCGCACGACCGAATTTGTCACGAGCCAGCTCGAGACGCGTCCAGCAGCGATTGAATTCATGGCGCGTCAGGACACCGGCGTATTCACGTTCGAGGATCACGCGATCCCCTGCACGCTGAGCCGCTCCCAGTCGGACGCATGCCGGCCGATCCACCGGAAAGCCAAAAAAAGCACGAGCATTTCCAGCATTGAATACGGCAGTATCATCCATGCACCGAAAGCCGCGAACACCAGTCGCCAGCCCGAAGGAAAGCGCGCACAACGCGGCGAAAATCTGCCAGCGTCCGCGCGCCCCAAGGGAATCGTTACGACGCGAGGTAACGCAATAGGCGGCTTCGAAAGGGGTGGATTGCACGGCGGGCCAGGTTGAGTCAAAGGGCGACACTCACGGCACCCTCACGCCCGACCACACGCAGCGGCCTTGAGCAGGGTCCGCGGCGGCGCCACGGCATCTCGTCGGTATCTCGTAAAAAAGCTTTGAAATCTTAGCATGGATTGCTGCGCTGCGAAATGCGCTGCGTGCTTTCAAACGAAGGCATGCCGCGAGCGCATCGACACTCCAGCCCGGCACCCGCCACTCGTCCCAGCCGATGGTCGCGAGCCTCGGTGCGGGTAAACGCGCTTCGAGGGCGACGATGCTTGCGGGGAGTGGCTCGAACCGTGCATCGATGCAGTTCGCTACCCAACCCTGGAAAGTCAGGCCCCGCGCGCGGATCGCCTGCGCCGACAGCAGCGCATGATTAAGGCAACCCAGGCGCATGCCGACCACGAGGACGACCGGTAAGCCCAACGCGCGCGCGATGTCCAGCATGTCCCTGCGCGCGTCGAGTGGCACCAAGGCACCCCCTGAACCCTCCACGACAATGCAGTCGGCGCGCGCGGCAAGTTCGTCGTAGGCATCGCGAATCCGGCTGAGGTCGATCGCCACGCCGGCCGCAGTCGCCGCAAGATGTGGCGCGATGGCGGGCGCGAAGGCATAGGGATTGCGCGCCGACGCTGGTGCGTCGACGTTGCCGGCGGCAAACAACGCGGCCACGTCTGCGTGACTTGATGCGCCCGGGTCAAAGCCGGTCGCCACCGGCTTCATGCCGACGGCGCGTTGGCGCGCGGCCACGCAAGCCCGCAGCGCGGCGCAAGCAACCAGCGTCTTGCCGACGCCGGTATCGGTGCCGGTCACGAACACGCCGCGCGTCATCGCGGGCGATGCCGCTCGAAGCGCACGATGGCGCGACCGTCCGGGACAACGCGCGGCGAGGGTTTCCAGGCATGTCCGTAAATGACCTCGAAGGACGCCGGCAAGCGGCCGTCGCGTCTGAAAGCCTCCAGCGCCGCGAGCATGCGCAGCCACCGTCCGCGTCCCATCATGCCGCGCGGGCGACTCGAGGTCACGTTGTGCGCACCGAGAGACTTCAGCTCGCGCATGAGCGCCGTCGCATCGGCGTAGGTCAAAGTCAGCATCTCCATATCCATCACCGGATCGGCGAAGCCCGCTTCCACGAGCATGTCGCCGAGATCGTGCATGTCGACAAAACGATTGACGTGCGTCGCCGCGTCGACCCCCGCGAAGGCGCTGCGCAATTCACGCAGCGTATCGGGCCCGAAGGTGGTGAACGAGAGCAGTCCGCCCACGGCGAGCACGCGATGAAACTCGGCGAGCGCTTGCGGCGGCGCGTCGATCCACTGCAGAGCGAGGTTGCTCCAGACCAGATCGACGCCGCCCGCTCGCAACGGCAGTTGCGTGATGTCGCCACACACGATGCCCGGGTTGGACGTCGGGCCCGCGGCACGGGTGCCCAATATGCGCGCGAGCAACGAGCGTGCGACGACTTCGGGAGCCGATCGCGTTCTCGCCAGGAGCGTCATGTTCAAGGCGAGATCGAGCCCGACGAGCTGCGCGGCGGGATATCGCGTGCGCAGCTCGCCCAGCGCATCGCCCGTGCCGCAGCCGGCATCGAGGATCGCGGCAGGCGTCAGCTTGATGATACCCAGGCGCTCCGCCATTCGCGCACCCACTTCGCGCTGCAGGACTGCCGCCGCGTCGTAAGTTTTGGCGGCACGCTCGAACGCCCGGCGCACCAAGCGTCGATCGAGGGCGGCGGCGTGCTGGTCAGAGGTCATCGCAAAACCGGTTGAGCGCCACTACAAAATCCTCGGGATGGGACAGGAAGGGCGCGTGCGCAGCTCCCGGAATAAGCGCGAGCGTGGCGTGAGGCAGCGAGGCCGCGAGCCAGCGCAACGAATCGCTCGGCACCAGCGTATCGCGATCGCCGCCAATCACGAGCGTCGGCACCTCGATGCCCGCGATGGCGCCGCGCAAATCCGTCGCTGCGAGCAATGCGAGCCCTGCGCGCAACGTCTCCCGATCGGGTTCGCCTCGGTCAAAAAGATGATTTCGCAACAACGCGAGGGCGGCGAGGCCATGATCGCTGCTTTGAACCTGGAGCGTCAGGAAACGCAGCAGCGTACGCCGGTACGATGCCGCGAGCTCGTCGCCGAACTGTACAAGCGTTGCCGGGGCCATCGCGTGCGGCCAGTCGGGGCGTTGCACGAAGCACGCGGTGGCCGCAACCAACGCCAGCGCCCGCATAGTGCCGGGACGGGCGCGCGCCCACTCGAGCGCGACCAGACCGCCGAGCGACCACCCGAGGACAACGGGTGCCGTCACGGCGACGTCTGGCAGCTCGGAAACCGTGGCGGCAACATCGTTCGCCAGGGTGGCGACGTCAAACGGTGCAACCGATGAACTGTAGCCATGTCCCGGCAGATCGACGCTGTGGACACGATAGCGGTCGATCAATCGCGGCAGCAACGGCAGCCACAGGCCCGAATGCATCGCCCAGCCATGCAGCAGGACCAGCGGTCGCCCGCGCCCGGCACTTTCGATGTGGACGCTCAAGTCGGGCCACTCACGGGGCGAGCGCGCGCAGCGCCGCCGCCAACGCGTTGACATCGTCGGTCGTGTGCGCGGCAGATAAGGTGATCCGCAAGCGCGCGGTCCCGCGCGGCACCGTGGGCGGCCGGATCGCCGGCACCCAGATCCCGCGCAGCCAGAGTCCTTCGCTGACACGCAGCGCCTCCTCATTGGCGCCGAGCATGAGCGGCTGGATCGGTGTTGCGGACGGTTGCGTTATCCACGGCAGCGCGGACGCAGCGCGCTGCCACTGCATTATCAGCGCTTGCAAATGCGCTCGACGCTGCGGCTCGTCGCGGATGACAGCCACGCTCGTGGATAGCGCGCACGCTAGCAGCGGCGACAGCGCCGTCGTGTAGATATACGATCGCGCGGTCTGGACGAGCGTTGCGATGACCGTCGGGTGCGCGGCGACGAACGCGCCGGCGACGCCGGCGGCCTTGCCGAGCGTCCCCATGTAGACGATGCGTTCCGACGTGAGCCCAAAATGCGCGAGCGTGCCGCGCCCGCCGCCGGTGACGCCGAATCCGTGCGCGTCGTCGACGAGCAGCCATGCGTCGTACCTGTCCGCCAGTTCGAGCAGACGCGACAGTGGTGCGATGTCGCCATCCATGCTGAACACCGCATCGGTCGCGATCAGCTTTCGTCGGGCGCGGTTTGCCATCAGCCGGCGCTCGAGCTCGATGGTGTCCACGTGGTGATAGCGTACGAAATCGGCGCGGGAAAGCGTCGCCGCGTCGTTGAGGCATGCGTGATTCAGCCGGTCGGCAAACACCGCGTCACCGCGACCGACCAGCGCCGATACGACCGCAAGATTGGCAAGATAGCCCGCCGAGAAAAGCAACGCCTGCGCGTCGGCACAAGGCGCGACCCACGCGGCGAGTTCCCGCTCCAGTTGTTCGTGCGCCACACCGTGCCCGGAGATCAGATGCGATGCGCCGGCGCCCACGCCATATCGTGCTGCGCCGTCCTGCGCGGCCACGACGACGCGCGGATCCGCGGCGAGCCCGAGATAGTCGTTGCTGCCGAAATGCAGATATTCGCGCCCATCGACCCGCACTCGCGGACCCTGAGCGGATTCGACGATCCGGCGGCGCCGCTCGAGTCCTTCGCCGGCGCGCGTGGCCAGCGCGGCGGCGAGCGCCGCCATCAAGCCCGCACCCCGTACACGATTCAGCCGCCCGCGCCGTCGGGATGCAGGCCGAGCCGTTCCAGCAATGCGCGGTCGGCGGCGACGTCGGGATTGCCGGTGGTGAGCAATTTCTCGCCGTAGAAGATCGAGTTGGCGCCCGCGTGGAAACACAGTGCCTGGATCCCGTCGCCCATCTCCTGACGGCCCGCCGACAGCCGTACCATCGCCTTGGGCATGGTGATGCGCGCAGCGGCAACCGTGCGTACGAATTCAAGTGGATCGAGCGGCGGCGTGCCGAACAATGGCGTGCCGGCGACCTGGACCAGGTTATTGATCGGCACCGACTCGGGGTACGGATCGAGATTGGCGAGTTGCGCGATGAGACCAGCCCGCGCCTTGCGCGACTCTCCCATGCCGACGATACCGCCGCAGCACACGCGGATCTGCGCGCCCCGCACGCGATCGAGGGTATCGAGGCGATCACGGTAGTCACGCGTGCCGACGATCTCGCCATAGAACTCGGGCGCGGTATCGAGGTTGTGGTTGTAATAGTCCAGCCCGGCGCCCTTCAGCCGTTCGGCCTGCCCAGGTTTGAGCATCCCCAGCGTCGCGCAGGTTTCGACCCCGAGCGCCTTGACTTCCCGCACCATGGCCAACACCGGCTCGAGCTCGCGGTCCCTGGGCCCGCGCCATGCGGCGCCCATGCAAAAGCGGGTCGCTCCCGCCGCCTTTGCCGCCGACGCGGCGGCAATAACCGCGTCGAGCGCCAGCAATGGCTCACTCTCGACCCCGGTGTGATATCTCGCCGCTTGCGGGCAATAGCCACAGTCCTCCGGGCACCCGCCGGTCTTGATCGACAACAGCGTCGACAGCTGAATTGCACTAGGATCGTGGTGCGCGCGGTGTGTCTCGTGCGCACGATGCAAGAGGTCGTTAAACGGCAACGCCAGCAAGGCGTCGACCGCCGCCGCACTCCACCGGAAATTGGCGAGCGCAGTGACTTCATCGCTGGATTCGATGGTGGAACGCACGGGGCGGGAGCCAAGCATTAGACTGGCGACAAGTGTCGAGGAGGGGGCCGACGTTGTCAAATTTTCTGACCGTTGCATTTGACAGCGTTCGCAGGAGCGCGCGCGACGCGACGCGCCTCGCATTACCACAGCGCTGCGAGCTTTGCGCCGGCCATTCCGGAACCGAGCTGGTCTGCCATGCCTGCATGCTTGGACTGCCACGAATCGATCCCGCGTGTCCTGTCTGCGCATTGCCGGCGCCCGGTGGCGCGATCTGTGGCGGGTGCCTTACGGAGCCACCGCCGTTCGATGCGACGACGTCCGCATACGCGTACGCCTTTCCCGTGGACCGGCTTGTTCAGGCGTTCAAGTATCAGGGACGCCTGGCGCTGGCCGAATGGTGCGCGCAGGCTATCGTCCGCGCACGCCAGCAAATGACTACGCCCATGCCAACCCACGTCCTCGCCATGCCGCTCGCCGCAGAGCGTCAGCGCGAGCGTGGCTTCAATCAAGCCGCCGAAATCGCGCGCGCGGTCGCGGCGCGGACCGACGCGACGTTGATCGACGTGGGCGTACGCCGCGTCCGCGCCACGGCGCCGCAAGCCGCATTGCCTTGGCAGGAGCGCGCCACGAATGTCCGCGGCGCGTTTGCCTGCACCATTGATTTGACCGGAATGAACGTCGCCGTCGTCGACGACGTCATGACGACGGGCGCCACGCTCACGGAATTCGCGAGAACGCTGAAGGCCGCCGGCGCGATACAGGTTGAGAACTGGGTGGTCGCGCGTACGCTGCCACCTACGCGCTGATGGTCGCGATCGTTCTGGTTCATCCGGAGATCCCTCCGAACACTGGCAACGTGATCCGCCTCGCGGCGAACACCGGGGCCGAGTTGCACTTGGTCGAGCCACTGGGATTTCGCCTCGACGATCGCGAACTCAAGCGCGCCGGCCTCGACTACCACGAATATGCGCGACTGACGGTGCACCGCGACTGGACTGCCTGTCGCAGGGCGCTCGGCACGCCACCTGCACGTCGCTGGCACGCCCTGACGACACGAGGCTCGTGTTCGCTCTACGAAAGCGAGCTGCGGCTCGACGACGTTCTCGTGTTCGGCTGCGAAACCGCTGGCTTGCCGACGACAATTCTCGACGACTTCGCGCCCGAAGCGCGCCTGCGGATTCCGATGTTGCCGGGAATGCGCAGCATCAACCTGTCGAACGCCGTCGCCGTCGCCGTCTACGAAGCGTGGCGGCAGGCGGGATTCGCCAACGCGGTATAGACATTCGGCAAGACTCAGCGGTCAATCGAACTCGCGGCTGGGCTCGCGCGCCAACAACGACGCCACCGCGTGTTTCGGCGAGAGATTCTCATAAAGTACGCGATAGACCGCCGATGCGATCGGCATCTCGATGCCGAGTGCCCCCGATAACGCGTGCGTCGCCCTGGCCGCGTTAATACCCTCGGCCACGTGCCCGATCGTGGCGATGGCTTCCGCGACCGGCACGCCACGCGCCAGGGCGAGACCGACACGACGATTGCGCGACAGGTCGCCGGTACAGGTCAATACCAGATCGCCGAGTCCGGCGAGTCCCATGAGCGTTTCGCGCTTGCCGCCGAGTGCCGTCGAGAGACGCCCGGTTTCCGCCAACCCGCGCGTAATCAACGCGGCGCGCGCATTCTGGCCAAAACCGAGTCCGTCGCTCGCGCCTGCGGCGATAGCGAGCACATTCTTCACCGCGCCACCGACTTCGACCCCGATCATGTCGTCGCTCACGTACGCGCGCAGCGAATCGCCGCGCAGTCGGCGCGCGAGGCGTTCGGCAAAGTCGGCGTCGGTCGCCACAACGGTGACGGCCGTCGGCCGTCCTGCCGCGACTTCCTCGGCGAAGCTCGGCCCGGAGACTACGGCGACCGGCGCGGGCCACCGCGGGGCGACCACGCGGTGCGCAAGCGTTACGCCCGCGACCGCGGTGGTATCGGGAACAAAACCCTTTCCGAGCCACGCGAGAGGCGCGCGGGTCTGGCGGCAGATCGCGTCGACGACCTCCATAAGGCCGGCGATCGGCGTTGCGACGATGACGATCGACGCCCCTGCAATGGCGGCCGCCAGGTCGACCGCGATGGAGACGCCCGATGGAAGGAAGACACCCGGCAGGTAGCGCGCGTTCTCGCGCCCCACCTGCATGGCCTGTGACTGGCGCGCGTCCCGTGCCCAAAGTGCAATGACCGGAGGCGAGGGGGTGCGCGCCAGATGCACGGCAAGCGCGGTGCCCCAAGCGCCAGCACCAAGAATGACAACCTTCTCAATCACCGGGTCGGCGCGTTTGCTGGCAGCGTTTCCGCCGTCACGTTGCATGGTGAGCGGGGCTTCCGAACAAGGTGCCTGGTACCTGTCTCAAATCCCGTTGAGTGCCCTGAAAGCCTCAGTTGCCCAACGCGGGCCCGCAGCGCTCCCGAGACGGTGTGCCAACTGAGTGCCGACTGAGTGCTAATTGAGTAGTACAAAGCTGCCCAGTCGTCCAGCCTATTTTGCGACAGTTTCTAGACACCCCAGACTTGGGCGATACGGACATACCCGACCTGACCGTCGCGGTGCCGCACCTTCACCCATCCTGGCGTCGACGTGACGTACGTGGTATCGGCAATTTCGAGCAAGACGTTTTGCTCGGCCTTGAACACCAGGGGCGACGTCTCGACGGGGTTGGCAAGGATGTCGGCGACGGGGGCGCGAACGACAATCATGCGCTTGTCGCCGATCGATTTCTTGTCGACCCACGCGACGGTTCCGCCGACGTCACGGACCTTCATCCACCCTTCGACGTTGACGATCATTTCGAGCGGAACGTCGCGGCCGAGCACGAACAGTGGTCGCGCCTTGGCCGAAGGCGCGTCGTACATGACGGTGGCGTCGGTCGTCGCGTGGAACTCCGCCGCCCAGGCGCCGGCGCTCAACGCGAACAGCACCGCCAGACCCGCGACGCGGCGCATTGCGGCCTAGCTCGGGATCGGCGACGCCGCCGGCTGCTGCTGCAGATTGGCGAGTTGCTGCTGATACAGCAACTCGAAATTGATCGGATCCAGGTGCACCGGAGGAAAACCCGCACGCGAAATCGCGTTGGCGATCGTCTCGCGAACATACGGGAACAGCACGTTCGGGCAATGGATGCCCATAATCGGCTGCATGTCCGCCATCGGGACACCCTGAATGCGGAACAACCCTGCCTGCGCAGCCTCGACGAGGAACAATGTCTTGTCGCCGGCCTTCGCGGTTACCGTTATCGTAAGCACGCACTCGAAGACGTTCTCGTCGACCTGCTCGCCGCGGGTGCGCAACCCGACTTCGACGCTGGGCGCTACTGCGGTGAGAAAAGATTGTGGCGCGCCGGGGTTTTCCAGCGAAAGATCCTTGACGTAGATCTTTTCGATAGCAAGCGACGGCGCGATTGGTGCTTGTGGGTCAGCCATGCATATTCCTGACGATTCAGCTAAACATTGGATTATAACGCACGCCGCGGTGCGTCCCGATGCCGACCGCTCAGGCGGTTTCGCCGACGAGCAATGGCTGCAACTTGCCCGCGCGATCGAGCACGACCAGGTCGTCGTAGCCGCCAACGTGCAGGCCGCCGATATAGATTTGCGGTACCGTCCGCCGACCGGTCTTCTGCATCATTTCCACCCGGCGCTCGGGTTCAAGATCGACGCGAACCTTGGCGATCTCGTCGACACCTTTGGCGCGAAGCAGTTTCTCCGCCCGGACGCAGTACGGACAGATTGCTGTCGAGTACATCATGACGTCGGCCATCTTGCGTCGACTTATCCTTTCTCGAGCGGCATACCCGCTTCCGACCATGCGCGCAGGCCGCCATGCAAGGTGAACACTTCGGTAAATCCAAGTTTTCCGAGTGCCGCAGCCGCCGTGCGGCTTTGGTTGCCGCGGTCACAATACGCGATGATGGGCCGCCCGATGAACTTCGCCAGCTCCTGTCCGCGGGTCGCCAGCTGCGCCAAAGGGATGTGCAGCGCGTTCGGCAACCGGCCCGCCGCATACTCCTTGGGTTCCCGCAGGTCGAGTAGCACCGCATTCTGCCGGTTGATCAGTTGGGTTGCGGCCGCGGCGCCGACTTCGCGCGTGCGCGACAGTCGACCTTGGACAAACGGCCACAAGAGCATCGAGCCCGAAATGACGAGCACTGCGACCAACGGCCAGTTGGCGATGATGAACCGAATGGGTTCTGGATACATGTATGTATGAACAGGACGCTCGATGGGTGAACAGGTGGAAATGATAGCGCATGCCACGTGCGTTCGGCCCGATGCCCCGGCGAATTCGCGCCAACGCCCCGCGAGGCGGGACCGAACGGGCCCCTCGACGGAACTGCCGGGCGCGGCCGCGGTCCACTACGATGGTGGAAGGTGCGGGTTAGTGGATCGGGCCCGGCGTTGCGCGTCCGGCCGCCGTCCGTCGGCATAAGACGCCGCAGGACAGAATGACCGTCTACGCCCCTGCGAAGACAGCGGCAAAACGGGCGTATACTTAATTGTTCGGATGTCCTATTCGGATGTCCCATTCGGATGTTCCAACAAGGCGCGCGATCGATCTGACGGATCGCGCCGCGGCAAATCGCGAGGCAGACATGGGTGATGGCTGGAAAAAAGCGGGACTGATCGGACTGGGCGCGGTGCTCGGGATTTTGCTCAGCCTGAACTTCTCTGCGTTGGCCGATCGCGAGGCCAAGCTTCCGATCCCATACGAAGATCTGCAGCTCTTCTCGGCCGTGTTCGGCCGCATCAAGAGCGACTACGTCGAGCCAGTGGCCGACGACAAATTGATCAAGGAAGCCATCAACGGAATGGTCCACGGTCTGGACCCGCACTCCGACTTCCTCGACGCCGATGCCTACAAGGAATTGCAGATATCGACGCAGGGCAAGTTCGGCGGCCTGGGCATCGAGGTCGGCGTGGAGGACGGCTTCATCAAGGTCGTCTCGCCGATCGAAGACACGCCCGCGTTCCGGGCCGGCATCAAGCCGGGTGACCTGATCGTCAAGATCGACGACACCGCCACGCGTGGCTTGCCGCTGTCCAGCGCTGTTGACAAGATGCGCGGCAAACCCGGCACGCAAATCACGCTGACCGTTGCGCGCAAGGATGTCGACCAGCCGCTCACGTTTACGTTGACGCGCGAGGTCATCAACGTCCGCAGCGTGCGCGCCAAGATGCTCGAACCCGGTTACGGCTATTTGCGCGTCGTCCAGTTCCAGGAGCGCACCGGCGAGGACATGGCGAAAGCGCTGCGCGAGTTGTACAAGCAGGGCGACCTCACGGGACTGGTGCTCGACCTGCGCGGCGATCCTGGCGGGCTGCTCAACGTTTCGGTCGGCGTCGCGTCGGCTTTCCTGCCGCAGGACGCACTCGTCGTCTATACCGACGGCCGTACGCCCGACGCGCGCATGCGTCTGTCGGCCACCAAGACCGACTACCTGCGTGGCCGCGGCGACGACTATCTCAAGGATTTGCCTGCCTCCCTGAAAAAGGTGCCGATCGTGGTTCTCGTTGACGGCGGCACGGCGTCGGCGTCCGAAATCGTCGCGGGCGCGCTGCAGGATCACAAGCGCGCCGTGGTGATGGGCGCGCAGACTTTTGGCAAGGGATCGGTACAAACCATCCTTCCGCTGGGCCCGAACGCCGGTCTGAAACTCACGACCGCGCGGTATTACACGCCGAGCGGGCGCTCGATCCAGGCCAAGGGCATTGAGCCCGACGTCGCCGTCGACGACGGCCGCGATTCGCAGAACCGCCTGCGCGAAGCGAACCTCGATCACCACCTGGACGACGGCAGGCCTGTCGCCACGACAGCCAAGATGGACGATCCGGCCAAAGCCAAGCCGAAGGCGCCGGCGGAAAAGGACGGCGCCAAGGTCGCGCCGCAAAAAGAAACGACCGAAGCCTCGCGCACGCGCCTCGAGTACGGCTCGGCCGATGACTTCCAGTTGCAGCAGGCGATGAATCAGCTCAAGGGCCTTCCGGTGATCGCCTCGTCGAAGGCGGTCGCGGCTCAGGCCAAGCCACAATAGATCTCGGACCATCAAGCACGAAAGAAAACGCCCGGCTCGTCCCGGGCGTTTTGCCTTGGTTCCACGAGTCGCATGAATGACGCTCAACTCCTCCGCTACAGCCGGCACATCTTGTTGCCCGAGTTTGGCGTCGACACGCAGGCGCGATTCTCGAACGCGCATGCGCTGATCGTCGGCGTGGGCGGCCTTGGCAATCCGGCGGCCCAATTCCTCGCTGCCGCAGGCATCGGCACGCTGACCCTGGTCGACGCCGATTGCGTCGATCTCACTAATCTGCAGCGTCAGATTCTATTCGACACGACCATGATCGGCCGCCACAAAGTCGAGGCGGCGGGGAAGCGCATCGCGGCCGTCAACCCGGAAGTGCGCGTCGTTCAGGTCTCCGTCCGGGTCGGCGATTCCGAGCTCGCGCCGCTAGCGCTCGCGGCCGATGTGATCGTCGATTGTTCCGACAACTTCGCGACCCGGCACGCAGTGAATCGCGCCAGTGTGGCCGCGAATAAGCCGCTGGTTTCCGGCGCGGCGATTCGTTTCGACGGTCAACTCGCGGTCTTCGATCCGCGTGATGCGACGAGCCCCTGCTATCACTGCCTGTTCGGCGAAGGCGACGAGTTCGAGGACACGCGCTGCGCCACGATGGGCGTATTCGCGCCGCTGGTGGGCATCATCGGCGCGGCGCAAGCCGCCGAGGCGCTCAAACTGCTCGCGGTGGCGGGCAGAGCCCTGACGGGACGCCTCTTGCTGCTCGACGCGTTGGCCATGGAGTGGCGAGAAGTGCGCGTGCTCAAGGATCCACATTGCCCCGTGTGCGCACCGGGGGCACGGTGATGCGCCGGCGCGCGCTCATGTTCCTTGCCGTCATGACGTGCACGCTGGGGTGCGCGTGGACAATCTCGTCAGCGCACTCGCAGGAATCCGATGTGCCTGCCGACGGTCCGACACTGCGCGCCGCCGATTGGAGCGCCATCAAGAAAGTCATCGCCGAACAACGCAGCGCGCTCAAGTCGGGCAACGCCGCCAAGGCGTTCAGCTTCGCCGCGCCCGCCACTCGCGAGCAGTTCAGCGACGCAGCGACTTTCATCGACATGGTACGGGCGTTGTATTCGGCGCTGCTTACGGCGCGCTACGTTGAATTCCTCGATGGTGCGGTGATCGATGGGGCGGTGGTCCAGCCGCTCCGGTTGATCGACCCCGACAATACGGTGCGCGTCGCGCTGTACATCATGGAGCAGCAGCCAAACGGTACCTGGCGCATCAGCGGCTGCCGGATTACGGCATCCACGGTTCAGGCAACGTAGTCCCTGTCGCGGCGTCAATCGCCGGCATTCGGCCTATCTGCCACGGCGCCGAGACTTTCGCGCCACATGCGTGTGATCGCCGCTTCGAATTGCCGAGCATAGGCCTGCATGTCGAACAGCGGACTCGCCCGGCCGCTCTCGCGCAGCCTCGTCGCAAGCTGGCCGAGCCTGTTCCGGTCACGCGCCAAGCCGAGCGCGATCGCCAAGTACGCTTCGTGCGAGTCGGCGACCAATTCGGGCAAGCCGACGGCGCGAAGTTGTGACGCGGATCCCCGTGATGCCATGCTGCGTCCGGCAAGCGTCACAACCGGCAGTCCTGCAAACAGCGCGTCGTTGACCGTCGTGTGCGAGCCGAAAGGGTACGTGTCGAGGTAGAGATCGGCCAGCCGGTAGCGGGCGAGGTACTGCGGCGCGGGCTCCTGCGGCGCGAATACGAGCCGCTGCGGATCGATGTTGCGCCTGGCCGCTTCTTCACGCAGATTCGCTTCCGCCCCTTTGCGCAAGGGACGCAGCCAAAGTACGCTGCCTTCGACCTGACCGAGCAATTGCATCCACAGCCCGAACACGTCGGGAAGTATCTTGTACGCCGCCGCCTGTGAGACGAAGACGACCCCCTCAGGTGGCAAACCGTATTCCGCGCGCGTCGGCGTCGGCCCGGCGATCGGCCGCTGCGAATCGGAGGGGAAATAACAGTCAGGAAAGACTACGACCTTCTCGATGAAATGCTGCCGCTCGGCGGCCGGCGTGGCGGTCGCGTCACTGATCAAATACTCGTAATACGGCGCGCCAAGCGTGCCCGCGTGGCCCAGATAATTGACCTGTACGGGTGCGGGCCGCGCCGCAAATATGTCCGGGCGCGCGTATTCCGTGTGGCCGGTAAGGTCGAAGAGGATCGCCACGCGATCGGCGCGAATACGCGCAACGGCGTCGGCCGTCGTCGTACGACCAAGTGCCACGAAAGTGTCGACGGCGTCGGTGATGCGTGCGCGCATGGCATCGTGCGTGCTCGAGTCGAGCTCGTACGCGAGAACCTCGAAGCGACTTCGATCCAGCCGCTCGAGCAATTCGACGATCAGACGGGGAACTGGATGATCATGAAACGCGGACGCTGCAAAGCCGAGCCGCAGACGTTGTGTGTCGTGAGCACGCATTGCATTTTCCGGCCCCCCTGGCGCCGACGACGGCCACGCGAAGCTCTTCGCGGCGGCGAGCTGAAGCGCCGGATCGTCGCAGATCGACAGAAATGCGAACGGCGGGACCGCCTGGCCGGGGCCGCCGGGGCGTGCCACCGCAGCGATGAGGTCCGCTCGGTCGCGCTCGAAATTTCCCCAGTCGGCGAACTGCAATTCCAATTCCACGCATTGCGCCACGACCTGGAGGCGCGACGGGTCGAGGGTGCGTGCTTTTTCGAGCAAAGGACGCGCATCGTCATACCTGCGCTGTTCCGTGAGCAGGAAGCCCAGATTCGCCAATACTTGCGGAGAGTCCGGGGCTAGCGCGAGCGCCTTCCGGAAGCTCGCCTCCGCACCACGATCCCGATTGTGTTTCTGGCACACACCGCGATTGTTCCAGACGTCCGCTGGCGCGTCGGGCGCCGCCGCGACAAGGCGATCGTAGAATTCGAGGGCGTCCGAGTATCGCTCCTGCATGAAAAGCAGGTACGCCAGATTAGCTAGCGCCGGGATTTCACCCGGAGCGCGATCAAGCACTTCGCGATAGTAGCGCTCGGCGCGCGACGCATCGCCAACCCGGTCGAATTGAGCGCCGAGGTTGATCATCAATCGCGGATGTCCGGGAAAAAGTTGCAACATCCGCTCGAAAATCGCAATCGCGGACGCGGGCTGCCCGGCTTCGGCCAGGCGATTGCCGAGTTCGAACAGCGCCTCGCCGTGACGCACCTCGAGGTTCTTGGCGAGCGCCTGATCGACAAAGGCCACGGCCGCTGAAGCGCGACCCGCGCCCAAGGCCCGGCGCGCATCCTTCAGGAGCGTATCGGCGCTCGCCATCAGGGAAGCTGTTCTGCTTGGCGGCCGGGTGGTCCGGCCTCAGGCGAACAGATACTTTCGCTGCGCGTCCCAGCCCTCCTGCGGCAAGCGTTTGAACCCGCTCTTGGCGAACAGCATCCACCGCCCGACAACGAATGACAGGAGAACGTTGGCGTCGGCCGGTGCGTCACCTCGCCACGCGCCGCCGGCGTGAGCGATTTTCAGCGACTGCCGCAGCGCTGCTTCGACGCGGTCGTAGAGCTGGTTCATGCGCGCTTGCAGGCGCTCGTCCTCGTTGACGAGGGCATCGCCTATCAGGACTCGCGTCATGCCGGGATTCTTTTCGGCGAAGCCCAGGAGCACCGACACGATCTGCGTCGCCTGGGCGACGCCGTCGGTCGTCTCGGACGTGATTCGATTGACCAGCGAGAACAGCGTCGATTCGATGAATTCGATCAGTCCTTCGAACATCTGCGCCTTGCTGGCGAAATGCCGGTAGAGCGCCGCCTCCGACACTTGCAACCTCGCTGCCAGCGCAGCAGTCGTGATTTTTTCCCCTCGCGGCGTTTCCAGCATCGCCGCGAGCGTCTGCAGTATTTGTAACCGTCGCTCGCCAGGTTTGATCGCCATCGCGTTCTCCTTGCGCCTGCCGCGGAAATTGCGGTGACGCGCCCTTCTGACTGGCCTCAATCTGCCTTGATCATCGTGCCGACACCTTCGTTGGTCAGCACCTCCAGCAGCAGGGCGTGTTCGACCCGGCCGTCGATGATGTGCGAGCTTTTCACGCCATTCTTTACCGCGTCCAGCGCTGAACCGATTTTCGGCAGCATGCCGCCGTGAATCGTGCCGTCGGCAAACAGCGCCTCGATCTCGCTGGCTGTTAAACCGGTCAGCAGCGTACCTTTCTTGTCGAGCACGCCGGTCGTGTTCGTCATCAGGACCAGTTTCTCGGCATTGAGCGTTTCGGCGAGCTTGCCGGCAACGAGATCCGCGTTGATGTTGTAAGCTTCGCCGTCCGTGCCGACTCCGATGGGCGCAATAACGGGAATGAAGTCGCGCGAATCGAGCAGGTTGATCAGCTCCGGGTCGATTTTTTCGATTTCGCCTACCAGGCCGATATCGACGAGATCGCCCTGATTGGTATCGCTCTTGAGCAGCATCTTGCGCGCATGAATGAATGCGCCATCCTGCCCGGTCAGTCCGACGGCGCGACCTCCGTACTGATTGATCAGACCAACGATTTCCTGGTTGAGCTCACCGAGGACCATCTCGACGACGTTCATCACCTTTTCGTCGGTGACGCGCATGCCCTGTCTGAACTCGCTCGGGATCCCCATCGTCTTGAGCAGATCGCCAATCTGCGGGCCACCACCGTGAACGATGACCGGATTCATGCCGACCAGCTTCAACATCACGACATCGCGCGCAAACCCGGCCTTGAGCTGCGGCTCCGTCATCGCGTTGCCGCCGTACTTGATAACGATCGCCTTGTCGTGGAAGCGCTGAATGTAAGGCAATGCCTCCGCCAGGATCTGCGCTTTGAGGGAGGAGGAGGCGACCTCGATGGACATGGTTCGGGGATGAGCGACGTTCGCGGCGATTGTACCCGAACGGGCGTGCATGCAATACGCACGCCGCTTCGTTGACAAGTAAGTCCTGACTGCCAGCGCTGTCCCGGTTTGTATCAGACAACGCATTTTGCTATCGTCGGTGCATGTTCAACCCGCTGCAGGACCCTGTCGGCGCTTCCCTGGTCCGCCGCGCGCTGGTTACCAAACTTCGTCATCACGGAGACGTCCTGCTCGCGTCGCCGGTATTTACGGTGCTCAAGCACGCGTTGCCCGCCGCCGAAATCGACGCCCTGGTGTACCTCGAAACGGCGCCCATGCTCGAAGGCCATCCAGCGATCACCGAGTTGCATACCATCGACCGCGAGTGGAAACGCCACGGCTTGCTCGCGCAGGTCTCTGCTGAACGGCAACTGTTGCGCGCGCTCTCTGCGCGGCGCTACGACCTGATCGTGCACCTCACCGAGCATCCGCGCGGCGCATGGCTGGCCCGACTGCTCAAGCCGCGATACTCGGTGGCGCGTCAACTGGATCACCCCCACTGGCTCTGGCGTACGAGCTTCACCCACTTCTATCGCCTTCCGCGCACGACGCCCCGGCATACCGTCGAGTGCAATCTCGACGCCCTGCGGCGTATCGGGCTACAGCCGTCGCCGGCGGACAAGCGATTGGTGCTATGCCCCGACGATAAATCGGCGGCACGCGTGCGCAACCTGCTTGCACAGCAAGGGCTGGAGCCGCATCGTTTCGTCCAGATGCACCCCGGCTCGCGCTGGCTGTTCAAATGTTGGCCGCCAGAACACTCCGCGGCCCTGCTCGACCGTTTGACCGCGGGCGGGATTCGGGTCGCGGTCACTGGCGCACCGGACGCGCGCGAGCGCGCGCTCGTCGAAGCGATCCTTTCGGCGTGCGCGAGTGCCTCGCGGTCGCGCATCGTCGACCTGACGGGAGCGTTGAGCCTGCGCGAGTTGGCGGCGCTGACGCGCGAAGCGCGCGTTTTTGTTGGCGTCGATTCCGCTCCCATGCACATCGCCGCCGCAATGGGCACCCCCGTCGTCGCGCTGTTCGGACCTAGCGGCGAAATCGAATGGGGACCCTGGGGTGTCACGAACCGCGTGATCACCTCCGCGGCGCATCCTTGTCGGCCCTGCGGCATCGACGGCTGCGGTGGCGGCAAGGTCTCCGAATGCCTGACGACCCTTTCGGTCGACCGCGTGCACGCTGCCGTGACCGATATGCTGGTGGCCACCAAGCGGGGAGTCGCGTAATGCGACTGGCGATCGTCCGTCAGCGTTACAGCCCCTATGGAGGCGCGGAACGTTTCGTCGAAGGTGCGCTTGAGGCGCTGCTCGAGCGCGGAATCGCAATCACGCTGTACACGAGGCAGTGGCCGCAAACACGTCTGCAGCTTATCGAGCCGGTCATCTGCAATCCATTCTATCTCGGGCGTCTTTGGCGCGACTGGAGCTTTGCCCGATCGGTCTGCCGAGCCATTGCGACGAAACCGCCGGAACTGGTGCAATCGCACGAGCGGCTGCTTTGCTGTGACGTTTACCGCGCGGGCGACGGCGTGCACCGGGTATTTCTCGACGAGCGTTTGCGTACCGCGACGCCGTTCCAGCGCTGGCTGACCGAGGCTGCCCCTTATCATCGGTACGTGCTCAACATCGAACGGCGGCTGTTCGAGAGCCCGGTGCTGCGCGCGGTGATCTGCAACTCGAAAATGGTGCGCGCCGAAATCCAGGAACACTTCGGGGTGCCCGAAGAGAAATTACCGGTCATCTACAACGCCGTGGACAGCGATGCATTTTCACCGGAGTTGCGCACGCAACGAACGGCAGTGCGCAGTGCCTTGCGCATCCCGGAGGAGGCCACGGTGTTTCTGTTCGTCGGCTCGGGTTATGCGCGCAAAGGGGTCGCCCGTGCGATCGAGGCGCTGGCGCGGTTGCCGGGCGATTGCTACCTGGTCGTCGTCGGACGCGACAAGGCGCTAAGCGCCTACAAACGGATCGCTCGGCGGTTCGGCGTTCACAACCGCGTGGCGCTCCTCGGGCCGCAGATTGAAACACGGCCGTTCTACGGCGCAGCCGATGCGTTCGTGCTGCCGACGCTGTACGATCCGTGCCCGAACGCCGCATTGGAAGCGATGGCCTGTGGTCTGCCGGTGATCACCAGTACCAAGTGCGGCGCCGCCGAACTCGTGCTCGAGCACGATGCCGGCTTGATCGGTCCCGCGCGCGACATCGATGCACTCGCCGCAAACATGACCAAACTTATCGACCCGCAAACACGCGCTGAGCTCGGAGCGCGGGCCCGCGAAGCGGTCCTTCCGCTCACGCCGGCGGCGATGACGCTGCAACTGGCGCTGCTCTACCGTGACCTGCTTGCAGCCGCCTATGCTGCCAAGCCTACGGCGTAGGCGCTATAATTGCGCGTTGCTTTCCCTCATGCGCCGGCGCGCGCCCGCGCCGTAAATAGGCCTCCTGCCGTGTCGTCCAGCCTGCTCCTCTACCGGCGCCTGCTTTCGTATGTTCGCCCGTATTGGTGGGCGTTTGCGCTGGCCGTCGTGGGCATGGTGGTCGTCGCCGCCGGAGATGTGGTCATGGCCTACATGGTCATGCCGATCATCCAGAAGCTTCAGCATCCGGATCCCGAGACGACGCTGCGCCTGCCGCTCGCCGTCGTCGCCGTATTTCTGCTGCGCGGGCTCGGCTCGTTCATTTCCGAGTACGGCATGGCATGGACGGGACATCGCGTGGTATTCGATCTGCGCCGCGAAATGATCGACCGCCTCCTCGCCCTCCCCACGCCATTCTATGACTCGCAGTCATCGGGTCGGCTCATATCCAAGTTCACCTTCGACGCCTACCAGCTCGCCGCGGCGACCTCATCGGCAATCACCACGGCAGTCCGCAGTACGCTCACCATCGCCGGCAGCCTGGGCTTCCTGTTCTGGCTGAACTGGAAGCTCACGCTGATCTCGATCGTCGCCTTCCCGCTGGTCGCCTGGCCACGATCCGCTACTTCAGCCGGCGACTGCGGCGTGTCGCCCGCGACGTGCAGCAGCGCACGGGCGCGATCACGCAAGTACTCGAAGAGATCGTCGGCGGGCAGCGCGTCGTCAAGGTCTTCGGCGGTCAGCAATACGAGCGTGCGCGCGCCGTCAGCGTGGCCAACCGCTTGCGCCAGTCGATGAGTAAGCAGTCCTCGGCCAGCGCAGCGAGTTCACCGCTGCTGCAGTTCTTCGGCGCGTGCGCCGTCGGCTTCATCGTCTATCTCATGCTCAAGCAGAGCGAGGCGGGTGGGTTCGATCCCGGGCCCTTCACCGCCTACGTCGTTGCCCTGCTCACGCTGCTCGACCGGCTGCGGTCGCTGTCCGGAGTCAACGCCAACATCCAGCGCGGCCTCGCTGCCTCGGAGAGCATTTTCGCACTGCTCGACGAAACACCCGAGCAAGACCGCGGGCAAGTCGAGTTGTCGAAGGTGCGCGGCGAGCTCGTTTTCGATCACGTGTACGCCCGCTATGCGAGCGCCGATAGCGATGCGCTGGCCGGCGTCAGCCTGCGGGTGGCGCCGGGTGAGAGCGTGGCGCTGGTCGGACCGTCGGGCAGCGGCAAGACGACGCTGGTCAACCTCATCCCGCGCTTCTACGAACCGACCGAAGGCGACATCCTGCTCGACGGGCATCGCATCGACGCACTGACGCTGGCTAATTTGCGCAGTCACATCGCGCTGGTCAGCCAGGACATCACGCTGTTCGACGATACCGTCGCGGCGAATATCGCCTACGGTGCCATGGCGAGTGCACCGCGCGCGGCCATCGAGCAGGCCGCGAAGGCCGCGCATGCGCTGGAGTTCATTCAGGCGCTGCCGCAGGGCTTCGACACGATCGTCGGCGACAACGGCATCCGCTTGTCGGGCGGTCAACGCCAGCGCCTCGCGATTGCGCGCGCCATCCTGAAAAATGCACCGATCCTCATTCTCGACGAAGCCACGTCGGCGCTCGATTCGGAATCGGAGCGGCACGTGCAGGCGGCGATGGAGACGCTGATGCAAGGCCGGACCACGATCGTCATCGCGCACCGGCTGTCGACGATCGAGCGTGTCGACCGCATCGTCGTGCTCGATGCGGGGCGAGTGGTCGAACACGGCACCCACGCCGAACTGCTCGCGCGCAACGGCCTGTATGCGAAACTGCATCGCATCCAGTTCGCGACGGCGGTCGCGTAACAATTCTGTCTCACGTTGCGAATTCTCCACACCGAGTCGTCGCTTGGCTGGGGCGGCCAGGAGATCCGAATCCTCACCGAAGCCGCGGGGATGATCGGCCGCGGGCATAAGGTCGCGCTCGCGTGCGTGCGCAGCGCGAGAATCTTCGCGGAGGCCCCGCGTTTCGGCGTGCCGGTGACGGCGCTGCCGCTGGGCCGCAAACGTCCGCAGGGTGCGATCGTGTTGCGACGATTCCTATCGCGGCACCGCGTCGACGTCGTCAATGCCCACAGCTCGACCGACTCGTGGCTGGTCGCGCTCGCGTGCCGGACGCTGAGGGCGCCTCCTCCGCTGGTGCGCACGCGCCACATTTCGGCACCAGTGTCACGCGATCGGCTCACGCGTTGGCTTTACACCCGCGCAACGGCTCAACTCGTTACGACGGGCGAGGCGATCAGGTCGGCGCTGATCCGCGATATCGGCGTCGACCCTGCGCGCGTGACATCGATTCCCACCGGTGTCGATCCGGCGCGCTTCAAACCGCGCGACAAGCAGGCGGCGCGGGCCCTGCTGCGGCTGCCCGCAGCGGTGCCGCTGATCGGCATCTGCGCGACGCTGCGCAGCTGGAAGGGGCATCGCTTCCTGGTCGAGGCAATGCCGATGCTTGCGCATCGCGATGCGCAGCTGCTCATCGTCGGGGAAGGCCCGCAACGCGAGGCGCTGGAACGGCAGGTCGCCGCGCTCGGGTTGGGTGACCGCGTGCGCCTGGTCGGCAACCAGCAGGATGTTGCACCATGGCTCGCGGCACTCGACGTCTTCGCGCTCCCGTCGTACGCTGACGAAGGCGTGCCGCAGGCGTTGGTTCAAGCGATGTTCATGGGCGCGCCTTGCGTGACGACCAATGCTGGCGCGATCGGCGAGGTGGCGATCGCCGACCACACTGCGCTAGTCGTCGCCAAGGAGAATACGATCGCGCTAGCCGCGGCAATCGACCGGCTTATCAGCGATTCGGCGCTCGCCGCCAGACTCACGACGACAGGCCGGGAGTGGGTCGCTGCCAAATTCGGCCTGGCGTCGATGCTCGACCACATGGAGGCCGTTTTTCAAAGCGCGATCGATGAACGGGCGCGCGGTTGATTCGCGCAGTCAGCACATGACGAATCTGCGATATCGCAATTCCGAGCCGTCGCGTCTCGCCGGCCGCACTCGCGTCGTGCTGAAAGCACTGCGACGTCGCGCAACGACGGCGGTCCGGCGGCCCCCACGGGATCCGCGCCGGATCCTGATCGCCCACCACCTGCTGCTCGGCGACACGCTGATGCTGACGCCGCTGCTCGCGAAACTGCGCGAACGCCATCCGCGCGCGGAGGTGGTCATGGCGCTTCCGGAGCCGGTTGCGCCACTGTACGCCGGCGCACCTTACGGCGTTCAAGCGATCGGCTGGAATCCGCGCACGCCCGCGGCGTCGCCGATCTGGCGGCAGGCCGGATTCGATCTGGCGCTCATCCCCGGCGACAATCGATTCAGCTGGCTCGCGCTGGCACTGGGCAGCCGCTGGATCGTCGCTTTCGGCGGCGATCGGCCGCCAAGTAAGAGTTGGCCGGTCGACGAATTGCGCCGCTATCCCGGCGCGCCTGCTGGCTGGGGCGACATCGTGGCAACGCTGGTCGACGGTCCGCCGCCGGCGCGGTATGTGCGCAGCGACTGGCCCGCGCCGATCGCGGCATCGTTCGATCTACCGTCGCGCGCCTATGCCGTGTTGCACGTCGGCGCCAGCTCGCCGCTCAAGCAATGGGATCCGTCGCGCTGGCGCGCGCTCGCCGCATCGATCGAAGCACGCGGCCTCGAACCCGTGTGGTCCGCCGGCCACGGCGAGGATGCGATCGTGCGCGAATGTGCCGGCGAGACGCGTTATCGAAGTTACGCCGGCGCACTGTCGTTGCCGCAGTTGTGGCGCCTGCTGGCGAATGCATCGCTGCTGGTTGCCCCGGACACGGGCGTCGCGCATCTCGGGCGCATCGTCGGGACGCCGACCGTGGCGCTGTTCGGGCCTGGCTCCGCGACGATCAGCGGTGCGGGAGAATTCTGGCGCGACGCGCAATATCGCGCGGTCACGATCTCCCCCTTTCCATGCCGCGATCAGCGCGTGCTGTTCAAGCGCGACCTGGCGTGGGTCCGACGCTGTGGGCGTACGCTCGCCGAGTGTGCGCACCCGCGTTGCATGGACGCGATCGATCTCGACAGCGTGCTGGCAGCGATCGCCGACCTCGGCACTATGTAAACCCGCTCGGCGAATGCAGCGTCCCACTGTTATTCAATTCAGTTTGTCACCAACGCTCGGGGGCGCCGAGGTCTATACCGCATTTTTCAGTCGGGCGCTCAAGGCTCGCGGCTGGCCGACCCGCGTCGTGGTCAACGCTGCGGCGCGCTTCTGGGGCGATCTCGACTTCGGCGGCGTCGAGCGCTCGCCATTTCAGGCAGGCTCGGCACGACTCGATCGCGGCGACATCGCGCTGATCCATTCGTCGCTGCCGAATCCGGTGCTCGCGCAACTCCGCCGACATTTCGTCGTCGGACTCGCACATCAAGCGCTGTACGACGATGCGCGGCCGGCCTACTACGATCAGTGCCGACCTGCTGCTCGCTGTATCGCGGCATGTTGCCGAAACGCTGCAGCGTCGCGGCTTGCGCCAAGTGCATCCGACACCGCTCTATGGTGTCGCTGACCTGGAGCGCGGAAGCGCGGAGAGCACGCTCGTCGCGGGCGTGCTTTTCGATGCGGATGCGCGCAAGCCACGCGATCGCGTCGTGGCCGCACTTTCCCGCGCGCGGCAGGCGGTTACTACGCCACATCGCTACACGCGAAGAGCCGGACTCACGTTGGGAATCGTTTCGCGCATCGCGCCACTCAAGCAATTTCCGCTACTGTTCGGTTGCCTGATGCCGATCCTGGCAAGGCACCCTCGGGTCAACCTCGAGGTCTTCGGGTCCGCCGTGGGTCATAAATCGCTCGCAGCACTCCGCGACGTGCTTTCGCCACTCGGGCCACGCGTACGATACTGGGGCCACCAGCGCGATGTCGCCAACGCGTACCGCGCGCTCGACTATCTACTGACCGGGCTACCCGAGCGGGAAGCGCTCGGCCTCAACGCGATCGAATCATGTCTCGCTGGCACCCCGGTTCTGGCGATCGCCGCGCCACCGTTTTCCGAGACCATGAAAGAGGGGGTCACCGGTTTTCTGTACACCGATCCGCGTCGGGACGGCGGCGCGGATTTCGAACGCGTACTCACCGGCGTCGAACGCGGTGCATTGCGACCCGATCGCGACGCCGCCAGGGCGTATCTGGACTTTTTTTCATTGCCACGCTTTGCGGATCGTCTCGACACGATCATGGAGGACGTCGCCTCCGCAGCCGCGGCAAAGCGCACATTCCCAGTATAGTTCGGCACGAGCCGGTACAATCGCGCCGGCCGGCTGGACACGCGCGGAAATCCTGCGCGAAACCCCGACTCGAGTCGACACACCTGCATGCTCACCGAAAAAAATATCGTCAGTTGGCAAATGTGGGCGACGGCCATCTATCTTGCATTGCTACCTTCCAATGCGTGGACATTCGCCCGTTCCCTCGGCTTTGGCATCGCCGCAGTACTTGCCGTCGTCATCGTGGTCGCTGGCTGGGTTGGTCGTGGCGCTCGGGTGCCGTATCCAGGTCATGCGATCGTCGCAATGCTTGTCCTGTGGTGCGGATGGTGCGTCGCGTCGCTGCTCTGGTCGCTCGACGTGGACTACTCCGCCACGCAGGCCAAGCGCGAAATCGGGGAGAGTTTGCTGGCCATCGTCGCGTTCTATGTCGCGCCCCACTCGCCCGCCGCATGGCGCAACATTGTCGGCGTCGCATTGGCGGCGTTCGCGATCTACGCGAGCCTGGTGCTGGGCGCCGCGCTTACCTCCGCAGGATGGGATCCCGCCCGCTGGCACTCCGGTGTCGGGCCCTATGCGACCCACGTCGTGCTCGTGGCGCCGCTGCTGCTTACGCTGCTGGCACCGCCGCCGGTCGGCTTCGGCAGTCGCGCGCGCACCATCCTTTTCGGCGTCGCCACCCTTGCGTTGCTGCTGGTCAGCGTACGCCTGACCGACAACCGCGTGGTATGGATCGCGTTGGCGGTCGTTTATGCGACCGCGTCCGCTTTGGCGGCATGGCGCTGGCATGCGTCGCTCGCGCGGGCGCCGCTGCGGTGGATGTCACCGTTGTTCGCGCTGCTGATCGTATTGGGTGTCGTCTTCGCGGACGTCACTCGCGAACGCGCTCAAATGGACTTTCCGCCGCAGACTTCGGTGGCGCAGACACTCACCGAGGATCCGCGAATTCTCCTTTGGGATCGAACCTTGCAACTGACCCGCGAGCGACCGTGGACCGGTTTTGGCTTCGGGCGCGGCATCGTCGCCGAGCAGCTGAAAGGGCAACTCGGCAATCCAATGCTGTGGCACGCGCACAATCTGTTCGTCGGCCAGATCCTGCAGACAGGTGCCATCGGTCTGGCGCTGTTCGTCGGTTTGCTGACCGCTCTGTGCGCACGCTTTGTGCAGTACCTGCGGCGTAACGACGATGCGCTCGCAGTCGTCGGTGTCGTCGGCTTGTCGCTCGTTGCCGGATTTGTCGCCAAAAACATCACCGACGATTTCCTGTTTCGCAGCAACGCCAAGGAGTTTTGGGCGCTTCTGGCGCTTCTGGTTGGATTCGGAACTCGATTGGAACGACGAGGATTGCCAGCGTTTTCCGCAAACGCGGAAAACGGACAGCAGCGCGACTAGCGGCGGCGCTGCGTCAGCACGGTGACCGACCCCGTGCGTGCCGGAATTGGCGTCCGCGGCGCATATTCGGGAATCTGCGCCTTGAGCCACGCGCGAACGTCGGCATCCGCCACCTCGCGGTCGCGCTGCAGCCAGCCGACGAGTTCCCTGACCGTTGCACCATCGGCCGATCGAGCCTGCGCGATGCGCAGCTTGGGGTGATGCGTCGGTAACGTCGCCTCTTCGGACGCCAGCGGTTCCTCGAACAGCTTCTCTCCGGGTCGCAGGCCCGTGAACACGATGCGGATGTGATCGGGATCGACGCCGGACAACCGGATCATGTCGCGTGCGAGATCCAGAATCCGCACCGGCTCACCCATGTCGAGCACGAGCACTTCGCCGCCGCGCCCCATCAAGCCTGCCTGCAGCAGCAGTTGGGTTGCCTCGGACAACGACATGAAATAGCGCGTGATTTCCGGATGCGTCACGGTCAGCGGTCCGCCGCGCGCGATCTGTTCGCGAAAACGCGGAATCACGCTGCCCGTGCTGCCGAAGACGTTGCCGAAACGCACGATGACAAACTGCGTCGTGTCGTTCTGCAGGCTTTGGCACATGATTTCCGCGATCCGCTTCGAGGCGCCCATGACATTGGTCGGGTTGACTGCCTTGTCAGTCGACACCAGCACGAACTTCTCGACTTTGGCCGCGACCGACGCTCGCGCGAGCGCCCAAGTACCGAAGGCGTTGTTGCGCACCGCCTGCCAGGCGTTGGTCTCTTCCATCAACGGCACGTGCTTGTACGCGGCCGCATGAAAGACGACCGAGGGGCGCTCGCGAGCGAGGACCTGCTCAACATGCGAGGCATGCTTGACGTCACCGACGATCGTCGACAGCGCCAATTGCGGAAAGGCGTCCTGCAGGGTCTGTTGCACGTTGTAGAGCGCGAACTCGGAGACGTCGAACAGGACGATCCGCTCAGGTTTGAAGCGGGCAATCTGCGAACAGAGTTCGGCGCCGATCGAGCCACCGGCGCCGGTGACCATTGCAACGCGCCCGCCGAGCCACTCGCTCAGGCCGGCGTTGTCGAGCACCACCGGGTCGCGGCCCAGCAGGTCGTCGAGTTCGACGTGGCGGATTGTCGTCAGTTGGGAGCGACCGCTGATGAGGTCGTCGTAGGATGGAACGGTCAATGCCTCCACGCCCGAGGCTGCACACAACTCGGCGACACGCCGCCGCACGACATGCGCCGCCGACGGCAGCGCGAGGATGACCGTACGTACGCCGTAGCGCCGTGTCCACTGCGGCAACTCGCTGATCGGCCCAAGCACACTGACATTGCGCAGCAATCGGCCCTGCATTGCCGGGTCGTCGTCGAGCAGACCCACGATGCGCCACTGCCGACTGTGCGTCAGTTCCTTGGCCAGGCGCGCACCCGCTTCACCCGCGCCGAGGATGAGGACCGGCTCGCCGAGGGCGGCCAGCGGACTGTACAGTCGATGCTCCTTCCAGACGCGGTAGGTGAACCGGCTGCCGGCCATCAGGAATATCAGAACGGGGGGATACAGAATGAGGACGCTGCGCGGCACGACCGCGGTGAGCCTAAGCATTACCAGCACCAAGGGAATGGCGACGGCCCCAAGGGCCGCGGAGAGGACGATGCGCTGCAGGTCGGGTAGGCTCGCGAAGCGCCACAGCCCGCGATAGAGGCCGAAAACGAGAAAGATAATGGCTTGCAGCGGCAGCACCCACGCGACCGTGCGCCACATGTCGGCAAGCTGTGGCTGATGCAGGTCCAGATTGAAGCGCAGCCAGTACAACCCGGTCCACGCAACCCCGGCGGCCGCGACGTCGTGCAAAAACGCTAGCCACGATCGCCAGTTAGCACTTACTTTCATCAAGCCCTTTATTAACCCTCTTCCAATAATAACCGATTCCGGAGTACAGCAGCAGTAGTGCGGTCACCCACAGGGCAAGCACACGCGCTCCTGCATCCGGTGCGCGAACTAGGGCCACCAACGCCGACACCGCCGTGCCCAACATCAAGGATGAATAAATAGCCAGCGTTCCACCATGTCCGAGTCCCATGCGCACGAGACGTTGATAAGAGTGGTCGCGGTGCGCGCGCCACACTTTGGCCCCCGACAACTGCCGGCGCGCGAGCGTCAGCGTGGCGTCGGCAATGAATGGCAGGAAAACCAGCAGCGGAAACCACGGGGGCCAATAGCCTGCCTGCCACCCGCCGATGCCAAACACTGCCGCCATGAATCCCATCGGCACGGCACCGACATCGCCCTGCATGACTCGGGCGGGCGGAAAGTTGAGCGCGAGAAATGGGATGGTCGCGGCAACGATCGTCGCCATGATCGTTGCGTCGGCCCCGCCCGCCCGACCCGCCGCGATCGCATACGCACCAAAGCCGAAGACCGTCATCACAGCGGCCAGGCCGTCGCTTCCGTCCATGAAATTGTAGAGGTTCGTCATCCACACAGTCGCGAACCCTGCAATGAGCTAGACGCGGCCACGTGTCGAGGCCGCCAAGCCACAACCACCACGAGACGGCGACGATCTGCACCACGAGACGCAGCCACACCGAGATGCCCCGGCGGTCATCCCACAGCGACACGCCGATCAGCAGCAGGAGCGGCACAAGCCACGGCTGCGGTTGCAGCCAAGCGCTGCCAGCCAGCATGCCTGTCCAAATCGCGATGCCCGCCGCCCGCGGAACAGGCAGCCTATGCAATGAGCGGGTGTTGGGCCGGTCGACAGGCAGATGTCCCGATCGGCGAAGAATGCTCAGTGCGAGCCAGGACACGAAAGTTGCGGCACAGAACGACAGCGCCAGGGTCATCGAAATATGTCCACTGTAGGGCAGCGAAGTCGGCAAGGATGCGCCGGCAAGCCGTTGTTTGGACCCATTTTTTGCCCGCAGTGATAATTGCAGCTTGCAAGCACGGCTGCGGCCCAATTATACGCACCGCGACGCTCTGGCCGGGACCTGCAATTCCTTCGAAAAAGGCGGTTCCCTGTTGCAATAAAGCAACAGGGGAGACGTGGTGTTTTCCTGCCAGGGGTTTTAGCTTGCCAATGGAATCGCCGGTTTGGCACAATCAGGGCAACTTCTCGCAACGCCTGAGAAGGTTCCGGTGGCAGGCAATCGTTTTCTTGCCAAATCTTATTGTTAGAGGAGAGACCATGAATAAAAAGCTCGTGGCCCTTGCCGTCGGCAGCGCATTTGCTTTGCCGCTCGCTGCGCAAGCCCAAACCGCGAACGTCACGCTGTACGGTCGCTTGAATCTGGATCTTGAATTCGTCAGTGGCAGGACCTGCCAAAACGGTATAACGGGCGGTGCTGGCACCGTCGGCACGAGTACCGGCTCCGGCCAAAGCACGGGGGGCGTTGCCTGCGCGCAGGGTTCCACCGCGAACGCTCAAACTCAGCTCAGCAACACCACCGTCAACCGTGTCAGTTCGAACACCTCGCGCTTCGGCATGCGCGGGACGGAAAGTCTGGGCGGCGGATTGAACGCGATTTTCCAGATCGAATCGAATGTCAGCGGCGATACCGGCAATTCGTGTTCTTCGGGTTTGGCCACTCGTGAAACCTTCGTCGGCCTGCAGGGCAGCTGGGGCCGTTTCGTCTACGGCTCCTTCCTGATGCCGCAGGACGATGTGCATTTGATTTTCGGCAACGCCCCGACCTTGGGCTCGTCGCTCCTGGCGACGTCTGCCGTGTGGGGATATGGCAACCTGAGCAAATACCAGGGCGGCTTCGACACCCGTGTGCCCAACAGCGTGCGCTACGACTCGCCCAACATGATGGGCTTCACCGCGGCACTGCAATATTCGACGTTTGACGCATCGGGTGCAACGCAGACCACCGGCGCCGTCAACGGCAATGGCGGTACGCAGGCGACCAACATCAACCACGCCAACGTCATCGGCGGCAACGTGATTTACAGCAACGGACCGTTCCAGGCCGGCGCCTCGTTCGAAATGAACAACAAGGTTCGTAACTTCTATTCCAGCCCCACGGGCAACGCGAATCTTCGCGATTGGGACTGGACCGTCACAGGTTCCTACAACTTCGGCACGCTCTTCCAGGGCTTCGGTCTGCAAATCGGCGCCGTGTATGAGCAGACGCGCTACGAGGTGCAGGCAGCCGCATCGCCGTTCTCCGTGGGTTCGGGTTGCCTCGTCGGCATAACGAGCAGCACCTGTAGCCTCGACCGCGATTTCTGGGGCGTGTCGGGGACGATTCCCCTCGGTGGCGGCAAGATCTACCTCTTCTACGGCAAGGCAAGCGACGGCAAGGGCAGCGCGCCGGACGGCACCTCAGTCGGTTACGTGACGCATGGGGGCAACACAGGCGCCCAGCACGCCGAAATCAGCTACAGCTACAACCTGTCGCCGCGCACGATGCTGTACACGGGTCTCACGGAGATACGCAACCAGTGCAAGTCGTCCTATTCGTTCAACATCAACTCGTACGCGATCGCCGTTGGTCAATACGGCGCGGCGCCGGGATCGGCTGGCGATTTCTGCAGCGGCTCGCCAAAGGCCGCAGTGTTCGGCATTGTTCACTTTTTCTAAGAAACCGAATTCGCGAGAAGCGAGACAATCGACATTTCGCGAGGTTTGAAGTGATCATCAGGGCGTCCTCCGGACGCCCTTTTTTTTCCCCTATCGTATGATGCAGGCGTGAGCATCGACCCCGTGATACTCGCGTTCGACCGTGCGCTGCGCACGCTCTCCGGCGCTGCGGCAAGCACGCGGCCCAATCCGGCAGCAGGCGTGGTGGACGGTCCCCTCACGCCAGAGGAGCGTACCCATGCCGCCGGCCTCATGCGCGTCAACCACGCGGGCGAAGTGTGCGCACAAGCCCTGTATGAAGCCCAGGCGCTCGCGGCGCGCGACCCCGCTTCGCGCGCACGCCTGTTGCAGGCGGCACGCGAAGAAACCGATCATCTGGCGTGGACGCAGGAACGCCTCAGCGAACTCGGTGCCCGGGCCAGCCTCGCCAACCCA
Source organism: uncultured beta proteobacterium (assembly GCA_963732105.1). Lineage (GTDB taxonomy): Bacteria > Pseudomonadota > Gammaproteobacteria > Burkholderiales > Casimicrobiaceae > PALSA-1003. The sequence continues at coordinate 414,349 of CAVSYL010000010.1, forward strand.
GTCTGGTACGCGGGTTCCTTTGCGATCGGCCTTTTGGCGGGTCTGGCCGGCGACGGCACGAGCCTTGGTTTTGTCGTTGAAACCGAACGCCAGGTCGAGGAGCACCTCACGAGCCACATGGATCGCCTGCCGGCCGCCGACGCCAGGAGCCGGCGGATCGTTGCCGCAATGCGCGATGACGAGGTGCGCCATGGCATGGCGGCGCAGGATGCAGGTGGCCGCGAACTGCCGTTGCCCGTGCGCGGGCTCATGCGCGTCATCGCGAAAGTGATGACCCTCGCCGCATACAGACTTTGACTTTGGCGCAAGTGGCCTGCGGTAAACTGGTACCCACGTGAACACTGCCGATGAGGCGGAGAGACGGTGCCGGCGCGTCGATCATTCAACGGGTGGCTCAATTCGGGATTCAAGCGGCTGTGCGCGATGCTTTTTGTGGCGCTGCTAGCGCCGCCCGCACTCGCGCAATTTTCCAACGTCAGCCTGTACGGCAACCTCAACCTCGATTTCGAAATCGTCAACGGACGACAGCCTGACGGGACGAATCCGACGGTCAACCGAATATCGAGCAATTCCTCGCGCTTCGGTATCCGCGGCGTCGAGTATCTGGGCGCCGGCAACGCCGCAATTTTCCAGATCGAGTCCAACATTCAAGGCGACACCGGAAACCCGTCGAGCACCGGGTTGGCCAGCCGCGAGACCTACGTCGGGTTGCAAGGCGAATGGGGAACATTCAGGGCCGGAAAATTCCTGACACCGTACGACGATATGCTGACGATATTCGGCAATACACCGACACTGACGACGTCGCTTCTATCGACGGCGGCGATCTGGGCGCAGGGTCCGCTGCAAAAGGGACAGGGGGGCTTCGACGCGAGGCTCGGCAACTCTTTGCGCTACGAGACGGCGAATCTTGGTGGTCTGGTCGCTGAATTCCAGTATTCGACCCGCGATTCGTCCGGCAACGCGGATGGCGCCGACGGCGACAACGGCGACCACGCATCGGAGTTACGGCACGCGTATGTCGCCAGCTTCGGCGCGCTTTATTCGAACGGCCCGCTCGATCTGGGGCTGGCCTACGAGCACAACTACAGCATCAGGAGCACCGGTCCCAAGGACGACGCTTTTACGATCGCGGGCGGCTACGACTTCGGCGCAATGGGCCCGATCACGAGTGTGCGCATCGGTGCCGCATACGAATTGCTCCGCTACGACACGCCCACCGGCGACCTGAAGCGAAACTTCTACGCCGTGTCGGCGACGCTCACAGTAGGCGAAGGGGCGTTCTACGCGTTTGTCGGCCGTGCGGCCAACGGCAGCGGGGGCGCGGTGGACGGCACCCAAATAGGAGGCCTGACGAAGGGGCCGAACTCGGCGGCCACGCAGTGGGAAGTCTCCTACAGCTACAACCTGTCGACGCGGACCATGCTGTATGCCGGTTACGTGCAGATTGCGAACGAGGCCAAAGCCAACTACATGTTCAACATCAACCCCTACCAGGCGGCGCAGGGCGCTCGCTTGAACGGCGCGGTCGCCGGGATCGCGCACTTCTTCTAGCCAGCCTCCGTTTCGCGTAGCCAGGTTCGAAGTGCCGTGATCCTGGCCGTGCGAATGCGTTGCGGCAATTCACCAGCATCCGGGTGCCCTGACGGAAGATCGCGCGCAATCTGCGCAGCGTCGACGCTCCGCACAATGTCCAGCGCGGCCCACAGTCGCTGTCCGGGTTCGAATATCGCAAAACGACGACCCGGGCGCGACATGGCATCGGCAGCGCACGCCCGAATCAGCCCATCGAGGCGCTCGGGGCGGCGCAAAGCGTCGGCCGCCAGGAGAAGGTCGAGAAGCGTCGCCGGCCGAAGCTCGTGCGCGCGCTGTACAACGCCGTGATAGCGTGCCACGAGACGCGCGAGTTCGCGACAATCGCCGGGCACGCGCAATCGCTCCGACAGGGCCTCGGCAAGACGCACGCTTCTGGCTTCATGGGCGACGTGTCGCGGCCAGTCCGCCGGGTTGGATGCGGCCTTGCCAAGATCGTGGGTAAGCACCGCATAGCGCACCGGCAAAGGATCCCCCGCCACCGCGGAAAAATCGACGGCCTGCAACACGTGCACCCCTGCGTCGAGTTCGGGGTGATGCGCGACCGGTTGGGGCACGCCAAACAGTGCGTCGACCTCGGGCAGCAGGACAGCGAGCGCGCCACAACGGCGCAACTCGGAAAAGAAGCGCGACGGTCGCGCCTCCATCAACGCACGCGCGAGCTCCTGCCAGATGCGTTCCGCGGATAGCGTCGCCAGCTCGCCGCCACTGACGATGGCGTGCATCATCGCTTCGGTCTCCGGAGCGACCACAAAACCCAGTCGCGCCGCGAATCGCGCGACGCGCAGCACCCGCAGCGGATCTTCGGCGAACGCCGCGCTGACATGCCGCAGCACGCCCGCGCGCAGGTCCGCCTCGCCATGGTAGGGGTCGATCAGCATGCCGTCCGCATCGCGGGCCATCGCGTTGATGGTAAGGTCCCGCCGCGCTAGATCGGCCTCGAGCGTAACGTCCGGCGCCGCGTGGAACGTGAAGCCGTGATAGCCACGGCCGCTTTTGCGTTCGGTGCGCGCGAGCGCGTACTCCTCGTTGGTTTGCGGATGCAGGAACACCGGAAAATCGCGTCCAACCGGTCGGAAGCCCTGCGCCAGCATGACTTCGGGCGTGGCGCCGACAACGACGTAGTCGCGATCGGCCACGGGGCGCCCGAGCAACTCGTCGCGCACCGCGCCGCCGACGGAGTAGATCTTCATCGCCGTAGCAGCGCGACCTGCAATCTTACCTTCCGCTATGTGCGCGGTAGACGTCGAAGCGACTGCGCTCCGCCGCGACAGAGAGATATTCCGGCGCAACGGCCTCGAGCGCCACCGGCGCGAACGCGAACCGGGCCGGAAACTCGCAATCGCAGACACTATCGTTGCGCATCGACAGGATATTGTCGCGGCTCATCAGCGGCCCCGGTAGCCATTCCATGGCATGAGCCTGCAACATCGACAACGTCGGCCCCAGCGATATGATGGGCCGGCGATGCCCGGTGAGCTCGCCGACATAGGCGACGAGCTCGCGCAGCGCGTAGATCTTCGGCCCGCACAGAGGATACCGCTGGCCGTGAGTGGCATCATCCGGCAATGACTTGATGCAGGCCCGGGCGACATCGCCCACGAACACCGGCTGAAACCGCGCGTGCGCACACGCCAGCGCAATGACCGGAAGCCAGCGCTCGAGGCGCGCAAACAGATTGAGGAAGCGGTCTTCCCGGCCGAACACCACCGAGGGCCGGAATATCGTCCACGCGAGGCCCGATGTCGCGACAATTTCTTCCGCCTCACCCTTCGTGGTGAGATAGCGGCTCGGGCCGTGCGGATCGGCACCGAGCGCGCTCATGTGCAGCAGGCGACCGACATCCTCGGCGCGGCACGCGTCGACGACCTTGCGCGCAAGCTCGACATGAACGCGCGCAAAGTCACCGCTGCGCGTCTCGTTGAGGATACCGACCAGGTTGACCACGGTGCCGGCACGGCGCACCAGGCTCCCGAGCGTCGCGACGTCGTGGATGTCGGCCTCGATGACATCGACGGTAGGCAGCAGGATCAGATGCTTCGCATTTTCGCGTCTGCGTGTCGGCACGATAACTCTGCGCCCGGCTGCGGCGAGCTGGCTCGCGAGGTGCCGGCCGATGAAGCCGCTGCCGCCTAGAATGAGGACTGCTGCGTCGCTTGTATGTTCCCCCCGAACGACGCTGCGCGCCGTTCCCTCGGGGCCGCGCGTGCCTTGAGGCGGCCCTGCGACACTCATCGCACGTCTTCCGCGCGGTCGGCCGATGGAACGATCGCCAGATTCTTGCCGTTTGGCGTCACGGTGCCCAACCGGTCCTTGAGCGCCACGTAGGGCAACCCCAGCTGCGCCTGGTAGAACATCGCATTGGCCAGGACCTTCTTGACGTAGTCACGCGTTTCATTGAACGGGATCGTCTCCACGTAGATGGCGCCCTCGATCGGAATCGCGCCGCGCCATGCCTGGGCACGACCCGGACCAGCGTTATACGCCGCGGTTGCAAGCACCGGCAGGCCGTCCAGGCGGTCGAGCACATAGCGCAGATAGTACGCGCCGAACTGCGCGTTGACGCTCGGATCTTCGAGTTGCGGTGCTCGGAAATCGGCACGGCCGGTCTGCCGCGCAACCCATTTCGCCGTAGGCGGCATCAACTGCATCAGGCCGACGGCGCCTGCGGAAGACACAATGTCCGCGACGAAGCGGCTTTCCTGCCGCGCGAGTCCGAACACCCACGCTTCGTCGAGTTGCGCATCACGTGCGGCAGCGCCAATCTCGCCTTCGTAGGGCGTCTGGTAGCGCAGGGCGAAGTCATGTCGTCGCTGGGTGCGATCGGCAGAATTGATCGATCGGTCATACAGACCGGTGCGCCGCGCAAATTCCGCCGCAAGCAACAGCATTTCGTCGCTCTGGCCGCGCACGACGTACTGCCATTCACGCAACGCGTCCGGTCGCAAATCGAGTGCGGTGAGCCTGACCACGCGCTGCACCGCATCGCGCGCGGCGAATTCGGCCAGCGCCTGGGCGTCCGGTGGCAGCGGCTCGCTGATTGGCATGATCGCCGCGCCAAGTGCCTCGGCCGCCATCAACCCGTAGAAATGGTGTTCGGTCGCGAGCCCCGCGTAAAGTCGCGTCGAATCCTCGCTTTGCCCCGCGACCGCCATTGCACGCGCCTTCCAGTAGCGCCACGCAGGGTCCAACGCCTGGTCCTCGGGCATGGCGTCGATCGCACGCGCCACGTCAGGCCAATTGCGTGCCCGCAATGCAGCACGCACCCGCCATGCGCGCTGCTCAGAATTCAGCTTCGCGCCTTCGGCCTCGCGATACCACGCATTGGCGGACGGGTTGAGCTGCCGGGCGGCCTGGTACGCGACGAGCAGATTGCCGTACAGGCGATCGGTCTCGGAAAAACGGTCGCGTACCTTGAGCCACGCGTCGCGTGCAACGGCCGCATCGGCGCGCGCGGCGCGATCAAGGGCGTAAAGCGCGAGCTCGCGTCCGCCATTCGACGTCGGTCGGAAATCACCTTTCGCCAGCGCTTGTGCGGCATTGCGTTCGGCGCGCTCGAGGTCCCGCGGGGCGGGCCGGTCCGCAGCCGGGAGATCGGCGACGATACGCGCGGCGAGACGGGCATTGCCGGCTTCGTGCGCGAGGCGGAAGCGCGCCCAGAGGTCGTCGGATGTCAGTCGTTGCGTCTTCAGCATGGCCGCGAACAGTGCCTGGCACGATTCGGGTTGATCCTGCCCGGTGTTCCAGTAGGGGCGCGCCGCGTCGAGCGCCGGGTCGCCATCGCGTGCACGCTTCCACTGGATCGCGTAGCAGTCGAGTTCGGTATCGTCGCCAGCCCGTTTTGGGTATTCAGCCGCAAACAGCGCCCATTGCTCGCGTTTGGCGAGGGACTTCAGCCATTCGCTGCGCAGGCGGTCTGCGAGCGGCGCGCCGGCGTTGCGAGCGAGGAAACTCTTGACGCGCTCGGGGTCGGCATCATCGAGTTTCAGCTTGATCTGCCAATAGGTCACGTACTGCTCGAGTAAATGACCCTGGAGTCGTGGCGAAACGCGATCCAGACGCGCGGCATCCCCCGCACGAAAGGCATCACGCGCCACGAGAAAGTCGGCATCAATGGTCTGGGCCTGGGCGGTCACCCCAATCCCGAGGCCGATGATCAACGCCGCGCGGACGGCGGCGAATTCAAGAAAGCTCATAGCGCACATCGCTCGCATTATCGCTCATTGCCGCGTATTTTCCCTGCCGACATGGACACCCCGAATGATGGCGACGCACCCGGAGAGTCGACGCACGTTGCCGATGGTAAAATTGCGGCGCGCGGAACATCTGTCGCGCCAGCAAAAAAAAGGATCCACATGGCACCAAGCAAGAACAAACCCCGGGTGGGACTCCTGATGGGTAGCGACAGCGACTGGGACATCATGCAGCAGGCGGCCGATCAGCTCGCTGCGTTCGATATACCGTACGAGGCCAAAGTTCTCTCCGCGCATCGCCTTCCCGATGAAACTATTGCGTACGCCGAGAGCGCAGCGGGGCGCGGACTCGCCTGCATCATCGCGGGCGCGGGCGGGGCCGCGCACCTGGCGGGCATTCTTGCGGCGAAGACGATGCTGCCCGTGCTCGGCGTGCCGATACCCTCGAAGTATTTGCGCGGTGAGGATTCGCTGTTGTCGACGGTGCAGATGCCCAAGGGCATCCCGGTGGCAACGTTTGCGATCGGCGAGGCCGGCGCCGCCAATGCTGCGCTGTTCGCCGTCGCCATGCTTGCACTTGGGGACGCAAGGCTCGGCGACAAGCTCGCAAAATTTCGCGCCGACCAGTCTGCCGCCGTGCGGGCGAAAACACTGCCGCCGCCGACCAAGAAATAAGCCTCGCAAGTCGCTATTTTCGCCTGAAAGACTCCCTCTCGGCGCCGATCGGGAGACTGGCCACGCGCGCCATTTCAGGATCGGCGTAGCGGCAACCGGCTGCGACGTATTCGACGGCCATGGCGGTGGCATCGACGCCCCAGAAAAGTTCGTCGCCGATGGCGAGCGTCGGGACACCGAACACGCCTCGCCCGATTGCTTCGTCGGTATTGCGGCGCAGTGCGGCCTTGACCTCGGGCGACGTCGATGAGCAAATGCGCGTCCGGCATATGCAGTTCGCCCATCAGCTCGGCCCATTCGATAGGCAGGTCGCCAATGCGACCATCGCGCCATACGAAGCGGAATATGCTGCGCACCGCTTCGGGATCGCAATCCGCGGCAATCGCCAGCCGCAACAGGGGCAGCGGATTGAACGGATGGACGGCTGGGAATTTGAATGGCACGCCGAGCCTCTGCGCCTGCCAGACGAGGAAGCGATAAGTAAAGTGCCGCTTGGCGGGAATCTCCGCAGGGCCCTTGTGACCGTGCGCCTTCAACAATCCCGCGAACAGCACCGGCCGATAATGGATGCGCATCTTCGTCTCGAGCGCCGGCAGTTGCTCGCATTGCAAATACGAGAACGGCGATACGAAATCGAAGTACCAGTCAGCGCTGGCCATCGGCGGCGTTTGTTGCGTCGGTCAACGCTCCCACGAGCGGGCGTCGCGCTGGAAGAACGGCGACGAGTGCGCGCTTGGCCGCGTCATCGAGTTCGATCCAGCCGGCGATTTCGTCGAGCGTTCGGTAACAGCCCGCGCACAATCCGCTCACCGGATCGATCGTGCATACGCTGATACACGGCGACGCAATGCGCGGCGAGTCGAAAGTCGCGCTCATCGTGCCGACGTCGCGACCAGCGGCTGTTTGACGTTGAGTGCCCGGGCGACGCGTGACATCGGTTCGCGCCCCAGAACATCGGAAATGAATTGCCCTGCGCGACGCAGCCGAGTCATGTCGACACCCGTGTCGATGTCGAGTCCTTCGAGCATATATAACACGTCCTCGGTGGCGACATTGCCCGTCGCGCCTTTCGCATAGGGACAGCCGCCCAGGCCGGACACCGAGCAGTCGAACGTCGCGATACCCGATTCCATCGCCGCGTAGACGTTGGCAAGCGCCTGGCCGTAGGTGTCGTGAAAATGGCCGGCAAGCTCGTTCACAGGGATCGCATTCGCGACCGTTGCAATAAGGAACCCCGTTTTTCCGGGGGTGCCGGTTCCGATGGTGTCACCAAGCGAGATTTCGTAACAGCCCATGTCCCGAAGGGCTGTCGCAACGTCACGCACACGCTCCGGCGCAACGTCGCCTTCGTAGGGACAACCCAGCACGCACGAAATGTAACCGCGCACGCGAACATCGTGTCCGCGCGCAGCGCCCACCACCGGCCTCGCCCGGTCGAGGCTTTCAGCGATGGAACAGTTGATGTTCTTCAGGGAAAACGACTCTGACGCGGCGACGAAGACGGCGACCTCGTCACAACCCGCAGCCAACGCGGCCACGAATCCCTGCATGTTCGGCGTCAGCACCGGATAGCGCACTCCGGGTTTGCGCCGGATCTGCGCCATCACGCTGGCGTTGTCCGCCATCTGCGGCACCCATTTCGGCGACACGAAACTCGTCGCCTCAATGGCCGGCAATCCCGCGTCGGTGAGGCGATCGATCAGTTCGACCTTCACCGCGGTAGGCAGGATCGCCTTCTCGTTCTGCAAGCCGTCGCGCGGGCCGACTTCGACCAGGCGCACATGTCTAGGAAGCTTCATCGACTCGGATCACCATCAGTATGAGCGTGCGACATCGACAACGCCGCTGATCGGCATTCCCGCCTCCAATCGCCTGATCTTCGCGGCAACCTGGGCGACGGATTCCGCGATGCTCGTCACGGCAGAAATGTGCGGCGTGACCGCGATGCCTGGATGATGCCAGAAAGGGTGTGTTGCCGGTAACGGCTCGTTCTCGAACACGTCCAGCATCGCGCCCGCGAGGTGGCCGCTGTCGATCAGCGCGAGCAGATCGCTTTCCACGACCAGCGCGCCGCGCGCGACATTGACCACGTATGCGCCGGGTGGTAGACCTGCGAGCGTCTGCCGGCGGAGCAGCCCGCGCGTTGCCGGTGTCAGCGGCAACATGCAAATGAGCACGCGACACGACGCAAGAAACGGGTCGAATTCATCGGTCGTGAAACTTGTCACACCCGCAAGCTCTTTGCGCGTGCGGCTCCAGCACGTCACGGGAAAGCCAAGGGTGACGAGCGCCCGCGCGACTTGAGTGCCCAAGACCCCCATCCCGAGCAGGCCAATGCCAAAGGTACGCTTGTCCAGGCGCGGCCGCGGCTCCCATCGTGCCGCCGCCTGTGCCTTTTCGTACGCGGCAAACTCGCGGTAGCAACGCAGCACTGCATAGGTTGCATACTCGACCATCTGTTCCGCCATGCCGGCATCCTCGAGTCGTACCAACGGGACATCCGGCGGCCACATGATCGTCTCGGCAATGGCATCCACGCCAGCGCCGAGATTGAACACGGCGCGGACACCGGACAGTGCCGCGACCAACGTCGCGGGTGGCTTCCAAACCAATGCATAATCGACCGAAGCCATTGCTTGCGGCCATATCTCGACGCGGGCGCGCGGCAATTCCCGGGAGAGTGCGGCAATCCAGTCCGCACCATTGTCCCCAGCCGTATAGAACAGAATATTCAAACCGCCGGCAGGTCGGATACTGCAATGTCGATCAGAACGACGCCCTCGCGAACTTGCTCGCCCTGGCGGTAGTGCACCCGGGTGACCGTCCCCGCAGCAGGTGCGGCAATCGTGTGCTCCATTTTCATCGCCTCGAGGATCAGCAGCGGCGCGCCTCGCGCGACGGCGTCTCCCGCGTTGACGAGCACTGCGATGATCGAACCCGACATCGGCGCCATCAGGTGGCCGCCGTCGGCATGCAGGTCGTCCGCCGCGTGTGCCAGCGGATCGACGAGCCGCAGGCGAGCCATATCCGTTGCGGAAAATACATGGCGCTCGTCGCCGAGCGTGACGACGCTGGCGACCATGCGCGCGCCGTCGATCGTAATGGCCCATGCGTCGTCCTGCCTATGAACCATCGCCGACAACTTGCGGTCACCGATGTCGACGACGAATCCGTCGCCGTTGACTTGCACTCGCACCGGGTATTGAACATCGTCCGTCGCAAAGGTCAGCGCGAGCGCATGATCGCTGCAGTTCAGCCACCATGCATCGACCGCCTGCCACGGAGAGTGCGGATCGCTGGAAATGCTCGCCGCAACCCGGGCAGCTTCTCGCAACGAAAACCATTCGCACAATGCCGCGCTGGCTAGCACTTGTAACGACGGCGCTGCGCGTGGCGGAAACAACGCCGCATGATTGCTCGCGATCATTCCGGTATCGAGTCGGGCTTCGGCAAACGCGGCGTGCGCGACCAAACGCCGCAGGAAGTCGACGTTGGTAGTCACGCCGACCACCTGATAGTCGCCGAGGGCGGCGCGTAGCCGGCGCAGCGCCGTGGCCCGATCCTCGCCCCATGTAATCAGCTTGGCGATCATCGGATCGTAATATTGGCTGATTTCGTCGCCGCGTTGTACCCCCGTGTCGATGCGCACTTCGGCGGAGAGCCTGGGTGTGTGCAGATGGGCGATGCGGCCGATCGACGGCAGGAAGCCGCGCTCGGGATCTTCTGCATAAATGCGCGCTTCGATTGCATGACCGCGAATCTCGATGCGATTCTGCGACAACGGCAAGGCCTCGCCCGCGGCAATGCGGAGCTGCCATTCCACCAGGTCGAGGCCGGTGATCATTTCGGTGACCGGGTGCTCCACCTGCAGGCGGGTATTCATCTCCATGAAATAGAACGTGCCGCCACGATCGACGATAAATTCCACGGTACCGGCGCCGACATAGCCGATCGCTCTGGCCGCGGCGACGGCGGCCGCACCCATCTCCTCGCGACGCTCGCGTGTCATGCCCGGCGCAGGGGCCTCCTCGAGGACCTTCTGGTGCCTTCTCTGCACCGAGCAATCGCGTTCAAATAAATGCACGCAGTTACCCTGCGTATCCGCAAACACCTGCATCTCGATGTGTCGCGGTCCGAGCAGATATTTCTCGAGCAGAACGGTATCGTCGCCAAATCCCGATTTGGCCTCCCGGCGCGCAGAGGCCAGCGCCGCCGCGAATTCATCGCGGCGTTCGACGATGCGCATGCCTTTTCCGCCGCCGCCCGCCGATGCCTTGATCAGCACCGGAAATCCCAGCGCCTCGGCTTCGTGCGCAAGCAGCACGTCCGACTGATCCTTGCCGTGATACCCGGGCACCAGCGGCACGCCGGCACGACCCATGATCAACTTCGATTCGGATTTCGATCCCATCGCACGTATGGCGTCAGGCATCGGGCCGATGAACACGAGCCCGGCCGCGGCAACGGCTTCGGCGAACGCCGCGTTCTCGGAGAGAAATCCGTATCCCGGGTGAATCGCCTGTGCGCCGGTCGCCCGGGCGGCATTGATAATCGCCTCGCCGTTGAGGTAACTTTCGCGGGGAGGCGGCGGTCCGAGTCGTCGAGCTTCGTCGCATGCGGCAACGTGCATCGCGCCAGCGTCGGCATCGGAGTAAACCGCGACCGTGCGAATGCCCATGCGCCGAGCCGTGCGCGCAACCCGACATGCGATCTCACCGCGATTGGCGATCAGAATCCGCTCAAACATCGCGCCGCTTCTCCGACGCGGGTCCATGGCGCGAGGTCGCATTGGAATACGCGCGCCCGATGCGCTCGATGATGGCGCGGATGAAACGCCATAGCTTCGGCAGCAGCCAGATCGAAAATCCCGCCAACACCGCGACGACGGCGAGCGCCACGAACGGGTAAGCCAGCGCGAGATACACGAGGCCGCCCGCAAGCAGATCCTCGCCGAAGGACGCCACCCAATTCGAAAATGGCTCGGGCGAGGTATTGATGACCGCCCGCGTTCCTGCTTTGGTGAAATGGCTCCCGGCGGCCAGCGTGCCACCGACGATCGCCGCGGCGATCGTCCACGCCGGCGGGGAATCGCCGAACACGCCCGCGGCCAGTGCCGCGCCCGCAGGGATGCGAATGAGGGTGTGCACGAGGTCCCACACCGTGTCGACGCCCGGGATCTTGTCCGCGAAGAATTCGACGAACACCATGAACCCGGATGCCGCGAGCACCATGGGATGCGCCAGAATCTGCAAGTGCTGCGGCAGATCGAACCACCCCGCGTACCCAACCGCGCCGACGATGAACAGGACCGCGTACAGACGAATACCGCTGGCCCAGCCGAGCGCGGTTGCAAGCGCAATCAATTGCCAGGTATCGAAGTGATCCATGTCAGATCGAACCGCTCATTCGTCGCGCGGAACCCACGCCGCGCTGCGCTTGGCGAGGAATGCAGCGATGCCTTCCTTGCCCTCGGCGGATGAACGCACCGTGGCGATGCGTTCGGCTGTATCCGCGATGAGTTCGGCGTCGATCGGGCGATGCGCTACCGCCCGCAACAGCGTCTTGCATTCCGCCTGGGCCCCGGGCCCCGCCTTGACCAGCAGCCCGAGCACGGCGTCGATACGCTCGTTGAGTTCGAAGGCTGCGGCGAGCTCGTGCAACAGGCCGAGACGAAACGCTTCCGCGGCGGTAAAGCGCTCCGCGGTCAGAAACAGGCGGCGTGCCGCTCGCACGCCGATCGCCTCGACGACGTATGGGCTGATCGTCGCGGGAATGAGCCCCAACTTCGCCTCCGACAGCGCGAAGACCGCGTCCGGGGTTCCGATGGCGATGTCGCAACAGGCAACGAGGCCGACGCCACCACCCAACGCGGCGCCGTGGACTCGCGCGATCGTCGGCTTGGGGAGCCGGTTCAAGGTCATCAACATGTCGGCAAGCGCTTTCGCGTCGGCGACGTTCTGCGCTCGCGAAAACGTGGCCATCTGCTTCATCCAGTTCAAGTCGGCGCCCGCACAAAAACTCGCACCCGCGCCGACGAGCACCACGGCGCGCACCGTCGCGTCAGCGCCGAGCCCGCGCAGCGAGGCAGTCAATTCGGCGATCAGCGTTTCGTTGAACGCGTTGTGGACTTCGGGACGATTGAGCGTAATCACCGCGATGCCGCTGGCTACCGCGACATCGATCGTCGTATTGGACGGCGCGCCTGCAAGTTTTTCGCCAGACTTGCGTTTTGCGGGCTTGGTACGAATTGTCGCGTTGGCCATCGCGCTCTACATCCGGAATACGCCGAACGCCGTCGGCTCGATCGGTTTGTTGAGCGCCGCCGAAATTGCCAGCCCGAGCACCCGGCGCGTATCCGCCGGATCGATGACGCCATCGTCCCACAGCCGTGCGCTCGCGAAGTACGGGTGACCTTCGCGTTCGTATTGTTCCCGAATCGGTGTCTTGAATGCGATCTCTTCTTCGACGCTCCACGCACCGCCTTTGGCGTCAATGGCGTCGCGGCGGATCGTTGCCAGCACGGTGGCCGCCTGCTCACCGCCCATGACCGAGATCCGCGCATTCGGCCACATCCACAGGAAGCGCGGATTGAACGCGCGCCCGCACATCCCGTAGTTGCCCGCGCCGTAGCTGCCACCGATGATCACGGTGAACTTGGGCACTCTGGCACAGGACACTGCCGTCACCATCTTGGCGCCGTCTTTCGCAATGCCGCCGGATTCGTACTTCTGGCCGACCATGAACCCTGTAATGTTCTGCAGGAACACCAGCGGGATCCGGCGCTGACAGCACAATTCGACGAAATGCGCACCCTTCAGGGCGGATTCGGAATACAGCACGCCATTGTTGGCGACGATGCCGACCGGATAGCCGTGCAGTCGCGCAAAGCCTGTGACCAGCGTCGCGCCGTAGCGCGCCTTGAATTCGTCGAATTCGCTGCCGTCGACGAGCCGTGCGATGACTTCGTGCACGTCATAGGGCTTGCGGATGTCGGCGTTGATGACGCCGTACAATTCTGCGGCCGGATAGACCGGCTCGCGCGGTGTCGTCACTTCGATAGTCGCGGCCTTCACCTGGTTCAGGTGGCCGACGATGCGGCGCGCGATCGCCAACGCATGGCGGTCGTCGACGGCGAAGTGGTCGGCGACACCCGAAATTCGCGTGTGGACATCGGCGCCGCCGAGTTCTTCGGCCGTCACGATTTCGCCCGTCGCTGCTTTCACCAGCGGCGGCCCGGCCAGAAAAATGGTGCCCTGATCTTTGACGATGATCGATTCATCCGACATCGCAGGCACGTACGCGCCGCCGGCGGTGCACGAACCCATCACCACGGCGATCTGCGGGATGCCCTCCGCCGACATCGTCGCCTGGTTGTAGAAAATTCGACCGAAGTGATCGCGGTCCGGAAACACCTCGGTTTGATTCGGAAGATTGGCCCCGCCGGAATCGACAAGATAGATGCAGGGCAGGCCATTTTCTCGCGCAATGTCCTGCGCGCGCAGGTGTTTCTTCACCGTCAGCGGATAATACGTGCCGCCCTTGACCGTGGCGTCGTTGCAGACGATCACGCATTCGCGCCCGGACACCCGACCGATGCCGGTAATAATGCCCGCCGCGGCAATGTTGTCGTCGTACATCCCGTAAGCGGCAAATTGCGAGAACTCGAGGAAGGGCGAGCCCGCGTCGAGCAATCCTTGTATCCGTTCGCGCGGCAGCAGCTTGCCGCGGCCAGTGTGGCGTATGCGTGCGACTTCGCCGCCGCCCTCTTCTATCTTGGCGACTTTCGCGCGGAGATCCGCGACCAAGGCGGCCATCGCGTCTCGGTTTTTTGCGAACGTCGCGTCGCGGGGGTCGAGCCGGGATTCGATGGTCGCCATAACCGGCTCAGCCAGCCTCTGGACCCGCATGCGCGGGCATCAGATGGTTCGCCGGCGTTGCCATCTCACCAGCCTCCCGTCGCCAGCCAGCGTTCGACCTGGTCCAGCCGATCGAGGCCCCAGAAGGGTTCCCCATCGACGACGATATACGGCGAGCCGAAGACACCCCTGGCGATCGCGTCTTCGTTGGCGCGCTTGAGCGCATCCTTGATCGCGGGGTCGTCGATCGCCGAGCGCGCGGCCGCAGCGTCCACTCCACACGTTGCCGCAGCCGCAACCGCGATGTCGGGGTGTGAGATATCCCTGTCTTCGACGAACAGCGCACGGTACAGCGCATGCACAACGCTCGCCGACAGTGCCGCGTCGCGCTGCTGGACCCAGAGCACGATGCGTGCGGCTGCCTGCGATGGAATCGGGAACTTCGACGGCAGGCGAAAGTCCGGAACTTCGTGAAACTTCGCACTGCGCTCCATGTCGCGCCGGGAGTAGCCACCCTTGAGCGGAATTTGCGTCAATGGCGCTGCGCCGGTCTGCTTGAAGATCACGCCGAGCAACACGGGCCGCCAGTGCACATTGCGGCCGTGTCTGGCCGCCAACGCCTCGATTTTTTCGGACGCGAGGTACCCATAAGGCGACGAAAAATCAAAATAGAAGTCGATGGGGGCGGGCATGTTCGTCGTACTCCGTTCAACTGGCCAGCGCGCGGCCGATGACCATTCTCTGAATGTCGCTCGTACCTTCGTAGATCTGACAGACGCGCACGTCGCGATAGATGCGCTCGACCGGAAAATCGGCGACGTAGCCGTATCCGCCATGCACCTGGATGGCCGCCGAACATACGCGCTCGGCCATCTCGGAAGCGAACAGCTTGGCCATCGACGCTTCGGCAAGACAAGGTAGGCCTGCGTCGCGCAGCGCCGCCGCGTGCCAGACCATCTGCCGCGCCACCTCGACCTCGGTCGCCATGTCCGCGAGGCGGAAGCTCACCCCTTGATGCTCGATGATAACCTTGCCGAAACTCGTGCGCTCGCGCGCATAAGCCAATGCGGCTTCGAACGCGGCGCGCGCCATGCCAACCGCCTGCGCGGCGATGCCGATGCGCCCGGTCTCGAGATTGGCCAGCGCGATGCGGTAGCCTTCGCCCTCGCGCCCGAGCAGGTTGGTCGCCGGGATGCGGCAATCATCGAACACGATCTGCGCAGTATCCGACGCTCGCTGACCAAGCTTGTCCTCGACGCGGCCCACCACGTAACCTGGAGTCGTAGTGTCGACGATAAATGCCGACATGCCTTTTTTTCCGGCCGTCTTGTCAGTTATCGCGAATACGATCGCGACATCGGCATTTTTGCCCGACGTGATGAATTGCTTGACCCCGGTGAGCACGAATACATCGCCGCGCCGCTCCGCGCGCGTCGTGATTGCTCCGGCATCGGAGCCCGCCTGAGGCTCAGTCAGGCAGAAACAGCCCAGCTTGACTCCTCGTGCCAGTGGCCGCAGGTATTGCTCCTTCTGCGCGTCGGTGCCAAATGCGTTGAGCGGACCGCACACGACCGAATTCTGAACGCTGACAATGGTCGATGTGGCGCCGTCGCCGGCGGCGATCTCTTCCAGCGCAACGGCAAGCGTAACGTAGTCCATGGCCGCACCGTCCCAGCGCTCCGGCGTGACCATGCCCAGCGCGCCGACTTCGCCAAGCGCACTCAGTTCGGCACGCGGGAAATGCGATTCGCGGTCCCAGCGCGCGGCGTTGGGTGCGAGTTGTTCGCGAGCGAAGGAACGTAGCGTATCGCGCACGAGCGCCTGTTCCTGGTTGAGCAACATCGCCTTAACCCGTGTGGCAAGGCATGTGTCGTATCACCGGCGACGCGGTTTGCGCACGATTGATGATGAACACGCCGGACACCACCAGCGCCGCGCCGATCACCATCGACGGCACGAGTTTCTCCCCGAGCAACGAGACGCTAAGGGCAATCGCGACGACCGGCACGAGGTTGATGAACACCGCGGTTCGGGCCGGTCCGATCGCACGAACGCCGTCGTAGAACCAGACATAGGCGAGCGCGGTGCTGAAGACCCCGATGAAGCCCAGGCACCACCACACCTTCGACGAAACGCCAGGGAAATGCAGATCTCCCATGGCGGCGTTGATCGCGACGAGCATTAGCGTGCCGACGAGCGCCGCGTAGGTTGTGGCCGCCAGCGACGACACACCGTCGCCGAGCATGCGCTTGCCGAGCAGCGTGTAGGCCGCCCACGACAGCACACAGCCGAACATCGCCAGCTCACCCAGGAGCGAACCATGCTCGAAAAGCGCCGCAGGATTGCCGCCGCTCAGTTCCACCGCCACGCCGATCAGTGCCAGCGCAATGCCGGCGATGCGATCGCGCGAGAGAGGCTCGCGCAGGAACAGCGCACCGCCCACGAGCGTCGCTGCGGGATTGAGCGCGATGATCAGCGAAGCGCGCGACGCCGGCACCGTCTGCAGGCCGTACATGAAGCAAAGGTTGTAGGTCGTCACGCCGAGGATGCCGAGCACGACGACGCCGAGCCACTGTTTCGCGGTCAGCCGCGGCAGGCCGTGCTCGACCAGCAGGGCGACCGCGACCAGGGTCGTCGCAGCAATGACGTAACGCCACAGGGCCGCGGTCACGGCGCCCATTTCCGCGGAAACGATCCTGCCCGCGACGAAGCTCGCACCCCACACGATCGCGACCAGGGTGAGCTTCGCGTAGATGCCCGCTTTGCCGTCCACCATCTTCACTTTCGCGTATCGAGCGCCAGCTTGAGCGCGATACCGGCGAACACGCCACCGAGCACGAAGCGCTGCGCCGCCAGCCACGATGGTCGCTCTGCCAGCCACGTTGCCGCCTGCGCCGCGGCAAGCACAAACAACATGTCGCAAAAGCCATCGATCACGATCTGCACCGCCGCCAGCAACAGCGATTGCGCGAGCACGCTGCCGCGCGCCGGGTCTACGAACTGGGGAAACAGCGCGAGGTAGAACAGCGCGACCTTAGGGTTGAGGATGCTGGTGAGCACGCCGGTGCGAAACAAAACGCCGGGACTCACCTGCGGCAAGTCGCGGCGCGCGAACATTCCGCCGCTGCCGCGTGGCCGCACGGCATCCCATGCGAGCCATAACAGGTAGCCCGCACCGGCCCAGCGCACGATATCGTAGAGAACCGGGATCGCGAGGAACATCGCGGTCAGCCCGAACGCGGCGGCCAGCGCGTAGAACAGGAACCCCGTCGTCGTGCCAGCCAGGGACACCATGCCCGCGGCCCGACCCTGACAAAGCGTGCGCGAGACGAGGTACATCAGGTTCGGGCCCGGCGTGACGGCGAGCAATACGCAAGCCAGCGAAAACAGTGCGAGACTGTCGAGCGGAATCATGTCGAGCCTTGAAGTTGGAAAGGCCTCTGCGAGGGCGGCTCAGGGGCGCTCGATTGCCAGCGCCGTGGCTTCGCCGCCACCGATGCACAGACTCGCCATGCCGCGCTTCGCGTTGCGATTGCGCAAGGCGCCGAGTAGCGTCACGATGATGCGCGCGCCCGATGCTCCGATCGGATGGCCGAGCGCGCACGCGCCACCATGCACGTTGACCTTTTCCGGCGGCAGCCCATGCTCGCGCATGGCGGCCATCGTCACCACCGCAAAGGCCTCGTTGATTTCGTAGAGATCGACATCCTGCGGAGTCCAGCCGAGCTTGGCATACAGCTTTTGCATCGCGCCGACCGGCGCCGTAGT
Source organism: uncultured beta proteobacterium (assembly GCA_963732105.1). Taxonomy (GTDB): domain Bacteria; phylum Pseudomonadota; class Gammaproteobacteria; order Burkholderiales; family Casimicrobiaceae; genus PALSA-1003. The sequence continues at coordinate 432,434 of CAVSYL010000010.1, forward strand.
GAACCACCCCGGTTCCTGTGCATGCGTCGCATGCCCGAGTATGATCGCCAGCGGCGCAAGACCTCGCTTTTCAGCAAGCGAGCGGCGCATCAGGACCAGCGCGGCAGCGCCGTCGGAAATCGAACTCGCGTTGGCGGCCGTGACCGTACCGTCATTGCGAAACGCTGGCTTCAACTGGGGGATTTTTTCGGCATTTGCCTTGCCCGGCTGCTCGTCGTTTTCGATCACGACATCGCCCTTGCGGCCCGGGACCGTGACGGGCGCGATCTCCCATTTGAAAGAACCATCCTGGGTGGCCGCGAGCGCCCGCGACAGCGAGCGAAGCGCGAACTCGTCCTGCGCCTCGCGCGTGAACGCATACTTGTCGGCACACTGCTCGGCGAACACGCCCATCAGCTTGCCTTTGTCGTAGGCGTCTTCGAGGCCATCCAGGAACATGTGGTCGTATACCGTGCCATGGCCCATCCGCATGCCGGCGCGCGCTTTGGGCAGGAGGTACGGAGCGTTGGACATGCTTTCCATGCCGCCGGCGACGACAATCGCAACGCTCCCGGCCAGAATGGCGTCGTGTGCCAGCATCGTCGCCTTCATCCCCGAACCGCACATTTTCGACAACGTCGTGCAATGCGTCGACAGTGGCAGGCCGCCTTTCAGCGACGCCTGCCGGGCCGGGGCCTGGCCCTGCCCGGCCATGAGACAGTTGCCAAACAGAACTTCTTCGACGTCGCCCGGCGCGAGGCCGGCGCGCGCAACGGCCGCCTTGATCGCGGCGCCGCCCAGGTCCGCAGCGGTGAGCGAGGCGAAATCGCCAAGCAGACCTCCGATTGGCGTTCTCGCGGCGGCAACGATGACAACGGGATCGTTATGCATGTTCGCGTATTTCCCAGGGAATGGCGGTGGACGCTAGCTTCGAAGCGCGCCCGCATGCTACGGCGTCTTGGTGATCGTCTCTGCCTTGCGCGCGCGCCGAGGGCGACGCACCAGTTCCCCCGCGCAGTCCGGGCAGATGCCATTTAGCGCGTTGGCGCAGGTCGCGCAGAAAGTGCTCTCGTAACTGCAGATGTAGGCGGCGTCGTCGTCGGGACCCAACGGCCACGCGCATCGCTGACAACGTTCGCGCATTTCGAGTGCCATGCTCTTGCCCCGTCACTTCGTCTCGTTGAACAACTCGCGACCGATCAGCATGCGTCGAATCTCCGAAGTGCCTTGTGGCATCTGGTCTCGGCCGCCTTGCGGCTTAACATTCGCTGCGCTCATGTTAGCCTCGTCCGACTGTCACCGGCACGTCACTTCGTCTCGTTGAACAACTCGCGACCGATCAGCATGCGTCGAATCTCCGAAGTGCCGGCGCCAATCTCATAAAGCTTGGCGTCACGCCAGAGTCGACCCGTCGCGAATTCGTTGATGTAGCCATTGCCGCCCAGCGCCTGGATCGCCTCGCCAGCCATCCAAGTCGCCTTCTCCGCAGCATAGAGTATCGCACCGGCGGCGTCCTTTCGTGTCGTTTCGCCACGGTCGCAAGCCTGACCGACGGCGTAGACGTACGCCTTGCATGCGTTCATGGTCGTGTACATATCAGCGACCTTGCCCTGCATCAATTGGAATTCGCCGATCGGCTGGCCGAACTGCTGGCGCTCGTGGATGTATGGCAGCACGACGTCCATGCAGGCATCCATGATGCCGATGGGGCCGCCCGCCAGCACCGCACGCTCGTAGTCAAGGCCGCTCATGAGCACGTTGACGCCGCGTCCCTCCTCGGCCAGCACGCTGTCAGCGGGCACCGCGCAGTCCTCGAACACCAGCTCGCATGTATTCGACCCGCGCATGCCGAGCTTGTCGAGCTTCTGTGCGGTGGTGAATCCGTGCATGCCCTTCTCGATGAGAAACGCGGTGATGCCGCGCGGGCCGGCGTGGACGTCGGTCTTGGCATAGACGACCAATGTGTCGGCGTCGGGGCCGTTGGTGATCCACATCTTGCTGCCATTCAACAGGTAGTGGTCGCCATGGCGGTCGGCGCGCAGCCGCATCGACACCACGTCCGACCCCGCGCCGGGTTCGCTCATCGCGAGTGCACCGACGTGCTCGCCCGAAACGAGCTTCGGTAAATACCTGTCCTTCTGAGCAGCAGTGCCATTGCGCCGGATCTGGTTGACGCACAAGTTCGAATGCGCACCGTACGACAAGCCGACGGACGCGGACGCGCGGCTGATCTCTTCCATTGCGACGACGTGCGCTAGGTAACCCATCGCCGTTCCGCCGTACTCTTCCTCGACTGTGATGCCAAGCAGGCCGAGATCGCCCATCTTGCGCCAGAGGTCCGGAGGAAACCGGTTTGCGCCGTCGATTTCCGCCGCACGTGGAGCGATTTCGGCGGCCGCAAACTGCTGCACAGTCGCACGCAGCATATCGATGGTATCGCCGAGATGAAAATTCAGGGTCGGAAAGTGGGACATCGTGCGCTCACGCCCCCGCTTGCCTGTCCGCCATGACCATCAGCGTCTGCTGCATGATTGCACACAGCGTACGCTTGCCGCCGGCTTCGGCGTGGACCTCGCCGCGCGTGATCACCAGCGTTCGTCCAGCTTTGACGACCTCGCCCACCGCGATCAGGCGCTCCCCGACCGCGGGTGCGAGCAGATTGAGCTTGAATTCTGCCGTCAGGACACTCGCGTTGGCCGGAAAGAGCGTGAAGCCGGCAAAGCCACCCGCCGAGTCGACGATCGTGCTCACGATTCCCGCGTGAATGAAGCCATGCTGCTGCGTCAGGTCCGGGCGAAACAGCAATTCAATGCGACAGTGGCCGGGGCTTAGCGCAACCAGGCGTGCTCCGATCAGGCGCATCACGGCTTGTCCGTCAAAACCAGCACGGACGCGGGCATCGTAGTCAGGGTCCTTCGGTACCCAAATGGGCCCGGCATCGGGCTCGAGATGTGGCGTCGCCATTGGCTGAATCCACGCGGACACGGGAACAGGAGTTTATCTTCCGTTTACGTAAACGTCAATTGGTCGCACCGGCGTCGCCCTTCGCCGCGGCGCCGGCGTGGCCACCCTGACGTAAGCGCTTGCGACATTGGCGCTCGAGCGAATCGATCTCCGCGAGCACGGCTTCGATATCCTCCCGCTGCTGCGCGAGCATCGCACGGCGCGCGGTAAGCACTTCGAGAAATTTGATCAGTTGCGGCCGCTCGCTGTGCGTCGACTCGTACAGATCGAGCAATTCGCGGATTTCCGAAAGCGACAACCCAAGCCGCTTGCCGCGGACAACGAGCTTGATGCGGACGCGCTCGCGCTCCCCGTAGACTCGGTTGCGCCCGTTGCGGTGCGGGGTCAGCAGTCCTTCGTCCTCGTAAAAACGGATCGCACGGGTCGTCAGTGCGAATTCCTTGGCGAGGTCGGAGATGCTGTAAGTGACGGAATGCGTCCGGGACGGCATCAAAGCGTTCATGAACTGGGGCGCTGAACAACATACCACAATCCAATTTGCCGGACCTTCATGCGCGACTTGACACGCGAATCCGATTCCACGACGATGCTGCGTCGCACAACGCTGGTGCAGCACGCGCTACCATGAAGCGCGTCAGCTCATGAACGCATCGTTACCCGCCGTCCTCAGTTTTCCCCATACCGCACCGCCGCCGCCCGCCGAAGTCATCGAGGTTGCGCGCGGCGTATGGTGGCTGCGTATGCCGTTGCCGTTCGCGCTCGATCACATCAACCTGTGGCTGCTCGCCGACGGCGATGGCTGGACGCAGATCGATTGCGGGTATGGCGATCTCGCCACACGCACGCTCTGGGAGACCCATTTCGCGACCACGCTCGCAGGGCGATCGCTCAAACGCGTTGTTGCCACCCACTATCACCCCGACCACCTCGGCAATGCCGCGTGGCTGACCGGGCGGTTCGGCTGCCCGCTGGTCATGCCGCAAGCAGAATTCCTGACCGCGCAGGCCGTTGGCAACGGCATAGCTGGTTTCGACACGGATTCGATCTGCGCACTGTTCCGCGCGCATGGCATGAGCGACGAGCACGCGCAGTCGATGCAGGGCCGAGGCAACAACTACCGTCGTGGCGTGCCCGAACTGCCGTGCACGTTCCGCCGCCTACTTGCCGGCGACGAACTCGAGATTGGCGCGAATCGATGGCGCGCCATCGTCGGCTACGGGCATTCACCTGAGCACATCTCGCTCTATTGTGAGCAGCTCGACGTATGTATCTCCGGCGACATGCTGCTGCCAAAAATCAGCACCAATGTGAGCGTGTGGCCAGCCGAGGCGGAAGGCGACCCGCTCGCGCGCTTTCTCGCGTCCTTGCCGGTTTTCGCGGCGCTGCCGCCGCAGACGCTGGTGCTGCCTTCGCACGGGCTGCCGTTCTTCGGCGCCGCACTGCGGGTCGGGCAGCTGCAGGCCCACCACGTTGCGCGGCTCGCCGAACTCGAAGCCGCCTCATCGCAACCGCGTACCGCTGCCGAGTTGGTGCCCGTCCTGTTCCGCCGCGAACTCGACGTGCAGCAGCGATTTTTCGCCATGGGCGAAGCCATCGCGCACTTGAATTACTTGTGGCACGCGGGACGCCTCGCGCGCACTATTGCCGTCGACGGGACGATCCGCTTCGGCATCGCCGTCTGATCACGCCAATCCCCGGGGAAACAACCAATGAGCACCACCACTGACACTGCAGGCGCGGAAAAACCGAGTCTCGACCCGGTCGCGCTGGCCGCCTCCTACGCCAGCGCCGCCGACAAGAGCGCCAAGCTGCTCGGCGAGTTCGTAGCGCGCAAGGCCGGCTCCGGTGCGTCGCTCGCGTCGGATGAACTCGGCCTGTCCAAGGCTTTCTTCGAGCTCGCCGCGAACATGCTATCCAACCCCTATCGCATGGCCGAAGCACAGATGAACCTGATGTGGGACTACTCGGCGCTGTGGCAGACGTCGATGCTGAAGCTGCTCGGACAGTCGCCTGGACCCGTGGTTGAGCCAGCCAAGGGCGACAAGCGCTTCAGGCACGAAGACTGGCAGGAGCACTTCCTGTTCGACTACGTCAAGCAGTCGTACCTGATCGCGGCGCGCTGGCTGCACAAATCGGTCGCCGACGTCGACGGACTCGACGAACACACGCAGAAGAAGGTCGACTTCTTCACCCGCCAGTACATCGACGCGCTGGCACCTTCCAACTTCGCGCTGACCAACCCGGAAGTGTTCCGTGAAACGATCGCGACCGGCGGACAAAACCTGGTGAAGGGGCTCAATAACCTGCTCGACGACATCGAACGCGGCAATGGCAAGCTCAAGATCTCGATGACCGACAGCAAGGCTTTCGAGCTCGGCGTGAACATCGCGACCACTCCGGGCAAGGTCGTGTTCCAGAACGACCTGATCCAGCTGATCCAGTACGAACCGTCCACCAAGAAGGTGTACAAGCGGCCACTGTTGATCATGCCGCCGTGGATTAACAAGTACTACATCCTGGACCTGCGCGAGAAAAACTCACTGGTGCGTTGGTGCGTTGAGCAGGGACTGACGGTGTTCGTCATATCGTGGGTCAACCCGGATTCGCGCCTCGCGGGCAAGGATTTCGTCGACTACATGCGCGAGGGTCCGTTAGCGGCATTGGACGCGATCGAACTGGCGACCGGCGAACGCGAAGTCAACGTGCTCGGCTATTGCCTTGGCGGCACATTGCTGGCCGCGACGCTCGCGTACATGACCGCGAAAAAAGACAAGCGCATCATCAGCGCAAGTTTCATGACCTCGCTCGTCGATTTTGGCGGCAGCGGCGAACTCGAAGTATTCATCGACGAGGAACAGGTTGCGTCCCTCGAACGCAAGATGAACGAGCGCGGCTATCTCGAGGGATCCGAAATGGCCGATACCTTCAACATGCTGCGCAGCAACGATCTCATCTGGTCGTTCGTCATCAACAACTATCTGATGGGACGCGATCCCTTTCCCTTCGACTTGCTGCACTGGAATTGCGATTCGACGCGCATGCCGGCGAAGATGCACAGCTTCTACCTGCGCAACATGTATCTTGAAAACAGGTTGAAGAAACCAGGGGGCATTACCCTGGATGGCGTCGCGATCGATCTGTCCAAAGTCACGCAACCTTCGTATTTCGTATCGGCGATCGAGGACCACATCGCACCCTGGAAAGCGACCTATACGGGCCCGCAAGTGTTTGCCGGGAAGTCGCGCTTCGTGCTATCAGGATCGGGGCATATTGCCGGCATGATCAACCCACCCGCGGCAAAAAAATACGGCTTCTGGACGAACGACAAACTGCCGGCAAAACCTGATGCGTGGCTCAAGGAAGCACGCCAGCACGAAGGCTCGTGGTGGCCGAACTGGATGGACTGGCTCAAGCCGTATCTCGGCCCCCAAGTCGCTGCGCGGGCGGTCGGAAAAGTCGAGGGCAAAAGCCGGCTCAAGGCCATCGAGCCGGCGCCGGGCAGCTATGCAAGACTCCGCGCCGAGAGCTAGGACAATGGCAGGACCCAAGCCGTATCGAAGGGTGCTAAACCGGCGTTGACGCAAGGGGATCGTGGCAGGATCGAGACCGGCAACCGCCTCGCCTTACGCGCACACTGACCCCGATCACGGCCGAGGTCCCGTGGCGACGCAGCGCCGGGCGCGTTACTTGGCTGTCGGCGCGCTCGACGCACCGGCCGCGCCGCGGGACCACCCGCCGGTGCGACCCTGGTCAAGGCTGAAGGACGAGCTTCGTGCGCGCTCCTTGCGCGCCCTCGCAGGCAAAGCGAGCGAGGGCACGCCAACCGGCACGATGCGACGCGTCATGAGTTGGCGGCGGCGGAACCGCAATGCCGCGATCGACCACGATAGGGGCTTTCGGACCGGGCGTCGGTGCGACACCGGTGTACGCGCCCTGGCCCGCAGGAACGCCCCCGTACATCTGTGCTGCCGCGGACGACGGCGTCACCTGGATCGGGACGATGTTCGCCGGCAACTCGCGCCCAGGTGGCGGCGCGACAGTTTTGCCACCAGTGGGGGGAGACGGCGTCGCGCCAACACGCCGCGATGGCAACGCCGCGTCCATTGCGCCCTGGGGCGCGGATGGCAGCGGCGACCCGGGCGGCGCTACCCTTGTATCCGGCCGGCCGAGCCTCTGGTACTGGGCACCGGCCGGCGTCGGCGCTGCGGCGACTGGGTGTTGCGAGCCGCGTCCCGGTTGAGGCATGACCGCCGGTGCAGCGGACATTACCGGCGCTATGGCGGCGAGCAACCCGCCGACGCCAACCTGGTTCGGCGCGACTGGCCTCGCCCCGCTGAACACTGGGGCCGATACCGCGGTTATCGCTCCTGGTACGCTCGAATTCGCGTAACGCTGCGGCGCATGCGCCTGGGGCCGGTCGGTCTGAGCCACCGCGTACGGCTGGTTGAACTGGCGATAACAGCGTCCGGAGCATCGACCCCACGACGGCAGGTAGGGGTCGCCCCAGCCCAGGGGAACCCAGCCGTATACAGGGCCGCCCGCGCTGACCCAGCCTTGACCCCCGTACCAGCCGACGAGTGCCGGTGCCCATGTCGCGCGCGCAATCGGCGTCACCGGGGCACCAGCCCCATCGTCCCGACAGCCATACCCATCGCCCGTAATGAAACGGCGCATATCCCCACGGCGCCGCGTCGACCCACGTCCAGCCCCACGGCGCAACCCAGGTCCAGTAGCCGAAGCGATACGGCGCCCAGCCGACGGCGACCGTCGACGGGTACCAGACCGGGCCGTAGGTTGGCGCGCTCTCCCACGTTCCGTAATCGTCGAGGTCACGTGCGCCAACCATGTCGGGCGCGACGTACGCTGGTGCACGCGAAGAGTCATAACGCTGATCGCGCGCGGCACTCCAGGTATCAAAGCCGTCGCTGCCAAAGCCGTTCTGAATGGCAAGCCCGGCGCCATCGATGCCCATGACCGTCGCCGCCTGCCCGGGCAGCGTTAGTTGAACCCCGGCGGCAAAGCGAATTCCAGCCTCTCCTTCGCGCACCGTAAGGGTCGTGCGCGGCTGGTCCGCGTCCACATCGACACGGTATTGGCCGGGGCGATCGATGTCGATCTGGGTGTTGGGGGTTTCAATGCGCGCGAATTCGCCCGAGTCGAGCGAGCGTACGCGGACGATGACACGGCCGGACGCGACAAACAGCGCAAGCTGGCGATCGTCGAGCGCGGTCACCTGCAGATTGGTGTCCCCCGCCATGCGGAAGCGACCACCGCCAAAGTCGATTTCGGCGCGCCCATCCGCCGACACCCAAAGACTGTCTCCGGCCGTGATCGGATAATTGAGCCCGATCGGCGCCCATTCGTTGGCGCGGTCCTGCGTCGCCAGAAAGAGTTCGCCAGCGACCTCGCTGACGCGGCCTACACGCGGCGGGCAGATCCGCAGCGTCGTCATCGGCCACTGCGGGCAGCGGCACGTGGACCACCACGGCCAGAAACAACGCGCCAAACCACCGACCGACCACACCCGATGCGATACTGCAGTTGCTCAAAGGACGATTCTTCCTACGTTGCGCCGACAACGGTCGGCCGCCGAGCGTTGACCTGTCGCCCGCCGCATGGCGTCACGCCGCTTGCATTACAATGGTGCCGGATCGTAGGACACCATAACTCGGAGGAGATTCGTCATGCCGACGTTTAAATCGGCGCTGCGCGCATGCGCGCTGGCCACGGGGGTTCTGCTTGCGCACGGAGAGGCAGCCGCACAATTCAATCAGTTCTATTTCTTCGGCGACAGCTTGACGGATGCCGGCTGGTTCAAGCCAATACTTCCTCCTGGCACCGGTGAGTTCACCACCAATCCCGGCCCGATCTGGGCGCAGGTACTGGCGGCGCGCTACGGTTCCAGCGCGACACCGGCGAACCAGGGCGGCAACGACTACGCGGTCGGTGGCGCGCGCGTGTCGCAATTGCCCGGCTATCCACCTTCGCCGCCCACCGCGACCGCGCCTCCGGTATCGGCCCAGATCAGCAACTACCTCGCCAGCAACACGGTAAACCCGAAAGCGCTGTATTCGGTCTGGGCGGGCGCGAACGATCTTTTCACTGCATTGGGTAACCCTGCGACGGCGCAAGCGAACATGGCGACTGCCGCGACCCAACTCGGCGGTCTGGTTGGGAGCGCTGAACGCGGCGGGCGCGCGATACATCATGCTGTTCAACTTGCCCGACATCGGCAAGACGCCGGCATTCGCGGGCACGAGCTTCGTCGGCATCGGTTTCTGCGCTGACCAGCTTTTACAACAGCACGCTGATGGGGACGATCGATGCATTGAACCTTCATCCGATCCGACTGAACATATTCGGGTTGTTCAACGAAGTCATCGCCAATCCGGCCGCGTTCGGCTTCATCAACGTCTCGTCGCAGGCATGCACGACCTCGAGTTCGCTCTTCTGCACGTCGTCGACGCTGGTTTCGCCGAATGCGGCGCAGACCTACGCGTTTGCCGACGGCGTGCATCCCACGACCGGCGGGCAGCAGGTCATCGCCGACTACGCGGCATCGGTAATCACGGCGCCCGAACAGATCGGCGTGCTTGCGGAGGCACCGCTGCAGGCTGAACAAGCCAACTTCCGCGCGCTCGACGACCGGATGTGGTCGGCGTTGAGCACGCCGAGGCCGCAAAACAAGTTCGATGCATACGCAGTCTACGATTACGGCAACTACGATCGCAGCGGAGACTTCGGCGGTGGCAGCAGCGGTGACAACACCATCGTGGTTGGCGGCGACATGAAAATCTCCGAGCAGATGCTTGCCGGATTATCGTTCGGCTACACGCAAGACAAATCCAAGTTGGGCGGCAGCGGCGGTGGTTTCACGCTCAATGACGCCATGTTGACTTTCTATATGGGTTACGGCAGCGGCCCATGGTACGTCGGCGCAACGGTCGGCGGCGGCGGCCTGGACTACACCAACGTCCACCGTACGTTCAACCTCGGACCGGGAAGCCGCACCGAGTCCGGCAGCACCAACGGCACGCAATTCGTCGGCCGCCTCTTGGGCGGATACTGGTTCAATACTTCGCAGGAATTGATCCACGGCCCCTATGCGCGCCTGACCTATCAGACCATCCGGGTCGACGGATATGCCGAGAACGGCACGTCCAGCACCGCAATGTACTTCGGCGACCAGAAGCAGAATACGTTTTCCTCGAGTGTCGGCTGGCAGGCATCTGGCGTGCTGGGTTCGTTTCGTCCTTTTGGCCGCGTGAGCTGGGAATACGCGAACAACAACAATCGCGACATCACGGCCGGGGTCGTGTCGCTGCCGGGTACGTTCGACCTGCCCGCATTCAACCCCAAGATCAACTACGCGCTATTCCTCGTCGGCACGAGCGTGCCGCTCGGCAAGGACATCACGGGCTTTCTGAGCGTCAATGCCAGCGCAGGCAACACCGCCGGTAACTATCAGTCGGTCACGGTGGGTATTCGCGCGCCGTTGTAGCCATTGCCGCGATTCAGGGCGTCGAAGAGAGGCCACAGCGTTGCACGGCTTTTCTTCGCGCCGGATTCAGGCGCCGGCACGGGGCTTTCGTTGCGCGCGCGCAAACACCGCGTCATACAGCGGTCGCGGCAGCACCCGGAACAGCCGGCCGAGCAAAGCCATCTGCCACGGCAGGACATAGAAACGGCGGCGTCGCGCGATCGCTCGAGCGATGAGCATTGCCGCTCTGTCGACGGGAAGCAGGAACGGCATTCGGTACGGATTTTTCGCGGTCATCGCCGTCGCAACGTACCCCGGGCAAATCGTGATGACATCGACGCCGGTGCCAACCATCTCGACGCGCAGACTTTCGAGATAGGCGATGGCGCCGGCCTTCGACGCGGAATAGGCGCCTGCCCCGGGTAATCCCCGAAATCCGGCGACGCTGGCGATACCGACCAAGGTTCCGCGGTGGGCCGCGAGCATCGCGTTCAGAAACGGCGCGAACGTATACATCAGACCCAGCACGTTCGTATCGAGCACTGCGCGGAAAACAGCGGCGTCCTCACCGTGCTGCGTCAAGGTGCCGACGGAGATTCCGGCATTGCCGATAACGATATCGGGCGCACCGAATCGTCGGATGAAATCCGCGCCGGCCGCGTACAAGGTAGCGCCGTCACGCACGTCGCCGGTGTAAGTCGCACACGTCGCGGTCGCCAGAGTCGGAAGCAATCGTGGCGAGCGCATCGCCACGCCTCGCGAACAGGCCGAGCACGGCGCCTTGACTCGCGTAATGCCGCGCAAGCGCCGCGCCGATGCCGCTGCTGGCGCCGGTGATGAATACGTTCACGGCGCGCCAGTCCGGGCTACCTGCTGGCCACTATGTCTTCGGACGTTCCGCGCGCGCCTTGGCGATCAGCGCGTCGAGCGCGGCGGGCATACCCGCGTGACCGCCAACGCGATCCGACAGCGTCACGAACTTTCCATCGACGACCAGCGTCGGCACGGCTTGCACGTTGTACTCCTGTGCCAGCACCATCGCCCGCTTCATCTTGCTTTCGATGCCAAAGGAATTGTAGGTGTCGACGACCTTTGCCCGGTCGAGACCCTTGCTCGCCGCCCAGTCGAAGAACGCCTTGTCCTCGTAGAGCGGCAATCCGGACACATGAATTGCCTTGAACAGTTCCGGAGACAGCCGGACATCCTCGCCCATGGCTTCGAGGGTGAAGTAGTCCCTGGCCAGCAGCTTCCATCGATCCTGGAACATGACTGGCACACGCCGGAACTGCACGTCGGATGGGAGTGTCTTCATCCAGTTCTGCAGGTACGGCTCGAGATCATTGCAATGCGGGCAGCCATACGAAAAGAATTCGATGACTTCGATCTTCTTCCCGGAGTCCACCGCATGCGGGACCTTCAGACGCGAATACTCCTTGCCTTCGACAAGGTCTGCGATCGCGGTGCCCGTAAATGCCAGCGCTGCCAGGATACTCACCATTTGCCATACGAAACGCTTCATTGCTACTCCTGCCAAGAATTTTGAACTGGACCTACTTGGGCCAGGTCGATTGATTGAAGTTCAACTGCACGGTCTTTCACTCAGGGATTCCTGATGACCGCGACGTCGAATCCGCCCTTGCCGAGCTCACCCTTGATGCGGTTGAGCTCATCGGTATTGTCGTAGGGCCCCAACCTGACCCGAAAACGCACACTCTTGTCCGGCAATGGCACCGTCTGCACCACTGCTTCCCAGCCCGCCATCGCCAACCGGGCCCTGAGATTTTCGGCCTCCGCCTCGCCGTTGAATGCTCCTGCCTGAAGCCAGAAGCGATCTACCGCCTTGGCCGGCTCCTTTTCCGGGGCCATCGCCACGGTGACGGGGACGCTCTTTTCGGCGGGACGCTCCGTCTTCTCCGCCGCCTTGCGCTCGGCGGGCGCCTTGGGTTCCTCGCCACCCGGAAGAATCTTGTAGAAATCGAACCGGGGCTTGTCCGGCGCCGTCGCTGCTGTATCAGTCTTGGCGCTGTGCGGGCTGTCTTTCGCCTGACTGCCCGCGGGCACCTGCGCGGTGAAACCGGCCCTGCCAAGGTAGTACGCCACACCCGCGGCGAGCGCGAGGCCCATCACGAGTCCGATGAAGACGCCGAGCAGCGTACCGCCCTGCGCAGCGCGGCGCGGCTGCCTATACGTTCGCAGGCGTCGCGGACGATGCTCTGTGGGGGTGGTCGATCTCACATTTTTTCCGGTGCACTGACACCCAACACGGCCAGGCCGCTGCGAAGGACCTGCCCGGTCGCAACCACCAGGGCGAGCCGGGCTCGTCGCAAGTTCGCGTCGTCGACGAGGAACTGCTCGGCATTATAGTAGCTGTGAAATTCCGCCGCCAATTCCTTGAGAAAGAACGTCACCCGATGCGGCGCGAGTTCGCGCGTGGCGAGCGCCAGTTCGTCGGGAAAGTCCGTCAAGCGGCGTAACAGCGCATCTTCGTAGGCGCTGGTCAGCGGCGACAGATCGGCGTCGCGCAGCGCGCCTAACGCGCTCCCGGGCGCGATACCCGCCTTTTCGAGCACGCTGCAAACGCGCGCGTGCGCATACTGGACATAGTAGACGGGATTTTCCTCGGACTGCGAGCGCGCGAGGTCGAGATCGAAAGTGAGCTGCGAATCCGATTTGCGCAGTAGAAAAAAGAATCGGACCGCGTCGCGGCCCACTTCGTCGATCAATTCGCGCAGCGTGACACTGGTCCCGGCGCGCTTCGAGAGCTTGACTTCCTCGCCGCCGCGCATCACCAGCACCATCTGGTGCAGCACGTAGTCCGGATAACCCTGCGGGATGCCGATCCCGAGCGCTTGCAGACCGGCGTGTACCCGCGATAGCGATCCTGCGTGATCGGCGCCGAGTTCGGTGATCGCACGCTTGAAACCCCGCTTCCACTTCGTGACGTGATAGGCGACATCGGGGACAAAGTAAGTGTAGCTGCCGTCGGACTTGCGCATGACGCGATCCTTGTCGTCGCCGTATTCGGTCGTGCGCAGCCAGAGCGCGCCGTCTTTCTTGTAGGTTTTGCCAGCAACCGCCAGCGCACTCACCGTGTCGTCGACCAGACCGTCGCTATACAGCGAGGACTCGAGGTAGTAGTCGTCGAAGCGCACGCCGAAGGCCGCCAGATCCGCGTCCTGCTCGCGCCGGAGCGCCGCGACCGCGAAATCTTGGATGGCGGCCAGATCGATTCCTTCGACGTCACCGGGAGCCGCGACGGCGTAATCTCGGGCGATTTCACGAATGTATTCACCCTGATAACCGTCCTCCGGAAACGGGTTGTCGGCGCCACGTGTCTCGCCGTGTATCTGGCCATGCGTCTTGCTCCGTGCTTCGCGCAATCGTGCCTGGACCGAAAGCGCGAGATTCGCGATCTGCGCGCCGGAATCGTTGTAATAGAACTCGCGTCGCACGTTGAAGCCCTGCGACTCGAGCAGCCGCGCCAGCGCGTCGCCTACGGCGGCACCGCGCCCATGGCCGACATGCAGGGGGCCGGTTGGATTGGCCGAAACGAATTCGACGATCACCTTTTCACCGGCTCCGGATTGCGAGCACCCAAAGCGATCGCCGGCGGCAAGGATGCGCGTCACGACGGCTCGGCGCGCCGGCCCGGACAAAAAAACGTTGACGAACCCGGCGCCTGCAACTTCGGCGCGTTCGACCCAAGGCGAAGGTTCGAGCGCCGCGACCAGCCTGGCGGCGATTTCGCGCGGATTCTGTTTGAGCGTCTTGGCGAGTTGCAGCGCTACGCTTGTAGCGTAATCACCGTGCTGTGCCTGCTTCGAGCGTTCGAGCGCAACCGCAGGCGGGTCTTGGCCTGGGACGACGCGGGACAGGCCCGCGGCAAGCCAAGCAGCAATGGAGGATTTGACGTCGGACACGAGAGCGGCAGTGAAAGCGGGCAATTTGAAAAGCGTTGGATTATAGCGTGTACGGATACGTCGCCTCGTGCCGGATCACGCAAAGCCTATCGGATCGACATCGAGGTTCCAGTGCACGCTGCGCTCCTCGATACGTTCCAACTCGTCGCGCCAGACCGGGAGAAATTTCTGCAGCGCACGACGGTCACGGGATTGTGCCAATATCTGCGCGCGTTCCATTCCCGCGCGGCGAGGGAGTGCCGCAGGCACGGGTGAAAACACCTCGCATTGACTGCCGTGCGCAGCAGCAATCTCCCGACCTCGCGTCGCGGCCATGGACAGGAACGCTTCAAGCGCCGCCGAGTGCCTCGCTTCCGCACTGAGCAACGCAAGGTACGCAAACGGCGGCAGGCCCAGACTCTTGCGCTCGGCGAGCAACGTCACCGCAAATCGATCGTAGTCGTGCGCCACGAGCGCTGCGAAAACCGGGTGGTCCGCAAAATCGGTCTGTACGAAGACTTCGCCGGGCAGTGCTCCGCGTCCCGCGCGACCCGCAACCTGCTCCAGCAACGCAAACAGCCGCTCGGTGGCACGAAATTCACCGCTGTATAGCGCGTTGTCCGCGCCGAGCACGCCGACCAGGGTCAGGCGTGGAAAATCATGGCCCTTGGCCAGCATCTGTGTGCCGATGAGGATGTCGACGTCTCCTTTGGCGATGGCATCGCGCATGGCGGCAAAGGCGTCCTTGCGGCGGGTGCTATCGCGGTCGACACGCACGACCCGTGCTCCTGGATACAGGTCGCGGACGGCCCGCTCCAGGCGCTGCGTGCCGAATCCCAGCGGCAGCAGGTCCTGGTTTCCGCATTCGGGGCACGCATTCGGAATCATTGCCGCATGGCTGCAGTGATGACACCGGAGGCGTTCGGCATCGCGATGCACGACCAGTCTCGCGTCGCATCGCGGGCAAAGCGCTTTCCAACCGCAAGCCGCGCACAGCAACGAAGGCGCATAGCCGCGGCGGTTGATGAACAGCAAGCTCTGTTCATTGCGCGCCAGCCGTGCGGCAATCGCGCGCTGCAGCGGCAGACCGACGCCCTCGACGCTGTCGGTGGCACGATTTGGAACGAGGCGCACTTCGGGCAATGCCGCCTTCAAGACGGCCCTGCGCGGAAGTTTCAACCAGCGATAGCGCCCCCGGGTTGCCTGAGCATAGCTTTCAAGTGACGGCGTGGCGCTGCCCAGCACGATGGGAACACCGCGCATCCGGGCGCGATAGATCGCGACGTCGCGGGCGTGATACCGCACACCCTCATGCTGCTTGAAGGACGTGTCCTGCTCCTCGTCGACGACGATCAATCCAAGCTGGGGCAACGGCGTGAAAACCGCGAGTCGCGTCCCGATGATCAGTTGCGCATCGCCGGTCGCTGCCGCCAGCCATTGGCGTCGTCGATCACCTGCCGCGAGCCTGCTATGCAGTACCGCGGTACGCACACCGGGCAGCGCGCCGAGGATGCGGGCGGCAAGTTGGGGCGTCAGATTGATTTCCGGCACCAGGAGCAACGCCTGGCGGCCGGCGGCAATCACGCGTTCAGCGGCGGCGAGATACACCTCCGTCTTGCCGCTGCCGGTGACGCCCTGCAACAGTGACGCCGCAAATTCCGGTGGCTCGGGCAACGCGGCGGTGACGACGGCACGCTGGTCCTCGTTCAGTGCATGCCTGCTCAAATCCATCGAACTGTGGGCTGGCGCGACGGCCTCGCGTCGCGCAACAGCGAAAGGGGGCAATGCTTGCGCAAAACAAAGGCCGATTGGCTCCAGGTAGTACGCGCAGACGAACCGGGCAAGTGCGCAAATGTCGTCGGGCAGCGGCGGAATGGCGGCGACGACCTCATCGATCGGAAGCAGACGTTCAGGGGCGATGCCGCTCGCTGCAATGACCTCGGCAACGACGCCGGCGAGCCGTCGTCGCCCGAGCCTTGCCATGACGACGCTGCCAAGGGCAACCGCGAGGCCGTCCGGCAACCAATAGTCGAACAGTTGGTGCGCCGCCACGGGCAGCGCTAGGCGAACAATGGCCACGCAGCCCTGATCTCATCCGTACCGCGAATGCGGCAGTCTCTCGTCCCTGTCACAAGTTGTAGCATTCTGAATCATCACAGCTGCTTACAACATTCGGTCCCAAGTCATTCTTTTTTCAGCACTCGGTCTTGAGACCCAAAGTGATGTGGATAATATTGTGCGTAAGTTGCAACCAGCATCGCACAGCATTGGCGACCTGTTCCAATGAAATTGGGCACTGCCCGGCGACGGTAGTGGAAAAACATTAAAAATCATAAGATTGGAGCGGCTCCGCGATTGCGATCAGAAATTGCCCACTGGGAGTGCATGTTCCGACCGCCCATGTGCATAAGTACAGAGCCGAGGAGCAGGTTTTGTGTTCTTGTCAAGCCCGGGTAGAACCAATGCCAGCGCGGGTCTCGGCCATGTTGTCCTCTACGCAACGGAAATTTTCGGCACCCTGGCATGGGATTCGGCGTGCACGCAATCGACCAGCGCCGCGACATTTTCAGGCGGCGTCCCCGGCAGAATGCCGTGGCCGAGATTGAATATGTGACCAGGCTCCGGCCCTGCAGCAGCAATGATCGCTCGCGCCTCAGCCTCGATCGCCGCGGGTGTCGCAAGCAACGCGAGCGGGTCCAGATTGCCTTGTATGGCGACACGAGCGCCGATCGATGTCCGGGCGGCGCCGATGTCGGTGGTCCAGTCGATTCCCACGGCGTCGCAACCACAAGCGGCAATGCGTTCGAGCCATTGCCCGCCGCCCTTGGTGAACACGATCACGGGCGTCGTGGGCGCAAACTCGCGCAGGCGCGATATCACGCCCGCGATGTAGTCCAAGGAGAAGATCGGGTACGCACGCGCCGCAAGCAATCCGCCCCACGTATCGAAAATCATCACTGCGTCGGCGCCGTGCGCGATTTGTTGCGTGAGGCAGCCGGCGACCGCTTCGGTGTTGACTGACAGCACCTGATGCAACAGTTCCGGTCGTGCGTACAACATTCGCCGCACACTGGCGAAATCGGCGCTGCCACTGCCTTCGATCATGTAGCACGCGAGCGTGAAGGGGCTGCCGGCAAATCCTAGGAGCGGCACGCGTCCTCCGAGCGCGCGTTTGATCGAACTCACGGCATCGAATACATAGGCGAGTTCCACCGGATCGGGAGGGGCTAGACGCGCGATCGCGCGCTCATCGACGAGCGGACTGCGGAAACGCGGACCTTCACCTTCCGTGAAATACAGGCCCAGCCCCATAGCGTCCGGCACGGTAAGGATGTCCGAAAACAGTATCGCCGCGTCGAGGGGAAACCGCGCCAGAGGCTGCAGCGCGACTTCGGTCGCGAAATCGGGTGACGTACACAGCTGCATGAAGCTGCCTGCTTGCTTGCGCGTTGCGTTGTATTCCGGGAGGTAACGCCCAGCCTGGCGCATCAGCCACACGGGTGTAAAGGGCGTCGGCTCGCGGCGCAAGGCGCGAAGCAGCGTGTCGTTTTGCGGGAGTGTCATGGATACGGATTTTGGCTGCGTGGATTATTTTCCGACGCAGGTCAATGACTGCCGGCGATCCGACGGAACCGGCGCCGATCTAAATGCAAATGCCGATCGCTTTCACACTACAGGCAATAGCGTCCGACCGCAAAGTCGTTCGAGTATTGCCAGTGGCGAGCTGGCGCGATCATACAGTGCGGCTACTGGAAGGTGAATTGTTTGTTCGAGCATGTGCTGACCCGAAACTGCGGCATGCATCACCTGGTCTGAAAAACACAGCCAGGTCGTCCCGGGTGCGAAGCGAACGATCTGCTGTGTACAGTCGCGCTGAAACGACAAGTCGGATTTCGCGCGGTCATGCAGGCCGAGCATCAGGTGGTCGTAGTCGCTGCGCACGCCCTTGGTCACCCCTAACGCGGAAAGCACCGCCGCCTCGCCTCGCCACGCGCGGCGAACCCGCGGAAGCAACGTCGCTGCCATCACCGCAAAGTCCTCGCCAACGCGCCAGACGCGATCCTCGACAGGATTGACGTTGCAGAACACGCGCAGGATTCGCTCGCCGTGGTTGGGGCGCGAAGGAAACGCGTCGATGTGCAGGCGTGAATCGTCCTTGCGCCAGGATACCGGCCGCCCCACGGCGGGTTGGGGACGAAAACTCGATCGGGCGCGACGTACGTACTGTGCATAGCGAGGGAATAGCGCGGACACGAGACCAGAGGCCGCGGCCGCAAAGCGCGCGATCATCGCCGACAGCGCGGCCAGTTCGCTGGCCGTGCCGCGGGCGCCCTTGAGTTTCGATCCATCGTAGCTGATGTTCTTTGCGCGACCATCAGACCATTGGGGCGAGAGGAACCGTCGCTCGTCTTCCCGCAATTCAAACCCGATGCGAGGCAAGACCAGCACGCCGCCGCCTTCCAGCGCCCGGATCGCGGTCTGCTGCGCCTCGGGCGTGACCGCTGGCTTCCAGCCCGCCAGGTCGAGCGAAACGATCGCCGTCATCGTGGCACAGGTCAACGCGGCAGATCGGACGCGCCCATGAGAAATTCGTCGATCGACCGTGCGCACTGGCGCCCCTCGCGGATCGCCCATACGACCAGCGATTGGCCCCGCCGCGTGTCGCCGGCGGCAAATACTTTCGGCATCGACGTGCGATAGCTGTCGGTGTCTGCGGCCACGTTGCCGCGCGCGTCGTACTTGACCGCGAGTTCATCGAGCATGCCGCGATGCACCGGGTGCACATACCCCATCGCCAACAACACCAGATCGGCTTTGATCTCGAACTCGCTGCCGGGAATTTCGATGAGCTTGCCGTCCTTCCATTCGACACGACTCGCGACGAGCGCCTTGAGTTTACCGTTCTCGCCCTTGAGCGCTTTCGTCTGCACCGCCCAATCACGCTCGCAACCCTCCTCGTGCGACGATGAGGTGCGCAACTTCATCGGCCAATAAGGCCAGACCAGGGGCTTGTTTTCGTGCTCGGGCGGCTGCGCCAGCAACTCGAACTGGGTCACCGACAGCGCCCCTTGGCGATTCGACGTGCCGACGCAGTCGGAGCCGGTATCGCCACCGCCGATGACGACGACGTGCTTGCCCGTTGCAACTAGCGGCGACACGTCCGGGTCGCCCGCTACCCGCCGATTCTGCAGCGGGAGGAAGTCCATCGCAAAGTACGCGCCATCGAATTCGCGTCCAGGCACCGAGAGGTCGCGTGGCTCCTCCGACCCGATCGTCAACGCGATCGCGTCGAACTCGTTGACGAGATCGAGCGCCGGGACGTTGACGCCCACATGCTGATTGACGCGAAACTCCACGCCTTCGGCGATCATCTGTTCGATACGGCGATCGATGAGATGCTTTTCCATCTTGAAATCGGGAATGCCGTAGCGCAGCAAGCCCCCGATCCGATTGTTCTTTTCGAACAAGACGACTTGGTGGCCTGCGCGCGCCAGCTGCTGAGCACACGCCATCCCCGCCGGTCCCGAGCCGACGACGGCGACGCGCTTGCCGGTCCAATCCGAGGACGGCTGCGGCAGCACCCATCCCTCTTCCCAGCCTTTATCGATGAGAAAATGCTCGATCGACTTGATGCCAACGGGATTGTTGTTGATGTTCAGCGTGCACGCTTCCTCGCAAGGCGCGGGGCATATCCGGCCGGTGAACTCCGGGAAATTGTTGGTGGAGTGCAGCACGTCGAGTGCCTGGCGCCACTGATGCCGGTACACGAGGTCGTTCCAGTCGGGAATGATGTTGTGCACCGGGCACCCGGACTGACAGAACGGAATTCCGCAATCCATGCAGCGTGCGCCCTGCTTGGTCGCTTCTTCGTCCTTGAGCGCGAGGATGAACTCGCGATAGCCTCGGACGCGTTCCTGTACCGGAAGCGCGGTTTCGGCAATGCGCTCCAATTCCATGAAGCCCGTTATTTTTCCCATGTCACGCAACCTGCTTCCGCTTGCCCGTGGCCGCTGCCTTGGCCGCCGCCTGCGCGACATGCATCTCACCAAGTGCGCGCTTGTATTCGTTCGGGAAAACTTTCACGAACCGGCCACGCATGGTGTCCCAATGGTCGAGAATCGCGAGCGCGCGCCCGCTGCCCGTGAAGCGCAGATGGCGTTCGATCCTTCCCCGCAGCAGCGTCTCGTCGATCTCGCCCGCATGCCGTAGGCGTCCCTTGCCGGCCGCGACGAGTTCGGTCTCGAGCTGCGCCTGCTCGGCCCCGGCGAGTACCGGCTCCAGGCTCACCATCGACAGGTTGCAGCGTTGCGCGAATGTGCCGTCTTCATCGTAGACGTAGGCGATACCGCCGCTCATGCCAGCCGCGAAATTGCGACCCGTACGGCCCAGCACGATAACCGTCCCACCCGTCATGTATTCGCAGCCGTGATCGCCCGTTCCCTCGACGACCGCGGAGGCACCGGAGTTGCGCACGCAAAAGCGCTCACCGGCGATACCGCGAAAGTATGCTTCACCGTCGATCGCGCCATACATGACGGTGTTGCCGATCACAATGTTGTGTTCGGGCTTCGCGGGCGACGCCGGGTCCGGGTAGACGACGATGCGTCCGCCCGAAAGCCCCTTGCCCACATAATCATTGCTCGCGCCCTGTAGTTCAAAGCTGATGCCGCGCGCGAGGAACGCTCCGAAGCTCTGTCCGGCGATGCCGCTGAATGCCGCATGGATCGTATCTTCGGGCAATCCCGCGTGTCCATAGCGGCGCGCAACCGTACCAGACAGCATCGCTCCGACCGAACGGTTGAGGTTGCGAATGCGATAGTCGAGACGGATGGGCGTCTTGTTTTCGATCGCGGACGTTGCGTCGGCGATGATGCGATGGTCGAGCGCGCGAAGCAATCCATGATCCTGTTCTTCGCAGTTGAAACGCGCGACCTCGGCCGGCATGTCCGGCTGGTGAAAGATGCGCGAAAAGTCCAATCCGCGCGCCTTCCAATGGTCGATCCCTGGTCGCATGTCGAGCAGATCGGCGCGTCCGATCAGGTCGTTGACGCGGCGAATGCCGAGCTTCGCCATCAACTCCCGCGCTTCTTCGGCGACGAAGAAAAGGAAGTTGATCACGTGTTCGGGCTGGCCCGTGAACTTCTTGCGCAATTCCGGATCCTGCGTCGCGACACCCACCGGGCACGTGTTGAGGTGGCACTTGCGCATCATGATGCATCCTTCAGCGACCAGCGGCGCGGTTGCGAATCCGAATTCGTCCGCTCCGAGCAAGGCGCCGATCACGACGTCGCGCCCGGTTTTCATCTGACCGTCGACTTGCACGGCAATGCGCCCGCGCAGGCGATTGAGCACAAGCGTCTGCTGGGTCTCCGATAGTCCAAGTTCCCATGGCGTGCCCGCGTGCTTGATCGACGACTCCGGTGACGCGCCCGTGCCGCCGTCGTGACCCGCGATGGTGACGTGATCCGCCTTGGCTTTCGCGACACCGGCGGCGACGGTACCGACGCCGACTTCGGACACCAGCTTGACGCTGATCGACGCTTTCGGATTCGCGTTTTTGAGGTCGTGGATCAATTGCGCAAGATCCTCGATCGAATAGATGTCGTGATGCGGCGGCGGCGAGATCAGCCCGACACCAGGCACCGAGTAGCGCAATTGCGCGATGTACTCCGACACCTTGTGTCCAGGTAGCTGGCCGCCTTCACCCGGTTTCGCACCTTGCGCCATCTTGATCTGCAGCTGGTCCGCATTGACCAGATATTCGGCGGTCACGCCGAAGCGTGCCGACGCAACCTGCTTGATCTTCGAACGCAGGGAATCGCCTTCCTTCACCGGCACGTCGACGACGACACTATCGATACGCGACTTGAGCGTCTCCCCTTTGCGCATGAGCGGGTAGCGCCGGGCGTCCTCCCCACCTTCGCCCGTGTTCGACTTGCCGCCGATGCGGTTCATTGCCACCGCGAGCGTCGTGTGCGCCTCGGTCGAGATCGAGCCCAGGCTCATCGCGCCGGTCGCAAAGCGCTTGACGATCTCCGCTGCGGGCTCGACTTCGTCCAACCGCACCGGCTCGGCTGCGAACTTGAATTCGAACAAGCCGCGAAGCGTCATCATCCGACGGGTCTGGTCGTTGACGAGTTTCGCGTAATCTTTGTACGTCGCGTAACTCTTCGACCGCGCCGCATGCTGCAGCTTGGCAACCGTGTCCGGGGTCCACATGTGCTCTTCGCCGCGGGCACGGTACTGGTACTCGCCGCCGGCATCAAGCGCGTCATGCAATACCGGGCTATCTCCGAAGGCGAGCTCGTGCAGGCGGAACGCTTCGGTCGCGACTTCTCGCAGCCCGATACCCTGGATATTGCTCGCCGTTCCAGTGAAATATTTCTCCACGAAAGCACTGTTCAGGCCGACGGCCTCGAAAATCTGCGCACCGCAATACGACTGGTACGTCGAAATTCCCATTTTCGACATCACTTTGTAGAGGCCCTTGCAAATCGCCTTGACGTAACGCTTCGCGGATTCCTCCGGCGAGACTTCCGGTACGTATTCATGCAGCTGCGCCAACGATTCGAGCGCCAGGTACGGATGCACGGCTTCGGCACCATAACCGGCGAGCAGCGCGAACTGATGCACCTCGCGGGCGGATCCGGTCTCGACGACCAAGCCGGTGCTGGTGCGCAAGCCCTTGCGGACGAGATGCTGATGCACGGCAGCGGTTGCGAGCAGCGCGGGGATGGGCATGCGTTCGGCCGATACCTTGCGATCGGACACAACAAGGATGTTGTACCCGTTGTGGATGGCATCTTCGGCGTGCGCGCACAGGCTTGCCAGCGCCGCTTCCATGCCCGCCGCACCCCACGCCGCGGGATAGCAGATATCCAGCTCGAGCGAGCGAAAGCTCGCGCCCGTGAACAGCTCGATGTGGCGAATCTTTTCCATCTCATCGCCGGTAAGGATCGGCTTTTCTGCTTCGAGGCGCATCGGCGGATCGGTTTCGTCGATGCCGAGCAAATTCGGGCGCGGGCCGATGAACGTTACCAGCGACATCACCAATTCTTCGCGGATCGGATCGATCGGTGGATTCGTGACCTGCGCGAACAGTTGCTTGAAGTAGTTGTAGAAGACCTTCGGCCGATTCGAAAGGACCGGCAGGGCCGCGTCGTTGCCCATCGAGCCGGTCGCTTCTTCACCATTCCTGGCCATCGGCGCGAGGATGATCTTCATGTCTTCCTGCGTGTAGCCAAATGCCTGCTGGCGATCGAGTAGCGCCACCTCCGACTTCGGCGGCGGCGCCGGATCCGGCAACGCGTCGAGCGCGACGCGCGAGCGGTTGATCCACTCGCGATAGGGCTTGGCCATTGCCAGAGTGCGCTTGAGCTCGTCGTCGTCGATGATGCGACCCTGCTCGGTGTCGACCAGCAGCATTTTGCCGGGCTGGAGACGCCATTTGCGTACGATCTTGCGCTCCGGGATGTCGAGCACGCCGACCTCGGACGCGAGGATCACGTAGTCGTCGTCGGTGACGACATAGCGCGCCGGCCGCAATCCGTTCCGGTCAAGCGTTGCGCCGATCTGGACGCCATCGGTGAACGCCATCGCCGCCGGACCATCCCACGGTTCCATCAGCGCCGCGTGGTACTCGTAAAATGCGCGCCGGTCTTCGTCCATCAGCGGGTTGCCGGCCCACGCTTCGGGAATCATGAGCATCATCGCGTGCGCCAGCGAATAGCCACCCATCACCAGCAGTTCCAGGCAGTTGTCGAACGACGCGGAGTCGGACTGCCCGTCGTAGATCAGCGGCCAAACCTTGTCGAGGTCGTCACCCAGAACGGTACTGGCGATCGCCTGCTGGCGCGCGCGTATCCAGTTGACGTTGCCGCGAACGGTGTTGATCTCGCCGTTGTGGCACACCAGCCGGAACGGATGCGCGAGATCCCATGTCGGAAAGGTATTGGTCGAAAACCGCTGATGTACCATCGCCAGCGCCGAAACCATCCCCGGCTCGCGCAGGTCAAGGTAATAGTCGCCAACCTGGTGCGCTAACAACATGCCCTTGTACACGATCGTGCGCGTCGACATCGACGGCACGTAGAACTCCTTGCCGTGCTCGAGCTGAAGCGCCCGGATCGCGTGGCCTGCCTGCTTGCGGATGATGTAGAGCTTGCGCTCCATTGCATCCTGGTCGATCGCATTCGAGCCGCGGCCGATGAATACCTGCCGGACCACCGGTTCGACATCCTTCGTGCGTTCGGACAGCCCCGAGTTGTCGGTGGGCACGTCACGCCAGCCGAGCACGCTTTGGCCCTGACTCGTCACCGCGCGCTCGATTTCCTGCTCGCACGCCATGCGCGACGCGGGTTCCCTCGGCAGGAACACCATGCCTACACCATACTGACCAACGGCCGGCAGCGTCAGGCCCTGGCGGCCGCACGCGCGGCGCAGAAGCGCATCGGGAAGCTGGATGAGAATTCCCGCGCCGTCACCTTGCAGTGGATCCGCCCCCGTGGCCCCGCGATGCGAAAGGTTCTTGAGAATTTGCAGTCCCTGCGCAACGATCTCGTGACTCTTCGTGCCTTTGATGTGGGCGATGAAACCCAGCCCGCATGCTTCGTGTTCGTTGGAAGGGTCGTAGAGACCTTGCCGCAGGGGGGGAAGGTACTGGGAACGCTTAGAATGATCCACGTGGTCCTCGCCTTCAGGGCAATCCGTCTGGCTGAGCGACGACAACACTGCAAACTGCGCAGGGGCTTTTAGTCGTCGGCCAAAGATTTTCATACTAGCGAGAATGTTGCATCGCGGCAACTGACTGGGCGCCTTGCGACCGCCGGCATGCCCTACCTGCCAAAAGCACTTGCGCCGAGGGTAAACTTGCGCTTTAATCTGAACAAAGTGGGCTATATACTTGTAGCAGCGTCCAAATCGCTAGCCCAGCACCGAATCTTTAGGACATCATCATTAGGAATTTCCATATGGCGCGAAACCAGTTGAGTGCTTCCCTGCTGCGACCAGTGATCGCACTTCTTGCAGTCGCCGGTCTGCTGGCCCTGAGCGCTTGTGGTGGCGGGAGTGGAGCGCCCAACAATCCGTTTGCGCCTGTGCCACCGACACCAGGACCGGTGTCTCTTCTGCCGCCTTCGGCAACAGTTTTTGTGAGCACCCCGCAAGCATTAACCGTAAGCGGTGGTCAGCCCCCTTATTCAGCGTTTTCGAGCAATCCCACCGTCCTGCCGGTCGCGCAGTCCGTTAATGGCGCAACGGTGCCGTTGCTCGCCAACAACGTTGCCGCCAGTACGAGCGTTGTCATAACGGTGCAGGACGCGATCGGGCAAACCGGGACCTCGACAGTTACTGTCAGCCCCGCGCCGCTGCTAAATTCGCTCACGATCACGCCCGCTCGTACGACGTGCGGCACAAATACGGTGTGTTCGGGTGATACCGCGACCGCGGCTGTGCAAGTGCTCGGTCCGGGGGGTGCGGGAATCCCGGGTCGCACCGTCAAGTTCGATATCGTGACGGGCGCCTATGTGCTTCTGACCAACAATCCGTCGCAACCACAAGCGGCTACGCTCATGGTGGTGTCGGACGCCAACGGCAACGCGCAGGTCATCTTGCAGGCGTCGGTCAATGCGCCCACACAGCCGGCGATCCTGCGTGCGACCGACATCACGACCGGCAACGCCGTGACGGCCTCGTTCACGATCGTCCAGGTGACAGACGGATCCGCCATCCTCTCGGTTGTTCCGCCAACTGCGACCATTACCGGTGCGGACACTACGCAGTGTTCGTCCGGCTTCCATATTGACTATTTCATCTATGGCGGCACGCCTCCGTATCAAATTTCCTCGACATTTCCGAACGCGGTCAACCTTGTGAACTCTACGGTCCTCGTTTCAGGGGGCTTTTTTCAGGCGATCACAAATGGCCAGTGCGTTAATCCGCTCGTGTTTACTATCGTCGACTCGGTCGGAAGGCAAACAACCGCACAACTGCAAAACAATCCTGGAACGACTCCGCCACCCACCCCGCCGACACCGCCGGTGGCGCCCGCTCTAGTGGCCACGCCCGCTTCACAAACGGTGGCGACCACCTGCGTCGGCACCACGCTCCAGTTCCTGGTTACTGGTGGCACAGCTCCGTACAGCGTTCTTGCCGTCACGGAAAACCCCGTGCAGACGCCTCCACCACCCGCAGCGTCGGTGAGCGGTTCGACCGTCAACGTAACAGGCATTAAGGGTCCAGCTTTCCCCAGTACCACGTCGGTCGTTATCGTGGATCAGAGTTCGCCGCAGAAAACTGTTACCGCGACACTTACATGTAACTCTTAGGGGCCGATATCCCCTGAAAGGACCCGCATCTCTCGTAGACGGCGCCCAAACGGGCGCCGTTCTTACTTAAGCGGCGTGCGCTGCGAGTGTCGCGACGATGTCGGCCTTCGGCACATCACCGCGCAATGCTGCGCGACCCATCGCGTCCAGCAGGACGAAGCGAATCGTCCCGGCCTCGACCTTCTTGTCCCGCGTCATGAGTTCGAGATAGCGTTCGGCACCCAACGCCGGCGCGCGCGTTCGCAAACCTGCGCGCCCGACGAGCGTTCCCACACGCGCACTATCGGCCACGGGCAGCGCGGCGACACGCGAGGACAGATCGGCAGCAAGCACCATTCCAGCGGCGACAGCCTCGCCGTGAAGCCACGATCCATCGTAGGCCGTCGCCGCTTCGATCGCGTGGCCGAATGTGTGCCCGAAGTTGAGGATTGCCCGTTCGCCGGTTTCGCGCTCGTCTGCGGCCACCATTGCTGCCTTGATCCTGCAGCTTTCAAATATCGCGTGCACGATCGCGTCGTGGTCACGATCGAGCAATCGATCGATCGCCGACTCCAGCCAAACGAAGAAGCCCGCATCGCAGGCTGCGCCGTACTTGATGATTTCAGCCAGGCCCGCTATAAGTTCGCGATCGGGCAGCGTCTGGAGCGTCGCGGTATCGATGATGACTGACGACGGCTGATAAAAAGCACCGATCATGTTCTTGCCCAACGGATGGTTGACCGCCGTCTTGCCGCCCACCGACGAATCGACTTGCGCAAGCAGCGTGGTGGGAATCTGCACGATCGGCATTCCGCGCTGGTAGGTTGCGGCCGCGAACCCGGCGATGTCGCCCACTACACCACCGCCCAGGGCAACCAGTAACGTCGATCGCTCGGCTCGCAATTCCAGCAGCCGTGTGTGGATCGAATAAAGTGTTGCCCAGTCCTTGTGTGCCTCGCCGTCTGGAATGATCACGGTGTCGTGCTTCACTCCCGCGTCCGTCAGGGCTCGTTGCAACGGCAGGAGGTGGTGCGCGGCAACGGTCGGATTGCTGACGATTATTGCGCGCGTGGGTCGCGTTGCCGGGAAAAACTCCGCGGCGCGCGCAAGCAGATTCGCGCCGATATGGATCGGATAGCTACGCTCGGCAAGTGCGACCGTCAGAGTCTTCATTGCATCAAGCGCGCGACGCGGACCGAAGTTGCTGCTCGAGGCGCTGCGCCAGTTTGATGACCTGCTCGCTGTCGGATTCGACGACAAAATCCGCTACTTCGCGATACACCGGATCACGGAATGTGTAGAGTTCGTTGAGGCGCGCCTGCGGATCCGCCGCCTGCAGCAAGGGGCGGTGCTTGCTGCGCCGAGTTCGCTCCCAGAGCGTATCCGGCGTCGCGTGCAGGTACAGCACGGTGCCGTTCTGCTTGAGCGCGGTTCGATTGGGCGGGAGGAGAATCGCACCGCCTCCGGTGGCCAGGATGACGTTCGCGTAGGCGACGAATTCGCAGATGATGGTCGACTCGCGCTCGCGGAAGCCGGGCTCACCCTCGAGTTCGAAGATCACCGGGATCGTCACGCCGAGCCGGCGCTCGATTTCGGCATCGGTGTCGTAGAATTGCTTTTCCAAACGTTTGGCAAGCAGGCGGCCGAGCGTCGACTTGCCGCTCCCAGGCATGCCCACTAGAAATAAATTGCCCCGATGCAAATGCATCGGGGCATTTTAACAGGCTGATTCGGAGACCGAACTGGCGCGAGCCGCCGAAACACTCCGAGCCGACTGCGCCGCTATCGCACCGCCGTGACAGAATCCTTGACCACCCGTGGTGTAAGGAAAATCAGCAACTCGGTCTTCTCGATCTCTTTGTCGGTTGTCTTGAACAGGTACCCGAGGATCGGAAGGTCGCCAAGGAACGGCACTTTGGTGACGTTGTTGCTCACCACCTCTTCGTAGATGCCGCCGATCACCGCAGTATCCCCATTGTTGACAGTGATCTGCGTCGTCACATTCTTCGTGTCGATGGCCGGCACAGTAAAGCCATTACCGAGATTTACCAGTTGCCCGACCGAATCCTTGCGAATCTCGACGATCATCGTGACCCGGTTATCCGGCGTGATTTGGGGAGTCACATCGAGCCGCAGCACAGCTTTCTTGAATTGCACGGTGGCTGGGCTGTTGGCGGTTCCGGGCGTCACGTAAGGAATTTCCGTACCCTGCTCGATCGACGCCTTGCCGTTGTCCTGCGTGACCACGCGCGGGCTCGACACCACCTTGCCGCGGCTGTCGGCTTCAAGCGCCGACAACTCCAGGTTGATCAAGTTGCCGCTGCCGAGGTTGATCAGGGTCAGTGCAATCTGACCAGCCGCGTTAGGCACCGGCAGGTTGACGTTAAGTTGCGGCGAATCGGAATAGCCGGGCGAAGCAATGCCTGACGCAATCTCATAGGGCGTCGCCGTGCGCGTGTCCCGCGTCACGGTATTGCCGCTCGTCGTCACCACGGGCTGGGTGCTCAGAGTTCCGCCGATGCCGCCCGCATATTTATTGTTCAGCGTGAATCCGGTTTGCATGCCGAAGCGGATGCCCAGCTGACGGCTGAACTTGTCGTCAGCGATCACGATGCGGCTTTCGATCGTCACCTGGCGAATGGGCACATCCAGCAGACGAATAATGCGGCGCACGTCTTCAAGGCGCGCGGCGGTGTCCGACACGAAAATTATGTTCGTTCGCGGATCGCCAAAAGCTACGCCACGCTTCGACAGGATCGAGCCCTGGCCGCCGGTCGTCGCCGTCTGTCCGGCACCGAGGCCAAACTGCTGCTGCCTGTTGGTCGTCAGGATTTTTTCGAAGTCCTGGACCTTCATGTAGTTCAGCTGAAACGACTCGGAAATCAGCGGCTCGAGTTCGCTGATCTGCAGCTGCGCTTCGAGTTGCTGCTTTTCCTTGACCGCAAGCTCCTCGCGTGGCGCGATCAGAACGACATTGCCGTTCTTGCGCATGTCGAGACCCTTCGTCTGCATGATGATGTCCAGCGCCTGATCCCACGGGATGTCCTTGAGCCGCAGCGTCAGGCTCCCGGTCACGGTGTCGCTGGTAATGATGTTGAGCCCGGTAAAGTCGGCGATGACTTGCAGCACGGCGCGCACTTCGACATTCTGGAAATTCAGTGATAGCTTTTCGCCCTTGTAACCCGCGCGCGTGCCCTGCGTCAGCTTGTTCGGGTCTTCCTGGATTGGCTTGATCTCGACGATGAAGCGATTATCAGCCTGGTACGCGGAGTGCTCCCAGAGCCCCTTGGGTTCGATGACTATTCGCGCATTCCCGTTCTGAGAGAAGGTGTCGACGGTCGTGACCGGCGTAGCGAAGTCGGAGACATCGAGCCTGCGCTCCAGGCTGCGTGGCAGCGACGTGTTGATGAAATCGATGATGAGCGACTTGCCCTGCTGGCGGATATCAATGCCCGTCGAACTGTCGGACAGATCGACGATGATGCGCCCTTCGCCGTTCTTGCCGCGCCGGAAATCGACGTCACGCAAACTGTGCCCAGTCGCGCCAGGCTTCGGCTCCGCGAACCGCGACACGGTCGCCGCTACGTCGGCGCTCGGGCCTGCCTGGTCGAGCAGCGTCACCAGCACCGTGTTGCCATCGATCTGCGTATCGAAGGACTGCGGCTTGTTCAGATTGAAAACAACGCGCGTCCGGTTGCCGACCTGCACCACGTTCATGCTGCGCAGCGCGGGATCGCTCACATCCTGCGAGGTGCGGCCGAGTCCGTTGCCCGTGTCCAGAAAATCGAGGGCGATGCGCGGCGGGTTGTTGATCGCGAAACCCGCGGGCGGGTTGGCGAGTGGATTCTTCAACGTGAACTTGACGATGGTGCGGCCCGAGGTGCCCTTGGACACGGTGAGCGAATCGATGCTGTTTTCGGCTTGCGCAAGCGCTTGTGAAATGCCCGCGGCGAAGACGATGGCGCCCAGCGCAACCAGGCGCCCCCACGTGCGCCAGGGTTTGGCTTCAAAATTTGGCAAGGGGCTCATCTGCGTCGCTCCTGTCGTTGGTCCGTCTCCGCGAGCTGGATCGTGCTCGATCGCTCTGTCCAGTCACCGGCACCGTCCTGCACAAGTTCCTTAAGCCGAATCTCGCCGTCGCTTATTTCGACGACAACGCCGAAGTTCTGCCCCATGTAATTGCCAACCTTGATCTGATAGACATCTTTTTCAGTCGTACGCACCAAGGCATAGGTGTTCTTGCCTCTTTGCAGCGTCCCGACCATTTGCAACGATTCCAGCGGAAATGATTCCAAGCGGCTCCTTGCGCCGGTTCAGGTCCGGGGCAAGTTTGCTGCCGCCCTTGACGGGCTCGATCTTGCGCGGCTTGAACGGGTCCGGCAGGTCGAACGCGTTGTAGACAAACGGCTCGTACGGCTTCACTTGCGGAAGAGGGTCGAGCTTGCCCTTCACGCCCTTGCCCTGTTCCTGCATCCATGCGCGCAAGTCCTGGTGACTCTCGCCGCCGCAGCCGGCGACAAGCAGCAGGAGGGCGCTGCAGATGAAGGCGCTCGGCTTCATTTCTTGCCCTTTTCCTTCGCTTCCTTGGCCGCCCGGCGTTGCTTGGCAACCTCCTCCTCGTCGAGGTAACGGAAGGTCTTCGCGGTTGCCTCCATCGTCAGCGTACCCTTGTCATTGACGATGCCGATGTCGTTGAGCGTGACAATGCGCGGTAACTGCGCCACGTCGCTGGCGAACGCACCCATGTCGTGGTACGTGCCGGTGACGCGAACGCTGATCGGCAGCTCCGCATAGAAGTCCGCGATACGCTCCTGAGCCGCCGGCCGGAACAGTTCGAACTGCAGCCCGCGGCCCAGTCCCGCCTGGTTGATGTCGGTCAACAACGCGTCCATCTCGGATTTGTTCGGCAGCTGCTTTAGCAACGCCCCGAACGATTGCTCGATCTCGCGCAGCTGTTGTACATACAGTTCGAGATTGACGGCCTTCGCCTTCTTTTCGGCGTAGCTCTGCCTGAGCTTGAGCTCCTCATCCTGTTGCTTGTCCAGGACTTCGAGCTGGTCCTTCCAGTCGAAGAAGCCGCCGGCTGCCACGATGGCGATGAAGACCAGGCCGAGTACGAGTATCTTCGGAAGCAGCGGCCAGTTGCCTGCGTCGCGCAGGTTCAATCGGCGGAGATCGTCGAGTGTCATCCTTTCGGCCCCTTGGCGACCGGCGCGCCGCCTGGCCGGACTGCCCGGCATTCCGGGAGCGACTTCGGTCTGCCGTTTCATCTGCAGATTCAGCGTGAATTCATTGACCTTCTGCTTGTCCAGCGCGACCGACTTGATCTCGACGAGCTCCGGCGAACCGAGCCACGGCGAACTTTCGATGTTGCGCATGAGCGTCGATACGCGTGCGTTGGACTGCGCGTAGCCGATCAGCGTGACCTTGGCGCCATTTTGCTTGACCGACCTCAGGTACAACCCGTCCGGCAGCTGGCGCACGAGCTGATCGAGCGCGTGCACGGCTTCGGTCCGATTGGCCTGCAGCGTTTCGACGATTTGCTTGCGCGCGAGGAGCGCCTGCGTCTGCTCGCGCAGCTTGTCGATTTCCTTGATCTGGTCATCGAGCTTGGCGATTTCCGTCTTGAGCAGCGCGTTGCGGCTGTTCTGGTTCTCGATCCGGGCGGCAATGACCACGTGGACGAGGCCGATGACCGCCAGCGCCAGAACTGCCAGGCCAATGGCGATCGACACGAATTGGCGTTGGCGCGCCTGGCGCTTCTGCTCGCGGTGCGGCAGTAGGTTGATGCGTACCATATGGCTACTCGAAGCTTCGCAGCGCGAGGCCGCAGGCGATCAGTAGAAGCGGCGCGTCCGTCGCGAGCTGGCGCGGCCGGATCCGATCCGAGATCGTCATGCTGGCGAAGGGATTGCCGACGATCGTGTTGACTCCCGCACGCTTGGCGATCAGCTCATCGAGCCCGGGCAGCAGCGCGCATCCGCCGGCGAGCACGACTTGGTCGACCTGGCTGTAGGACGTCGAGGTAAAGAAGAACTGCAACGCGCGCGTGACCTCCAGCGCCAGCGTCTCCATGAACGGGTGCAGCACATCCGCGTCATAATTCTCCGGCAGTCCCGCATTTTTCTTCGCCGATTCCGCCTCTTCGGGGGATAAATTGAACGCACGCTGGATGTCGTGGGTCAACTGATTGCCGCCAAACGCCTGGTCTCTCGAAAACAGGATCTGACTGTTGCGAAGGACGTAGAAGTGCATGACATGCGCACCGACGTCGACGAGCGCGATATTCTGGTCGCGGCCGTTGGCCGGCAGCGACGGGGAAATCATGCGGAACACTTCCTCCGTGGCGTACGACTCGACGTCCATGACGCGCGGCTTGAGCCCGGCGGCATCGGCGATGGCTACGCGGTCGTCGACCTTTTCCTTGCGCGACGCGGCGATCAGGACTTCGACTTCCTCGGGGTTGTTCGGTGCCGGTCCGAGGATCTGGAAGTCGAGATTGACTTCGTCGAGCGCGAACGGAATGTATTGGTTGGCTTCGGTTTCGACCTGGAGTTCAAGTTCTTCCTCGGTCTGGCCGGAAGGGACGATAATCTTCTTGGTGATCACCATCGCCGTCGGCAGCGCCATGGCGATGTTGCGGTTGCGGCTGCCGAGGCGTTTGTAGGCGCGGCGCAGGGCTTCACTCACCTGATCGAGGTTGGCGATGTTACCGTCGGTTACGACATCCTTGGGAAGCGCTTCGATGGCATAGCGATCGAGCCGATAGGCGCCCTTGCCCGTTTCCGAAAGTTCGACGAGCTTGAGCGCGGACGAACTGATGTCGACGCCAATCAGCGGCGGCGACTTCGTCTGCAGAAACGCAAGCGCGGTATCGAGTTTTTCCTTCAGCATGGGATGCTTAGATGCGTTACGTATAATTTACATTAGTCGCGGATGGGAGTTTTCTTCGACAGTACAAGCTTAGGCCGATTACATATAAGTTACATTAAATGCTAGCAGCAAGTATAAGCCTTGTAAAACCATTTTTTTCAAGTTTATTTTGAGCTCCAACCCTGCATATAATCGCCGCTCCAACCCACCCCCCCGGTAACTTTCATTCAACCATGCTAAAGCGCTGGCTCATCTATCTGGCCTCCGTCCTGTTTGGCTTGGCGCTGGTTGGGGCCCTTCTGGGTGCCTTTGTCTTTGCGCTACTTTATCCGACTTTACCCTCGCTGGAGGCATTGACGGACTACCAGCCCAAGATCCCGCTCCGAATTCTCTCTGTGGAGGGCGACCTGCTTGGAGAATTTGGCGAAGAGCGCCGGGCCATCGTCAAGATCCAGGACGTGCCCCAGAGTCATGCGCCAAGCCATTCTGGCCGCCGAGGACGAGCGCTTTTACCAGCATGGCGGCGTCGACTTCCTGTCCGTGGGACGCGCCGCGTTCGCCAATTTCACCAGCGGTACCCAGCAAGGCGCAGGGACCATCACGATGCAGGTGGCCCGCAACTTCTTCCTGACACGTGAGCGAACGCTTACTCGCAAATTGCGCGAGGTTCTGCTTGCCTACAAGATCGAGGCCAGCCTCTCCAAGGACGAGATACTGGAGTTGTACGTCAACCAGATTTTCCTCGGTCAGCGCGCGTACGGATTTGCCGCAGCGGCCCAGATCTACTACGGCAAGCCGCTGGCCCAAGTCGACGTCGCCGAGGCGGCGATGCTGGCCGGGTTGCCCAAGGCACCCTCGGCTTACAACCCCGTCGTGAATCCAAAGCGCGCCCGGAGCCGCGAGTTGTACGTCCTGCGTCGGATGCACGAACTCAAATTCATTACCGACGCCCAGTTCAAGGAGGCACAGGACGCTCCCCTGGTGGTGCGCCAGACCTTGCGGGACAACACCGCGCATTCCGAATTCGTCGCCGAAATGGCCCGCCAGGCGATCGTCGAAACCTATGGCGACGAGAGCTATACGCGTGGTCTGCGCGTCTATACGACAGTGCGCAAAGCTGAACAGGACATCGCTTATGCGGCGGTCCGCCGCGGGGTGCTCGATTACGACCGTCGACACGGTTACCGGGGCCCTGAAACATTCGTCACCCTGCCCGACGATCCCGTCGAACTCGACGCGGCGCTGGACCGCGCGTTTCAGGATTTGTCCGACAGCGACAACCTTGTCGCGGCCATCGTGCTCGAGGCGACCCCGACGGCAATCAAGGCGGTACGCAGCGATGGCGACCAAGTGGCGATCAGCGGTGACGGACTCAAGTTCGCGGCGCGGTCTCTTGGCGACAAAGCGGCGTCGGGTAACCGCATCCGGCGCGGCGCAGTGATCAGAGTCAGCCGCGACGAAAAGGGTGCATGGCAAGTCGTGCAGACTGCCGCAGGTCGAGTCAACTTTCATCGCCCTCAAGCCCGCGGACGGCGCCATCATCTCGCTGGTCGGCGGCTTCGATTTCGATCGCAATAAGTTCAATCATGTCACCCAGGCACTGCGCCAGCCGGGGTCGGCCTTCAAGCCATTCATCTATTCCGCGGCGCTGGAAAAGGGCTTCAGTCCGGCTACCGTAGTCAACGACGCGCCGCTGTACTTCGAGGCGGCGCAAACCGGTGGCGATGCCTGGGAACCCAAGAATTTCGACGGCAAATTCGAGGGCCCGATGCGCCTGCGAACCGCCCTCATGAAATCCAAGAATCTGGTCACCGTACGCGTCATGCAGGCGATCACGCCTCAGTACGCACAGGACTACATCACGCGGTTTGGCTTCGACCCGAAGCTGCATCCGCCCTACCTGCCGATGGGCCTCGGCGCCGGCGCAGCGACGCCACTGCAGATGGTCGCCGCGTACGCGGTCTTCGCCAATGGTGGCTATCGCATCACGCCCTACCTTATCGATCACGTCGTCGACAGCAAGGGCAACGTGCTGTCCAAAGCCGAGCCCGCGATCGCCGGCGAAACGGCCGACCGAGCCATCGACCCGCGCAACGCCTTCATCATGACGACGATGATGCGCGACGTCGTCCGCGGCGGCACCGCGGCGCGAGCCATGCAACTCGGGCGACAGGATCTCGCTGGCAAGACCGGGACGACCAACGATAGCGTCGATGCCTGGTTTTGCGGCTTCAACGCCGCCGAAGTTGCCGTCGCCTGGATCGGTTTCGATCAGCCAAGGACGCTGGGAGCGCAGGAGACGGGCGCCGTCGCGGCGCTGCCCATCTGGATGGCCTACATGGCCAAATCGCTCAAGGGCGTCCCGGAAGTTCCGCTCAAGCCGCCGGATGGCATCCTGGTTGCACGTATCAACGCGGAAACGGGGCTGCGCGAGAGCGAGGGCGGGATTACTGAATATTTCTACGCAGAGTTTCCGCCGCGCCAGCGGGAAGACGCCCTCGCTCCGCCTGGGGCACAAACTCCCCGCGAAGTCCGTAACCAACTGTTTTAACAGGCTATGGCTCGTGTCGAGTCGCCCAGGGGCCAGCGTAATCGCGCCCAGATTGCCCAGACCGCGGCACGATTGATCGCGGAACACGGTCTCACCGACTGGTCGGCGGCAAAACGCAAGGCTTGCCGGGAACTCGGGTTCGCCGAGAATGAGCCGTTGCCCGGCAATGAGGAGATCGAACAGGCGTTGCGTGATTACAACAGTTTGTTCCGCGCGGATGCCCAGGCGGTGTCACTGCGCCAGCAACGCCAGACCGCGATGGCATGGATGGACCGCCTTGCGGCATGGCGTCCCGTGCTGATAGGCGGCGTTGCCGCTGGCTGGGCCACGGCTCACAGCGCCGTCCACCTCGAACTTGAAGCCGAGGACCCCAAAGCCGTGGAACTGGGCCTGATCAACGCGGGTATCGACTACGAACCGAGCGGCACCGGACAGCAATCACCGACCCAACTCGTTGCCGGTCGCGGCGACAGCGCGGTCCGGTTGCAGATCGTTTCGCCGTTGCAAAGACGCAACAGGCCGCGGAGAGACGAGGATGCACGCCTGACACACAATGAACTGCGGATGCTATTGGACGCCGATTCCGCCGGGGCAACTCCTAGCTGAGCCACGCGGCAGCATCCAGCGCAAAATAGGTCAGGATCGCGTCGGCGCCTGCGCGCTTGAAGGCGATAAGGGATTCGAGAACGCACGCGCGCTCGTCGAGCCACCCGTTGCTTGCGGCTGCCTTGAGCATCGCGTATTCGCCGCTGACCTGATAAACCGCCGTAGGAACGCCAAAAGTCGTCTTCACGCGGTGCAGGATGTCGAGGTACGGCAGCCCGGGCTTGACCATCACCATGTCGGCACCTTCCTGGAGGTCGAGGTAGACCTCCCACAGTGCTTCATCGCTGTTGCCGGGGTCCATCTGGTAAGTGTATTTGTCCCCACTCGCAAGGTTGGCCGCGGACCCAACCGCATCACGGAAAGGCCCGTAGAAGCTCGAGGCATACTTGGCGGAATACGCAAGGATGCGCGGCTTGTCGAATCCCGCCTTATCGAGCGCGCTGCGCAATACGCCGATGCGCCCGTCCATCATGTCCGACGGCGCAACGACATCGACGCCGGCCTCGGCGTGGCACAGCGCCTGGCGAACCAGCGCAGCGACGGTCAGATCGTTCGTCACGTAACCGTTGGCGTCAAGCAACCCGTCCTGGCCATGGCTGGTGTAGGGATCAAGCGCGACATCGGTGACCACGCCGAGCGCCGGAAAGCGCGATTTCAGCGCGCGTACGGTACGCGGCACCAACCCCTGCGCATCCCAAGCCGCGGCGGCGTCGAGCGACTTGTTATCTGCGCCGATGACCGGAAACAAGGCGATGGCCGGCACGCCGAGTTCCATGCACCGCTCGGCGTCTCGCAGCAGCAAGTCGATACTCTTGCGTGAGACACCGGGCAATGACGGAACGGGATCTTCGCGCCCGGTGCCATCCTGGACAAAAACGGGATAGATCAGATCGTCGCTCGACAGGCGATGCTCACGCATGAGCCGCCGCGAAAAGTCGTCGCGGCGCATGCGGCGTTGGCGGCGCTCAGGGAATTTTCCGGCGAAATTCATGTTTTCGATGTTTAGGGCGTTCAATCGTCGCAGGTCAAGGTGTTGGCGCATCGTAGCGCGCACCACCCGGCCCGGGCAACCGCCGCAATGGTTGGGCGACGTTTGTGATCATGCCTTTTCGTTGTCGTCACGCAGGTGGTGAACGTATTTCTTACGCCGTCGCAGCGCGCCGATCAAATTACGGAACTCCGCAAAAAAGGTGCGGTCAGAACTTACAGACGGTTAAACGTCTCCCGCTTTCCTCCCTGAGCGGGTGTCCTGCGGTTGTGTCCTAGTGCCAGCCGCCGGGCGTTCTTGGGCCCCGTGTCACTCCCCTTGATGCCGGGGCCTTTTTTATTCAGTGCGCCAGAGGGCCGAGCCAGCTGGCGAGCGCGACCTCCGCTTCGGCAATGCCGACGCGGCGGGTCGCCGAGAACAGTTGCACGCCAATCTGAGCGCGCGCTCCATACGTTTCCTTCAGCAGTCTGCGCACGGTGTCCAGCGTGCGTTGCTGCGCTTCGGCCCCAAGTTTGTCGCACTTGGTGAGCAAAACGTGGATCGGCCGGCCGGTCGGCAGAAACCACCCGAACATCTTCCAGTCCAGATCGGTCAGCGGATGACGCGCATCCATGACCAGCAGCAGCCCGATCAGCGGCGCGCGCTCGGCGAGGTATTTCGCAATGAAGTGTTGCCAGTGGCGGCGCGTCGCTTCCGGTACCTTTGCATAGCCGTATCCCGGAAGGTCGGCCAGCAAAGCGCCGGATCTTAGGCGAAACAGATTGATGTGCTGCGTGCGGCCCGGCGTCTTGCTTGTATAGGCGAGCCGCGTGCGCAGTGTAAGCGCGTTGATCGCGGAAGATTTGCCGGCATTTGACCGTCCCGCGAATGCGATTTCCGGCGCTCCGGCCGCCGGGAGCTGGACCCAATCTGCTGCCGTCGTCAGGAATTCCGCGTGATGGAGCGGATGCGCCTGTACACCACCGGCGGACTCCGCCGGTCGTCGCAGTTTCGGTACAATACGGTGCTTTTCGGACTGTCGCGGCATAAGTTCTCGGCGTCGGTAAGGATGGCAGACGCCGGCATTGCCGGAATCAGGGAGTTCAAGAAATGAGATTCGCTTTGTGGCTGCTTGCGGGCCCGATCGCTTTGATGGCCAATGGCATGGCGCTGGCAGCGGAAGCCCAGGCCAAGCCCGATCTGGCAAAAGCCAAACAAACCGTGGACCAGGTTTGCGCTGCGTGCCACGGTGCTGACGGCAATAGTCCGACTCCCGCCAACCCCAATCTCGCTGGACAACAAGCTGCGTATATTACCGCGCAGCTCGAGCACTTCAAAAGCGGCATCCGGAACAACGCGATCATGGCAGGCATGGTGGCCACGCTGAGTGCCGAGGACATGCGCGCGCTCGGCATCTATTTTTCAGAGCAGAAGCCCAAGCCAGCGGGTACCAAGGACCGCGAACTGGCACTGAGCGGCCAGAAACTCTTTCGCGGCGGCAACGCAGCTACCGGATTGCCGGCGTGCGCCGCCTGTCACTCGCCGGACGGCGCCGGCATACCGTCGCGCTATCCGCGCCTGGGCGGGCAACACGCTGACTACACGCTCGCGCAACTGAAGGCTTTCAAGGCCGGTGAGCGCGGCATGGACAAGGCCGGCAAGGACACCAACGGTCGCGTCATGTCCCAGGTCGCAGCGAGGCTGAGCGACAGCGAAATGCAGGCCCTCGTGCAGTACACGTCTGGACTGTATTGAGCGCCCGCAAATCGACCGACAGGCAGGGCGGCGTCCGCGCCGCCCTCTTTATTTGAGCGGGCGGCATGGGGGATTTTAACGCCACCATCACGTCGCTCTACGTCTACCCCGTGAAGAGCTGTCGTGGCGTCGCGCTCTCTGAAGCCCGGTTGACCGAGCGTGGCATTGCCCACGACCGCGAATGGCTGATCGTCGACGAAGGCGGCATTTTCATCACGCAGCGCACCGTGCCGCGCCTCGCGTTGCTGGTGCCCGCGCTGTCGGAAACTGCACTGGAAATTGCGGGTCCGGGCCTGGAGCCGCTCGCCGTGTCGCTCCTGCATCAGGGCCCACGTCGCGATGTGACCATCTGGCGTGACACATTGCCGGCAGTCGATCAAGGCGACGAGGTGGCAGCGGCGCTGTCGACCTGGATCGGTTGCCCGGTGCGACTGGTACGCTTCGATCCCGAGGTGAGGCGCTACTGTAATTCGGATTTCGCGGGGCCGGGCGGCGCACATCACTCGTTTGCGGACGGCTATCCTGTCCTGGTGGCGTCCGAGGCGTCGCTTGCGGATCTGAACAGCCGCCTGCAGACGCCGCTCCGCATCGATCGTTTTCGACCCAATGTCATGCTTTCCGGCATCGGTGCTTTCGACGAAGACCACATCGACGGATTGACGATCGGCGATGCCATGCTGAAATTGGTGAAACCGTGCACGCGCTGCCAGATCACGACCACCGACCAATCCACGGCGCAGGTCGGCATCGAACCATTGCCGACGCTGGCGGCCTATCGCTACAACGCCGCGCTCGAAGGCGTGACCTTCGGGATGAATGCCATCGTGTTGGCGGGCGCAGGAACCACGATCGTCGTCGGCACACCCGCATACTGCACGCTCAATTTCTGAACGACGCGCTCAGGCGACGCCCTGAGTCACGCGTCGCTCCGCGAGACAGCGCGCCAGCGCGTCGTCCCATGTCGGCAACGCGATACCGAAGGTTCGGTCGAATTTTCCGGTCGCGAGCACACCGTACGCCGGACGTCGTGCCGGCGTCGGATACTCTGCGGTCGTGATTGGCACCACGCGCGGTCGCTTCACGTCGCCGATGATCGCGCGTGCGAAATCGAACCAGCTTGTGGCCCCGCCGGCGCTCAGATG
Organism: uncultured beta proteobacterium; assembly: GCA_963732105.1. Taxonomy (GTDB): domain Bacteria; phylum Pseudomonadota; class Gammaproteobacteria; order Burkholderiales; family Casimicrobiaceae; genus PALSA-1003. The sequence goes on from CAVSYL010000010.1 coordinate 472,955, forward strand.
GTAGAGCCCCGCTCGCTCGACGACCGTCGGCAGGCCCTTGCTGACGACTGCCGCGACCGTCGTAGCGAGGTCCCGGCTCCAGTTCGGGACGCCGAACTGGTCGGCAACGACACGCAATTCATCGCGTTCCGCTGCGAGGCGCAGCATCGTCAACAAGAAATTGGCACCGCGCAAACCATACACCCAACTCGTGCGAAAGATCAGATGGGCGCCGCCGATTGCTGCGATGGCACGCTCGCCATCACGCTTGGTCCGACCGTAGACGTTCAACGGGCCGGTCAGCGCCTGTTCGTCATAAGGCAACGTGCTCGCGCCATCGAAGACGTAGTCGGTGGAAAAATGGATCAGCGCCGCATCGATGTGCTTGGCCTCCTCGGCAAGGATGGCTGGCGCCAGCGCGTTGATGGCCTCGGCTCGGCTGACTTCCGACTCCGCGCGATCAACCGCGGTATACGCCGCCGCGTTGACGATGAGCTGCGGCTTCAGCGAGCGCACTGCGTCGACCAGCGCATCGCGATCGCCAAGGTCGAGCTTTTGATGATCGCAGGCAATCACTTTGCCATACGCCACGAGCGCGCGCTGCAATTCGAAGCCGACCTGACCGTTGGCACCCGTCAGCAGGATCGTCGGCCGAGTCACGGGTAGACGTCAGCCTGCGCCAGTGGCCGCCCGGCCGCGTCTTTGGCGGCCAGGGTTGGTGTGCCGACCAGCGGCCAAGAAATGCCGAGCGCGGGGTCGTTCCACAGCAGGCAGCGTTCGAACTCCGGATACCAGTAGTCGGTCGTCTTGTAGACGAACTCGGCCGACTCCGAGAGCACCAGGAAACCGTGCGCAAAGCCAGGCGGGATCCACAGCATGCGTTTGTTTGCGGAGGAGAGCGTCACGCCGACCCAACGTCCGAAGTTGACCGAACCACGTCTGACGTCGACCGCGACGTCGAACACCTCGCCGGCGATTACACGCACGAGCTTGCCCTGCGCGTGTTCGATCTGATAGTGGAGCCCGCGCAGAACGCCGCGTGCGGACAGCGAATGATTGTCCTGCACGAAATCGCCCTCGAGGCCGGCCTCTGCAAGGGTTCTTTGGTTGTAGCTTTCGAAGAAGAACCCACGCGCATCGCCGAAAACGCGCGGCTCGATCAGCAAGATCTCCGGCAGGGCGGTAGGCGTTATCTTCATCGCGCTCAGCGCACGAGGGGTTCGCGCAACAAGCCGAGCAGGTACTGCCCATAGGCATTCTTGGCCATCGCCTGGCCAAGCGATTCGAGCGCCGCCGCGTCGATATAGCCGAGGCGGAAGGCGATTTCCTCCGGACACGCGACTTTCAGGCCCTGACGACGTTCGATCGTTGCGATGTACTGACCCGCCTCGAGCAGCGACTCGTGGGTGCCGGTGTCGAGCCACGCCATGCCGCGCCCCATTACTTCCACATAGAGCTGGCGGTGCTGCAGATACACGCGGTTGACGTCGGTAATCTCGAGTTCGCCCCGCGCAGATGGCTGCAGCACCGCGGCGATGTCGATGACCTCGTTGTCATAGAAATAGAGTCCGGTCACCGCGTAACGCGACTTGGGGTGAACCGGTTTTTCCTCGAGGCTCACCACGCGCCCGCTCGCATCGAACTCGGCGACGCCGTAGCGCTCCGGATCGGCGACCGGATAAGCAAAAACCGTGGCGTGGTCGGTGCGTGCGTTCGCGCGTTCAAGCATCGGCTGGAAGTCATGGCCATAGAAAATGTTGTCGCCGAGCACCAGCGCCGAGGGGTCTCGGCCGATGAATTCGCGGCCGATGATAAAGGCCTGCGCCAGGCCATCGGGCGAAGGTTGCACCGCATACGTGAGGCTGATGCCCCAGCGCGAGCCATCGCCCAGCAGCGCGGCAAAGCGGGGAGTGTCCTCCGGCGTGGAGATGAGCAGGATGTCGCGGATGCCGGCGAGGAGCAGCGTCGACAGTGGATAGTAGATCATCGGCTTGTCGTACACGGGAAGCAGTTGCTTGGAAAGCACGTGCGTGACCGGATACAGCCGTGTGCCCGAACCGCCGGCAAGGATGATCCCTTTGCGTATGCTCATGCTGCCGCCCCTGCGGCATAGTTGAGCGAGACCCACTTGTGGTATTCGCCGCTCGTGACCGCGGAGAGCCACGCGCTGTTGTCCAGATACCAACGGACGGTGCGTCCGAGTCCGGATTCAAAGGTCTCGCGCGGCATCCAGCCGAATTCGCGATTGACCTTTGCAGCGTCGATCGCATAACGCCGGTCGTGGCCCGGACGATCCTTCACGAACGTTATCTGCGCCCGGTAGTCGCGGCCGGGGCGTTGGTCGCCGAGGATCCGGCACAATGTTTCCACGACATCCAGATTGGTGCGCTCGGCGTTGCCCCCGACGTTGTAGGTTTCGCCCGGCCGTCCGCGCTCAAGCACGGTACGAATGGCCGTGCAGTGATCGCCGACATACAACCAATCGCGCACATTGGCACCGTCGCCGTACACCGGCAGGGGCTTGCCCGTGATGGCGTTGTGAATCATCAGCGGGATCAGTTTCTCCGGAAACTGTCGTGGCCCGTAGTTGTTGGAGCAATTCGTCGTCAGCACGGGCAGGCCGTAGGTGTGGTGATAGGCGCGTACCAGATGATCGGCCGCTGCTTTCGACGCCGAATAAGGGCTGTTGGGCGCGTACGCGGTTGTTTCCGAAAATCCCGCGTCGCGCGGCCCGAGCGACCCGAACACTTCGTCGGTGGAAACGTGCAGAAAGCGAAAGTGATCCCGCTCCAAAGGCGGCAGTGAGGCGAAGTGCGCACGCGCGACGTCAAGGAGTGCAAACGTGCCGACAACGTTGGTCTCGACAAACGCTGCGGGGCCGTGGATCGAGCGGTCGACGTGTGTCTCAGCGGCGAAATTGACGATCGCGCGAGGGCGATGTGTCGCGAGGAGGCTCGCAACGAGCCCACGATCGCCGATATCGCCGTGCACGAACCGGTGTCGCACGTCGTCCTTGACGGAGGCCAAGTTGCCGAGATTGCCGGCATACGTCAGGCGATCGAGATTGAGCACCGTCTCGCCGCCGAGATCGAGCCAGTCCAGCACGAAATTGGCGCCGATGAATCCGGCGCCGCCAGTCACGAGGATCATGCCTGCCCCAATTTGATTGCCGCAAATTTTATCATTGCACGCGGTAATACTCTCGATACCAGGCGACGAAACGCGCGAGTCCTTCCGCGATCGGTGTCGTCGGCGCGAAGCCCGTTGCCGCGGCGAGTCGATCGACGGACGCGAAGGTTGCCGGTACGTCGCCTGCCTGCATCGGCAGGTACTCCTTCACCGCGCGGCGGCCAAGCAATCGCTCCAGTTCGCCGATGAACGATTCGAGATCGATCGCATCGTGGTTGCCGATGTTGTAGATCGTGTGCGGGGCAGTGCCTTGCGGTTCCGCAGGAGGCAACGCAAGCAAGCGCACGATGCCTTCGACAATATCGTCGACGTATGTGAAATCGCGTCGCATCTTCCCAAAATTGAACACCTTGATGGGCTGGCCTTCCAGGATCGACCGCGTGAAAAGCATGGGCGCCATGTCGGGGCGTCCCCACGGACCGTAGACGGTAAAAAACCGCAGACCGGTCGCGGGCAGCCGGTAGAGGTGGCTGTAGCTGTGCGCCAGCAGTTCGTCCGCGCGCTTGGTCGCCGCATACACACTGACGGGGTGATCGACGTTCTGGTCTTCCGAAAACGGCAGTTTGTGGCTCGCGCCATAGACACTCGAACTCGAAGCATAGACCAGGTGGGCGACGCTCGTATGACGACAACCTTCGAGCACCGTGCCAAACGCATCGACGTTGTTGCGGAGGTACGCAGCAGGATTGATCAACGAATAGCGCACCCCCGGTTGCGCCGCCAAGTGCACGACATGGCTGAACCGGCCGGCGCGGAACAACGCTGCGGTCGGTTCCTGATCGGCGAGATCCAGCGCGCTGCACGTAACGCCTGCCGCTGCAAGCCGCGCCGCGCGATCGCGCTTGAGTGAGACGTCGTAGTATGGGTCGAAGGAGTCGACGCCAACGACATCGGCGCCGTCGGTGCGCAACCGCAGCGCGAGATGCATGCCGATGAATCCCGCGGCACCGGTCACCAATACCCTCATCGCGCGCGTCCGGCCTGTTCGAGCGCACGCAATTTGGCGTACTTGCAAAAGCTGTTGAAACAACCGATGGCGATGTGGGTCAAGCCCGCGACGCCGTCGAGGAAGCCCGCGCGCAGCACGTAAAATCGGAAGAACCGTACGAGCGGGGAGGCCACCAACCGCAGCGTTGAAGAATGCTCGCCACGGGCGTACAGCGCCTCGGCCTGTAGTGTCGTATAGCGGTTCTGCTTGGCGAGGTAGGCATCGAGCGATTCCGCCGACGCGTGCAGAAGGTCCCCGTCGAGTTTGCCGACCGGACCGTCGGCAAGCACGTGCTCGTGCACCACATCGTCGCTCCATCGGGCATGGCGGCGATCGAAAAGCCGCAAGTTCCAGTCCGGATATCCTTCGCCGTGGCGGAGCCAGCGCCCGAGAAACCGATTGCGGCGAGCCATCGTGTAGGCGTTATAACGCGGTGCGGCGAGTGCGGCGCGGATGCCGTCCGCGAGCGCAGTTGTGACGCGCTCATCCGCGTCGAGGGATAACACCCAATCGTGCGTGGCCTGCGCAACGGCAAAATTCTTCTGCGGGCCGAATCCGAGCCACGCCTGTTCGATGACGCGCGCGCCGCGGCTGCGGGCAATTTCTACGGTATTATCGGCACTGCCGGAATCGACGATGATCATCTCCGTGGCAAATTCCGCGGAATCCAGGCACTCGGCGAGTTCCGCGCCGGCATTGCGCGTGATCACGACAACGGACAGGCTAAGTGGGGCAAACGGATCGGACATCGCGTCGAGTTCGATTCTGCGTTGCGCGGTTGGCAAGGCGCGTGGCGCAAAAGCGCGCAGGAAGGCGCAATCCATTCTACGTGCAATCGTTCCCGCAAGCCACCAGCAACGCATCCGTCGCTGCATTCCCGCTTTGAATTGCACGCATCAGGCATGAGCGACCCGACGTGACCAGTGTGCTGATCATTCGGCCATCGTCCCTGGGTGACATCGTGCATGCTATGCCGATCGTGCACGACCTCGCATGTCATCGAGCGGGCATCGTCGTCGACTGGGTCGCCGAAGAACCATTTGCAGGATTGATCGCCCTGAATCGCGGTGTACGTCGGGTCATTCCCGTCGCGCTGCGACGGTGGCGCCATCACCTTCTGACGCGTTCGACCTGGCGCGAGTTTGCCGCCTTCCGGCGGCAACTCGCCGGCGATCGTTATACCGCGATCATCGATTTGCAGGAGCAGGTCAAGGGCGCGTTGCTTGCCTGGCTCGCGCGCGGCCCCGTGCACGGACCCGATCGTGCCAGCATCCGCGAGCCCGCCGCCACCATCGCCTACCGCCGGCGCCATCGCGTCGATCCGAAGCAGCACTTGATCGACCGTTGCCGTCAACTCGCGGGAGCCACGTTTGACTACGAGCCGCAAGGGCCGCCACACTTCGACCTGGTGCCGCCGCCACTGCACGATGCGCCAGCGGCGCGGTACGTTGTCTTCCTGCACGCAACGAGCCGTGCAGACAAGTTGTGGCCGGACGTGCACTGGAAGAAATTGATCGAGCATTTCAGCGCGGCAGGGTTCACGGTGGTACTGCCCTGGGGCAGCGCCGACGAGTCGGCCCGTAGCGCGGCGCTCGCTGCCGACGTTCCGGGTACGCTCGTTCCGTCGCATCACAGCTTGCCAAGGCTCGCGTCGATGCTTGCGCATGCCGAGCTGGTCTGCGGCGTCGACACTGGGCTCGTCCACCTGGCCGCGGCGCTATCCGTCCCGACAATTGCACTCTTTGTGGCCACCGATCCCCGCCTGGCGGGCGTCCAGCGCGCGAGCACGCGTGCGCGCGATCTGGGCGGAATTGGCGTTGTACCGACCCCGGCTGAAGTCATCGCCGCTGCGGCGGAGCTCATCAACAACGCGCCAGGCTGCTGATGGAATTTGCGCGCGTGCTGTATACGGCGCTGGGCACCGCCGCGCTACCGTTGCTGCCGTTGCGCCTTTGGTGGCGCGGACGCGCGGAGCCTGGATACCGGCTCGCCATCGGTGAGCGCTTCGGTCGTTACGATGCCACCGTGGTCGGTGCACCGCTGCTTTGGGTCCACGCCGTGTCGCTAGGCGAAACCCGTGCCGCGTTTCCACTCGTCCAGCGACTGAAGGTCGCGTATCCACGCGCGGCGATTCTGCTCACCCACATGACTGCGACGGGGCGGCAAACCGGGCGTTCGCTATTCGGCGACAACGTCGTCCAGGCGTGGCTGCCGTACGATGTGCCATTCGCCGTGCATGGCTTTTTCAAACATTTCCGTCCTGCTGCGGGTTTCTTGCTGGAGACGGAGCTGTGGCCGAACATCGTGGCACACGCACGTGCCATCGGCATGCCGCTGTTCCTTGTCAACGCGCGCATGTCGCGACGTTCGGCACGCGGGTATGCGCACATCCCGTCATTGACCCGCCCGCTGTTCGGTCGATTGGCTGGCGTTGCGGCGCAGTCCCCCGACGACGCGGCGAGGCTCGCGGCGCTCGGCGCGCAAGCGCCCGTCGTCACGGGCAACATCAAGTTCGACCTTGCGGTCGGCGCGCAAGCGCGGGCGCTCGGCCACGAATTGCGAACCCGCTTCGGTGCGACGCGCCCGGTGTGGCTTGCGGCGAGCACGCGCGACGGCGAGGAAGCGCTGATCCTCGATGCCCTGGCACACACGCCGCTGCCGCGGGAAACGTTGCTGGTCATCGTGCCTCGTCATCCCCAGCGCTTCGCGGACGTCGCGGCGCTGCTGGACGCGCGTAGCGTGCCATTCGTGCGGCGCAGCGACAACCGAGCGGTGCCCGCCGATGTTGGCGTGGTACTCGGCGATTCGATGGGCGAACTATTATCGTACTACGCCGCGGCCGATCTGGCGTTCATCGGCGGCAGCTTGTTACGGCTGGGCGGGCAAAACCTGATCGAGGCATTGGCCGTCGGCACGCCGGTGCTGATCGGCCCGCACACGTTCAATTTCAGCGAAGCGGCGACCGGTGCGGTCGCGGCGGGCGCCGCGCAACGCGTCGCGGACGCGGAGGCCCTGATCCATGCGGTCGGCGCGCTCTTCGGCGATCCTGCGCAACGCGATGCGATGCAGGAAGCCGCCGGGGCATTTCATGCCTCGCATCGCGGCGCGACCGATCGTCTGATGCGCTGGCTGGAGCCTCGCCTGGAACAGCGAAACCTCAACCGTTGAGATCGCGATTGATCTGCTCGACGTCGGTGTCGTTGAGCGTGCCGACGGCCTGCTTGAGTTTCAGGCTGTTGATCACGAAGTTGTAGTAGGTTTGCGCAAGGTTGAAGCGCGTCTGGAAGACCTGTTGCTGCTGATTGAGGACATCGAGGTTGGTACGCACGCCGACCTCGAGACCGAGCTTGTTCGACTCGTAGGAAACCTGTGCCGAAGCAAGCGCCTGGTCGAGAGCTTTGACCTGCGCCACGCCATTGGTGACACCGGCGAACGAGCTCTGTGCCAACAGCTGCGCGCTCCGCCTTGCCGCCTCGAGATTCTGGCGGGTTGCGTCCTGATTCGCGATCGCCTGCCGCACCTTCGAATCCACCGAACCGCCCTGATAGATCGGTAGATTCAACTGCACGCCAATCAGACCGAGCCGGTAGTCGGTGGCAAAATTGGAAGCCACGGCAGTCGACGCGCCTCCCCCGGCATAGTTCTGGTTGAAGCTCGCCACCAGGTCGACCGTCGGATAGTGACCCGCGCGTTGACGATCGACTTCGAGGTTGGCGATATCGAGATTGGATTGAGCGATGCGTACTTGCAGGTTCTCTCGAATGGCCTTGTCCATCCAGGGTTCGAGCGCATTGGGCATTGGCGGCTCCGGCTCGAACTTGCGGTCGAACCGCTTCAGGTCCTTCGGCAGGCGGCCGATAATGGCGCGCAGCGCGGCAAGTGCATTCTCGAGATCGTTGCGCACCGAAATTTCCTGCGCCACGATCTGGTCGTACTTCGCCTGGGCGTCATTGGTGTCGGTAATCGTCGCCGTGCCGACTTCGAAGTTGCGCTTGGCCTGCGCCAGATTTTCGCTGACTGCGGCCTTCTGGCTCGCCGTCAATTCGATCGTGAACTGCGCCAGGAGCACGTTGAAGTAGGACTGCGCCACGCGTACGATGAGATCCTGCTGCGCGGACGCCAATACGTAATCGGCTTGCGTTACCTGCTGCTTGGCCTGGTCGAATCCGATCGAATTTTGCGGGCGATACAGCGGTTGACTCGCGGACACCGTGTATCCCGCCGTCGGAAACTGTTGGTGAAATGTTGTCTGCGGATCGGTGTGTAACGACTGGCTGTAGTCCTGTTCGTTGGCAAGCACGGAAAGTAGCACCGATGGCAGCAATCCGGCGCGCGCCTGCGGCACGTTTTCCTGCGTCGCCTGCCAGGTCGAACGCGCTGCCGCGAGGGTTGGGTCACTGACCAGTGCATCGCGATAGATCTGCGTCAGATCTTCGGCGTTCGCGGCGTCAATCGCGCCGCCGAGCGACGCGCACAGCGCGATCGCAAGCAAGTGTTTCGACATCTTCTAATTCCAGTCGTCAGGTTGCGGGAGCGTGCGGGTTGTGGCCCTCTTGCAGCCCCTGCATCAAAACACGAAGCGCTGCGGTTGCGCGGCGTTCTTGAGCGGTCCGATCACGGTTTCAAAAAGGTCCTCGGTCACGATCGCCCCGGGTGCGGTCCAGCGCAACAGGCGAGCAGTCATCACCGGCGTGTCGCCGACGACCGCAAACAGGCGCCCGCCGGGTTTGAGTTGCCGCAGCCAGGCCTCCGGCAGGATCGGCGTCGATCCGGTCAGCACGACGGCGTCGTACATCGCGCTGCCGTAACCGCGCGCGCCATCACCCGTTTCGACGCGCGCTTTGTGGACGCCGCCGCGCTTGAGCTTCGCCTGCGCTTCGGCCGCGAGCCGCGGATTGATTTCGACGCTGGTCACGTCCGCCGCTCGAGCCGCGAGCAACGCCGTGAGATAGCCACTGCCGGTGCCGATTTCGAGCGCCGATTCGTCCGGCCGCAATGCCAGTTCCTGCACAACCCGCGCTTCCATCTTCGGCGTCCACATCCGCTCGCCATCGCCCAGCGGAATCTCGAGGTCGGCGAACGCAAGCTCGCGAAAGGTGGGCGGCACGTAATCCTCGCGCCTGATGATGAACAGCAGGTCGAGCACATCCTGGTCGAGGACGTCCCAGGTGCGAATCTGCTGCTCGACCATGTTGAAACGTGCACGTTCGAAGGCGATATTGGTTGCCGATCTCGTCGGCGCATGGCCGGGCGCAGGTTGCAATGGCGTCATCATCATCAGGACCTTGCAGCTCGTTTGTTCATGGTCAGGGAACGCATTTCGAATCCGCCAGTGATTCGCGGTCGGCGAAGTATCCAGCCCATTAGTATGGCACGTCAATCGCCGGGCGCCGGGTGACTCTTCGGCGTCAATCGGCGCGCCGTGCGCCGAGCTTTCCACCGCTCCGACCAACCGGCCAGATACGTATAAATCACCGGCACCACGACCAGCGTCAACAGCGTCGAGGTGATGACGCCGCCAATGATCGCGCGTCCCATCGGCGCCTGCGTCTCGCCGCTTTCGCCGAGTCCGAGCGCCAGCGGCAGCATGCCGCCGATCATCGCCGCCGTCGTCATCAGGATCGGACGCAGTCGTACCTGTCCCGCCTGTGCGAGCGCCTCGTTCAACGATGCGCCCGCGCGCCGCGCGCGATTGGCGAAATCGACGAGCAGGATCGCGTTCTTGGTGACCAGTCCCATCAGCATGATGAGACCGATGATCGAAAAGATATTCAGCGTCGTTCCGGTGAGGAGCAGTGCGAGGAAAACGCCGATAAGCGAAAACGGCAGCGACGCCATGATCGCGATCGGCTGCGTGAAGCTCGCGAACTGAGAAGCGAGAATCAGGTAGATGAAAATGACGGCGAGACCAAGCGCCGCTAGTGCGGCTTGAAAGGACTCGCGCATGTCCTTGGCTTGACCGCCCACATCGAAACGATAGCCGGCAGGAAGCGTGGTCGCCTTGATCAGCCGCGCGACGTCGTCGTTGACATCGCCCGAAGGCCGTCCTTCGGCATTGGCATAGAGGGCGACGCGGCGCTGCAAATCCTGGCGCTTGATCAGTTGCGGACTGGTGGTCTCGACGATTTCGGCAACCTGGCGCAACGGCACCATGCGCGCGGTCCCGTCGGGCCCGGTGCGATTGCTGGTCAGATACAAGTTGCCCAGATCCGCGGCGATCTGTCGCCGGTCCCTCGGCAATTGCACGTTGACTTCGTAGTTCTGCCCATCGGGTGCCATCCAATAGCTCACCGTGTCGCCGGCGAGCAGTGGCCGCACCGTGGCGCCGACCTGCTGCACGTTGATACCGAGATCCGCTGCGGCGTCGTTGTTGAGACGAATCGACAGCGCGGGATTGCGCGCCTTTTCCGATATCTCGAGGTCGGCGATGCCCGGGATTTTGGCAACCTGAGTCGCGAACTGGGTGATCAACGGTGTCAGCATTTCCGGATCGGGCCCAAGCAGGTTGACCCATACCGGCCGGTCGAAGCCGATGGCCAATTCGATGCCGGGAATCGGTTTGAGCGCCTTCCGGATCGCGCGCTCAATCTCTTTCTGCGACCGGTCGCGCGCGGAACGCTCGCTGAGTCGCAAATTGACGCGCGCATAGTTGCGGCCGTCGTTGGTGCCGACGGTCGTCATCACCAGAGCGACTTCGGGAAAGCGCCTTGAGCGCTTCCTCGACCTGCTGCACCTTGCTGTCGGTGTACTCGAGGCTCGACCCGACAGGGGTGTTGAGTCGCAGCGAAATGAATCCCTGATCCGTGTCGGGGACGAATTCGGTGCCGACCAGCGGAACTACCAGAAAACTGGCACCGAACGTCGCCAGCGCGATCGCGAGCACCTTGATGCGATGCGCCAGTGCCCATTCGAGCACGCGTCCATACGCGACATGGATCCAGTCGACGCCATGCTCGACGCGGTCCATCAAGCGGCCGAGCCAGGGCACGCGCGCAAAGCGTTCGCCGACCGGATCCTGCCAGACGGACGACAGCATCGGGTCCAGCGTGAAGCTCACGAACAGGCTGACCAGCACCGCGACCGTGACGGTCAGGCCGAATTGAAGGAAGAACTGTCCGATGATGCCGCTCATGAACGCTATCGGGACGAACACGGCGATGATCGCAAAGGTCGTCGCCATGACCGCGAGACCGATTTCGTCGGTGCCTTCGCGGGCCGCAGTCACATGATCCTTGCCGAGCGCGAGATGCCGCACGATGTTCTCGCGCACCACGATCGCGTCATCGATCAGCAGGCCGATGCACAGCGAAAGCGCCATCAGCGTCATGAAATTGAGCGTAAAGCCGAACGCATAGAGTGCGATGAATGTCGCAACGACCGCGATCGGCAGCGTGAGGCCGGTGATGATGGTACTGCGCCACGAATGCAGGAACACGAAGACGATGAGGACCGTGAGCAAGGCGCCCTCGACGATCGTTTCCTTGACGCGATCGACGCTGCGCTTGGCCGCGTCCGCGGTGGAATAGACTACGCGCAGGTCGACGTCCGGCGGTAGCCTCGCCTTGAGCGCCGCGACGGCGTCGGCGACGCCTTGCCCGGTCTCGATGATGTTCGCATCCTGCGCCTTCTGCAGGTCGAGGGTGATCGAGCGATGGCCGTTGATCCGGGCGAGCGACGTTTCCTCCTTCTCGCCGTCGATCACGTCGGCGACTTGCGACAGGTACACCGGCGCACCGCCCTGCTGCGCGACGATGATCCGGCCGAACTGCGCGGGCTCCTTGATCTTGCCTTCGACGCGCACGATCGAGTCCTGCGCGCCGTGCGTGATGAGTCCCGCCGGTACGTCCTGATTCGCATTGCGAATCGCCGCGACCACCTGATCGACGCCGATCCCGAATGCCGTCAGCGCGTTAGGCTTGATCTGCGCCAGGATCTGCCGTGTCACCCGGCCATTGACGTCGATGCTGGCAACGCCCGGTACGTTTTCGAGGCCCTTGACGATCACCTGATCGGTGAGTGACGTGAGCTCGCGCAAGTCCATGCTCGACGACAGGACCGCGAGCGATACGACCGGCTGCTGGTTCTCCTGATCGGCGCGAACGACGAGCGGATCCTTCACGTCGCGCGGAAACCCCGGTTTCGCCTGCGCGATCTTGTCGCGCACATCCTGCATGGCGCGGGTCATGTCGGTGCCCAGCCTGAATTCCGCGAAGACCTGGCTTTGGCCCTCGAGCGATGTCGAGCGAATCGTCTTCACGCCCGCGACCGTGTTGATCCCGTACTCGATCGGCTTGGTGACGTCGGTTTCGACCACCTCGGGCGAGGCGCCGGGATAACTGGTCACCACGAACACGAAGGGCAGGCTCACGTCGGGCATCTGCTCGACCCGCAGTCGCGCATACGAAAAGATGCCGAGCACGGTGATGCCGACCATCACCATGGTCGCGAACACCGGATTGTTGATCGATACGCGCGTGATCCACATCGGCGAGCTCCTGCTAGCCGGCGCCCGCGGGTTTGGCCGGCACGGTCGTGCGCATGACGGCCGGGCCACCATCCTTGAGGTTGTCGAAGCGTGCGGCGAGCACTTGCGTCTCGGCAGGCAGCGCCGACTTGATTTCCACGCGCGCCGTGGCCTCGTCGCGCCGGCCGAGCGACACGCTGCGGCGGATCAGCTTGCCGCCGTCGATGGTCCAGACGAACGTCTGCCCGGCCTCGGTCCGGATCGCGGTGACGGGCAGCGTTGGCACGGGCACGCCCGCGGCGAGTCGGATGCGTCCGGTGGCGAACATGCCGCCCCGCAGTGCGGCGTCGGGATTGGGGATCTGCACGAAGACCAGGATCGCGCGCGTGCCCGCTTCGGTCATCGGATTGATGCGCTCCACTGAACCGGCGAACGATCGGTCACCGAACCCGTCGATCGAAAGTTCGACCGCCATGTCGGCCCTGATCTCGGGGATGTCATTGGCTGGAACCATCGCCTGCAATTCCATCTTCCCGAGATCGACGATGGTAAACAGCGGCGAGTCGAAATTCACCTTCTCGCCTGGCTGCACGTGGCGCTTGGCCAGCGTGCCCGACAACGGCGCCGTCACCACGGCGTCGCGCAACGCGTTGCGCGCCAGTTGCACCTGCGCCTCGAACGACTTCAGCGTGCCTTGCGTAACTGAAAGGTTGCTTTCGGCGCTGTCGTAAGCGTTCTGGGAAATGAAACCCTGCTTGAGCAACGCGTGATTCTGGCTGCGCGTCTTTTCGGCGAGCGCCATTTGCGCGCGGCTCGCCTCGAGCGCACCGATGCGGTCGGTAAGCCTGGCTTCGAGATCGGCGGTGTCGAAGCGGGCCAGCACCTGGCCGGCCTTGATGGACTCGCCGTCGCGCACCAGGACTTGACGAATTTCGCCCGAGACCTTCGCTTTGACCGTCGTCTGATTGACGGGCTGCAACGTTCCGGAGAGCGGCAACCAGCGCGCCAGTTCCCGCGCCTCGATCTTGACCACGTCGGCCGCGGTGAACTCGAGCGTGACCGGCGGTCCGCCCGCCCCGGTGGAAGCTTCGGCAGCCGCCTTTTTTGCCACCCGCAACGCGATGCCGCCAGCGATGCCTCCGACGACGAGGATCGTCAATAGCGCGCCGAGCGCGCGACGCCACGTATACCAACCTGCCATAGCCCCATCTCTCCCTGCGGGCGGGCATTGTGTGCCCGCGCTTCTTCCGATGGAGCGCTACCAAGGGGATCGATCCCTGGCGGTGCGCTCCCGCCCCTCCGACATCCTGTTAGATGCGGTCGCGTCCCGCGCGGATTCGGTAATTCACGCCGACGCGCGGCACCGAGCGGCTCATACCTGTGGGCCCTTGGTGCAGCTAGGCTGGCGCAAGCCTTTTGCGTCTGGGCATAGCAAATTGACATTGACCGGCGGGGACGTAATAATACTCTGTTGCTCCCGCCTCTTTCTGCCCTTTTCACGCACTTTGACGACCCCTTTTCGGAGACACACCATGAAATTCAACCGCTCGCTCGGTCTGACGCTTATCGCGGCCGCGCTTGTAACCGTCTACGGCTGCGGCAAGGAAGAGCCGAAGACGGCAGCCGCCCCTGCGGCGCCCGCCGCGCCCGCCGCGCCCGCCATCCCCGAAGTCACGGTCAAGATCGGCCACGCGGCACCGACCACCGGGCCACAAGCGCACCTGGGCAAGGACAACGAGAATGGCGCCCGCATGGCCGTCGATGACGCCAACGCCCTGAACATCGTGATCGACGGCAAGAAGATCAAGTTCGAGCTCGATGCGCAGGACGACCAGGCCGATCCCAAGCAGGGGACGATCGTGGCTCAGAAGCTCGTCGATGACAAAGTCGCCGGCGTGGTCGGCCACCTGAATTCGGGCACCTCGATTCCGGCCTCGAAGATCTACAACGACGCCGGCATTCCGATGATTTCGCCCTCGGCGACCAACCCCAAGCTGACCTTACAAGGCTTCAAGAACGTGTTCCGCGTAATGGCGAACGACGTGCAGCAGGGCAGCGTCATCGGCAAGGCGGCGGTCGAGACGCTAGGCGGCAAGAAGGTCGCGATCATCGACGACAAGACCGCGTACGGCGCGGGCCTCGCTGACGAAACGGAAAAGGCTGCGAAGGCCGCGGGCGCGACCATCGTCGCGCGCGAGTATACCAATGACAAGGCCACCGACTTCAAGGCCATCCTGACCAAGATCAAAGCCAAGAATCCGGACGTGATCATGTACGGCGGCATGGACGCGCAGGGCGGACCGATGGTCAAGCAGATGAAGGAACTTGGCATCAAGGCGAAGTACATCGCCGGCGACGGCGTGTGCTCGGCCGAGTGGCCCAAGCTCGCAGGCGGCGCTGCCGAAGGCCAATATTGCACGCAGGCAGGCCTGCCTCCGGAAAAATGTCGAGAGCGGATGACTTCGTGAAGCGCTTCACTGCGAAGTACGGCCCGATCCAGGTCTACGCGCCGTATTCGTACGACGCCACGAACACACTGATCTGGGCGATGGAAAAGGCCCAGTCGACCGATCCGGCGAAGTACCTGCCCGCGCTCGCCACGCTCTCCCACGACGGCATCACCGCGACGATCGAGTTCGACGAACACGGCGATACGAAGAACGGCGCGATCACGCTCTACACCGTGAAGGATGGCAATCTCGTGCCGATGGCGATCAACGTCGCCGGCAAGACCGAGAAGGTTGACGCTGCCCCTGCAGCCGCGCCAGCTGCAGCGCCTGCCATGGCACCTGCCCCAGCGCCCGCCATGGCGCCGATGAAGGAAGAGCCGAAGAAGTAACGATCCAGAGCAACTGCCCGAACGAAACGGCGCCCAGCAGGCGCCGTTTTTTTGTCTACAACGTTTGCCGCCAGTCGGGGATTGCCCCGAAGCACTGCGCAGTGGAGAATCCAGCTTGAGCCCGGACCGACCGCGGGCGCCGCCGCGCCGCAAAGGGACCGAGTGGACACATTCCTGCAGCAACTCATCAATGGTCTGACGCTGGGCAGCGTGTACGCTCTGGTCGCGCTCGGCTACACGATGGTCTACGGCATCATCGGACTGATCAACTTCGCCCATGGCGAGGTCGTGATGATCGGTGCCATGGTGGCACTGTCGGTGATCACCGCCCTTGTCGGCGCGCACTTGCCGATTCCGGCAGTGTTCATCATCATTGCCGGGCTATTCGTTGCCATCGTCGTCTGCATGGCGATCGCCTTCAGCATGGAAAAGATCGCCTATCGGCCGCTGCGCAAGGCGCCTCGCCTGGCACCTCTGATCACCGCGATCGGCATGTCGATCATCCTGCAGAACGTCGCGCTGATGATCTGGGGCCGCAATTACCTCACGTTCCCGCCGCTGTTCGAGCCGACGCCGTACAACATCTTCGGCGCGTCCATGACCGATCTGCAGATGGTGATCGTCGCGATGGCGGGGCTGCTGATGGCCGGACTGGTATTCGTCGTGCAGCGCACCCGCTTGGGCATGGCGATGCGCGCGACCGCGCAGAACCCGCAGGTCGCGGGCTTGATGGGCATCGACATCAACGTAGTCATCTCCGCCGCGTTCGTGATCGGCGCTGCACTTGCGGCAGTTGCGGGCCTGATGGTCATGAGCTACTACGGCATCGCGCACTACTACATGGGTTTTCTGCTCGGCCTGAAGGCATTTACCGCCGCGGTGCTGGGCGGCATCGGCAACCTCGCGGGCGCGATGCTTGGCGGCATTCTGCTGGGTATCATCGAAGCGCTTGGCGCCGGCTACATCGGCGACGTCACCAACATCTGCGGCTTTCCGTGGCTCAGCGACTCGATGCAGCAGCAGTGCGTCGCACAGGATGGTCAGGTGCCGATGTTCGGCAGCAACTACCAGGATGTGTTCGCGTTTTTCGTGCTGATCCTGGTGCTGATCTTCCGGCCTTCGGGGTTGCTGGGCGAGCGCGTGGCGGATAGGGCATGAGCGCGTCGGGCAACGCCAAGACCCGCAGGGCCGTCGACGCGCGATTGCCCGTGGCGCGACACGCCGATGCAAGCATATCGCGCGAGCGTGCGAGCGAGGCCACTGCATGAGCGCGTCGGGCAACGCCAAGACCCGGCAGGGCCGTCGACGCACGATTCGCCCGTGGCCGACACGCCGATGCAAGCATATCGCGCGGCGTGCGAGGAGGCCACTGCGATGAGCGCGACGGGCCGCCCCGAGCGCCTCGGTGGCCAATGCGCTGGCGCGCGCAGCGCGAAGGCGCGTCAATGACCCGTCGCAAAAAAGCGATCCCGCCGCGAGCATGGATCGGCGTCGCGCTGGTCGCGCTCGCGCTCGCGCTGCTTCCGTTCGCTGCCGCGATCGTCGGACAGGCGTGGGTCCGCATACTGAATTTCGCGATGCTCTACATCATGCTGGCACTCGGCCTCAATATCGTCGTCGGGTTCGCTGGCCTCCTCGACCTCGGTTACATCGCGTTCTACGCCGTCGGGGCGTACGTCTACGCCCTGCTCGCGTCGCCGCACTTCGGACTGCACCTGCCGTTCTGGGTGATCCTGCCGCTCGGTGCCGGAATCGCATGCCTGTTCGGCGTTCTTCTCGGCGCACCGACGCTCAAGCTTCGCGGCGACTACCTGGCCATCGTGACGCTGGGGTTCGGCGAGATCATCCGCATCTTCATGAACAATCTCAATGCGCCGATCAACATCACCAACGGTCCGCAGGGCATCAACCTGATCGATCCCTTCCACATCGGCAACCTTTCGCTCGGACGCGCCGATACACTGCTCGGTGTCCAGTTTTCAGGTCCGCAAAAATACTATTACGTGCTGCTGCTGATCACGATCGGCGTGATCGTGATCAACCTGCGCCTCCAGAATTCGCGGCTCGGCCGTGCATGGGAAGCGATCCGCGAAGACGAGATCGCGGCGAAAGCGATGGGCATCAACACGCGCAACGTCAAGCTGCTCGCGTTTGCGATGGGGGCGTCCTTCGGCGGCGTCGCGGGTGCGATATTCTCGGCGACACAGCAGTTCGTGAGCCCGGAGAGCTTCGGGCTCTTCGAGTCGGTCATCGTGTTGGCCATGGTCGTGCTCGGCGGCATGGGCCACATTCCCGGCGTCATCCTCGGCGCCATCCTGTTGACGCTGCTGCCCGAGGTCCTGCGCTATACGATGGAGCCACTGCAGCACGCGCTATTTGGACGAGTGTTCATCGACGCGGAGATAATTCGTCTGCTGGTGTTCGGTATCGCGCTGGTCGCGATCATGCTCTACCGGCCGGCGGGGCTGTGGCCGTCGGCGGTACGCAAGCGCGAACTCGAGACCGGCATCGCGAAATGACAAAACTCAGCCTGCTCGCCGCCAAGGGCATCAGCAAGCGCTTCGGCGGAGTGCACGCGCTTACCGACGTCGATTTCACGATCAATCACGGCGAGATCTACGGGTTGATCGGGCCGAACGGTGCCGGAAAAACATCGTTGTTCAATGTGCTGACCGGCATCTACGAGGCGGACGGTGGCACCTTCAACTTCGATGGCGAACCACTCGACCGGCTCAAGCCGAATCAAGTTGCGGAGCGCGGCATTGCGCGCACCTTCCAGAACATTCGGCTGTTCCAGAATTTGTCGGCCCTCGAAAACGTGATGATCGGCCGCCACGTGCGCACGCACGCCGGCGTCTTCGGCGCGATCATACGCGACAAGGCGACGCTTGCCGAAGAAGCCGCGATCGAAAAGCGCGCCTATGAGTTGCTCGATTACGTCGGCGTCGCGAAGCGCGCGAACGACCAGGCGCGGCACCTCGCCTATGGCGACCAGCGCCGTCTCGAAATTGCGCGCGCGCTCGCCACCGAGCCCAAACTGCTCGCCCTCGACGAGCCCGCCGCCGGGATGAACGCCACCGAAACGCAGACGCTCAAGGCTCTGCTGGAAAACATCCGTCGCGACGGCACGACCATCCTGCTGATCGAGCACGACATGAAGCTGGTGATGAATGTGTGCGATCGCGTGCTCGTGCTCGACTACGGAAGAAAGATTGCGGAGGGCAGCGCTCGCGACGTACAGAACGACCCCAAAGTCGTTGCCGCGTACCTCGGTGGAGAAGTCTCACTGAACCTCAAGGGTGCGTGACTTGGCGCAGAGCAAGTCGCTGCTCGAACTCAAGAGCCTGAAGGTCGCCTACGGTGGCATTCAAGCCGTCAAAGGCATCGATCTTGCGGTTGGCGAGGGCGAACTCGTATGTCTGATCGGCGCGAATGGCGCCGGCAAGACCACGACACTCAAAGGCATCACCGGGTTGCAACCGGTCAAGAGCGGCTCGATCCACTATGCAGGGGAGAACATCACCGGCAAGCCGGCGTTCCAACTGGTGCGCAAGGGGCTGTCGATGGTGCCCGAAGGCCGCGGGGTTTTCGGTGCGCTTACCATCGAGGAGAATCTTGCGATGGGGGCCTACACACGCGACGATCACGCCGCGATCCGCACCGACATCGAGCGCGTCTACACGCTGTTCCCGCGCCTGAAAGAACGACGCAAGCAGACGGCGGGCACGCTCTCCGGCGGCGAACAGCAAATGCTCGCCATGGGCCGCGCGATGTTGTCGCGGCCCAAGCTCCTGCTCCTGGACGAGCCCTCCATGGGCCTCGCGCCGCTGATGGTTCAAAAGGTGTTCGAGACTGTGATCGCAATTGCCAAGGAAGGCGTCACGATCCTGCTGATCGAACAGAACGCGAAGCTCGCGCTCGAAGTCAGTGATCGCGGTTACGTTATGGAAAGCGGTGAAATTACATTGTCCGGAGATGCGAAGCAGCTGCTCTCCAACCCCAAGGTACGCGAGGCGTACCTCGGCGAAAATTCCGCCTAGAAGGCCGGCCTCTGGAACCGCCGGTTGCACTCGCCACCGCCCATGCGCCCCGCGCGGTGCCGTTGGGACGCGTCTTCGTCTGGTATGAAGAGGGGATGCGCCTGTTCAAGCGCGCCCCGGTGATCTGGTGCGTGCTCGGCCTCATCACCGTCACCGCCGAACTGGCGCTTAATTTCGTCCCGGGCATCGGCGTCGCGCTGGCCAAGGTCATCGTACCTGTCGTCGAGTGCGGAATGCTGCTTGGCGCGGTAGCGGTTGACCGCGGTGAGCCGTTGCAGATTCGCGTCGCGGCGGCGGTTTTCGCGGCGAGACCCGCCGCGTTGGCAGCCATCGTGGTTTCCGCCCTGCTGATTTTCGGTGTCGAGGCGTGGACCGCCTATAGCATCGCCGGAATCAACCTCCTCGAAAATGGGGATGGTGAGCCGTCGCTGACGGCGGCCACACTGGCGAGCGTATTTGCGGCTGGAACGCTGGTTTCGCTGCCCGTGATGTTCGTGCCTTTCGCTGCCCTGTTCGACGGCGCATCGTTCATTCGCGCGTTCACCACCAGTGCCCGCGGCTTTGCGCTGAATGTGCTGCCGCTGCTGATCTTCGGCGCGCTTGCGCTGGTGCTGGTGCTGATCGGATTACTTAGTTTCGGCTTCGGCCTTATTGCCGTGTTCCCGCTGCTGTCGGCAGCGAGCTACGCAGCGTGGAAAGACGTCTACGCGGTTGCCAGCCCGCCAGGCTAGACCGTTGGCGCGATTTCGAACTGCGCGAAATCGCCCTCGGCCGGTTCGACCCTGACGGCGCTCACCGTCGCTGCGGGAGGCCCCCTGTTCGCCCACGCAATGATCGCGTCGATATGATGGGCGGATCCCGCCACAATCGCCTCGACGTCGCCGTCCCGGCGATTTCGCACCCAGCCGCGGAGCCCCAGCGCGCGCGCCTCATCGGCCAGCGCATAGCGGAAGCCGACGCCCTGCACGCGCCCTTTGATCACCAGGCGTTTGACGAGCATCGTTGCCAAGATCAGCGCCCGGCTGCTCGCCTCGCCAGCAGCAGTAGGCCGATCATCGTCTTGCTATCGGTGATGTCCCCGCGATCGAGCCAGAGCAGCGCTTCGTCGAGTGTCGCGCTGAACGTCTCGATGAACTCTCCGGCGTCAAGTTGTGCGCCTACGTGCGTGAGCTCGTCGGCGATGAAGATGTCGATCTGCTCGGTGGAATAGCTGATGACAGGGTGCATGGCCGCCAGGCGCGACCACCGCGCGGCGGTGTATCCGGTTTCTTCGATGAGTTCGCGCATGGCCGCCGCCAGCGGATCCTCACCGGGATCGACCTTGCCCGCGGGAAACTCGATGAACACGCGCGACAGCGGATAACGGAACTGCCGCTCGAACAACAGTCGGCCATGCGGCAGCCGTGGAATGATCATCGCGGCGCCAGGATGGACGACGAACTCGCGCATGGCCTGCGCGCCATCGGGCATGCGTACGGTATCGCGTTTGATGTGGAGCAACCTGCCGTCGAACACATCTTCGGACGCGATGCGTGTTTCAATCAGGTGGCTGTCGCCGGAGGCGGCTTTCATTCGAGCCAGTCCTTGCAGATAAGGAAATCGCTATAGAGCTTCGCCTCCGCGCTGCCTGCCTCGGGTTGCCAATCGTAGCGCCAATTCACCACGGGTGGCAGCGACATCAGAATGGCCTCGGTGCGCCCATTCGACTGTAGTCCAAACAGCGTGCCGCGGTCGTAGACGAGATTGAATTCGACGTACCGGCCGCGACGATACGCCTGAAAGTCGCGTTCGCGTCGGCCATAGGGAAGCTCGCGACGACGTTGAAGGATCGGCTCGTACGCAAGGAGGAAATGATCGCCGACGCTTCGCGTCAGGGCGAAGCATTCGTCGAACGTCCGGTCACAGAGGTCGTCGAAAAAGATTCCGCCTACGCCGCGAGGTTCGTTGCGGTGCTTCAGAAAGAAATAGTCATCGCACCAGCGCTTGAACCGTGGGTAGTATTCGGCTCCGAACGGCGCCAGCGCCGCACGGCACGTCCGGTGAAAATGCACGGCGTCTTCCGCGAAACCGTAGTAGGGCGTGAGATCAGTGCCGCCACCGAACCACCACACGGGCGCGTCGCCCGCCTTCTCCGCCACGAACACGCGCACATTCAGATGGACGGTCGGCACATACGGATTGACCGGATGCAGAACGACCGAAACGCCCATCACCTCGAATGATCGGCCCGCGAGCTGCGGCCGGCCTGCCGTCGCCGAGGGCGGCAGCCGGTCGCCCCTGACGTGAGAAAAATTGACACCGGCACGCTCGAACACGCTGCCTTGCTCGAGGACACGGCTTTCGCCGCCCCCGCCTTCGGGGCGCTCCCAACGATCGCACCTGAAGGCGTGGCCGTCGATCGCTTCCAGGCTCGCCACGATGCGCGCCTGCAAGCTCGTGAAATAGTCGCGGGCGGCCGCAATGTCCAAGCGCGCCAGTCCCGGCTCAGCCTTTGCGCACGGCGATCGCACGATGGCCGATGTCCGTGCGATATTGCATGCCGTCGAAATGAATGCCCGCGATTGCGCCGTATACAGCGCGCTGCGCTTGCCGTACGGTTTCGCCAAGCGCAGTAACGCAGAGTACGCGCCCACCGCACGTAACCACGTTCTTGCCGGCGATCGTCGTCGCGGCATGGAACACTTTGCAGTCCTCGGAGGCGACGCCGAGCCCCGAGACGGTGTCGCCTTCGCGCGGCCGGTCAGGATAGCCCGCCGCCGCGAGCACCACCCCAAGTGCGGCACGACGGTCCCAGTCGACCTCGATCTGGTCGAGCGTGCCTGCAACCGCGTGCTGAAGCAGGTCGACCAGATCCGACTTCAGCCGCATCAGGATCGGTTGCGTCTCCGGATCGCCAAGGCGGCAGTTGAATTCGAGCGCTCGCGGATTGCCGTCGGCGTCGATCATCACACCCGCGTACAGGAATCCGCTGTACGGAAAGCCTTCCGTAGCCATGCCGTGCACTGCGGGGAGGATGATCTCGCGCATGATGCGCGCATGGACCTCCGGCGTCACCGCCGGAGCTGGCGAATACGCGCCCATGCCGCCCGTGTTCGGTCCGTGGTCGCCATCCTGCAGGCGCTTGTGATCCTGCGACGATGCCAGAGGCAACACGTGGGCCCCGTCCGCCATCACGATGAAGCTCGCCTCCTCGCCGACAAGGCACTCCTCGATGACGACGCGCGCGCCAGCATCTCCGAGACGGTTGGCGACGAGCATCGCGTCGATCGCGGCATGCGCATCGACGGCCGTTGCGGCGACCACCACGCCCTTGCCCGCCGCCAAGCCATCGGCCTTGATGACGATCGGCGCGCCGCGCGCGTCGACGTAGGCGTGCGCCGCGGCGGCGTCCGTGAATGTTTCGTACGCCGCTGTCGGAATCGCGTGGCGCACCATGAAGGCCTTGGCGAAATCCTTGGAGCTTTCGAGTCGCGCGGCGGATTGCGTTGGGCCGAATATTTTCAATCCTACGGACCGAAAGGCATCGACGATCCCGTTGGCGAGCGGCGCTTCCGGGCCGACGACCGTCAGCGCAACGCGCTCTGACTGCGCGAATGCAACAAGTTCAGGAATCGCGGCGAGCGAGACGTTGGTCAGGCCAAGCTCGCGCGCGGTGCCGGCATTCCCGGGCGCAACGAACACCTTGCCGACGCGCTGCGATTGCGCGATCTTCCAAGCCAGCGCATGCTCGCGCCCGCCACCGCCGATGACGAGTACGTTCATGACTTGGGGCTATTGCAATCCTATGGTGCCCATGACGTACAGCGTACTGCCGTGGTTGACTCCGCCGTTGAGCGTCGGGATGAAGGTGGTGATGAGATTGGCCTTCTTGTATCGCAGCAACGCGACCGGCAGGGCCGCAGGGAACGGTATTCCGCTCGCGATATCGGGTCGCTGCACGATGAGCGCCGTCCACCCCAGGCCCGCCTGCAGCCCGTCACGGTCGCCCCAGTAGGTTGCCCACAAGTAGCCGAGGTTAACTTGAGCCGTCCGATGCGAATCCTCGAAGGCGTAGAAGTACACCATGTGTGTGTTGCCGTTGGCATCTTCGACCGCACGTGCTGCGCCGATGCCCCATGCATTCGAATTCAACTGCGCGCGATTTTCAGGCGTGTAGGTCGACGGCAGATGATAGGAATAACCCGAAAGAATAAGCGTATTTTCCCCGTTCTGATACGTATCTGCGAGCTCGCGGCAGCCCGTTTCGACCCAGGTCCAGAAATCGGCGCAATCGAGCGCGTAGGCGCGTCCCGGCAGCGCAAGCACGATCGCCATGGCGATCAACAGACGTTTCAAATTGAACCTCGCTCTCGCTGCAATAAAATCAATGACGGAAATGCCGAATGCCGGTAAAGACCATGGCGACGCCGCGCTCGTCCGCCGCGGCAATAACCTCGGCGTCGCGAACGCTGCCGCCCGGCTGGATGACTGCGACTGCGCCATTTTCCGCAACCACGTCAAGACCGTCGCGGAACGGAAAAAACGCATCGGATGCCACGACCGATCCTGCAAGCGACAGGCCAGCGTTGGCTGCCTTGATCGCGGCGATGCGCGTGGCATCGACCCGACTCATCTGGCCCGCACCGATGCCCAGGGTGCGACTCCCGCCACAATAGACGATCGCATTGGATTTGACGAATCTCGCGACACGCCAAGCGAACAGCAAATCGGCAACCTGAGACTGCGTCGGCGCAACCTGCGTGACAACCTTGAGCGAAGCCGCGTCAACGCGGTCGACGTCGGGCGTCTGCACCAGCATGCCGCCACCGACACGCTTGACGTCCCACGTGTTGCCGCCAGCTGCCCCGGGCGCGATGGCGAGCACCCGCACATTGGTCTTTTTCGCAATGGCGGCGAGCGCGTCGGCGCTATACGATGGGGCAATCAGCACTTCCAGAAACTGGGTACTCACCGCCTCAACCGTGCCAGCATCGACTTCGCGATTGAACGCGATGATGCCGCCGAACGCCGAGGTTGGATCGGTCGCGAACGCCTTGCGATAAGCCTCGAGCGGCGTGGCTGCCAGCGCGACGCCGCACGGATTGGCGTGCTTGACGATGACGCACGCCGCCTCGGGAAATACCTGGACGCATTCCCACGCGGCATCGCTGTCGGCAATGTTATTGTAGGAAAGCTCCTTGCCCTGGAGCTGGCGGCCGGTCGCGATGGTCCCGGGCGCCGGCGCGTCGTCGCGATAGAACGCAGCTTGTTGATGCGGATTCTCGCCGTAGCGCATTTCCTGCAGCTTCGTACCTTGCCAATTGAAGCGCTCAGGCAGCGCGTGCACGGTGCCAGCCGCATCGCGCGAGGTCAGATAATTGCTGATCGCTCCGTCGTAGGCCGCAGTATGCGAGAACGCTTTCTGGGCCAGCGCGAAGCGCGTCGCGGTCGAGAGCGTCCCGCCGCGCGCGCGCATCTCCTCGAGCAACGCGGCATAGTCCGCCGGGTCGACGACGATGCCTACGTGCGCATGATTCTTCGCCGCCGAGCGCACCATCGCGGGCCCACCGATGTCGATGTTTTCAATCGCATCTTCGAGTGTGCAGCCGGACTTTGCCACCGTCTCGCGGAACGGATAAAGGTTGACCACGACCAGGTCGATGGTCGGTATGTCGTGGTTGCGCAGCGCCTCAACGTGCGCCGGCACGTCGCGTCGCGCCAGGATTCCGCCGTGCACCTTCGGGTGCAGCGTCTTCACCCGTCCGTCCAGCATTTCCGGAAAGCCAGTGAAGGTGGCGATTTCGGTAACCGGCAGCCCGGCATCGGCCAGCGCCTTCGCGGTTCCACCGGTGGACAGGAGCTTGACGCCCATTGCCGTAAGCCCGCGCGCGAAATCGATCAGCCCGGTCTTGTCGGAGACAGACAGCAATGCTTGGGTGATCGGCGGAGCCAAGGCTTCGGGTCGGACCTGGATGTCTCGCGAGCGACCGGGCACTGGCTCGTGGGCCCGGTGCGCGGATGCCTAGCGAATGTTGTATTTTGAAAGTTTGGTGCGCAGCGTGTTGCGATTCAAACCGAGCATGTCCGCGGCATTGGTCTGATTGCCGCCCGCGCGATGCATCACCAACGTAATGAGCGAGCGCTCGACATTGGCGATCACCATGTCGTAGATGCCGTGCGGCTGCTCGCCGTCGAGCTTGCGGAAGTATTCGTCGAGCGACTTCTCGACGCTGCGGCAGATCTCGTTGCCGCCATTCATTCGTGTCGTTCTTTTCACGCTGCGAGGGCCTCCTCTACCCACGGAGCCGTTGCCTTGCCTGGCAACGTATACGATAGCCGATCGCCGCATGCGGCGAGGCGATCGAAAAAGCGGTTCACTGTCGCGATCTGCGCCGCGGCATTGTCCAGCCGGTTCACTTCGTGTCGAAATGCTTCGCCCCCGGCAAGGCCGCCGGAGTACCAACCAAGATGCTTGCGTGCGGTTCGCACGCCCGTCTCTTCGCCGTATAGCGAATAGTGGTCGCCCAGATGTTCGAGGATGATGGCGCGGATTTCCTCAACTGCCGGCGGCGCGAGCGAGGACCCACGGTCGAGATAGTAGCGAATCTCGCGAAAGATCCAGGGTCGCCCTTGCGCCGCGCGTCCGATCATGACCGCGTCAGCCCCGGTCTGCGCAAGGACGTCACGCGCCTTCTCCGCGGAATCGATGTCGCCATTCGCCGTCACGGGCAACGCGACGGCTCGCTTGACTTCGCGGATCGTGTCGTACTCGACCGCGCCGACGAAGCCGCACTCGCGCGTCCGGCCATGGATAGATAGCGCGGCGATGCCCGCGTCTTCCGCGATCCTCGCGATCCGGACCGCATTGCGGTGTTCGCGGCTCCAGCCGGTGCGAATCTTCAACGTCACCGGGACACTGACTGCGGCGACAACCGCCGCAACAATGGCGGCGACCAGCGGTTCGTTCTGCAGCAGCGCGGAGCCGGCGGCGACGTTGCACACCTTCTTCGCCGGGCAGCCCATGTTGATATCGATGATCTGCGCGCCACGATCGACGTTATAACGCGCGGCAGCGGCCATCTGCGCCGGATCCGCGCCAGCAATTTGCACGACGATGGGTTCGACTTCGCCACGATGGTCGATGCGTCGCTGCGATTTCGCCGTGGCACGCAACCGAGGATCCGACGCGACCATCTCCGACACGGCGAGTCCCGCACCCAATCGCTTGCAGAGTTGCCGGAAAGGACGATCGGTGACGCCCGCCATCGGGGCGACGACCAGATTGTTCTCGATGTGATGTGGGCCGATGTGCACGTTCGGATTTTGCAGCAGGAAGGGAGCGGATTATACCGAGTTTGCGCCAGCGTTGTCAGCGCGTTCGTCGGTTGGTGCGAAATGAATTGCGTCGACGTGGTTGATCAATTCATGCCAAAGAGCATCGCGCGCGTGAACGATCGTTTCATCGGCGGCAGCGCATCAAGCAAAGTGAGTGCCAACCCCCGCGGCCAACGCAGCAAGGCCGAGTCGTTGCCGAATACGCCGAGCACGCCGTGCGTGAACGCGATGCCTGCCCAACGGTCCGCGCGTCGCCGCTGTGCGTAGCGAGCCATGCGCTCGCGCGCACCAATTTGATCGCGCGGCGTCGCAAGCAACTCCTGCGCCAATTCCCACGCGTCGCGAACTCCGAGGTTGAATCCCTGCCCCGCAACCGGATGCAACGATTGCGCGGCGTTGCCAAGCAACACCGTGCGCTCGGCGACGATACGATCGGCAAAGTCGAGCTGCAAAGGAAAGGTACGCCGGTCAGCGACACGCACGAACTCGCCCGCGCGCGATCCGAAGCGTCGTCGCAAGCCGGCAAGAAACTCCAAAGGATCCAAACCGACCAGCGCGTCGCCACGCTCAGGCGTTGTGGTCCAGACCAATCCGTAGTGGTCCTCGTCAGGAAGCAACGCCATGGGTCCCTCTGGCGTGAAGCGCTCGAAGGCGACGCCACGGTGCGGATCGCGCATCCATACCTTGCCCACCAGCGCCACCTGACCGTAATCGTGGCGGCGCCTGGTGACGCCGGCAACGATTTCGCCACCGCCATCCGCCGCGGCGGCAACACGACTGGTCCACGTGGAACCGGCGCCGTCGCGTCGACCTTCTACACATGCGTACGCCGGCGTCGCAACCACGTGATCGACAACGAATTCGTGTTCGACGTGCACACCGCTCCGGAGCAACGCCGCGTCCAGCGCCGCCTGCAGTGCGCGATAGCTGACTACATAGCCGAGCGCGGGCACTCCCTGCTCCTGCGCGTCCAGCCGCGCCGCGCCAAAACCCCCGCGTTGCGAAATGTCGATGGAGTGAATTGACGTCACCGCATTCGACCGTGAGGCAAGGGCACCCCAGATACCGAGGCGTTCGAAGATGAGCCGGGAACCGTGCGACAGCGCAAGCGACCGGTCGCCGCGGGCAATCGTGCGCGCGGGGCGCGCGTCGAGCGCCACGACGTCGATCTCGCCCGCGCTCAGCGCGAGAGCGAGCGTTGCCCCGACCGGGCCGGCACCGACGATGACGACGTCGTGCAGCATCGGAGTGCGTTACGTCCGAATCGCCGCTAGGCCACCACGCCTGGCGAAGTCCGCACCGACGCCGCGGTCAGCGCACGCACGCGGCCTCGACCTCGGCTACCGTCTTCGGCGTCGCGCCGGTGAGGTTCTCGTTACCCGTGGCGGTTACCAGCACATCGTCTTCGATGCGCACGCCGATGTCCCAGAATTCCTCAGGGACGTTGTCACCGGGACGGATGTAGCAACCCGGCTCAACCGTGAGCAACATGCCGGACTCGAGCATGCGCGAAGCCCCGTGGATGCGGTACAGGCCCACGTCGTGCACGTCCAATCCGAGCCAGTGACCTGCGCGGTGCATATAGAATTGCTTGTAGGCGCCGGACTCCAGCACGGCGTCCAGCGAGCCCTGGCACAGGTTCAAATCGATGAGCCCTTGCGCCAACACACGCTCCGCCACCTCATGGTAGTCGTGAAACGCCCGTCCCGGTTTTACCGCGTCGATGCACGCGAGTTGCGCGGCGAGCACGAGTTCGTAAACGGCCTTTTGCGGCCCGCTGAACCTGCCACCCACTGGAAAAGTGCGCGTGATATCCGACGCGTAACCTTCGTACTCGCAACCGGCGTCGATGAGAAGCAGGTCGGACGACTGCATCTGGCGATTGTTGTCGCGGTAGTGCAGCACGCAGGCGTTGGGCCCGGACGCGACGATCGACGGATAGGCGACCGCCTGCGCGCCGCAACGCAGGAATTCGTGCGCAAGCTCAGCCTCGACCTGGTATTCGTACCAGTCGGGTCGCGTGCGCGCCATCGCCCGTCGATGCGCGCCGCTCGAAATGTCGGCGGCACGGCGGATATGCCGCAATTCATGCTCGTCCTTGTACAGGCGCATCGCCGCGAGCGGCGCGCGCACATCGACCATGGTTTCCGGCACTGAAATGCCGGTGCGGACGCGATTGCGCAGTTCATTAAGCGCAGCCGTGATCGTCTCGTCCCAATGCGCGTAGAGGCCGCGCGGCGTATACATCGCCGGGCGGTCGCCACCAAGGTCCGCAAGCTTTGCGGGAAATTCACCCATCGAATACGCTTCGTCGAAACCGAAGATCTCGCGTGCTGCGTCCGGCCCATAACGGAAGCCATCCCAGATCTCGCGCTCGACGTTCTTGTCCCGGCAGAACAGGATTTGCCTGGAATCGCCCTCGTCCTCACCGGCGAGCAGCAAAACGACCGCCTCGGGTTCGGGAAATCCGGACACATAATAGAAATAACTGTCTGGACGATAAGGAAAATGCGTATCCGCGTTGCGGATCGCCTCGGGCGCGGTCGGAATCGCCGCGATGCCGCCGCCAGTCTGACGGCGCATCTCGGCGATGAGTTGCGCGCGTCGCGCTCGATGATGCTGATGGTTGTAGTTCATCGCGGGTACCGGAAGGGCGCAAGGAAGGTGGACGCAGCATTATAAGCGCAGCCGTTCGCGGCTCATGCGGTAACATTCCGTGCATGGCATTGCCTACGAACCAGCCGTCCGAAGCGGTGCATGCGGGCGTGCTGGACGCCAAGCGCGCATTGCGCGCACGCGTATTATCTGCGCGGGATCGGATGCCTGCTGCAGCGCGCATCGAAGCCGCCCGGGCAATCGCCACCACGCTTTCAGCGCGCGAGGATTTCCAGGCTGCGCCCACGTTGCTGTTGACGTTGCCGTTCGGTAGCGAATGGGACACCGCGCCGCTTCTCGCCGAGGCATTCAAGCGCAGCAAGGTGGTCGTCCTGCCACGTGTCAACCTTGCAACACGCATGCTGGAACTCTGCGCCGTGACCGATCTGGAGCGCGACGTCGCACCCGGTTACCGTGGGATACGCGAGCCGCTCCCGCACTGCGCCAGCGTCGATCCTGCCGCAATCGGCTGGGCGCTCATTCCGGGAGTCGCCTTCGATCGGCTCGGAAAACGCCTGGGCTATGGTGGCGGTTTCTACGATCGCCTGCTACCGATGCTGGCACCGCGCGGGGCACGGATGGCAGGCGCGTTCGAACTCCAGATCGTCGCCGATGTTCCCTCTGCCGCACACGATCTGGCGGTCGATGCGATTGTCACCGAGGTGCGCACGCTGTCCACGGCGCAATGAACGACGATTCCGGCTTCGCAGGCACACCGCTGCCTGTGAGCAGCGGACGGTGAAGTGCCAATCGCGCTTGGCGCACCTGTGTAGCTGACCGAGGACGCCGATTGAAGTCCGGATCCAGTGCCCTGACCGCGCTCGTAGTGACGCTGGCGATTCAGGCGTTCACGTCGCTCGCGGCGACCGCAACGGCCGTGCTCGCGCCGGAAATGGGTCCGGAACTCGGCCTGAACCCGAAGCTGATTGGTGTGTTCGTGGGCGTCCTGTATCTCGGAGCGATGCTGGCCAGTCTCGCCTCGGGTGGATTCATCGAGCGGTACGGAGCCATTCGCGTCTCGCAGGTTTGCGCGCTGGTGTGTGCAATTGGACTCGTGTTGACCACCGGCCCCGCGTGGGCATTGCTCATTGCGCCGGTACTGATCGGCATCGGCTACGGTCCGATCACGCCGGCATCGTCACAACTTCTCGCGCGCACTGCGTCGCCGCGCAGGATGGCATTGACGTTTTCGATCAAGCAGACGGGGGTGCCGCTGGGCGCCGCGCTCGCGGGGATATTGCTGCCGCTGATTACTTCGAACCACGGCTGGCGCGCCGCGATCTGGGCGGTCGCGGGCTCCGGCGTCGTTATCGCACTTTGCGCGCAGCCGACGCGTGCCACGCTCGACGTCGGCCTCGCCCTTGAGCACCGCATCTCGATCGAACGGCTGTTCGCCCCCGTGAAGCTGGTGCTGCGCAGCCCGAAGCTGCTCGAGCTGACCATCACCGGCTTCGTCTACGCGGCGACGCAGGCGTGCCTGCTGAGTTTTCTGGTGATCTACCTAAGCCAGGAACTCGGTTTCACGTTGATCGACGCGGGACTCACCCTGGCCGTGGCGACGGCCGGCGGCGTGGTCGGTCGCATCAGCTGGGGCGTGGTCGCGGATCGATGGGTCGCGCCGCGACGCATGCTCGGCCTGCTCGGCGTCATCGCTGGTGCCTGTGCGCTCGGCGCGGCGAATTTCGCGCCGGCATGGCCGACATGGGTCGAAAGCGCGGCTTGCGCGCTGTTCGGCATGACGGCCATCGGCTGGAACGGGGTGCAACTTGCGGAAGTAGCCCGCCATTCGCCTCGTGGCAAAGCTGGCGCAATCACAGGTGCGTCCGGGTTCATCACCTTCGCCGGCGTGGTCGTTGGGCCTCCTGCGTTTGCGTTGCTGGCGACAGTGACTGGTAGTTACGCCAGCGGTTTCGGAATGGTGGGCGTCGCCAGTTTTGTCTGTGGCGCGTGGTTGCTGCGGCGCAAGGCGTAGCCGCACCACCCGCAACGTAAGCCGTTTGAATACCAGCGCATGCGCGTGGTATCGTAAACAACCAACGGATCGCCTTCGTGCCGCGAATCCGCACGCCATGGGTTGATTAGGCGCTTTCCATCCGCACCCGATCCGTTCGCCCGCACGTCCCGCCGTCGTAACGTCATTGTTGCAAGGAGCAAGCCGCCATGGACATGAAGCCGGATGTCGATCCCCAGGAAACCAAGGAATGGGTGGACGCGATCGACGCGGTGCTCGAGTTCGAGGGGCCCGAACGTGCGCACTACCTGATCGAACAGGTCATCGAGCAGAGCCGGCAGCGCGGCGCGCACGTGCCGTTCTCGGCCAACACCGCCTATATCAATACGATCCCGGTCGACAAGCAGCCGAAGATGCCCGGCGACCAGACAATCGAGGAGAAGATCCGCAATTACGCGCGGTGGAACGCGATGGCGATGGTGGTTCGCGCCAACAAGGACACCAACGTTGGCGGCCACATTGCCAGTTATGCGTCGGCCGCGACGCTCTACGACGTCGGCTTCAATCATTTTTGGCACGCGCCGTCTGCCGACCACGGCGGCGACCTAGTCTTCATCCAGGGCCATTCGGCACCGGGCGTCTACGCGCGCGCCTTCATGCTCGGCCGGCTAACCACCGAGCAGATGGACAACTTCCGCCAGGAGGTCGACGGCAAAGGTATCTCCTCGTATCCGCATCCGTGGCTCATGCCTGATTTCTGGCAGTTCCCGACCGTGTCGATGGGACTGGGCGCGCTGATGGCGATCTACCAGGCACGTTTCATGAAGTACCTGCAGGACCGTGGCCTGGCGAAGACCGAAGGCCGCAAGGTGTGGTGCTTCTGTGGTGACGGCGAAATGGACGAGCCCGAGTCGATGGGCGCCATCGGCATGGCCGCGCGCGAGAAGTGCGACAACCTGATCTTCGTGATCAATTGCAATCTGCAGCGCCTCGACGGGCCGGTGCGCGGCAACGGCAAGATCATCCAGGAACTCGAAGCCGATTTTCGCGGCGCCGGTTGGAACGTCATCAAGGTCGTCTGGGGCACGCGCTGGGACGCGCTGTTCGCGCGCGACAAGAAGGGCATTTTGATG
Organism: uncultured beta proteobacterium; assembly: GCA_963732105.1. Lineage (GTDB taxonomy): Bacteria > Pseudomonadota > Gammaproteobacteria > Burkholderiales > Casimicrobiaceae > PALSA-1003. The sequence continues at coordinate 505,507 of CAVSYL010000010.1, forward strand.
CGGCGCATGATGGAATGCGTCGACGGCGAGTACCAGACCTTCAAGTCGAAGGATGGCGCGTACGTGCGCGAATATTTCTTCAACAGCCCCGAACTCAAGGAACTCGTTGCCGACTGGTCGGACGCGGAGATCTGGAATCTGAATCGCGGCGGGCACGATCCGCACAAGGTCTATGCCGCGTTCCACGCCGCGGTCAACCATAAGGACGAGCCGACGGTGATTCTCGCCAAGACGATCAAAGGTTTTGGTATGGGCGGATCGGGCGAGGCGCAGAACATCACGCATCAACAGAAAAAGATGACGGTCGAGTCGATGCGCGGCTTCCGCGATCGCTTCGGCATCACGATTCCGGACGACAAGCTGGCCGACGTCCCGCTGGTCACGTTTCCCGAAGGCTCGCCTGAACTCGAGTACATGCGCTCGCACCGACAGGCGCTGGGCGGGTACCTTCCCATGCGCAGAGGCAAGGCCGAAGCGCTGGTCACGCCTCCGCTATCGACGTTCGAGCGCTTTCTGAAAAGTACCGACGACCGCGAAATCTCCACCACCATGGCGTTCGTGCAGATCTTGCAGACGCTGCTGCGCGACAAGAACATCGGCAGGCGCATCGTGCCCATCGTTCCCGACGAATCGCGTACTTTCGGGATGGAGGGCATGTTCCGTCAGCTCGGGATCTGGAACCAGCTCGGCCAGCTGTACACGCCGCAGGACGCCGACCAGCTCATGTTCTACAAGGAGACCAAGGACGGGCAGATCCTGCAGGAAGGCATCAACGAGGCCGGCGCAATGTGCGACTGGATTGCCGCGGCGACGTCGTACTCGACGCACGGCGTGCCGATGATTCCGTTCTACATCTTCTACTCGATGTTCGGGTTCCAGCGCGTCGGCGATCTGGCGTGGGCGGCCGGCGACATGCGCTCGCGCGGCTTTCTGCTCGGTGGAACGGCCGGACGTACGACCCTCAACGGCGAAGGTCTCCAGCACGAGGACGGGCACTCACATCAGATTTCGGCGACCGTCCCGAACTGCATATCCTACGATCCCACCTTCGGCTACGAGGTGGCGGTCATCGTCCAGGATGGCCTGCGCCGCATGTACGCGGAGCAGGAAGACGTTTATTACTATCTGACGGTGATGAACGAGAACTACACCCAGCCGGCGATGCCCGAGGGTGCGGCCCCGAACATCCTGAAAGGCATGTATCGGCTGCAGTCCGGTGACGCGAAATCGAAGTCGCCGCGCGCGCAGCTGCTCGGTTCGGGGGTGATACTGCGCGAGGCGATTGCCGCGGCCGAATTGCTCAGGAAGGATTGGGGTGTCGAATCCGACATCTGGAGCTGCCCCTCGTTCGTCGAACTTGCCCGCGATGGGCAGGCCATCACGCGCTGGAACATGCTCAACCCGACCGCCAAGCAAAAGCAATCCCATGTTGCTGCTTGTCTGAATGACACGCAAGGTCCCGTCATCGCGACCACCGACTACGTGCGCGGTTTCGCCGAGCAGATCCGCGCCTTCGTTCCGCGCCGCTACGTCGTGCTCGGCACCGACGGCTTCGGCCGTTCGGACACGCGCGAAAAATTGCGACACTTTTTCGAAATCGACCGTTACTACGTGGTCATTGCCGCATTGAAAGCGCTGGCGGACGAGGGCACGCTCCCCGCGACCAAGGCCGCCGAAGCCATCAAGAAATACGGCGTGGATCCGACCAGACCGGCGCCATGGACGGTTTGATCCGATGCAACATGAGAATCAGGGGCTCGGCATGAGCACAATCGAAGTCAAGGTTCCCGACATCGGCGACTTCACCGACGTTCCGGTCATCGAGGTGTTCGTCAAGCCGGGTGACGCCGTTAAAGCCGAGGATTCGCTCGTCACACTCGAATCCGACAAGGCGACGATGGATGTTCCCGCACCTATCGCGGGCGTTGTAAAGGAGCTCAAGGTCAAACTCGGCGACAAGGTGAGCGAAGGCAGCGTCATCCTCACGCTCGACGCAGCGGGCGCTGGCGCACCGACAGCGAAGGCGGCTCCCGCGGCGGCCGCAGCGGCACCGACCACAGTAGCACCGGCCACAGTGCCCGCGCCGGCAGCGGCGAGTGCGTCCGTCGGGACCACCGCTGCGGTGACCGCCGTCAAGGTACCGGATATCGGCGATTTCAAGGACGTTCCGATCATCGAGGTCTTTGTGAAAGCCGGTGACGCGGTCAAAGCAGAGGATTCGCTCGTCTCGCTCGAATCGGAGAAAGCGACCATGGACGTCCCGGCGCCAAGCGCTGGGGTAGTCAAGGAACTCAAGGTCAAGCTCGGCGACAAGGTGAGCGAAGGCAGCGTGATCCTTCTGCTCGAGGCTTCTGGCGGCGCAGCTGCGCCCAGTGGCGTAGCCGCGCCCGCGCCGACCGCGGCCGCAGTTCCCACACCAACGGCACCCACCCCAACTGCACCCACCCCAACTGCACCTGCCCCAACTGCACCTGCCCCTGCACCTTCGCCCCCGCAGCCACGGGCGGATAAGGCTACGGCGCCTGCCGTCGGCACGACGAGCATCGACGCAACGAGTTTCAAGAACGCACATGCGTCACCTTCAGTACGCGCCTTCGCGCGTGAACTCGGTGTCGATCTGTCCAAGGTCAAAGGCTCCGGGCCAAACGATCGTATTCTCGAGGCGGACGTTCAGAAGTTCGTCAAAAGCGTCATGAGCGGTGCGACGAGCGCCCCGACGGCTGCGTCGCCGGGCGCGGGTCTGGGTGAGACGCTCGGCCTGCTGCCATGGCCGAAGGTCGATTTCACGAAATTCGGCGCTATCGAGAGCAAACCGCTGTCGCGAATCAAGAAGATCTCCGGCGCGAATCTGCACCGCAATTGGGTGATGATCCCGCACGTCACCAATCACGACGATGCCGATATCACCGACCTCGAAGCATTTCGTGTGCAGCTCAACAAGGAGAACGAGAAGTCGGGGCTGAAAGTGACGATGCTCGCATTCCTGATCAAGGCCTGCGTCGCGGCGCTGAAGAAGTTTCCGGACTTCAACACCTCGCTCGACGGTGACAATCTGATTTTCAAGCAGTACTACAACATCGGGTTCGCAGCCGATACGCCCAACGGACTGGTCGTCCCGGTTATCAAGAATGCGGATCAGAAAGGCCTGCTGGCCATCGCTAAGGAAATGACCGAACTTTCCGGCAAGGCGCGCGAGGGCAAGCTCGGGCCGGCGGACATGCAGGGCGGATGTTTTTCCATCTCGAGCCTCGGCGGAATCGGCGGCACGTATTTCTCGCCGATCATCAATGCGCCGGAAGTCGCGATCCTCGGCGTCTGCCGTTCCAGCATGCGCCCGGTCTGGGACGGCAAGCAATTCGTCCCGCGGCTGATCCTGCCGCTATCGTTGTCTTTCGATCATCGCGTCGTCGATGGTGCGGCGGCCGCGCGCTTCAACAGCTATCTCATTGCGCTGCTCGCCGATCTGCGGCGCGTCATGCTTTAGGACGACCATGGCCGCCATCGAAGTCAAAGTTCCCGATATCGGCGACTTCACCGACGTGCCGGTCATCGAAGTTTTCGTCAAACCCGGCGATGTCGTCAAAGCCGAGGATTCGCTCGTCACCCTCGAATCCGACAAGGCGACGATGGACGTGCCTTCACCGGCTGCCGGCACGGTGAAAGAACTCAAGATCAAGCTCGGCGACAAGGTGAGGGAAGGCACCGTGATCCTGACGCTCGAAAGCGCGAGCGCCGCGACACCCGCGAAGCCCCCAGCGCCCGTGGCCGCGGCAGCGGCAGCGGCCGCCGAGGCGCCCAAACCCGCCGCGGCGCAAGCACCCGTACCCGCGCCATCCGCATCCGCGGCTGCAAGCTTCGCGGGCAATGCCGATATTGAATGCGAAATGCTCGTGCTCGGCTCGGGGCCCGGGGGTTACAGCGCGGCTTTCCGGTCCGCCGACCTGGGCATGAAAACGGTGCTCGTCGAGCGCTATGCGACGTTGGGCGGCGTGTGCCTCAACGTCGGTTGCATTCCGTCGAAAGCACTTCTGCATATCGCGGCGGTGATGGACGAGGTCGCCGTGCTCGGTGAACACGGCGTCGCGTTCGGCGCGCCGAAAGTCGATCTCGCGAAGCTGCTGGCGTGGAAGAACAAGGTCGTCGGCAAGCTGACCGGTGGTCTCACCGGGATGGCCAAGGCGCGCAAAGTCGACGTCGTGCGCGGTTACGGAGTTTTCCTCGATGCACACCACGTCGCCGTGGAATTGACCGAGGGAACCGGGCAGCGCAAGACCGGGACAAAGAAGATCATTCGCTTTCAGAAGGCCATCATCGCGGCGGGTTCGCAGTCGGTGAACCTGCCCTTTGTTCCGGAAGATCCGCGCATCGTCGACTCGACCGGCGCGCTCGAGTTCAAGACGATGCCCAAACGCATGCTGGTCGTGGGTGGCGGCATCATCGGGCTGGAGATGGGCACCGTGTATTCGAGCCTGGGCGCGCGTCTCGACGTCGTGGAAATGCTCGACGGACTGATGCAAGGCGCCGACCGCGACCTGGTGAAGGTCTGGGAGAAAATGAACAAGCCGCGCTTTGACCGCGTCATGCTCAAAACCAAAACGGTTGCCGTCGAAGCGAAAAAAGACGCCATCTACGTGACCTTTGAGGGCGAGCAGGCGCCCGCCGGAGCGCAGCCCTACGACCTCGTGCTGATGGCGGTCGGCCGCAGCCCGAACGGCAAGAAAATCGGCGCGGAAAAGGCGGGCGTGATCGTCACCGATCGCGGATTCATTCCCGCTGACAACCAGTTGCGCACCAACGTGCCTCACATCTTCGCGATCGGCGACATCATCGGCCAGCCGATGCTCGCACACAAGGCGACACACGAAGGGCACGTCGCTGCCGAGGCCGCGGCCGGCCAGAAGTCTTTCTTCGACGCCCGCGTTATTCCGTCGGTCGCCTACACCGATCCGGAAATCGCATGGGTGGGTGTAACCGAGGATGAAGCCAAGGCCAAGGGCATCAAGGTACAGAAGGCCCTGTTTCCGTGGGCAGCGTCTGGCCGCGCGATCGCCAATGGCCGCGACGAGGGCTTCACCAAGCTGCTGTTCGACGCCGACACCCATCGCATCGTCGGTGGCGGCATCGTCGGTACACATGCCGGCGACTTGATCAGTGAGGTTGCGCTTGCCGTCGAGATGGGCGCCAATGCCGTCGACATCGGCAGGACCATTCATCCGCATCCGACGCTGTCGGAGTCGATCGGGCTTGCCGCGGAAGCCTTCGAAGGGGTCTGCACGGATTTGCCGCCGGCGCGCAAAAAAGCATGACACAGGACGAGCAGAAACAGGCCGTCGCGCGCGAAGCGATCAAGTACGTCGTCGCGGGCGCGTTCCTCGGCGTAGGGAGCGGCACGACCGCGAACTTCTTCATCGACGAGTTGGCGAAGATCAAGAGCCGCGTCAAAGGCGCCGTCGCGAGCTCGGTGCGGACCGCCGATCGCCTCAAGAGCCACGGCATACCGGTAGTCGATCTGCAGGAGGTTGATTACCTGCCCGTCTACATCGACGGCGCAGATGAAGTGACCGAGCATGGCGCCATGATCAAGGGGGGTGGCGGCGCGCTCACGCGGGAGAAGATCGTTGCCGCGGTCGCCGAAAAATTCGTGTGCATCGTCGACGCATCCAAGCTGGTCGGCGTGCTCGGTGAGTTTCCGCTGCCGGTCGAAGTCATCCCGATGGCGCGCAGCATCGTCGCGCAGGACCTCGTCAAGCTGGGCGGCCAGCCGCAGTTGCGCGAGAACTTCATTACGGACAACGGCAATCTGGTGCTGGATGTGGCAGACATGACGATTCTGAATCCGGCCGAACTGGAAGGACAGATCAACCACATTGTCGGCGTCGTCACCAACGGGCTGTTCGCGCGCCGTGGCGCCGACGTGATCCTGATCGGCACTGACACGGGTGTGCGCACGCTCGACGCACACAAGTTCTGAGCCACTACGGTCGCGCGTCCGGGCAGCGAAGGCCCCCATCCGGATCGGTTAGAATGCGCGGATGACGAATCTCAACGTCCCGGGCCTGGACCTGCCCGCGTACATGCGCGAGGTGGGGGAGCGTGCGCGCACCGCATCGCGTGCGCTGGCGCGCGCCAGTACGAGCGCGAAAGACGGCGCGTTGCTGGCGATGGCCCGTGCCATCCGTCGCGATGAAGCGAAGCTGCTGGCCGCGAATGCACGCGACATCGCCGCGGCGAAGACCTCTGGCAGCGACGCTGCATTCATCGACCGGCTCGCGCTTTCCTCGAAATCGATCGCCGCCATGGCGGACGGGCTCGGGCAGATCGCGGCCTTGCGCGACCCCGTCGGCGAGATCGGCGAGTTGCGTTACCGGCCGACCGGCATTCAGGTTGGCAAGATGCGCGTACCGCTCGGGGTCGTGGGCATCATCTACGAATCGAGGCCCAACGTCACCGCCGATGCAGCGGCCCTCTGCCTCAAGTCCGGCAACGCGTGCATCCTGCGCGGCGGTTCTGAAGCTCTGCACAGCAACCAGGCCATCGCGGCATGCGTCCACGAGGGTCTGTCGGCCGCTGGCTTGCCGGTCGACGCCGTCCAGGTGATCGCCACGACGGATCGCGCAGCGGTCGGGCTGCTGATCGCCGATGAGCAACACGTCGACGTGATCGTCCCCCGCGGCGGCAAGGGCCTGATCGAGCGCGTCGCTCGCGAGGCGAAGGTCCCGGTCATCAAACATCTCGACGGCGTATGTCACGTATTCATCGACGAGTTTGCGGACATCGACATGGCCGTGCGCATCGCCGACAACGCCAAGACGCAACGCTACAGCCCCTGCAACACGATGGAAACATTGCTCGTGCACGCGAAGATTGCCGCGCGGGTTCTTCCACCGCTGTGCCGCATCTACCTGGACAAGGGCGTGGAATTGCGCGGCGATTCGGCCGCACAGGCGTTGGTCAGCGCCATGAAACCCGCCAGCGAACACGACTGGACCACCGAGTATCTCGCGCCAATCCTGGCAATTCGCATCGTCGACAGCCTGGACGCCGCGATCGAGCACATTGCGCGCTACGGGTCGCAGCACACCGACGCCATCGTTACCGCCGATTACGCCAACGCCATGCGCTTTCTGCGCGAGGTCGATTCGAGTTCGGTGTTGATCAACGCGTCGACACGTTTTGCCGATGGCTTCGAATACGGCCTCGGCGCCGAAATTGGCATCTCGACGAACAAGCTCCATGCGCGCGGACCTGTCGGTCTCGAGGGCCTGACCAGCGAGAAGTGGGTCGTGTTCGGTAGCGGTCAGATTCGCGCGTAACGTGGTGCGTACGCGGCGCCGCGCGCGAGGCTAGCACCGTCGATGTCGTCCTCCGTTTCGATTTCCATCGCCACCAACACGGCGATCGCCGCCGCCAAGGGCTTCGGCTGGCTGGTCACCGCGTCACCGACGTTGTTCGCCGAGACGATCCATTCGGTGGCTGACGTCGCCAATCAGATTCTGCTGAAAGTCGGCGAAGTACGCGGCCGGCGCGGCCCCGACGCCATGCATCCGTTCGGCCGCGGGCAGGAAAGATTCTTCTGGGCGTTGGTGTCGGCCGTCAGCGTTTTCTTCATCGGCTGCGGCGTCAATATCTACCACGGCGTGCAAGCCCTCCTGCAGCAACGACCGGTGGAGCCGTTCACGCCGCTGGTGCTCGGCCTGTTGCTGTTCGCGCTGGCGCTGGAGTCGTTTACCTTCGTCGTGGCAATCCGCGAGATCGGCGGGTGGAAGGGGCTCGCCGAGAACCGCACCAACACCACCGTACTCGCGGTCGTGCTGGAAGACGCGGTGGCGCTGCTCGGCATTCTGCTTACGCTGCTCGTTGCCGGGGTATCGTTTGTGCTTGGGCCACGCCCGGTGTTCGATGCGGCCGTCGCGATCACCGTTGGCGTGCTGCTCGGCGCCATGGCGCTTTTTCTCGCCGCGCTCAACCGCCGGTTGCTCATCGACTTCGCCGATCCTGCCTTGGATCGCCTCGTCGCGGCATTCCTGGCCGAGCATCGAGTGTCGGCCGATGTCAGCTCCATCGTGGTTGACGATGGTCACGCCATCGTGTTCGTCCACGTCCGCCCCGGCGACGGGAATATTCCAGGCGGATTCGATTCGACAGGCGATCGGCAAGGAACTGCAGCGCCACGCGCTGGAGCGCGGACGGACAACGATCGACGACGTTTACTGGAAAGGCCTCTAGCGCATTGGCCCATCCGCGCTAGAACGACCGCGGCATGCCGAGCACGTGCTCGCCGACGTAGGACAAGATGAGGTTGGTGGAGATCGGCGCGACCTGATAGAGGCGCGTCTCGCGGAATTTGCGCTCGACGTCGAACTCGCACGCGAAGCCGAATCCGCCATGCGTCTGCAGGCACGCGTTAGCGGCTTCCCACGATGCCTTGGCGGCAAGCAGCTTGGCCATGTTCGCCTCGGCGCCACACGGCTTGTTCGCGTCGAACAACGCACAAGCTCGAAAGCGCATCAGATTCGCCGCTTCAAGTTCGATGTAACCTTCGGCGATCGGAAATTGCACCGCCCTGATTTCTGCCGATCGGCCGCTCGAAGACGATACGATCGCTGGCGTAGCGACGCGCCTTGTCGACGAACCACCAGCCGTCACCGATGCACTCCGCGGCGATCAGCGTGCGCTCGGCATTCAGGCCGTCGAGAATGTACCGGAAGCCCTTGCCTTCCTCGCCGATAAGGCTGTCCGCGGGGATCTCGAGGTCGTCGAAGAACACTTCGTTGGTTTCATGGTTGACCATGTTCGGAATGGGGCGCACGGTCATGCCGCCTTGGCCGTCGCGTTTTGCCTCCCGCAAGTCGACGAGGAACACGCTCATGCCGTCCGCCTTGCGCTTGACTTCGGCGAGCGGCGTCGTCCGTGCGAGGACGATCATCAGGTCCGAATGCTGCAGGCGCGATGTCCACACTTTCTGGCCGTTGAGCACGTACCGGTCGCCCTTGCGCACCGCCGTCGTTTTCAGTCTGGTCGTATCGGTGCCGGTGGTCGGCTCGGTAACCGCCATCGACTGCAAACGAAGCTCGCCGCTGGCAATGCTCGGAAGATACGCGCGCTTCTGCGTCTGCGACCCATGGCGCAGCACGGTCCCCATGTTGTACATCTGGCCGTGGCAGGCGCCGGCATTGCCGCCGCTGAGATTGATTTCCTCCATGATCACCGACGCCTCGGCCAGCCCCAGTCCGGAGCCACCGTATTCGGCGGGAATCATCGCGGCGAGCCACCCCGCGCGCGTAAGTTCATCGACAAACGCCTCGGGATATCCGCGCGCGGCGTCGATTTTCTGCCAATACGCCGAATCGAATTTCCTGCACAGCGCGCGCACTGCTTCGCGCAAGTCCTGGTATTCGTCGGGAGCCGGTATCGCGTTCACCTTCCTCCTCCAGATGAAGTGCAGGTACTCTCAGCCCTTCGCCGCCGCCGTCGGACGATGCTGGCGTATCCAGGTCAGCCACAGCGTCGCCACAGCCACGATCGCGAGAAACGGCAACGCGCCGAGATTCATCCATTCCCAGCCGGCAGCGCTGACCAGTGCACCGGACGAAAACGACGAAACGACCATGACCGTGAACACGATCGCATCGTTGAGACCCTGAGTTTTGGCCTTTTCGGCGGGCGCGTAGGTTTCTGTCAAAAGAGTCGTCCCGCCGGTGTACATGAAGTTCCAGCCCATGCCAAGCAGCACCAGCGCCACCCAGAACTGCCAAATCGCGATTCCCGACAGCGCGACAACGACGCAGCTCGCCATCAGCAGCGCGCCCGCCACGATGACCTTGAGCGCGCCGAAGCGCTTGATCAGCGAACCGGTGTAGAAGCCTGGCGCGTACATGCCGACGACGTGCCATTCGATCACGAACGCCGCCGCGCTGAAGGGATGCCCGCAAAAGCCCATCGCCAACGGCGTGGCCGTCATCAGCAGATTCATGATGCCGTAGCCGAGCGCAGCGGCAAGCACCGCGACGACGAACACGGGTTGCGCAGCGATTTCGCGCAACGGGCGCCCGTCACCCGTGCGTTCGGCGGCGGACGGCGCGGGAACACGCACTTGCGACTGCACGGCCATGGCGATCAACGCGATCGCCGACAGCACGACGAAGGATCCGAGGAAAGGTACCCCCAGCAGGTCCTTTGCCCAAACGGCAGCCGTGGGACCGATAAAGCCCCCCACGATGCCGCCGGCGAGCACCAGCGAAATCGCCTTCGCCTTGAACGCAGGTGCGGCGACCTCGGCAGCGGCGAAGCGATACTGCAGGCCGAACGCCGTATAGACGCCGACGATCGCGGTGCCAAGGCAATACAGCAAAAAACTGGACTCGGCGATGCCCAGCGCGCAGGTCGCGCTGCCGACGATCGCGATCAGCGATCCAGTCATGAAACCACGTCGGCGACCCACGCGCGCCATGTATAGTGCGGCGGGCATCGCGGCTAACGCGGATCCCAGGACATAGCTCGTGACCCCGAGCGTCGCGAACGTCTTGTTGTCGACCAGCGCGTAGCCGACCAGGCCGTTCATCGCGATGAGCCCGGCGTTATTGACGAGCAGGAGCGCCTGGCAGCAGGCGAGGAGCGCGATGTCGCGGTACGAGGTTTGCATCGGGTCGCAGACTGCGATGCGACGCGCAACACGTGGCACTACACTGTGCGAAGCATTGCATTGCGCCGACATTACGACTATATCAGCGAATCAACATGGCCGCGAACCCACCATTGCGCGACGAGATCCTCGATTTCTGGTTCGGGCGCCCCGGCGCTCCCGGCTACGGCAAGACTCGCGACGAGTGGTTTCGAAAGGATGCCGATTTCGATGCGGCATTGCGGGCGAGCTTTGGAAGTGCGATCGACACAGCGCTGGCGGGAGGCTTTGCCGAGTGGGTCGACCCGCGCGGCGCCGTGGCGCGCGTGCTGTTGCTCGATCAATTCACGCGCAACAGCTTTCGCAATACGCCGCGTGCGTTTGCCGGCGACCCACTGGCGCTATCGATCGCGCAGAAAGCGATCGAGCGCAAGGTCGATGCCGGCCTGATCCCGGTCGAGCGCTGGTTCCTGTACCTGCCTTTCGAGCACGCGGAGTCGTTGCTGGCGCAGCAGCGGTCGATCGAACTGTTTACGCAGCTGGCGACCGAAACCGGAATGGCCGAACCGTTGGCATGGGCGCAGCGGCACGCTGACGTCGTTCGGCAATTTGGCCGCTTTCCGCATCGCAATGCGATACTCGGGCGGCGTGTCGACGCCGGAAGAACTCGAGTTTCTTGCGTCGCCTGGCTCCCGCTTCTAGCTGGCCTGATTGCCAATGGCTTCGACGGATCGCAACTGATGCTACGCACGCGATGGACGTTGGCGATCGTATTGGTGATCGGCGTGGCTGTTGCAGTCACGGTGCTCCTGGTGACGCAAGGCAATTTCTCGCCGGATTCCTCTGGTGTCGCAATGCCGAGTTACGAGGATCTTACGGGCAGCCTGTTTCGCGAAGCTGCGCAACATCCCTTTGGACCGCCTGGCGTCGAAGAGATCGCGCTACCCCCGTTGCGCGGCGGGGTGAGTATCTGGGGGGCGACCGGCCGCGACGTCGACGGACACGTCTGGGTCGGCGTGTCGGTGGATGGTTCTGGAAGCGGCGCCGCGTTGCTTGAATTCGATCCCGAAGCGGGTGTGTGGCACGATCGAGGGACTGTGGTCGATCAGCTAAAGGCTTCCGGTTTGTATCATCCGGGCGAAAGCCAGAACAAGATCCATTCAAAAATTGTTCCCGGCGCCGATGGTTGGCTGTATTTCGCGTCCACTGACGACGAAGGCGAGGCGGAGGCGGACCCGACGCTTCCGCAGTGGGGCGCTCACTTGTGGCGCGCCAGACCTGACGCGCAGCGCTGGCAGCATTTGCTGGCCGTACCCGAAGGGCTGGTGGCGGTTAGCGGCGTCGGCCGCTATGTCTACGCCCTGGGCTACTGGGGCCATGTCCTGTATCAGTACGACTCGGTCACCGGTAAGAGCAGGCGCGTCGTCGTAGGGTCAACCGCTGGGCACGTTTCACGCAATTTTCTGGCGGATGTCCGCGGGCACGCCTACGTCCCGCGGCTGGTCGCGCACCCTGACGGTACCGTTACCGCCGCACTGGTCGAGTACGACAACGAATTGCGAGAATTGGCGGCAACGCCTCTCGACGACTATCTGGGGACGCTATCGCCGGAAGCAAATCACGGAATCGTTGGAATCGTGTACCTCGCCGACGGTCGCCTTTTGTTCACGACGCATCGCGGTCAGCTTTACATGATCCAGCCAAGAACCGATCTCCCGGCGCTCGTAACCGCCCTCGGCTGGTTTCATCCGGATGGCGAGGCCTACGCACCTTCGCTGTTCGCCCTGGGTGGCGATGGTTTGGTCGCCGGGGTGACCGAGCGCGGCGGTCGTCACGAATGGGTGGTACTCGAACTCAACACGCGCATATCGGGTGCTTTCCCGTTGGACACCAAGGATCTGCAAAGCGTTCTGCTGTATGGCTCGGTAAGTCGCGACCGCGCGGGACGCGCCTATGTCGGTGGTTGGGCATCGACCGGCGCGGGAGGAAAGCGGCCAATCTTTCTGCGGATCGACCCCGGTTAACAATGGCCGTCATCGAAATCACGTTGGGTCTCCTGCTTGCGGTCGCCGCTGTCGCTGCGATCGGCAAGTGGATAGCATTGCCATTGCCTCTGTTGCTCGTCATTGGCGGCATCGCGCTCTCCTATGTGCCCGGTTTTCGCGACGTGTCGATCGAACCCGAGGTTTTCTTCCTGCTGTTCATTCCGCCCTTGCTGTTCGCCGACGGCTGGTTGATCCCGAAGCGCGACCTGATTCGGGTGCTGCGTCCGGTGATGCTGCTGGCGTTCGGCCTGGTATTCCTGACCGTGCTCGTGGTGGGCTTTCTGATGCACTGGCTGATCCCCGCGCTGCCATTCGCGGCCGCCTTCGCGCTTGCCGCCGTGGTCTCGCCCACCGACGCGGTCGCTGTCAACGCAATCACCTCGAAACTCAAGGTGCCCGCGCGCGTAACGACCATACTGAACGGCGAAAGCCTGATCAACGATGCTTCGGGTCTCGTTGCGTTCAAGTTCGCGGTGGCGGCCGCGGTCACCGGCGCATTCCGGTGGAGCGACGGTGTATTGCAGTTCTTTATCCTGTCCGGAGGCGGGCTCGCCGTCGGCGTCGCCGTCGCCTGGGCGATCGGCTACATACGCATCGGCCTCAAGCGTTTTTGTGTCGAGGATCCCACCGTCCAGACAGTGCTCTCGCTGCTGACGCCGTACGCGGCGTATCTGGCGGCCGAAACCGTGGGCGTCGGGAGCATTCTTGCGATCGTCGCGTCCGGACTCTACGCCGGCGCGCACGACGCGCGTCACCTCGACGCGCCAACGCGCGCTCATTCGTGGGAAGTCTGGCGGATGCTGCTGTTCGCATTTAATGGCCTCGTGTTCGTGTTGCTCGGCGTGCAACTGCATTCGCTCGTGTCCGGACTCACACGCGCGAGCGTCGTCGAAGTGCTCGGTTACGCGCTGGTACTGTCTGCCGCGCTGATCGCCCTGCGCATCTGCTGGGTATTTCCCGCGGCGTACCTGCCAGCGCTGCTGTCGCAAAAAATTCGCGCGCGCGAAGGCATCCCGGGACGTGGCTCGGTGTTCGTCACCGCATGGGCTGGGATTCGCGGCTCGGTAACCCTCGCGGCTGCCCTGTCCATTCCATACACCACGGCCAGCGGTGCGCCTTTCCCCGGCCGTGACCTGATCATTCTGCTGGCCGCAAGCACCATTGTGATCACGCTCCTGCTCAACGGTCTGACACTGCAGCCGCTGATTCGGCTCCTCGGGGTCCGAGGCGATGGTATCGCCGAGCACGAGGAGCGTGCCGCGAGAATCGCCACGGCGCAGGCGGCGATCGACACGCTGCAGCAGCGCATTCCGAAACTGGCGGCTCCGCAGGAGGCGAAGTTTGCCGAATCGTTGCTGGCGCAATACGAACGGCGGCTGCAGCGCCATTCCGCCAACGCCGAACGACGCGTACAACTCGAGGCGTTGCACGATTCACAGCGCCACATCTGGCTCGCGGCTGTTCGTGCCGAACGCGAGGAACTGATGCAGATGCGCGAGCAGAACGTGATCAACGATGAGGTCATGCGCATACTGGAAGGCGACATCGATATTGAAGAGGCGCTCATCACCGGAGCGGCGCGACATGGCCATTGAGCAAGCTGCGGATCGCGCTGATACCGAACGATTCGAGGCGCTCGGCTCGTGATTCCCACACTCGGCATACTGGGTGGCACCTTCGATCCGATCCACTATGGGCACCTGCGGCTGGCCAGCGCCGTACGTTCGGCGCTCGGTTTCGTGCAAGTGAACATGATTCCCGCAGGCGTGCCTCCGCACCGTGAGGCGCCGTGGGCTTCGCCGAAAGATCGCCTGGCGATGACTGAGCTCGGCTGTGTGGAATTTCCCGGGCTAAAACCCGACGACCGCGAAATCCGCCGCGCCGGTCCAAGTTACACCGTGGTGACGTTGCAGGAGTTGCACAATGAGGACCGCAACCGTCCACTCGCGCTGCTTCTTGGGACCGACGCGTTAACGGGCTTCGCGGGCTGGCATCGGTGGGCGCAGATTTTCACGCTGGCCCACCTGATCGTGGTCGAGCGCCCCGGCACATCGTTCGACGTGGTGACGCTGGCACCACCGCTGCGCGAACAGTGGGAACGCCGGCTGACGACCGATCCCTCGCGCCTGTCGCGTCAACTTGCCGGTTCCATCATGCGCGTCCCGGTGGCACCGCAACCTATCTCGGCGACCGCCATTCGCGCCGCGCTCGAACGAGGCGCCGCAGGCCGCGCGGAGCTCACGGGTTTGCTTCCGGCGACGGTTCTGGCATATATTGAACGCAACCAACTGTATCGGCCCCGAACGGATGCGCCTTAATCGCCTGCAGAAGACCGCCGTCACCGCTCTCGAAGACATCAAGGCCCGCGACATCACGTTGCTCGATGTCCGCAAGCTCACCAGCCTGTACGACACGTTGATCATCGCCACCGCTGAATCCAACCGGCAGGTGAACGCTCTGGCGCAACACGTTCGCGACGCCATGAAAGCGGCCGGCGCGCAGATTGTCGGCGTCGAGGGGGAGCAAAGCGGCGAATGGGTGCTGGTCGACTGCGCGGACATCGTCGTGCACATCATGCAGCCGGCCGTGCGCCGGTACTACAACCTCGAAGAGCTGTGGACGCCGCCCACGCCGCGGCGCCGCGCCAAACCCGACGCCGCTGTAGCTGCTTGACGCCGGATGCCGCCGTGCCGCGTCCGCGCTGCCAGGCATGAAACTCCGCATCGTCGCGCTCGGGCACAAATTACCCGCCTGGGCGGATTCCGCGTTCAACGATTACGCGCGCCGGATGCCGCGCGAGTTTGCGCTCGAGCTCTCCGAAATCAAACCCGAAGCGCGCGATCGCGGCAAGAACGTGACGCAAATGCTTGCCGCGGAAAGCACGCGGATTGCCGCGGCCGCCGCCGGCTGTCACATTGTGGCGCTCGATGAACACGGCGACGCCTGGACGACCGCCAAGCTCGCGCAGCAACTTCGCCAGTGGCGCGACGATGCGCAGGCCATCGCGTTCGTCATCGGCAGCGCGGATGGCCTTGCCCCCGCAGTCAAGCGCGATGCCAAGGCGATCCTCGCGCTTTCCGCAATGACCTTACCGCACAGCCTCGCCCGCGTCCTGCTTGCTGAGCAACTGTATCGGGCCGCCAGCCTGCTGCAGGGTCACCCCTATCATCGCGAATGAGCGCGGCCGACGCGCGGTCGTTGGTGATGCTCGGCAGGTACAAGGAGAGCGCGAATTGAACTTCGTGCTGATCGAGCGACCGTCGGTCTACCTCGCGTCGAAGAGTCCGCGCCGGCAGGAATTGTTGCGGCAGATCGGCATCGAGTTCGAGGAACTGCTCGTGCGCGAGGCGGCTGGACGCCGACGGGATATCGTCGAGACTTCGCGCAAGGACGAGCCCGCGCTCGAGTACGTCAAGCGCATTGCGCGCACCAAGGCGGCGGTGGGCTGGCACCAAATGAAACGTCGCCAACTGCCGCCGCGCCCGGTGCTCGCCGCCGACACCGAAGTCGTCATCGACGGCGAGGTGCTGGGCAAGCCCGACGGCGCCGCTAACGCGATTGCCATGCTCCTGCGCCTGTCGGGCAATACGCACGACGTGATAACCGCTGTGGCGATTCGCTGGCACGCCCAGGTTGTGCTTGCGGTGTCGACGTCGCGGGTGAGTTTCCGCACGCTCACCCGGGACGAAGTCGAACGCTATGTGGCAACCGGCGAGCCATTCGACAAGGCCGGCGGCTATGGTATCCAGGGTCGCGCTGCGGCGTTCATCCGACACCTCGACGGCAGCTACTCGGGCGTCATGGGTTTGCCCCTGTTTGAAACCACCGAGATTCTGGCGAAGATCGGCTACCATGTGCCATGAATAGCCGCCTGCTGCACGACCTTTGCCGCCCCTGCCGATGAGCCACGAAATCCTCATCAACGTCACGCCGCAGGAGACCCGCGTCGCCATGCTCGAGCAGGCAGTGGTGCAGGAATTGCACATGGAACGGGCGAGTGCACGCGGCCTGGTCGGCAACATCTACCTCGGAAAAGTCGCACGCGTGCTGCCGGGCATGCAGTCGGCATTCATCGAGATCGGCCTCGAGCGCGCGGCGTTCCTGCACATCGCCGACATTTGGGAGCATCGCCAGAACGGCCACGGCCATGACAGCAAGCCGATCGAACGTATCCTGCACGAGGGGCAGGCGCTCCTGGTGCAGGTGATCAAGGACCCGATCGGTACCAAAGGGGCCAGGCTGTCGACGCAGGTCAGCCTCGCGGGACGTTTGCTGGTCTACCTGCCGCAGGATTCGCACATCGGCATCTCACAACGCATCGAGGATGAAGCGGAGCGAGAGAATCTCCGCGACAAGCTGCAGCAACTGCTGCCCGAAGGGCTTGCCGGGGGATTCATCATCCGCACCATGGCCGAGACGGCGTCCGAGCGCGAAATGCAGAACGACATCGACTACCTCACCAAGCTCTGGCGCGATCTGACGGACAAGTCGGGCACGATGCCGGCGCCTTCCCTCGTCTACCAGGATCTCAACCTTGCGCAGCGTGTCCTGCGCGACATGGTTACCGAGGAAACTTCGCGCATCCAGGTCGATTCGCGCGAGACGTTCCAGAAGATGCAGGAGTTTTCCGCACAGTACACGCAGAACATTTCCGACCGCATTGCGCATTACCTCGGCGACCGTCCACTGTTCGACCTCAATGGCGTCGAGGACGAAATCCAGAAGGCGCTGACGCGGCGGGTCGACCTCAAATCGGGCGGCTATCTGATCTTCGACCAGACCGAGGCCATGACGACGATCGACGTCAATACCGGCGGATTCGTGGGTGGCCGCAGTTTCGACGAAACGATCTTCAAGACCAACCTCGAAGCGGCGCAGGTCATCGCCCGGCAGCTGCGTCTGCGCAATCTCGGCGGCATCATCATCATCGACTTCATCGACATGGAAAACGCCGATCACCGCAACGCCGTGCTGGCGGAGCTCAACAAGGCGTTGGAGCGCGACCGGACGCGACTCACAGTCAATGGCTTCACGCAGCTGGGCTTGGTCGAGATGACACGCAAGCGCACGCGCGAGAGCCTCGCGCATGTGCTTTGCGAGCCATGCATGACCTGCGGTGGCCGCGGCGAGATCAAGACCGCCCAGACGATCTGCTACGAGATCCTGCGTGAGATCGTGCGCGAATCCAAGCAGTTCAACGCGCGCGAATTCCGGATCCTCGCGTCGCAGTCGGTGATCGACCTGTTCCTGGACGAGGAATCGCAAAGCCTTGCCCAGCTCGGCGATTTCATCGGCAAGCCGATCTCGCTGCAGGTCGAGTCCATATATACGCAGGAGCAGTACGACATCGTCCTGATTTAAAGTCTCGATCAAAAAACCAACGTCGTCCACTCGGGATCGAGCGCCCGCCCGAGAAACGCGGCGGCACCGGCGATGCCCGTCAATTCGGGAATGAGCTTCGCGCGATCCACCGCGTGGGCGTCAAGGGCGTCGCTGCACGCGTAGATTTTCGCGCCGAAGCTGGTGGCTTGCTGCATGTGGCGATAGATGCTGACGTCTTGGCTGCCACCCGCGTACATGTCGGCGGCCTGATTCTCCACCAGCAGCAGCACGGACTTGCTGGTGCAGTAAATCTCGACCTCGACGTCCATCGCCGCAGCGGCTGCGGCATGGAAAAACGGCGTCGCGCACAAATGCGGCGCGTCGGGGCCGGCCGCCCACAACAGAATCGCGAGCCGCGTTTTCACGGCGGAGTCTCGCCGAAGGTCCTGGACAGCAACGCCATGTACGCCTCGACCGCCGCGGGAATGGCGGCGCCCGTCACCAGCAGCTGGCGGTCGCTGTCCCACGCGATCGGCTGCAGACGAACGAGCCAACCCGCGCCATAGGGGTCGCTGTTGATGAGCCGGGGTTCCGTTCTCACGTTGCTGTTCGCGTCGATCATCAGGCCACTGATCGGCGATCGCGCGGAACGGATGACCTTCGACATTTCGAGCATGCCGAGGGCGCGGTCGCGTTCGATGGACGCTCCCACGGGCTTGGCCATGAAGTCGATGAAATCGCCGGAGATGTGCGCGCCGAGCGATGTGATGCCGACGGTGACGTTGCCGTCGGCATCACGGCGCGCCCAGGTGTCGTGCTCCATCAGATAATGCAGCGCATCGGGAAACTCGAAGCCGCGAATGTTCGCCATGCCTTTGGCCGTGCCTGACCCCGGTGGCGGTCAGGCCTGCACCTCGCGCGCGTTCATCCGATACTGGAAGTTCTGTGCGTCATAGTAATCCAGCGCGCCTTTGCCGGTCTCCGCGTACGGATACATGAAGTGTCCGAGTGCCTTGGTCGTCTCCGGCGCGAGCCTCGTGTCGCCCGCGGTATTGAACCCCATCCAGTTCATTTCCCAGGCGCCAAACAGCGTTTTCCGGGCCAGGCTGACGCGCGGGTCGTCGAGCGGCAGCAGGCGATCCTTCTCTTCTTCGAGCACAACTTTGCGCACGTCGGCGGGGTCGACCGGGATCCAGCCAAAGCGGGCATCGTAAAACTCCGCACGGCAATGTTGCGCCTTGGTAATGTCGCCGCTCTTGCCGAGGCTCTTCCAGGTCGCCGAATCCGCAACGCGAACCCCGTACACATCGCGCGCCGGGATGCCCGACCGAGCGCGCGAGTCCGACGAACAGCGCGTTGAGGTCGGCGCACTTGCCGCCCAGGTTGCCGGATTCGAGCATGAAGCGTATGTCGCCCGTTCCGCAACCGATGACCTTGGGATCGCGGTACGTGTTTTCGACGATCCACTCGTAGATCGCGCGCGACCGGTCGATCGGATTGTTGCTCGCCATCGGCAGGATCCTCGTTGCGGTGGCGCGTACGATGCCGTCGGTCGGTATGTGCGCCGTCGGTTGCGTATAAAGCTCAATCTCGTCGCGTGATAGCGGCTGCGCGGATCCGGGCTTGCTGAGGTCCACGCTCCGGTTGCGCGTCGTGATGCGATTCGTCACCTGGAGCTTCGGTGTCGTCGCGCGATCGGTCCACTGGGCGAAGAATGCGGGTGCGCCGTAACGGGGATCGCGGTATACGCCCGTCGCCGATGGATTGCCGGTCCAGCGGATGTCGAGGGCGCGTTGCCAGTCCGTGTCGCCATACAGCGGCAGCGGGAGCCAGACTTTGGCCGGAACATCCTGCGGCCAGATTTCCACCTCGGTAACCACTTCGAACGTGCGCCACGGCGCGTTGGCAGGCGGCGCTTCGATTGCGGCGGCCGGCGTCGCGATCGTCGGCAGGGTTGCCGAGCAGAGCGGTCAATGCTGAAACGTTGAGAAACTCGCGTCGATCCATGGTCTTTCTCTCTCACTGACCCGCGCCGGACCGGCGACGGGATGACTGCGGACTGCACCCGTTGCGCGTGGCGCTGCCGGGGCAGGGATACTGCGGGGAAATCGTGGCGGAAGAGAATGGGAGTCGAACCCACCCGGGAGCGCATGGCGCCCCCAACCGGGTTTGAAGCCCGGCCGCCCCACCAGGGACGATTCTCTTCCTCATGTCGTATGTTGTTCATTGTTCGATCCCTTGCGGCGTCCGACATGCGTAACGCTTGACCCGCGCCAAGCGCAAGCAGGCTGTCGGCGCGCACCAGATGCTTGTCGCGCACGCGCCGGGTGAAGCCCACGCGGTCGAAAAACTCCAGGATCTGGATGGCGCGCTTGCGCCCCAGGCCCGTTCGATCGCGAAAGGCGGCCGCGCGTACCTCGCCGTCGGACGCCTGCAGCTCGTTGGCGATCTCGGCGATTTCGCGTATTGCGGCGGGGTGGTAGAAAAGGTCGTGCACGACCTGGAACATTTCGCCACGTTTGGACGCGCGAATCAGCGCGCTACGCACGAGCGCTTCCGGTTGCGCAGCATCCTTCGCGAGATCGCGCACCCAGGGCGGGTCGAAGCGCGCATCGAGCAATTGCGGAACAATGCGTTCGACGAGTGCGCGCTCCTGGGCGGAGGGCGCCGTGTTGTGTTCCGGCAGATGCAGCCATGGCCCACCTTGCCGCAATCTGCCCGTCGCGAGCAGGTCCGCGACCAGCGCGCGGAACAGCGTGCCGTCCAGCCGTGGAAACGCCATGCGCTTCAGGCGAGCAATGTCGGGGCCCAGTTCGTCGGGGTGATCGCGATGAAAAGCGCCAAGGGATTCCTCGACCTGCGTCTGCAAGGCGAGCCATTGCTCTTCGCCGACGACAAAGTCGGCACCATCGCGAGTCACCGGTCGCGCACGCACCGATTGGAGAAGGCGTGCGGGGTTACGCACGTTGCCGCCCCGCGCAAAGAGCGTCAGGTCCACGCCGCGCGGCGAGTGCGCGACGAGCGCGGCGAGGCGCGCCGACGGCGTCGTGGCCTCGAGTGCCGCGAGATACGCCAAGCGCTCCGCGGTCCGACGGTAGCGTGACGGCGCATACGGATCGAGCACCTGTCCACCGCCGATCGTCCGCGAGGCCGAAGCATCGCGCACGATGAAGCGGTCGCCGTGCCAGGCGGCGATCGGTCGCTGCAACACCAGCTGCACCAGACGACTCTTTCCGGGATCGATTCCGTCGACTGCGTTCGCTCGTGGGTGGCGCTGCATCCAGCACGACAAACCCGCCATGAACGTGCGCGGCGCCCAAGTGGACATGCACCGGCGCGCCTGATCGCAGCGATGCCGCTTCGTCGGCGACGAGTGTGAGCCGGGCGTCGACGCGCGACGTCGCGAGCGCAATGGAAGGTGCAACGATCCAATCGCCGCGCACGATTTCGTCGCGCGCGATACCGGCGAGGTTGAGCGCGCAGCGCTGCCCGACTGATCCGCGCTCGCTGGTGCGATTCTGCGCATGGATGCCCCGCAGGCGCACCTCGCGTCCGGCCGGCGCGACGACCACGTTCGCGCCGACCTCGACTTCACCCGAATGTACGGTTCCGGTGACGACGGTACCCACACCCGGCAAGGTGAACGAGCGGTCGACCGCGAGCCGGAAGTGCCTGTCGTCGTCGGCGCCGATGCGGTGCTCTTGCGCACGTTGGTCCAGAAAACTTCGCAAAGCGTCGATGCCCGCCCCGCTGCGCCCGGAAACCGCGAAGATCGGCGCGTCGGCGAGCGGTGAGTTCGCCACCAGCGTTCGCAACTCGTGCTCGACGTCGGCAACGCGAGTCGCCTCGACCGCGTCGATCTTGGTCAATGCGATGGCGCCCGCGTCGATGCCGAGGAGATTGAGAATGTTGAGGTGTTCGCGCGTCTGCGGCATGACGCCGTCGTCGGCCGCGACCACCAGCAATGCAAAATCGATCCCGGTGGCGCCCGCCAGCATCGTATGCACGAATTTCTCGTGCCCCGGAACGTCGACGAATCCGAGCACTTCACCGTTGGCAAGCGGTGCGTAGGCATATCCGAGCTCGATCGAGATGCCGCGCGCCTTTTCTTCGGGCAGGCGATCGGTATCGACACCGGTCAGCGCGCGTACCAGCGTCGTCTTGCCGTGATCGATGTGGCCGGCGGTGCCGACGATCATGGCGTCGTCGGTCGCAAACGCAACAGGCGCAATTGGGCGACGAATGCGGTTTCGTCGGTCAGCGTGCGCAAGTCGAGCATCAACGCATCGTCCGCGACGCGACCGATGACGGGCACCGGCAGTGCGCGCAGCGCCGCGGCCAGCGCATTGAGTTGTCGTCCCCGGCCCTTGCCGTCACGACAGCGAATGCAAAGCCCGGAACTTGGCAGCATCTCCACCGGCAGCGACCCACTGCCGATCTGGCTTTGCACCGGATCGCTGCGTGACTTCGAACGCTTCGGCCAGCGCTTGCGCCAACGCGGGCGCGACGCGCTTGGCGAGCGCATCGATTTCCGCGAGAGATCGCGTCAGCAGCCGAAGCGTCGGCAGTCGGCGCGCCAATTGCTCAGGGTGGCGATAGAGCGCGAGCGTTGCCTCCAGCGCCGCCAGCGTCAGCTTGGATACGCGCAATGCGCGCTTCAGCGGATGCTTCTTGATCTTGCGGATCCACTCGGCCTTGCCGACGATGAGCCCCGCCTGCGGACCGCCCAGCAATTTGTCGCCGCTGAACGTGACGACGTCGGCGCCCGCTTGCAGTGAATCGCGCGGCGTGGGCTCCCGCGGCAAGCCGAACTGCGACAGATCCACGAGGCTGCCGCTGCCGAGATCGACGGCGAACGGGATCGCCCGATCGTGCGCGATGCCAGCAAGCTCCGCTTCGCCGACCGCCGCAGTGAAGCCGGTGATGACATAGTTGCTGGCATGAACTTTCATGATCAGCGCCGTCTTGGCTCCGATCGCACCGACGTAATCGCGCGAATGCGTGCGGTTGGTCGTCCCGACTTCAATCATGCGCGCGCCGGCGCTTTTCATGACGTCGGGCATTCGAAATGCGCCGCCGATCTCGACCAATTCCCCGCGCGACACGATCACCTCGCGCCGGGCGGCCAGTGCGGCGACGGTGAGCAAGACCGCGGCGGCATTGTTGTTGACGACGGTGGCCGCTTCCGCGCCGGTCAGTTCGCAGACGAGCTGTTCGATCAGCCCATCGCGGTCGCCACGGTCACCTGTGGCAAGATCGAACTCGAGGTTGACGGGAGAGCGCATCGCGCGTGCGACGGCCGTAATCGCCTCGTCGGCCAATAGCGCGCGACCGAGGTTGGTGTGCAGCACCGTGCCGGTGAGATTGAATACTGGCTTTGATCGACGATGCAAGCCGGGCCTCGAGTCGCGCCGACAGCTCACGGACGATCGCGGCTTCGTCCGATGCAGCCGTCTTGCCGCCTAGGGTCGCCGCCTCGCGCCACGCCGACAGCAGCGCGCGAAATTCGTGCGTGACGAAAGTCCGGCCGTGCTGCTCGATCAGCGCGACGACACCCGGATATTTCAGCGCCCGGTCGACCGAAGGCAGTTGCGCCAACGATGCCTTCGGGCCACGGACCGTGGACGCGACAGGCTCGGCGCTCATTCCGGCCCCGGATCGCCGTGGATCAGCATGAAATTGACGCCGCTGGGCTGCTTGCCGGTCGCGACCACGAGCAGATCGAGCGCCAATGACGCGACGTCATCGGCAACCGGTTCGACGTGCGGATCGCGCTCCATGTAGCAGATCTTGAGGTACGTGCCGCATTCTTCGCAGACTTCGGCTTTGACCGCTTTCTTTTCGGGGGGCGTGCCATCGTCGATGGCAAGATAGCTGATGCCCTTGGTGCTCTCGCAATTCGTGCACTTGATGCGCACCATGTGCCATTGCGTGCTGCACAGCGCGCAGTGCAGGAAGCGATAGCCGCCCTCCGCGCCGCCGATGCGCGTAACGCTCGCGGTAGGCCGGCTGCCGCAGCACGGGCAGATCGTGGCAACGTCGATCGAGCGGATTGCTTTTTCCCCAAGCGCCAGCGCCAGATGCGTGAAGTAGACCTGCAGCCCTGCGCCAATGAGCGGGGCGGTCGCCACGTCGAGTCCGAATGTTATCCCCGCCAGCAGCTTGCTCGCTTGGGCTTCGTAGAGTTCGTCACGGCTACGCTCCAGCGTCGTGGCGACCTCGCTTTGCCGGCCGGAAGTACGCTCCGCAAGCGCGCGCAGCAGATGCCGCAGCCCGTTGCACCACTGCTGATCGCGCGCGTGCGTCTGGAAATTGAGCGGCGGCATCCCGTGTTCATTGCATCGCGTCAATCGCCGCCGGTGACGGCAAGCGCAACGGTGGCATGTGCAGCAGCAGCGACTGCTGCTCATCGGCAATGGCGGCAATGAATTCGAGGTAGCCCGTCATCGCGTGTCCCGGAGCGAGGGCACGCAGGCGCGTTGCACGGTCCGCAAACACTGTCGATCGCTCCGGCAAGTGCAGGAACGGTATCGTCGATCCGGCCTGCGCGGCAATCTCTTCCGGCGTCAGCAACTTCTGTTGCATCTTGGTCTCGTGCGGCACGCGCAACAATGAATGAATACCAGGCGAGTCGCCCCGCCCCGGTGGCAACGCCGGATGAACTAGCTGTGCCTCAACTTCTCTCGCAACCACGCCGCGTGATGCTTTGCGGCCCATCGTACAGTGACCATGCCTCGAACCATGGCGCCGCACGATCCTTTAACCCAAATTGCGGCATAGATATGAACGATGATGGTGATGATCAACACTGTGGCGGCAGCGGAATGCAGCAGCGTCGCGAGCCGCACCAGCCAGATCGGAAACGCGCCGGCAAACCAGGGGCGCCAGAACAGGAAGCCGGTCACGAACAGCACGATCATGCAAACCACGAGCGTCCAGAACAGCAGTTTCTGGCCGGCGTTATATTTGCCGACCTCGGGCAGGCGTTCTTCGCGATTCTCGACGACGTCACGCCACTGCCTCAGCCACTGCCAATCATTGGCCAGCAACGCGTTGCTGGCCCAGAAACGAACTGCCAGCAGCGCGAAGGCGACAGCCATCAGAACGCCGATGAATGGGTGCAGGATGCGCGTCCAGGGTCCGCCGCCGAACAGGTTAGATCAGCCAAAACAGAGCGGGGTGGAACATCGCCAGGCCGGAAAGCGCGGCCAGCACAAACAGAATCGCGACGGTCCAATGGTTGATGCGCTCGCCGCGTTGAATAACGCACGATTTCGCTGCGCGGATCGATGGGTCTCGCCATGGCGGCCTCCTATTGCAGCGGTGAAGTCGGCGGGCGCCGCGGTGGAATGCGACCCGCGTCGTCCGGAGGCGGGTTGTCCGAGGGCGCGGCATCGCCATCCGCGTCGTTCGGCCCGACCTTGATATAGTGGAAGAACCCGGCCAGCGCGGTGACGCCCATCGCCAGCAGCGCTAATGGCTTCAATGCGCCCTTCCACAGGCTGACCATCGCGCTGATATGCGGGTCGGCGGGCAGGCCGTGATAGATCTCGGGCTTGTCGGCGTGTTTCAACACGTACATGACGTGCGTGCCACCGACACCCTGCGGGTCGTACAGGCCGGCGGTCGAATAACCGCGATCCTTCAGATCCACCACGCGCTCGGCCGCGTGTTCGATCATGTCTTCCTTGCTGCCGAAGGTGATCGCGCCAGTCGGGCAGGTCTTGACGCACGCCGGCTCGAGACCGACACCGACCCGATCGGAACACAGCGTGCATTTGTACGCTTTGTTGTCCTCCTTCGAGATTCGGGGGATGTTGAACGGGCAGCCGGTGATGCACGAGCCACACCCAATGCAATGCTCTTCGATGAAGTCGACAATGCCGTTCGAGTACTGCACGATTGCGCCGGGCGAGGGGCACGCCTTGAGACACCCCGGCTCGGCGCAATGCATGCATCCGTCTTTGCGGATCAGCCACTCCAGCCGGCCATTCTCCTCCTCGTACTCGGTGAAACGCATGACCGTCCACGACTCGGCCGCTGAGATCCGCCGGATTGTCGTAAACGCCCACGTTGTGCCCGACGACGTCGCGCAGATCGTTCCATTCGCTGCATGCGACCTGGCAGGCCTTGCAGCCGATGCATTTGGAGACGTCGATCAGCTTGGCGACGTCGATCGACGTACGTACCGACGGCGATGGCGAAGTCGTGGCGGAGCGTTGCTTGATGTCGAGCGATTGCAGTGATGACATGGCGGCCCCGCTACGCTTTGTCGATGGTCACGATGAACGCCTTGTACTCCGGCGTCTGCGTGTTCGCGTCGCCCACGAACGGCGTAAGCGTGTTTGCGAGATAGCCCATTCTCGCCACACCGGTGAAGCCCCAGTGATTCGGAATGCCGACCGTATGCACTTTCGTGCCGTTGCAATCGAGCACCTTGATGCGCTTGGTCACGCAGGCGACGGTCTGGATCTCGCCGCGATTGGATCGTACCTTGACCATATCGCCGTTCTTGATGCCCTTCTCCTTCGCTAGTTCTTCTCCGATCTCGACGAACTGCTGCGGCTGCGTGATCGCGTTCAGATCGGAATGCTTGGTCCAGTAGTGGAAATGCTCGGTCAGACGATAAGACGTTGCCGCATACGGGAAGTCCTTCGGCTTGCCGAATGCCTCCAGGTCGCCCTTGAAAACGCGTGCCGCCGGATTGGAAAATGATTTCGGATTGTTGGGTGACAACAGATTTACGGCAACCGGCGACTCGAACGGCTCGTAATGTTCCGGCAGCGGACCATCGGCGAGTCCGCTCGGGCAGAACAGCTTGGCCACGCCCTCTTGCGTCATGATGAATGGCCCGACATTTTCGTCGGGCGCAGCGTCCACGCGAATATCCGGGACATCGGAGCCGCCCCACGCTTTGCCGTTCCAGAATATCGAGCTTGCGCTTGGCGTTCCACGGCTTGCCCGACGGGTCGCACGACGCGCGGTTGTAAAGGATGCGCCGATTGGCGGGCCACGCCCAGGCCCACCCGAGCGTCTGCCCGATGCCCCACGGATCGCTGTTGTCGCGCCGCGCCATCTGGTTGCCCGCCTGCGTCCATGCGCCGGAGTAGATCCAGCAGCCGCAGGAAGTGGAGCCGTCATCGCGCAGCAATGCGAATCCGGCGAGCTGCTGACCGGCAGGCACCAGGACCTTGGTGGCGTCCTTGGGATCGGTCAGGTCGGTGAGCGCCTTGCCGCTGTACTCCATCGCCAACTCATCGGCGGACGGGCATCGCCGGATTCCTGTACGCCCACGTGAGGTTGAGTACCGGATCCGGATAGGCGCCGCCGTCCTTCGCGTACATCGCGCGAATCCGCAGTGAAAATGCCGGCGATGATTTCCGGATCGCCCTTGGCTTCGCCCGGCGGTTCCGCGCCCTTCCAGTGCCACTGCAGCCAGCGGCCGGAATTGGTCAGCGAACCATCTTCCTCGGCAAAACAGGTCGATGGCAGCCGGAACACTTCGGTCTGGATCTTCGTCGGGTCGACATCGTTATACGGCCCGAAATTCTTCCAGAACTCCGACGTCTCGGTCGCCAGCGGATCGATGACGACCAGGAACTTGAGCCTTGCCAAGTCCCGCGCCGATCTTCGCCTTGTTCGGAAACGACGCAACCGGATTGAAACCCTGGCAGATGTAGCCGTTGATCTTGCCCTGACCCATCAGCTCGAACGCCTGCAGCACGTCGTAGCCCTTGTCGAGCTTCGGCAGGTAGTCGAACGCCCAGTTGTTCTCCTTGGTCGCGGCATTGCCGTACCACGCCTTCATCAGGCTGACGTGGAACTTCGGATAGTTTTGCCAGTAACTCATCTGGTTCGGCCGCAACGGCTTCTGCGTACGCACCTTGATGTAGTCTTCGTAGCTCTGCTCGCGATCGAGCGGCAGCGTGAGGTAGCCAGGAAGGCTGTTGTACAGCAGCCCGAGGTCCGTCAGGCCCTGGATGTTGCTGTGACCGCGCAGCGCATTCATGCCGCCGCCGGGAAGGCCGATGTTCCCGAGCAGCAATTGCATCATCGCGCCGGTGCGGATCATCTGCGTCCCTTGCGAATGCTGCGTCCAGCCCAGCGCGTACATGATGGTCATGACGCGATCCGGCGCTGCGGACGTCGCGATCATCTCGCACACCTTGAGGAAGGCATCCTTCGGCGTGCCGCAGACCTTGGTCACGATCTCGGGCGTGTAGCGCGAGTAATGCTTCTTCATGATCTGGAAGACGCAGTTCGGGTCCTGCATGGTCTCGTCGACCAGCGCGAAACCTTCCTTGTCCTTCTGATAGCCCCAAGTCGACGGATCGTAGCTGCGTTTGTCCGCGTTATACCCGGAGAACAGCCCGTCGGCGAATGCGTAGGTGTCCGTCACTAGAAACGACGCGTTCGTGTAGGCCTTGACGTACTCCTTCTGGATCTTGTCGTTGGTGAGCAGATAGTTGATGACGCCGCCGAGGAACGCGATGTCCGTTCCTACGCGAATGGGCGCATAGAAGTCGGCCATCGCAGCCGATCGCGTAAAGCGCGGGTCGACGACGATCAGCCTGGCCTTGTTGTGCGCCTTGGCTTCGGTGACCCATTTGAATCCGCACGGGTGCGCCTCCGCGGCGTTGCCACCCATAATCAGAACCGTGTCGGCATTCTTGATGTCCACCCAGTGGTTGGTCATCGCACCGCGGCCAAACGTCGGGGCCAGACTGGCCACCGTGGGGCCGTGTCAGACACGTGCCTGATTATCGAATACGAGCATTCCCAGGCTGCGGACAGCCTTGTGCGTGATGTAACCGGATTCGTTCGACGATGCCGAGGCGGCCAGCATGCCGGTGGACAGCCAGCGGTTGACCGTCTTGCCGTCGGCGGTCTGAGCGACGAAGTTGGCGTCGCGATCGGCCTTCATCAGCTTCGCGATCCTGTCGAATGCGTCGTCCCACGACATGCGCTTCCATTCGTTCGATCCGGGAGCGCGATATTGCGGATACTTGAGCCTGTTGGGACTGTGCACGAAATCGATCAGACCCGCGCCCTTGGGGCACAGCGTGCCGCGATTCACCGGGTGATCGGGGTCGCCTTCGATGTGGATGATTTCCGACATCGCGTTCTTGGCCCTGTCGCCCAGGCTGTACATGATGATGCCGCAACCGACCGAGCAGTACGGACACGTATTGCGCGTCTCGGTCGTGCGCGCCAACTTGAAGTTGCGCGCCTCGGCGAGCACAGGCCCGGGGGAGAAGCCTAGCAGCGCGAGACTCGACCCCCCGAGCCCGGCCGCGCAGGCCTTGAAAAACTGCCGACGGTTCATATCCATGGCAACCCTCCAAAATTGACACTGCGCAAGTCGTATGTGGCCCGCCGACAAGTGACTTGCTTGCACGCGCACTCCGCGAACGAAGTGCACTGATCATATCGGCCGATTTCGCGTTCTCGCGATGAATATAGGTCGATTACTACTATTTGGCAATCGAAGAAATCCTTGGCGATGTTGACAGCGATTGTTGGGCGGCTCGGGCGGGCGTTTGCACACAGGTGTTGCAGTGCGCAAATGAGCGCTGGGCGAAGCACCGTCCAGGTGCGATACCCGCCCGCCTGTTGGTCCCGAATTGATTTAAATTCGAGTTGTCGGCGATTCAAGCGAAATCCAGAATTATGAGCAAGCCAGATTGCGTGGAATTCAGATGACATTCCTTGAGCGCGTCAGGCGCGCGCTTGCGCGCCTGCTCGGCCGCGCGCCGCCGGAGCCGGGACGCTTCGTTGCCGGAAGCAAGTTTTCATGGAGCGGCTGGCTCGCGGGGACGCCATGGACATGGCCCTCGCGCGACTATCTGGTCTACGTTCCACGCGGTTATTCACGTTGGAAGCGTCGCCCGATCATCGTGCTCCTGCATGGCTGCAGGCAGACCCCTGAAGATATCGCGACCGGTACCCGCATTGCCGCGCTGGCCGATCGCAACGGTTGGCTCGTGCTGCTGCCGCGCCAGACCGACAAGGCCAACCCGTGGCGCTGCTGGAACTGGTTCGATACGCGCACGAGCGCCGGCGATGGTGAAGCAGCGGTTGTGCTGGCGCAACTGCGCGCCGTTCGCCGTGCGTATCGCGGGCATCCGCGGCGCCTGTTTCTCGCCGGTATGTCCGCGGGGGGCGCCCTAGCCGCGACGCTTGGCATGGACCCTCGGCAAACGTTCGCCGGCGTCTTCGTGCACTCGGGCATCGCCAGTGGGGCGGCATCCAGTCCGCTTGCGGCACTCAACGTCATGGCCCACGGGGCGGACACGCCTTACGAACGGATTGGCGCCGTGGCGCGTGCGCGAAATCCGGGCACCGTCGTGCCGCTGTGCGCGATCCAGGGCGGCCGCGATGAGGTCGTCGCACCCATCAACGCCATCCAGCTTGTCCGCCAGTACCTGGTGCGCAACGGCTGCCTCGAACCGCTGGAACGACCGCCCGCCGAATTGCCCCCCGCTGCTGCCGAAGCATCGCGGGACGTCGGCGCAAATCGCATCATGGACACCTTGGACTACCGCATCGGCAATCGCGTGGTCGTGCGGCTGGTGCGCGTACCTGCGCTCGGCCATGCGTGGAGCGGCGGCGATGCCGCATTGCCGTACAATGACGGCGAACCGCCGGATGCGACGGCGCTGCTCGGCGAATTCATCGTCGAGCAGATTCGCAATCAGCGACGATTGGGGCTGGGGAGGATCGGATGCCTGTGACGATGAATCATTTCACGATACTCACCGACGATGTCGATGCCACGATTCGCTTCTACGGCGAATTGCTCGATTTGCATCCCGGACCGCGGCCGAAGTTCGACTTCCCCGGCGCATGGCTGTATTCAGGCGACGCTGCGATTCTGCATATCGTCGGCGGGCGCCCCAAGACGGAGCTCCGCGCGGGCGTTATCGATCACATGGCGTTTACCGGACGCGATCTGCCCAGCACGCTCAAGGCGCTCGATGCGCGCGGCATCGCACATAGTTGCCGCCGGCAAGTGGGTTCGGGAACCTGGCAGGTGTTCTTCCACGATCTGAATGGCGCCAAGGTCGAGCTCGACTTCGACGCTAGCGAAACAGCGCCTGGCCATTGATGCCGGTCGCGGTGCTCGACCATTTGATCGTCGCCGCGGCGACGCTCGAACAGGGCGAGGACTACATCGAAGCGCGCACCGGCGCGCGCCCGCAGCGAGGCGGCAGGCACGTCGCGATGGGCACGCACAACAGCATGCTGAAGCTCGGGCCCCGTACGTATCTTGAAGTGATCGCAATCGATCCTGAGAGTGCAGCACCTGCGCGGCCGCGGTGGTTCCAGCTCGATCGGCCGGAAATGCAGGCCCAGTTGCGCGCGACTCCACGGCTCGTCAACTGGGCCGCCGGCACCGCCGCTATCGACGCCGCGCGGCGCTCGAGCACCATCGATCCTGGACCGGTGCACGCGATGTCGCGCGGCGCGTTCCACTGGAAAATCACGATTCCCGACGATGGCCACCTGCCGGGCGGGGGCGTTCTGCCGACGCTGATCGAATGGCCGGACGCCCGCCATCCCACGGATGCGTTGCCGGATGCGCGCGTACGCCTCGCGACGCTGGCGGCGGCCCACCCGGAGCCGGGGCAAATTCGCGCTGCGCTTGCGGCAACGGGTCTCGGCGAAGCACTGCAGGTGACGTTCGCCGCCAAGGTGCGCCTTGCGGCGATGTTGCATACCCCGCGCGGAACGGTGACGCTGTAGCGCGTGGCCGTCAGTTCTTTGGCGTAGCAGCGTCGCTCGTCCCAAGTTGCCCATACACGACGCGCGCGATCGACAACAGCTGCTGCTTGTCGATGTTGCCGGACAGCGCATACCCACAGGTGTCGTCGATCCAGTAAAAGACGCTGACACCGTCTTCCTGCGCGTACCGAAACGCTGTCTCGCGCGAACGCTCGGCATCCTTGCGCACCAACAGTGAAATGCGCTGCTTGTCGGCATTTTCGTACATGAACTGCGCCCCCGGCTTCTCATTGCCCGCCACCAGCCGCCCGCCGACCAGTGCGAATCCGACGCTGTTGAGGTTCGGTGCGCGCAGCGGAAAGCTCAGACGTTTGGACAACCAGCGCACCAACCGCTCTTCCTCGTTCGCCCAGATCTCGACGGGACGATTGGGGTCGGTTGCATACAGCGCGTGCGTCAGCGCCGCCTGGCGCTGGAAGGTGATGGGCGTGCCTGCTTCCTGCAACATTTCGCCTCGAAGTAGCCAACCGACGGCGACACCCACGACCAGCGATGCCACAGCCGCCAATGCTGGCCACGCACGATGGACGCCGGTGGAACGACGGGCGCGCGGCGTCCTTGCGGCCGTGACCAGCGCGCGCGGCAACGGCTCCGCCAGCCATGGATCGAGCGCATCGCGCAATTGCACGTTGAGGCGGCGTATTTCCGCCACACGCGCCGCGAGCGCGGGCTCGCGCTCGAGCGCCGCGGCGATCTCGCGCATGCGCTCGTCCGCGAGCCGATGGTCGGCGAAGGCGTTCAGATCGTCGTCGGTCAGCGGAAGCGCAGAACTCATTTGACCACCTTGAGCGGAGCGGGGGTGTCCGCATTCATACGGCGCAGTTTTTCGCGCGCGCGATTCAGCCGCGACATGACGGTGCCGATCGGCACGCCCTGTATGCGCGCGATGTCCTCGTAGCGAAGCTCCTCGACCGCGGCGAGAATCAGCACTTCGCGCTGGTCGATCGGCAGCCGCCCGATCTGGATCAGGACCTCGTTGAGCTCCAGCCGGTCCGACTGGGTCGCACGGACAGGGATCTGCCATCCGGCGACCGGACCGTCGTCGGCGTCGAGCGAGCTCTCGGCGAACTCCCGCCGGCGCATCGAGAATTGATTGACGTGTACGTTATGCATGATCGTGAACAGCCACGCGCGCAGATCGCTGCCGGCGCGCCACAGTTGCCGTTTTTCCCAGGCTCGCGCCAGCGTATCCTGAACGAGGTCGTCCGCGCGGCTCGCATCGCCGGTCAACACGCGTGCATAGCGGCGTAACCGGGGAAGCGCGGCAATCAGATCAGGATCGGGCAGCGTTTCGGACATGGTCAACCATTGGGCCTATCAACGCAGCCGATGTGCCAACTCCCAATGATCTGCCCCTTCGCTTGGCACGTTGACTTCGTATGCTACGAGCGTTAGCAAACACTCGCGCGATGCGGATTATTCCCCGCCTCTGGTGTGGCCGCCGCCCGGCGGCGCTGGTGGCGACGCGCGCTTGGCCAACCGCTGCATTGCCAACGTCATGCTCGCGCGCAGGCGTTCGGTCGCGAGGATGAGTTGCTGCACCTCATTACGGCTCTTGCGATTGATGCGTGCCGCGCCGAGATCGGCCGCTTCGCCGACCGAAATACGCTCTGCCGCAACGGTCAGCCGCCGGATCGGCCTGACGACAGCGAACTGGATGAACAGCACGGCGACCAGGAATGCGGCAACGAGCAACCCGATTTGCACCGGGCCGACGACGCTCAACGCGACCTGCCAGAACGAGCGAATCGGAAGCCTCACGCTGATGATGCCGGCGACTTCGCCTTCCTTGAATCCAAAGCCGTGTTCGGTGCCGTAACGGACCTTGACGTCGGCGGGCGCATTCTCGGCGCTCGCGTGGCAGGCCAGGCACGACGGCTTCTCGTAGAGCGCGCGTGCATAGCGGTAGCCTTCAGGCAACACCTCGTAGTATTCGGTCAGATGATTGCTGCGAATCCTGTCCAGCGCTTTCGCCTCGAACGCATCCGGTTTGTTCACCGGGTTCATGAAGTTGTGCGACGTCATGCGGAATTTCGCCGGCGACGACGACTTCTCGACGACTTCCGAAAACTCGCGCTGCGCGAGTGCGGGATTCTTGGAATAGAAGTGCCAAAGATCGGGCGCCGCCTGCGCCGCGCCAGCCGGGTCCGCTGGCAACGAGGCCAGCGTCACCTGCCCGAGAAAGCTTTTGTTGTCGTCCTTGACCCATACCCGGCCGTACTGCGAAACCCAGCTGCCGAACGCATCGACATTGTCGGCGACGGTCTCGGCCTGCGACTTGAGCTCGGTGCGATACACGCTGTCGAGCACGAGGTAGAACGACCCCACGACCAGCAGCAGAGCGATCACGAAGACGATCGTGAACTGGGTGGTGATCGAACGGCTGAACAGCATGGCAGTCTCCGATGACGATCAGGCGAGAAGGCTAGACATGAATGCACTTGCGCGCTTCGGCCACGAAGGCTTCGCGGGTTTCCGGGTCGTCGATGTTCTGCGCCAGCAACACGACGTATTGCTCGACATCGGCGGGACGATTCTTGTTACCGGTGGCAAGCCACGCGGCCCGCGCGTCGGCCGCGAGCTGCGTGCCGAACGGACCGACTTCGATGACGAATAGTCGATCGATCGTCGCGCACATGCGAAGCAGGATCGGGAGCGCGCGATGAGCGTCGGCCATCGCCGGTTCCCTCAGCCGCCGCCCGTGCCCGCGCACCGGCGGCGGGCGTCGTTCCGTTTGTCGCATTTCATTGGCGTGTCCCCTGTGCCAGCGTCTGTTGCGTCTGGTCCTAGCCAATGCGCATCCTGCACTACCCACCGCACTAGGGCAACTCCGCCGACGGCATGCGGGCCTGAATGATCGGGATCTTCAGCGCCAGCCCCCGCGAACCGGGATTCTTTTCGTAGTGCCGGGGGTTCGGTGCCATCGCGGCCAGCCGGGCCGCTTGCTCGCCGGTTAGCTGCGCAGCGCTTTCGCCAAAGTATCGGCGTGCGGCCGCCTCGCTTCCGAAAATGCCGCTTCCCCATTCGATGACGTTGAGATAGATCTCGAAGATACGGCGCTTGTCGAGCATCGCCTCGAGCATCAGCGTGATCAAGGCTTCCTCGCCCTTGCGCACGTAGCTTCGCTCGCCCGACAGAAACAGGTTCTTGGCCAGTTGTTGAGTGATGGTCGAGCCGCCCGCCACGACGTGGCCCTTCCGCGCGTTCTTGTCCATCGCAACTTGGATGCCGTCCCAGTCGAACCCTTCGTGTTCGACGAATTTGGCGTCTTCGGCGGCGATCATCGCCCGCTTGAGGTTGACCGAGATACGGTTGTAGGGAACCCAGACGTATTGCAACTGCGCTTGCGGGTTGCGCTCGCGCAACTCGCGGAGCCTTTGCGCCATGAACGCCGTTTCGCGCGGTGCGTGGTCGCGCCACCACCAGATTTGTGCGAGGAACCAGAACTGCAGCGCTGCGAAAGCCAGGATGGCGGCCGTCACCGCCCAGAGCAGCCAACGCGTGGCGGTGCGCACGTCTAGCCGCGCATCATCGCGAACACGGCTGTGGTGTCCGGGCGCACGCCCCGCCAGAGCGCGAAGCTCTCTGCCGCTTGTTCGATGAGCATGCCGAGCCCGTCCGCGGTTTTCGCCGCCCCTTGCGCGGTCGCCCAGGCGGCGAAAGGTGTCGTGGCATTCGCGTAGACCAGGTCGTACGCCAGCGCACCGGGAGCAAACAGGCCGTCCGGCCATAGATCGCGCGGAACCTCGCTGCCCAGGCCGATGCTCGTCGCATTGATGACGACATCGAAGCGCTGGCCTGCAAGCGCCGCCGGCGCGATCGCGGCCAGCGGGCCCATGTCTGCAAACGCCGCGGTCAGCTCGACCGCACGCGACTGCGTGCGATTGGCGATGACGACGCGCCTCGGCGCCTCGCGCAACAGCGGCAGGAGGATGCCGCGCGCGGCGCCGCCAGCGCCGAGAACGAGCACGTCGCGCCCCGCGATCGTGCCGCGCACGTTGTGAATGAGGTCGCGCAGCAAGCCGGCACCATCGGTATTGTCGCCAAACCAGTGATCGCCGCGCCACGCCAGCGTATTGCACGCGCCGGCCGAGGCCGCCCGGACGCTTCGTTCCCGCGCGAGCGCAAACGCCTGCAGCTTGAACGGGATCGTGACGTTGAGGCCTTTGCCGCCGTCGCTGACAAAGCGCTCGACCGTGGCGACGAAACCGTCGTGCGGCGCGAGCAGGCGCTCGTAGGTCAGGATCTGGCCCGTCGCCTGCGCGAACGCGGCGTGAATCATCGGCGATTTGCTGTGGGCGATGGGATTGCCGATGACGGCATAGCGATCTATGGGCACGGTCACTGACTGATCAACGAATCGCCGGGCGCGAATGTCCACGTGCGCGTAATGTACAGGATGTCCGTGTCGCGGCGAATGTCCGCAGGGAACGGCGCATAGGGCGCTCCCATCTCGACGATCCTGGTTGCGGCAAGATCGAGGACTTTTTTCCCCGACGGCTTGTCGACGGTGACGCTGTCGAGCGTGCCGTCTGCGCGGATGCCGACGGTGATCAACAGACTGCCGTAGAGCTTCTGCTCGCGGGCCGCCACAGGATAGTTGCGATTGCCCATGCCCTCGACTTTCATCCGCCAGTCCTCGACGTAGCGCGCGAAACGGTATTCCTCCGCACGGGCACCGACGAAGCGGCGCTTGGGACGCTTCTGATACGCGTCCATTTCCTTGGCGATCTGCGCTTCGAGGCGCATCGTTTCGAGCGTTCGCTGCATCATTTCGTTGGCGTTGGGAAGCGTTGGAATTTCGGGCGCATCGTTGGGCTTCGGGGCAGGCTGGACCATGGAGTCCATCGCCTTCAGCTGCGTCAGCATCGCCTGCGTCTGCGCCTCGAGTTGACTGACCTGTTGGGCCGCGGCCGCAACGTCCTGCGCCGTGCTGTCCTTGAGCGGAACCGGGAGCGGGGACTTCGCGCGACGGTTGGCGTCGGTATTGCCGCCACCGTCCAGGTGCGCTTGCGCAAGCAGGTCGGCCTTGGTCGGCTTCGATTCCGTCTTGGCGTTAACCAGCGCAATTTCCAGCGGCGGCCCTTCGCGGTCGAATCTGGGGACGTCGAAGGGGCTGAAGCGAATGGCGAGCACGATCATGTGCAGGAATACCGACCAGCCGATTGCGTTGGCCATGAGGCGGTTGCCGGCCGCCGGATCGACCGTCAGGAACGGCAGCGACAACGTCAGCGGCTCGCGCGCCTTCGCGACCTGCGCCCGCGGGCGCGCCGGCCGTTTCTTGGGTGCGACGCTCGGCTCGACAGCCGTGGCGACAGCGGCGCGGGGGCGGGATGCCTTTGGCATAACTTCACAGTATATCGCCGCCCGGCCAGGTCTCAATCCGTAACTGTCCCCTGATAGTGCACTTCGATCGTCGCGGCAAGCAGGTCGATGCGCCCGATGCCCAGGCGCACACGGGCATCCGCGGCGGTCGAGGGCAGGTCGGCCACCCGCAGATACAGCGGAATGGCGTCAAATCGCACGAGATTATCGCGCACGACGGTCGCGACGGTCGTGACCACGTCTTCCTGGATCAGCCAGCGCAAGCACCAGTAGTGCTCCATGCGGCTCTGGAACTCGGCGTACTGGGCGTAAGTGACCTCGAAATCGGCCATCGCGGCGTAGAGCTCGGCATCGCCTTGGCCGTACGGCGCGTCCTGTCCTGCGATCGCGGCAAGCAGCTGGCGTTGATTGATGAGATCGCTGTAGCGGCGAAGTGGCGAACTCGACCACAGGTACTGCGCCACGCCCAGCCCCTGATGCGGTTCCGGCCGGGTGCTCATCTTGACCTTTCCCATCTGCTGGGTGCGATACAGGCCCGGCATGTCCGCATCCATCAGCAACGCGCCCCAGCGCTCGTTCACGTGGATCATGAGTTCGGCCACGAGCTTGTCCAGCGGCGAGCCGCGCGGCCGCGGGACGATCGACACCTTGCCATCGGGCGCCGCGTCCCAGTCGACATGAAAACTATAGTCGATGCGCACGATGTCGTGCTTGCCGCGCGCCTGCTCGAGTTTCTGCGCCAGACGCCAGAGCGCGCGCAGCTCGTCGGTCCATGCGGGCTCGCCCGGTGACGCATCCTGCGCGAAGTGATCGCCGATGGTGTCCAGGCGAAGGTTGGCGGCGATCGGCACCCGCTCCAATCGCGTTTCGCGCTTGACGGGGGTACCGTCGTGCGTGGTTTCGACGTACAGCGACAGCGCCGGGTGTGCGACGCCCTGCGCCAGCGAAAAATAGCCGATCACGGTGTCGGGCAGCATCGTGATCTTGCGGCCCGGCATGTACACCGTCGACAGCCGCGTGCGGGCGACCGCGTCGAGCGGCGTGCCGCGCGGAATCGCCAAGGCCGGTGCGGCGATATGGATGCCGACCTCGAGATTGCCATTCGGCAACGCGCGCACCGAGAACGCGTCGTCGATTTCCGTCGTCGCTGCATCGTCGATCGAGAAGGCGCGCACGGGGGCCTGCGGAAGCGCCGGCGCAGGCAGCGGGTCTGGCAATGGGGGGAAGTCGATGCCGCGCGGAAATGCCTCGAACAGAAAGCGGTTGAAATGGTAATCGTGGGTCGAGGGAATCGCGCCGCACGCATCCAGCAGCGCAAGTGCGTTGGTGTGCAGTGCGTCGCAGGCGGACATCAGCGCCTTGGTCTCCAGCGCCTGCTTGTCGGGCGCGTACAACAACATCGGCACCTTGTCGCGCAACGCATCGGGCAGTCGATGTGCCTGCAATTCCCGCGCGAACGCGGCGATCTGCTCGGCTTCGCAGCGCTTGCGTTCGACACCCGCGAGCGCGGCTTTCAACGCATCCGGCGGCGCACCCTTGTAGCGCCCCTTGCCCTTCTTGTAGAAGTGCATCGGCGACGCGTGCAGGCACAGCGCCAGCGCCGCGGACTCGGCCGGGCGCGGTATGCGTCCGTAGTAGTCCATTGCGAGATCGTTGAAGCCGAATTCGCCATTGCCGCTGACTTCCCACAGGAAGTTCGGGTCGAGCGCAGCCGCCAACGCGTGTGCCTCGGCCAGCAGCGCGGAGGGCGAAGGATCGGCGAATCGCAGCAGCACGTTCGCCGCCTTGATCTTCAGCCGTTTGCCCGACGCCGCCTCGACCTGCAGCGAGGTGTCGTTGTCGACGAGGACGCTGCCGGCCTTGAACGCGCCGTCGTCCTCGAAAAAGACGTGCATCGGAGAGGGAAACTGCGGGGAGAAAGGACGCGGATTATACCGCAGCGCGGGCCCTCGGTCAGCGCGCGCTGGCGCTTTCCACCGCTTTGGCTCAGCATTGCGGTTTTTCGTCAGGACACACCCATCATGTCAATGCTCTACCGTCGCCTGGGTGACAGTGGTCTCGAAGTCTCCGAACTTTGTCTCGGGACCATGATGTTCGGCGATCGCACCGATGTCGCGACCGCGCAGGCGATCGTCGATTCCGCCTTCGACGCCGGCGTCAACTTCATCGACACCGCCGACGCCTACGCCGCGGGCGCATCGGAAAAGATCATCGGGCGGGCGATCGCCGCCAACCGCCGTCGCTGGATCCTCGCGACCAAGGTCGCCAACGTCATGACGCAGAAGCCGCACGACGGCGGCCTTTCCCGACGCTGGATCATGCAGGCCTGCGACGACAGCATGAAGCGTCTGGCGACCGACTACATCGACATCTACTACCTGCACAAGGACGATCTCGAGACGCCGCTCAGCGAGACCATCGAGGCCATGGGCGACTTGATGCGCGCCGGCAAGATTCGCTACTTCGGCGTGTCCAACTATCGTGGCTGGCGCATCGCCGAATTGATTGCAACTTGCGATGATCTCGGCGTCGCCCATCCGGTGG
Organism: uncultured beta proteobacterium; assembly: GCA_963732105.1. Lineage (GTDB taxonomy): Bacteria > Pseudomonadota > Gammaproteobacteria > Burkholderiales > Casimicrobiaceae > PALSA-1003. Next base: position 545,149 of record CAVSYL010000010.1, read on the forward strand.
TGTGCCAGCCTTACTACAACGCGATGAATCGCATGCCCGAGGTCGAGATCCTGCCGGCGTGTGACTATTACGGCATTGGAGTCGTGCCCTACAGCCCGCTCGCCAGGGGGGTTCTCACCGGCAAATACGCGCCGGGCGCCGAAGCTCCCGCCGAGTCCCGCGTCGCGCGCAAGGATGAGCGGATCATGGAAACCGAATTTCGCGCCGAGTCGATCGCGAAGGCACAGACCATCAAGGCGCATGCCGAGAAAAAAGGCCTGACGACGGCACAATTCGCGCTGGCGTGGCTGCTGCGCAACGAGATCGTAAGTTCGGTCATCGGCGGACCGCGCACGCTAGAGCAATGGAACGATTACCTGACAGCGGTGGGCGTGGAACTCGACGACGACGACGAGGCGCTGATCGACTCCCTGGTCACGCCGGGCCACCCGTCGACACCCGGGTATCACGATCCGCAGTATCCGTTCTACGGGCGGATCGTCGACTAGCAGATCGAGCGGCGCAACGCTTCCCGCAAACGTCCAGGCCAGATCGTCTCGCGCCGCGCGACGATCCTGATGGCTCTACTCATTGGCGACGCCGTGAGGCACATGGCCGGTGGCGACGTGCTTGGCAGCCGACTCGACGTGCGTGCGCTGGTCGTCGAAGAAGATATCGGCACCGAACGCGCGCAGAAACTCGCCCTTGTCGAGGCCGCCGAGAAACAGCGCTTCGTCGATGCGGATGTTCCACGCGCGCAAGGTGCGGATCACGCGCTCGTGCGCCGGCGCGCTGCGCGCGGTGACGAGTGCCGTGCGAATCGGACTGGCGTCTTCGGGGAAGTCTGCCTGGATGCGGTGCAGCCCGGCAAGAAAGTCCTTGAACGGGCCGCCCGTCAGCGGCTGCAATGCAGCATCAGATTCGCTGCGCGAAAACGCAGCAAGTCCCTTTTCCTGGTAGACGCGCTCCGCTTCGTCCGAGAACAGGACGGCGTCACCATCGAAGGCAATGCGCAATTCGTCGGTTTCATTTCTGAACACGGTGGGGAATATCGTCGCGGCGGCGTAGCCGTCGTCGAGTGCCCGCTTGACGTCTTCGGTATCCGCAGACAGGAACAGGTGCGACCCGAAGGCCGGCACGTAGCGAGACGTCGGCTCGCCTTTGGTGAACGCCGCACGTGTAATGTCGAGCCCGTAATGTTTGATCGAATTGAACACGCGCAATCCGGTGTCCGCCGAATTGCGCGACAGCAGCAGTACTTCCACGTATTGCTTGTCCGGACGGTTCAGTCGTAGCAGCTTTTTGGCCAAAGCGTAAGCAGGGCCGGGCGCGAGAATCTCGTCCTCGTGCTGGATCTGATAGCGCTGGTAGGCGTCGACGCCCTGCTCGACAAAAATGCGATGGCTCTCGGTCAGGTCGAACAGCGCCCGCGACGAGATCGCAACGACGAGCTTGTCCGCGAGCGTGGGTTTGGTCATGGGCTAAGTATATTCCCCGCTCGCAGCCCGGCGTCTACGGCTTCGCGGCGATTCGCGCCCGGAATCGACCGACGGTGGACGGATGCACGCGGCGTTCGCGCGCGATGATTTCCGTGACAGCCAGGCTGCAGTCGCGGCCCTGGCACGATCCCATGCCGCAGCGCAGGAATGCCTGTAACTGATCGGGACTCGTGTGACCTTCGCGCACCGCAGCCACGATCTGACTTGCAGTGACGCTTTCACAACGACAGGCGAACGCGCCACCGGCGGGAATGCGAAACCGCTCCGGAGGCCGATAAACAGACTCGAGAAATCGGCGGCCGCGGAGCGAAAGCGCGAGCGCCCGCCGATGAGCAACAGCGGCAGCGTCGCATTTCGGCGCGTCGATACTGCCAAGTGACGATACCGCAGCGAGCGCGGCCAGCGCCCCGCGATGTGCGGCGGCGTTCACTCCTTCGATACCTGCGCCGTCGCCGGCAATGAAGACGCCCGCGATACTGCTGGCCCCCCAGGCGTCGATTCGCGGTTTCCAATACGCACCCGTGTCGTCCCATGCCATCACGCAGCCGAGGCTATCGGCAAGATGGACGTCGGGGACGATGCCCTGATGCAGCACCAAGCGGTCGGCGATCAGCGTCACCGTGCGTTTGTTGGCGGTGAAGCGTACGGATGCAAGCTTGTCGTTACCAAGCGCGGCAAGCGCAACGACGTCGTGATAGATCGGCACGGATTCATTGACCTCCTGCAGCAGTTTCGCGCCTCGCGCGTAATACGGCGAACGCATGAACTCGATGGCGGTCGGTAGCGCACGTACGAAGCGCGCGACGCTGAGCGTGTCGAGGATCGCGACGACGTTGGCGCCGGCGGCGCACAACTGCTTCGCCACGAGGTAAAGCAGCGGCCCGCAGCCCGCCAGCACGGTGGGCCCCGCGGGGATCTCGCCCGACGCCTGGAGCTGACGTTGCACGTCCCCCGCGGAACTGACGCCGGGAAGCGTCCAGCCGTCGATCTGCAACGGCCGTTCATGCGCGCCCACGGCCAGGATCACACGGCGCGCGTTGAGCATCCGCTCTTCGTCACCAAGCGCGACGCACAGTTCGAAGCGTGCGTCGAAATTCGCAACGCCGCGGACGATCGCTCCCGGAACATGAAGCGCACCGGACTGCTTGAGCGCAGTGATCGCGGCTACACCAACGTCGAAGTCCGGGCCAAGTTCCGCGCGTCGCTGCGGAGATGCCGCGGCCAACTCGCGGTAGACCTCACCGCCGGGCGCACGCTGCTCATCGAGCAGCACCACATCGACACCGAGGCTGGCGGCGAGCGTTGCCGCCGCCATGCCCGCCGGCCCCGCACCGACGATGGCGACGTCGCATGTTGCCGGCAACAACGCGGCCGCGGGTACGTTCACGATGTCTGCACGCCGGCGAAGCGCAGGATTGCGGGAATCTGCGATTCGAAATTCTGGAACGCGTGATCGCCTCCGCCTTGCACGAACTGCCACGCGCCACCGAAATACGAGGAAGCCTCGCGCCAGTCCAGCACTTCGTCGCCGCTTTGCGTGAGCAGGAGGTAGCGTCGGGGATCGGTGATCCGTTCGATGCGCAGTGCCGTCAACTCCGCGAAATGCTCGCGCGTGAGTTCGTATTCCTCGCCCGTATAAAGGTTGCGCTGCGGCCCGAGATAACGCTCGAGGTCGGAATAGGGTCGCACCGACGGATTGATCATCACTGCATGCGCACGGTAGCGCTCGGCAAGCCACGTGGCATAAAACCCCCCGAGCGAACTGCCGATGAATGTGAGCGGCGTCGGCTTACGCTCATCGATCCACGCAGTGACCGCGCGCATCGCGGTGGCGGGGCGATGGTGCAATTTCGGCACCACGTACTCGGGACGCCATGCAGGCGGCAGCGCGGCGATCGCGACACCCATCGCGCGTGCCTTTTCCGACGCCGGGTCGCTGTTGAGTCCATGCAGGTAAACGATGCGTGTCAGCGTGGAATTCTCCCGGGAGATGGTCGAAGGCGCCGCGACGACGTGCACATTGCAGGCTGTTCGCACGTGCGTCCGACGCATCGGCGCCCAGCCGACGATTGGATTCTACCCGGTGCTAGGCGCGCGCTCGCGCGCGCGACCAGCTTGCGTACCGCGATCAGTGCATCGAAGGTGGCTTGGCGGCAGGGCTCTTACGCGCTTTGCCCCGACCCGATCCGCCCGCTCCCTTCCGCTCGAGGCGCCCAACAGCCTGCTCGGCGGTCATGCCAACGTATCCCCCGATTTCCTCGTCGATCTCGTCGAGTGCCTTCAGGAAGCGCTTATCCTTCGTCTCGGAACGGAGCAAGGCGAACACGTTCTTGAAGCGGCCGTACGCCAGACGCGTGAAGCGGAGCTTCGACTGTTTCGCGGCCGAACCGGATTTGACAGCGATGACAGCCGCGCAGTACGGCTCCACGCGTGTCCAAGCATCGACCCAGGTGCCGAGAAGCAGCGGGTTGCCCATTGCGATCGAAAGCATAGTTGGATTGACCTCGTAGTAGAGCTTCACCATGCGCCGCCCCAGCGGCGAAAGGTTGAGCACCTTGTCCCGCATGTCCACCTGCGTCTGATAAGTCCTGCCCAAGTCGAGCATGACCTGCGCCATCGATCGCGTCAAAATCGATTTGACGAAACACCAGCCCTTGTCGTCGGGCTTGGTAGCACTCGGGTCGGTCGAGCTGTAGTCCCCCATCTCGGCATTGCACTCCTCCTGTGTGTACCCCGGCGTATACATCGCCTGGAACGGACGTTTGCACCAACCCATGATGTGCCTCCCTTGTAGAGTTTGAATCCCGTTTGCGGTATCAGGTGACTCGAACCACGATCGCGTACCCCCCCACCTGCAGTTGCTCGGCCATCTGCGTGGCGTGGAAGACGACGAACTCTCCCGGCCGGGCGTCGGCTGGGACCTGCAAGTGCAACATCAGTTTGCGTTGCTCGAATGGCCGCAGGGACAGCCCTTCCATCAGCACGGCACCCGCGTCGCCAGCCGCGTGCCCCGCCGCTTTCAACAGTTGTTCGGCGCGAAGGCGTCGTTCGTACAACCCGTTGTCACCACGTGCCTCGACGATGCGCGTTCCCTCCATCAACTCAGCCGTCATCCGCGCCGCGCCGCCCATGGCGCGAGACAAACGTGGCCGCGCGGACCGCTCCCGACGTGGGGCCAAGGACTCCACCACGCGCTGCACCGCACGCGCCTCGTCGGTACCCTCCCGATAGCGCCCGCGCAGCTCCTCGACGGAATCGACACGCTCGACGCCGAAAGCCGCCGCCGCACCGATGAGATCGCGCGGCGTCCAGTGATCGGCGCGACCGTGAAGCATCACGTGCTCGAAGCGTCCGTGGATGACCGTGCGGGCGGCCGTAGGCCACGCGTTATTGATCGATACCAAAAATTCGAGCTTCACTCCCGCGCCCGCGTGGAGCACGGTCACGTTGCGCTGCGCCACATGGCGCTCGATCCTGGGCTGGAACGGCGCCAGGTCCGGATCAAGAATCGGATTCGTGCAATGGACCTGAAGGCACTCGTGCCCATTGTTCAGGTATTCCGGCACCCAGGGACACCGAAGCTCGACCGCGCCGCCTCCTTCGATCAGCGATCGGATCTCCACGTATTGCGCTTCGATGCGCGTGAAGTTTCCCGGGCCGAGGCCGAGCGAAGGATCGGCCCAGAAAAAATTGACCTGTGTCGGCGCGGAAATGCCGCTGCCGAGGTTGAAGACGGTCGCGTGGATGGTGTTGACTTCGCCGGCGACGGCCCTGCCGAAGACGTCACTCGACTCGATCCAGATTGCGGGAGAGAGGTATTCGGGCATCGACGCCGGGATTGGCCGGAACCCGAGATCATCGGGCGAGCATTGGATCAAGAGCCAAGGCGTCCACGAGCCATCGACGGACTCAATTTCCCGCCAGGCACGGTCGTCAGGTTCTTGCGGTCGGCGCTCGCGCGGGTCACGCCGCTGCGGAGCGCGAGGCCGCTGCAGTGCCTCGTGTTTCGTAGTCGGTTTCATGGCCATGGCGATTGCAGTTGCGGCGCGGCGCGTCAGGGCGCCGGCTCGATTGCTACCGCGTCCGGGTTGTAAAAATCCTTGAATTGCCATGCCTTGTACGCAAGACCGCGGTCCGCGTCGAGGTTCCAGTCCGGGAACGTAATGCTCAGATGCTTGAACAGGTCGAGCGCGTTGGCGACGGCATTGCCAAATTGTACCGGCGTCGTGCCGATCGCCGTGGTGTGTCGATCGGGAAACGTTTTTCCGGCGTTCTTGATGTCGCCGTTGCTCAGCGGATTCTGCGCATCGTCGTCGACGAAAAATGTCGGATAGACGCTCGCCAGGCAGGCGGCCGATCGCGGCGTCTCGAAGCCGGGATCCGTCGAGGTCGGCGCGTCATTGAAGGTGAGCAGGAAATCAACCTCATTGAACACGACGGGCTTGGACGGAAACGTATTGTCCGAAATCTGCGACTTCACCACGACCTTGCCCGCCTTCCACGTGTGCGGAATACCGAGCAGATTCAGCGCTAGTTCGTCCTCGCCCAGCGATACGGCGCGCGGGTAGCCGAAGCCCGAGACGCCCAGCAGGTCCTGGAGACCCTGCAGCCCGTTGTAGAGGTACTTGCGGAACCAATACAACTGGCACCGCAGGTTGTCCCAATCGATCGCGGACGCGACCGTCGCCGTGCCCGCCGCAAAAATGGTGACGCCGGCGGCGAAGCCCGTGCTCACCGCGACCACGGCCCCGAGGATCTGCAAGATCCTGCCGCAGATGGTGTTGCGTTTGGCCGCACCGGTATCGATCTGCGGCTGCGGCGGCAACAGCGGCGCGTTGGTTGCCGGATCCTTCTGAAAAGGATCGAGCGCCGATGGATCGTCGCCGCAGTTGCTTGGAGGTGTCATCGACTCGGCGAAGCTGCAGTTCGCGACCGGATTGTCGCCGTCACAACTGAACCAGCCGAGCACAGCACCGCTGGTCTGGAACCAGAGCACGAGCCAAGTCATGAGATACGCATCGTTGAGACCATCGGCAGTGACCGGGCCCGTGGAGGCGGGCGCGCCGTAGGCGTCCGAATACGCGCCGATCCAGAACGCAGAAAAATCGGCAGGCAGCACGTCCTGCGGAAACGCCGTTGAAATCTTCACACAGCGCAGCAGCGTCGTCAGATCGATGCCGTCGAGAGCGATGCGTTCCTGGAGATTCGCATCGCACAGGCTTGGCCAGTCCGCATACGCTGGCGATGGTGTGTCTTCGGTCATGGTCGCGCCGATGCTGTACGCGCCGAACACCCATGCGTCGACGTAGTTGCGGACGAAACGCTGCCGCCACCACTGCGTGCGCGGCGGTCCGCCGACCGTGGAGTTCACGAATGGATTGCCGCAGACGTCGGCGGCATAGCTCACGAGAAAACCATACGCGTACGCGAGGAAACGCGGATCGCCGGATGCGGTTGCGCGGTCGAGCAGCTTGCGCAGGAACAATCCGCTGTGGCTCCAATGCAGCAGATCGCGAATCTGCCACGCGCTTGCAGGCGGGACCGGATCGGTCGTCGCGGAGGTGCACACCGCCGGACGCAGATCAGTACGGATGGTTGTCGCGATCGCCTTCGCGATGTCCGGGAGGCCCTGGACGATGTCCGCGAAGTTCGAGCTGGTCGTGGTGATAGCGTCGAATTCGCCCGACTCCTGCATGTCGATCAGTGCATCCTGGTCTTCCGCGGACACGATCCGATCCATCTTGCAGATGGTCTGCTTGATGGTTGTCAGCGACGCGAGGAGACCGATATCGCCGGCGACGACGTTAAGGATGGATCGCCAGACGTCGGCATAGGCACCGTCGGGACCGCTGGACTGGCCCGCAGGTCGCTGCGCCGGCATGAAGTCGCCGATCGCTGCGCCGATCGCGCCAAGGTGGGCGTACGGGGAATTGTTTCCCATTACCGCACCGATCTGGTTCAGCGCGGGACCAGACGATGCTTGCTGTAGATCATCGATCGTCAGACGCAGAATCTCGAAGTGAGTCGCGATTCCAGGCATGATCCGTGAATCCTTGATGGCGCCTGCAGCAGGCATGTAGCATACATCAACTTCGCCTGGCCGTCTCGGCCGCAACGACCGTCCGCGACGCGTCAATGAGTGCCGGCGAGTCGCGCGAGCAGCTTGTCGTGAATGCCGCCGAAGCCGCCGTTGCTCATGATCACGATCTGGTCTCCGGCGCGAGCTTCGCGCGCGATCGCCGCGACCAGCGCAGCGAGGTCGGTGTGGACCTCCGCACGTGCGCCGAGCGGCGCAAGCGCACCGGCGACGTCCCAGCCGAGATTGGCCGTGTAACAAAATACCCGATCGGCCGCCGCCAGGCTTGCCGGCAGCTGCGCCTTCATCGTGCCCAATTTCATCGTGTTCGAGCGCGGCTCCAGCACCGCGAATATCCTGGCCGCGCCTACAACCCGGCGCAGACCATCGAGCGTGGTTGCGATCGCGGTCGGGTGGTGGGCGAAATCGTCGTACACCGTTACGCCATTCACGGTGCCACGCAGTTCGAGGCGGCGTCGGATACCGCGAAACGCGGCGAGCGCGGCAAGGCTGTGGTGGACCAGCACGCCGACGTGACGCGCCGCGGCGATCGCCGCGAGCGCATTGAGCTGGTTGTGGCGTCCGATCAGCGCAAAGCGTTCGAGAACACCCTGCGGCGCACCGCCAAGCTTGATGGTGCCATCGACCGCGATCGTCCAGTCCGAGACCGTATCCGCGACGCCAGCCTCATTGGGCCATTGCGCGAAGCGCTCGACCTCGCTCCAGCACCCGCGCGCGAGCACGCGGCGCAGGCTTTCTTCGCCACCATTCACGATCAGGCGGCCCTGGTGCGGAACCGTGCGCACCAGATGATGGAATTGCGTCTCGATCGCCGCGAGATCCGGAAAGATATCGGCGTGATCGTATTCGAGGTTGTTCAGAATCGCGGTACGCGGACGGTAATGCACGAATTTCGAACGCTTGTCGCAGAATGCAGTGTCGTACTCGTCGGCCTCGATGACGAAAAAAGCGCTGTCGGTCAGCCGGGCCGAGACGCCGAAGTCGACCGCAACACCACCGATCAGAAATCCCGGCCTCAATCCGGCGTGCTCGAGGATCCACGCGAGCAGCGCCGTCGCCGTCGTCTTGCCGTGCGTGCCGGCCACCGCGAGCACCCATTTGCCCGGGAGCACGGTTTCCGCCAGCCACTGCGGCCCGGACGTGTACGGCCGACCCGCGTCAAGGATCGCTTCCAGTAACGGATTGCCGCGCGAGATCGCGTTGCCGATCACGAACACGTCGGCGTCTTTCGCGACACCGTCGAGTTGCGCCGCCGCGTAACCTTCGGTCAGTACGATCCCGAGCATCTGCAATTGCGTGCTCATCGGCGGATACACGTTGGCGTCGCAGCCGGTCACGGTGTGCCCCGCCTGCCGGGCAATCGCCGCGATGCCGCCCATGAACGTGCCGCAGATACCGAGGATGTGCAGATGCATCGGTCAGGCGGCTTTCACGACGAGCGCGCGGCGGTAGGCTGCTTCGAGGCTGCGCGCGTGACGTGCGGGGTCCGCGAGACCGGATGTCGCCATGCTTGCGACGATGTCGGACGCGATCTTCTCGCGCCACGCAACGTCCTGTGCGAGCCTGCACGCGATCGCGACGTAGTCGTCATCGCTGTGCGCGACGGTGTCGGTCACGCCAAGATGCATAAGCAGACTGTAGCCGACCCGTTCCGCGTGACGCTCGCCGACGCGCGTCACCACGGGCACGCCCATGTCGAGCGCCGCCGCGGTCGTATCGCCGCCGGTATAGGGTAGCGTATCGAGCACGGCATCGACCAGCCGGTAGCGCGCGCGGCCCTCCGCGTCGTTCCGCGGCGCCGGTACGAACACGACGCGTGGCGCCGGAATGCCGAATGCCGCGAGCCGCCGCCGAATCAGCGGCCCATCGTCGGCTTTCAACGGCGAGAAGGCGAGTACCGCGGCCGGCACGCGTTCCAGAATCTGTCGCCACAACGTAAGGCAGCGTGGTGAGAGCTTGAGCAGGCTCACGAACGTGCCGAATACGATCGCGGACGGCGAGACGCCGAGTTCGGAGCGTGAAACGATTGGCGCGGCCGGCGCGACGCGACGCACGGGGAGCACGCAGGCGTCCAGCACCAGCGGCGCTTCGAGCTGATAGGCGGCCGCGTCCGGCAAATCGGCGAATGCATCGGTGATCTTGTAGTCGACCTGCTCCATACCGATGCACCCGTGGTAGCCGAGATGCGTGGCGATCACCGGCGCCGGCTTGCCGAGGAGGATGCCCGGGCGCGACCCGGCCGAATGACCCATCAGGTCGACGAGAATGTCGACGCCGTCGGCCGCAATCGAGCGCGCTGCGCTGGCATCATCGAGTTCGGCGAGTGCGCAGAACGATTGCGCAAGCGCACGGAACTCGGCGCTGAGCGAGTCCTCGTTCTCCGTGGGCGTCAGCGAGTACAGGTGCACGGAAACCTGCGAACGGTTATGCGCGGCGAATACGTCGCGCAACAGCCTGCCCATGATGTGCTCGCGAAAGTCGGCGGAGAGGTAGCCGATCCGCATGACGCCATCGACCTGACGCGAGCGGATCGATGGCGCCAGCGCACCGCGATTACTTTGCTGCAACCGGTTGTAGGTCTGGTACATCCGGAAAATGCCATCGCGGGGCACGTCGCAATACTGCATGCGCGAAACGGTGACGGCTGCCAGATCGGCCTGGTCGGGGCGATACGGCCATTCGAGTGCCAGCGGCAGGTATTTCGCTTCGCTGGCCGCGTCGCCGACGAGGCGCGAAAACATGAGGCCGGTCACGACGAGCTCCGCCGAGAGCGGGGCGCCGGCCTCGAAGCGGCGAAAGTCCTGCACCGCTTCGTCGAGCCGCCCCAGCATCAGGAGGTTGGTGCGCAGCGCAAACCACGCGTTGACGTTATCGGGCGCGAGCGAGCGAGCGCGTTCGAGGTAGGGTTGCGCCAGATCGGCACGTCCGCGCCGCTGCATCGTCAGCGCCAGATTTCCCATCGCCTCGATCGAGCCCGGATCGAGCGCGAGCGCGCGCTCGAACGCGCGCTGCGCGTCGGCGTAGCGTCCGGCCTGAAATTGCAAGTGTCCCAACGCGAGCGTCGGCGCGGGCCATTGCGGCCGATGGCGCGCGGCGGTTCCGAAGGCCTGCTCGGCGCCCGGGCGATCGCCTCGAGCAAACAGCAGCGCGCCAATGTTGAAGTGCGCTTCAGCCAGTGCCGGCGAGAGCGCGAGCACGGAACGATAGGCGACGAGCGCATCGTCCAACCGCCCCGCCGCGGCGTGGCCTGCAGCGTGCGAGAGCAACTCGCTCAACGCGCTCATGGGATCGCCATCGCCATGGCAGCCGGCGTGACGGCGTGGCGCCGCCATCCGAATAGCAGCCAGCCGTAGGCCGCCACATCGATCGCCAGCACCAGCGCGAACGCGAGGCGCAGCCCGCCTGCCGTATCCACGCCAAGTGCGATGCGCGCCGCATCGACAAGCAAGCCGATGCCCCACTGGGCCGCAAAGCTGCCGCTAAACATCAATAAGTTGAGCGCGGTATTCGCGCGCGCCGTCAGTTCTCGCGGAAAGCCTTCGCTGAGAACCGTAAATGCGAGCACGTTGACCGCGGAGCCAAAACCGTAGAGCGCCCAAGGCACATACGTGAAGGTCGTGGCCCGCGTGACGATCAATCCAAGCGCGAAAATGCTGAGCCCGAAGCCGCCAGCGAACAGGTGTCTGGCGGCGATGCCGCGCTGCGCAAGGCGGGACGCGAACAGCCCCAGCCCGAAATAGCCGACCAGAATTGCGATACCCATGGCCAGCAAGTGCTGTGCCGCGATGCTTCGCGTGTAGCCGTCGACTTCGATCATCCACGGCACCGACCACAGTCCCTGAATCGCCATGAATGAACCCATCGCCGTCGCGGCCAGCGGGCTCAACCACCAGAAGCGCGCGCTGCGGAAGACGCTGCGCACGCCGCGCCATTGCCGCGCAAATCCCGGGGCGCTCGCCTGTCGCGGTATGTCGGGCACCTTCAGGAACAGAAGTGCCGCGGCCGCGAAAGTGACCACCGCGAGGACGACGAATATGGCGCGCCAGGACATTAGTGCGAGTGCGGCGGCAAGCGGCGCTGTCGCCAGCAGAGCGCCCATCCCGCCGGCGACCATCATCCAGCCGGACAACGACGCCTGGCGATCCGCCGGGTACCACATGGCGATGGCCTTCAGCGGTGCCATGAGGCATACCGCAACACCGGCGCCGATCAGCGCGCGAGCGAGCACCAGGCCGATCAGGTTGTCGCTTGCGGCGAAGGCGAGCGCACCGCATCCGGCAATCGTCAGCAACACCGGCTCGACACGCCGTGGCCCGTATCGATCAAGCAGCATCCCCGCGGGCAATTGCATCGCCGCGAACGCCAGAAAATAGGCACTCGTCAGCAGCCCGAGCGAGGATGCGCTGATACCCAGGGCTGCAGACAGATCGGGGGAAATGACGGCGTTGACCGTTCGATACAAGTACGAAAGGAGGTACGCGACGGCGAAACCCGGGTAAAGGCGAAGGAAAGCGGGAGAGGTCACGTCCGCTCTGCCGGCGTCACGTACGGAAAATGAAATACACCGCGCCGACCATGCACAATCCGGCCCAGAGATAGTCGAGCTTGAGCGGCTGACCCATGTAGAAGAACGCGAAGGGCACGAAGACGACCAGCGTGATCACTTCCTGCATGATCTTCAGCTGGCCCAACGACAGCGCGGTGTAGCCGATACGGTTGGCCGGCACCTGCAGGAGATACTCGAACAGCGCGATCCCCCAGCTGACGAGCGCGGCGATCCACCACGCGCGATCCTGCATGGTCCGCAAATGCCCGTACCACGCGAAGGTCATGAACAGATTGGACGCAGTAAGCAGCGCAGCGGCCGCAAGCGCGGGATGTTGCAGCATCAAAGTCGGCATGATCGATCGGGCGATTGGCGGGATCGGCATTATCGCGCATGTGCCCCGCTGCCGCGACGCCGGAAGCGTTACTGGTGAGTCGACATTGCCTCCGCCAGCGTCACCGTCACGATGACGCCCCGCCCGTCGCCGCGATTGTCCGCGCTGACGCCGCCACCATGAAACTCCGCGATGAGCCGGACGATGTATAGCCCAAGACCCAGATGCGGCACGTCGCGCGGCTGCTCGCTGCGCACCGAGACCATCGAATCGAACAGGCGGCCCTGCATTGCCGCGGGCAAGGGTGGCCCCTCGTTTTCCACCGACAGTTGCGCCTGGCGCGCGGCTGGCGTCTCGATGCGTGTCAGCGCAACGATAATCGGCGCTGGGCCGGTTGCGAATTCGATCGCGTTGGCCACCAGTTTGTCGAGCATCTGGGCGATCAGGTCCGGTGCCCCGAAGATGGGGATCTCGTCGCCCAGCGCTTCGAGCACGATTTTCTTCTCGGGATACGCGATGCGGTAGCCGTCGACGCTGCCGGCGACGACGCGGGCCAGATCGAAGCGCTCGCGCACCGCATCGCCCAGGCTCTGCTCCAGGCGCGTCGCTTCCGTCATGCGCGTCAGGATGTGCGTCAGCCGGTTCAGCCCCAGTTGCGCGCGCTCGATGTACACCCGGGCCTCGTCGGGAAGTGGTGAAAGCCGCAAGTTGTCGAGCGAGCTCCTGACCACGGCGACCGGCGTGCGCAGCTCATGCGAGAGGCGGCTGGCCATGTTCTGCTGGTAGCTCGCGTACTGTGCCAGACGCGAGATCACGCTCGAGAAACTGCGCGACAGGTCGCCGATCTCGTCGCCCGCGACCGACGCGGCCACGGCGCCGCGCACGCGTCCGTGCTCGTCGATGGCGGCCTCGGCTTCGTCGCGGAGGCGGCGGATGCGCGCAGAGAGACGCGACGCGTAGAGCGTCAGCGCCACCGAGCCGATGAGCAACGTCGCCAGCACGATTGAGAACAGGCGCTCGAACGCGCGATTGCGCTCGGCGAGCACCGCGTTCGTCGTTTCTTCGACGATGACGGCACCGCGCACCTGGTCACCGACCCAGATGGGATGAGCCGCCGACACGATGACGGCCTTGCCATCCGGCGTCAGGCGCCGGTCGATCGTGAGAATGCCCGCCAGCGCCCCGTCGATTTCATGAGCCGGCAGCAGAATCCGACCGCCCTGCTCCTCGTTGAAGTCCTCCGTCGGTTGCTTCAGCACGAGCGCATACAACGGATGCAGCACCTGGTCGAGCCATTGCCACAACCGAGGCAGCGTGGCGTCGGAGGACATGGCACTCGGTGGGCGCGCACCTTTGAGGTTGCCGGCGCGCGCGAGCACATCGAGGTCGCGATTGACGACCCAGATGCGAGCGGTCGTGCGCGACAGTCCCTGAATGATCTGCTCGATCTCCGCCGATCGCGGGCCGGCAGGCGCGGGTGGCGGCGCCACTGCCGGTACCACCGGGGGCGCGTCCGCCGTCGGCGTGCGCTCGGTGGCCAGTGTGTTGCCCGGCACCGGATTCGCCTCGAACAAGCCCGGGCGATCGTGCAGCGCGGTCGCGACGGCCTGTGCGGTGCCCGCCAGCGTTCGCTCCTGCGCGTCGCGCAGGAAGCGTTCGAGTTCGCGCACGTACTCGTAGCCAAGCCACGGAATCGCGAGGAATACCGTCAACACCAGCAGCAGTTGCGCCCGAATGCCGAGCGCGATGCGATGCCTGTTTTTCATGATCGAAGCAGACTCGGCTGCGAACTCAGCCCGCTTCAGCGTTCCAGCGATAGCCCATGCCATACACCGTCGCAATGCAGTCGAACTTGGCATCGAGCGCGACGAACTTCTGCCGGATGCGCTTGATATGCGACGTGATCGTGCTGTCGTCAACGACGATGTTGGCGTCGCGCATCAAGCTATCGCGATCCTTCACATGGCCGGGATACTTGGCGAGCGTATGAACCATCCAGAATTCGGTCAGCGTCAGGTCGACGCGCTTGCCGGTCCAATAGGCCGTCAGCCGCTTGCCGTCCAGCCGCAGCGGGCCGCGCTCGATCACATCTTCCACCGAAGGTGGCGCAGAAAGCAGATCGCCACGGCGAAACAGCGCGGCGATGCGCGCGGTGAGGTGCGGCAGGCTCACATCCTTGGTGAGGTAGTCGTCGGCGCCAAGACGCAATCCCGCGACAATGTCGAAGTCCGAATCGCGCGCCGACAGGAAGATGATCGGCAGACTCGCGGACAGTGCCCGCAATTCGCGGCACAGCGCGAAGCCGCCGTCGATGTCGTCCGCGAGCCCGATGTCGATCAACGCGAGATCGGGCAGGCGTATGCGCAGCGCGGCAAGCGCGGCCGGGCGATCCGCATAGGCGGCCACGTCATAGCCCTGCTTCCTGAGCGCGTCCGCATAGTTGGCGCGGATCGCCGGTTCGTCCTCGACAATGGCAATGCGGCGGCTCATATGGACCAAATATAGCAGCGGAAACTGCTTCCGGGGGTGGTGTGGGTCGGCTGCCAGAATTCCGCCATGATTCTTCGGCATCGCGCCACGCCGTGCGCACGCGCAGAACGCGATCCAGGCCTTCAATGAAATTGCGGCGGAAAGGCATCCATCCCGGGGCATTCCGCAAAGTGGAGACCGAGCCATGCAAACAGTCGAAGGCAGAGCGGGCGGTGCAATCGGAGCGCGCGTGTGGCGCGAGCTCGGCCAGCTTGCACTGGAGGGTCTGGCGATCGGCCTCGCGTTCAGCGTGCTGCTCGCGGCCGCCGTGTACGTGGTCGCACAGAACAGCCACCCGGAGGATTTCGCCGCGGCGCAGGCACCCGTGGTAGGCCTTGCCACGCTGGCGCCCAACTGACACTCGGACATTGCCGACCGGGGAGGACCTGTCGACCGGCCGCGTGCTGGCGACCCCACGTGCGCAACTCTGGAACACGTAATCGGTCGAGTCTTCCCCCGTCGGCAACGCTACGAAAGCGTCGCTATTTCTTGCGCAATCCCAGCGCCTTGACGGTGCTCACGCCTGCGACCCATAGCAGTGTGGCGGAAACCATGCCAAGAAACGCCGTCGCGACGGCGCCGCCGACGCCGGTCCACCCGAGCGCATCGACCGTCATCCAGGCGATGATCGCACCGGAAACACCACAAATCAGAATCGCGATCGCGCTGGGTAAAATGGAAAGCATCGGACGTAACTTGCCGCGTTGATACGCACCAAGTATAGCAGCCGCGTCGACGACACTCTCGAGCCGCGGTGCGACCTCCCCGTCGGTATTCTCACGTTCCCGCGCTTGCGCTTGCGCCGCGCCTCTCGGTTATAACTTAGAGTACATTTCCTCGTCGAAACCGATGAGCGTCGGGCGGGGATTTTCGAGCACAGGCCGCTTAATCGAGCTCGGCTTGTCGAGCATCACCGCAATCGCGCTTTGCTCATCCTTGACGCCCGCCTGTACGGCCGGAGGCAGCAATCGCCACGTCGTTCCGCGACGATTGAGCACTTTCTCCCAACCGAAGGCAGCGCACCAGCGCTCGAGCAGTTCCCGCGTCGGCGGCGTTTTCTTGAAGTCGACGAATGCGTAGCGTTCGCCGTGCGCGTCGAGCCACGCGCGCGCCGCCTTCACCGTGTTGCAGTTGACGATGCCATAGAGTTTCATCCAGCGCCTTTGCCTTGCTCCAATCCGAGGCGACAAGTATAAAGGCGACTACACCAACGATGCATCTCGCGCACATCCAATGAACGATTCCGCATCGCGCCGCATTGCCGACGTCGGCGCCCGACCTGCGGTCCGTGCACTGGTCGCGTCCCAGATTCGCGAAGTCGCCAATGCGGGCATGGGCGATCCCGATGTCCTGCCATTCTGGTTCGGCGAGCCGGACGAGGTCACGCCGGCGTACATCCGCGAAGCGGCCATCGCGTCGCTGGACGCCGGTGAGACGTTCTACTCCCAGAATTTCGGTATCCCTGAAATACGCGATGCGATCGCGACGTATGTGTCGCGACTGCATGGGGCGGTGACGCCGGGCAAGATTGCCACCACGGCGTCGGGGATGTCCGCGCTGATGCTCACCGTTGAAGCACTGGTCGGATACGGCGATCGCGTTGTGTGCGTCACGCCGTTGTGGCCCAATCTGACCGAAATTCCGAAAATCCTCGGCGCCGACGTCGTTCGTCACGCACTCGATTTCGGTGCCCATG
The DNA here is from genome assembly GCA_963732105.1 of uncultured beta proteobacterium. GTDB lineage: Bacteria > Pseudomonadota > Gammaproteobacteria > Burkholderiales > Casimicrobiaceae > PALSA-1003. The sequence continues at coordinate 561,829 of CAVSYL010000010.1, forward strand.
GCTGGACCCTCGACGTCGAACGGCTGATCGCGTCGCTCACACCGGGCACGCGCGCGCTGATGGTCAACTCGCCGAACAATCCGACCGGATGGACGCTCGATGCCGCAAGCCAGCGGGTCATCCTCGACCACTGCCGCAGGCTGGGAATCTGGATCGTCGCTGACGATGTGTACGAACGTCTGTGCTATACGGGCGACCGCTGCGCACCATCGTTCCTCGACATTGCCAGCGCCGACGACCGTGTGGTCAGCACCAACAGCTTTTCCAAATCGTGGCTGATGACCGGTTGGCGGCTGGGCTGGATCGTCGCGCCGCCGGAATTGATGCCCGATCTCGGCAAGCTCATCGAATACAACACGTCGTGCTCACCGGTGTTCGTGCAGCGCGCCGGCGTCGTGGCCATCAACGACGGCGAGCCTACAGTGGCGCACACGCTGCACCGCTATCGTCGCGCTCGCAGCTTCCTCGTCGGCGCGCTTTGCGCGTTGCCAGGCGTGCAGGCCGCACTTCCCGACGGCGCGATGTACGTCTTCTTCCGCATCGCGGGCGTCACCGACAGCCTAGAATTCTGCAAGCGCCTCGTGCGTGAGGCACGACTCGGCCTTGCGCCCGGCAGCGCGTTCGGACCGGAAGGCGAGGGGTTCGTGCGCTGGTGCTTCGCCGCCAGTGAAGAGCGCCTAGGGGATGGCGTGGAGCGCTTGCGTTCGTTCCTGCGTAATACAAGTCCGCCGCTCGCTGCTCCGTAACGGCCGTTCGTGCCCGTCACGTGACAATGGCGAGCCGCCCCCGCCACGTTTCCGCCATAATTATTCCGGGCCGTGCCAGAACGTCACCGCGGCCTCAGCACTTTCCACTGCCTTTAATGCAATTCGTGCCAGCGTGCACGTGCTGCGCTGCGACGCGCGGCGGACCGTACCCAGGGGAACACGCATGTTGATCGGAACCAGAAGCCGAGCGCGCCGCTGCGTCGGAGCGCTCGCTGCCGCATGGGTGTGCGCGCTCGCCGCGCAGCCCGTCGAGTTCTTTTCGCCGCAGGGTGAAGTGAAAGGCGTACGTCAGGTGACCGCGCGTTTTGCGACGCCCATGGTTCCCTTCGGCGATCCACGGGAGCTCGATCCTTTCGATATCAGCTGCGCCGAAAAGGGCACGGGACGCTGGGCCGACATGAAGAGTTGGGTCTATGACTTCGACCGCGACTTGCCGGCAGGCGTGCGCTGCAGTTTCGTGCTCAAGGCCGGCGTCACCGCGCTCGATGGGAAAACACTCGATGCGGGTCAACGTTTCGAATTCTCGACCGGTGGCCCGGCGATCGTGAAAAGCCTGCCGAACGAAGGCGCCCGCATCGACGAGCATCAGGTCTTCATCCTCGGTCTCGACGCGCCGGCGAAGCCGGAGACAATCCTCGAGCATGCGCACTGCGTTGCCGCCGGTATCAACGAGCAGATCGACGTGCGCATGGTCGGCGGCGACGAGCGAAAGACGATCCTGGACAACCGCAAGTCGTTCGCTGGCAGTTATCTGCGCATGCTGCTGCTCGATCCCGACCAGGGACGCACGCGCAGTTTCCTTTTTCGCCTGCCCACCACCGGCAGCGATGAAGAGAAATTCCTGCGCTTGCGCGACGCCCCCGATTCGCCGCTCGTGACTTTGGCTTGCGCGCGCACGCTGCCGGCCAACGCCGACGTCAAACTGGTTTGGGGCAAGGGTATTGGTGCGACCACCGGCGTGACGACAAGCGCCGATCAGGCGCTGGCGTTCCGTGTGCGTCCGATGTTCCGTGCGTCGTTCTCGTGCTCGCGTGTCAACAAGGATGCGCAGTGCATCCCGATTCAGGTGCTGACGCTGGCGTTCACGGCACCGATCGCGAGGACCGATGCGGCGCAGATGAAACTGGTCGATGGCCAAGGCAAGGCGTATGCAGCCCGCCTCGCGCCGCAGAAGGGCGGCGACACCGTCGACAGCGTCGACTTCGGCCCTGGCCTGCCTGAGCAGGGTACGTTCAAGCTGGAGATTCCGGCGGGTCTCAAGGATGATTCCGGCCGGCTGCTCGAGAACGCGCGCAGTTTCCCGCTGACGGTGCGCACCGATGAATATCCGCCATTGGTCAAGTTTCCGGCGACCTTCGGCATCCTCGAAGCGAAATTGCCCGGCGGCGAGAAGACGTTGTTGCCGGTGACGGTGCGCAATGTCGAGCCGACGCTCAACGGCAGTCTTGCCGATGGCGCCGCGCTTGCCGCGGCCCGCAAAGACGCCAAGGCGCCGATCGCCGGACAGGTCGCGAGCATCAACACCGCCGACGACCTTGCAATGCTCGACTGGCTTCGGCGCATCGAGACTGGCGACAAGATCGACCGCGAATACGACGACAAAAGGGAGCGCTGGATCACCAAGCGTTACGGTGCGGCGTATTCCATCTTCGGCGCCAAGGACCCGCGCACGGCAATCGCGGTGCCCAGGCCGCTCGGCGCGCGGGCCTTCGAGGTGGTCGGCATTCCGCTGGAGAAGCCCGGCTTCTACGTCGTCGAACTGGCAAGCCCGAAACTCGGGGCCGCCCTGCTCGCGCAGAACAAGCCCTACTACGCGCGCACGAGCGCGGTTGTCACCAACCTCGGCGTGCATTTCAAGCTCGGTCGCGAATCCTCATTGGTATGGGTGACCCGACTCAACGATGCCGCGCCGGTACGCAATGCGCGCATCACCGTGCGCGACTGTTTCGGCAACCTGCACTGGCAGGGTCGTACGGGTGCGGACGGCATCGCGCGCATCGCCAAGGAACTGCCGCGTGACGACTTCGATTGCCACTCTGATTACAGCGGCTACTACATCGTCGCGCGCACCGACGCCGACATGGCGTTTTCATTCTCGGCCTGGGGCGAGGGCATCAGTCCGTGGCGCTTCAATGTTCCTACCGGCAAATACGAAGGTCCCTTCATCGCGCACGCGGTCCTCGATCGCTCGCTTCTGCGCGCGGGCGACACGTTGTCGATGAAGCTGTTCGTCCGCCAGCAGACGGGCGATGGCTTTGCGTTACCTGCGCGCAAGGCACTCGAGAACCGTGTCACGATCCGTCACCTGGGTACCGATCGTGAATATGAAGTGCCGGTGACCTGGAACGGCGCGCAGCATGGGGAAGCCACGTTCGCGGTTCCCAAGGATGCCGCGCTCGGGACATACCAGATTTTCGTTCATGACACGTTGGCCGAGCGCCGCGACCGCACCGACCGCATGGTGGGCGTCTTTCGCGTGGAGCAGTTCCGCGTTCCGCTGATGCGGGGCCGTATCCAACCGGTCGGCGCGCCGCTGGTGAACCCGGCTGACGTAAAAGTCGATCTTCAGGTCAATTACCTGTCGGGTGGGGGCGCCGGTGGCCTGCCGGCGCGCCTGCGCACGCAGATCGAAGCCAAGCGGGTGGCGTTTCCGGATTACGACGACTACGCGTTCGCAAACGGCAACGTCAAGGAGGGCCGCGAAGATCGCGGCGACTCGTTCGCAAGCGCCGGCGACGATGAAGTCGTTGACCCCGACATGGCTGACGAGGACGCCGAGCGCGATCCTGCCGCTGCACGCAATGGCGTGAGCGATTTGGCGCTGACGCTGGACGCCTCCGGCGGGGCGCGCGCGACGGTCAAGAGCATCGCCAAAAGCGACATCGCGCGCGACATGGTCGCCGAGATGGAGTACCGCGACCCGAACGGCGAAACGCTGACTGCCGCCACGCGCATCGCACTATGGCCGTCGGCGCTCGTGCTCGGCATCAAGCCCGATGGCTGGGCTGCATCGAAGGACAGGCTCCAGTTCACCGTCGTCGCGCTCGACTTGCGCGGTCAGCCGGTGGCAGGGGTGGCAATCAAGACCGACGCGTTCAAGCGCGAGTACTACTCGCACCGGCGCCGGCTGATCGGCGGGTTCTATGCCTTCGATCAGGGCAGTGAAACCAAGCGCGTCGGCGATTTGTGCGCAGGCACCACCGACGCGCACGGCGTGCTGATCTGCGAAGCCAAGCCGCCCGCGACGGGCAACCTGATCCTGCGCGCGACCGCCGGCGACAGCCAGGGCACGCAGGCGGTGACGCAGACGGATGCCTGGGTCGCGAGCGGCGACGATGACTGGTACGGTGGATCGGACAACGACCGCATCGACCTGCTGCCGGAAAAGAAGCGCTACGAGCCGGGCGACACCGCGCGCCTGCAGCTGCGCACGCCGTTCAAGGAGGCGACCGTACTGGTCACCGTCGAGCGCGAAGGCGTGCTCGAAGCATTCGTGCGCACGGTCAAGCGCGGAGAGCCGACGATTGACGTGCCGGTCAAGCCGGAGTATTCGCCCAACGTTTTCATATCCGCGTTCGTCGTGCGCGGCCGCATCGGCGGGATTGCGCCGACGGCGCTGATCGACCTCGCGAAACCCGCGTACAAGATGGGGCTGGCCGAAATTCGCGTCGGCTGGTCCGCGCATGAACTGGCGGTGAAGGTCACGCCGGAACAGGCTGCCTACAAGGTGCGCGATAAAGCCCGAATATCCATCGCCGTGCGCCGCGCTGACGGGAGCGCTCCGCCCAAAGACGCCGAGGTCGCGCTGGCGGCAGTCGACGAAGGACTGCTCGAATTGCTGCCCAACGACTCGTGGAAGCTGCTCGACGCGATGATGACGCGTCGCGGCGAGGAAGTCGGCACGTCGACCGCGCAGATGCAGGTCATTGGCAAGCGCCACTTCGGTCGCAAGGCGATTGCCACGGGTGGCGGCGGCGGCCGCGGCTCGTCGCGGGAATTGTTCGATACGCTGCTCGTGTGGAAATCCCGCGTGGCGCTCGACGACGCCGGCAACGCCACAGTCGAAGTACCACTCAACGATTCGCTGACCAGCTTTCGCATCGTCGCGGTGGCCAGCAGCGGCGCGCAGCTTTTCGGTACCGGCAGCGCCTCGATTCGTTCCACCCAGGATCTGATGCTCTTGTCTGGCTTGCCGCAGCTGGTGCGCGCAGGCGATCGCTTTCGCGCGATCGTTACCGTACGCAACGCGTCCGAGCGAAAGCTCGCCGTCGACGTCACGGCGACAAGCACGCCCGGGGTCGGCACGCTGGCGCCGCAGCAGCTCGATCTGGCCCCGGGCGAAGCGCGCGAGATCGCGTGGACTGCCAACGTACCCGTCGGCGCGACCAAGCTCGAGTGGCAGATCGCCGCATCGACGCGCGACGGTGTGGTCACTGAGGCCGCGCCGGCGCGCGATGCGATGAAAGTCGCGCAGGACGTTATCCCCGCGGTTCCCGAACGCACGTATCAGGCGACGATACTGCAACTCGCGGCGCCACAATCGATCACCGTCGAGCGACCCGCCGGCGCGATTCCCGGCCGCGGCGGCATCGACGTGCGCATGCAGGCGAAGCTCGGCGGCGAGCTTCCCGGGGTACGCGAATATTTGCGCTACTACCCGTACTCCTGCCTGGAGCAGCGCGCGTCAATCGCGATCGGGCTCGGCAACCCCACGCAATGGAACGCCTTGATGTCCGGCATCACCGACTACGTGGACCGCGACGGCCTGCTGAAGTACTGGCCGTTCATGCGCGACGGCGACGACTCGCTCACCGCGTACATCCTGTCCGTCGGCGACGAAGCGGGCTGGGAGATTCCGGAAAACGCGAAGAGCCGCATCGAGCAAGCCTTGGTCGGCTTCGTCGAAGGCCGCGTCGTGCGCTACTCGGCGTTGCAGACTGCCGACTTATCGATACGCAAGCTCGCCGCACTCGAAGCGCTGTCGCGCAGCAAAAACGCCTTCAACGACAAATGGCTGGACAGCATCGCCATCGAGCCGAACCTGTGGCCAACGTCGGCGGTGATCGACTGGTACCTGATATTGAAGCGCCAGGCGAAGCTGCCCAAGCGCGACGAACGCATGCGCGAAGCCGAGCAGATCCTGCGTTCGCGCCTGAATTTCCAAGGCACCACGATGGGCTTCACAACCGAAAAGACCGACGCGCTGTGGTGGTTGATGGTCTCCGCCGATGCCAACGCGAACAAGTTGCTCATCGCGTTGCTCGACGCGCCGGCGTGGCGCGATGACGTGCCGCGACTGGCGACCGGCAGCCTGTTTCGCATGCAACGCGGGCATTGGAACACGACGGTGGCAAACGCGTGGGGCGTGCTCGCAATGAACAAGTTCTCGGAAGGCTTCGAGAAAGCGCCGGTCAACGGCACGACGTCGGCAACGGTCGCGGGTTCGCGTTTCGATCACGCGTGGAAAGCCGACGACGGCACCAAACCATTCCGCGAACGCCTGCCCTGGCCCGCGCAGGCTGAAGCCCTGAAACTCACGCAGGATGGCGACGGCAAGCCGTGGGTGACGCTGTCAAGCATCGCGGCGATTCCGCTGACGACGCCTTTGTCAAGCGGGTACAAAGTCACCAAGAGCGTGGCGCCCGTGCAACAGAAGACGCCCGGGCAGTGGTCGCGCGGCGACGTCGCCCGCATCCACCTGGAAGTCGAGGCGCAGGCCGACATGGCGTGGGTCGTCGTCGATGACCCCATCGCCGCAGGCAGCACGGCCCTCGGCCGCGGCCTCGGTGGTGATTCCACGCTGGCACGCACCGACGAAAAACGCGTCGGCACGGTTTGGCCGGCGTACGAGGAGCGCACCTTCGAGGCATTTCACGCGTACTACCGCTATGTACCGAAAGGACGCTTCATCGTCGAATACACGGTGCGGCTCAACAATCCTGGCGAGTTCAAGCTGCCGCCGACGCGCGTCGAGGCAATGTACGCACCGGAGATGTTTGGCGAATTGCCGAATGCGGATTGGAAGGTAGGTCAGTGAGAACCGTACTCTCGTCATCGCTGCGGAAGTTGGAATCCATTTTGGTTACCCTCGCGGCAATGTTCGTCGCCGGGGCAATTCTGACGCAGCCAGTCCACGCGGCCGCGGTGCCGTCATTCAATGGAGTTCGCGCGTCGTTTTCCACGTCGGAAGGGCAATTGCTCGACCGCAACGGCACGGTCCTCGCGACGCAACGAGCCGACCGGCGTATTCGTCGGCTCGATTGGGTGGCGCTTGCCGACATATCTCCCGCAGTCGCGACCACGCTGGTTGCCGCTGAAGACAAGCGCTTCTTTGATCACGCCGGCGTCGACTGGCCGGGATTCGCGAGCGCGGCGTGGGACAGCGTGTGGCGGACGTTCGACGGTCGCGGCCCGCGTGGCGCATCCACACTCACGATGCAGCTGGCAGCCCTGCTCGATCCGGCGCTTGCCCTTTCCGGCAACGCGCGCACCCTAGGGCAAAAGTGGGATCAGGCGCAGGCCGCGCTGCTGCTCGAACGAACGTGGACCAAGGCGCAGATCATCGAGGCCTATCTCAATCTCACTTCGTATCGGGGAGAACTGACGGGCGTCGACGCCGCGGCACGCGGACTGTTCGGCAAGGCTCCCGCGGGACTCGACACGCGTGAAGCGGTGATCCTCGTTGCACTCCAGCGCGGGCCCAATGCGCCCGCCGCCACGGTCGCCCAACGCGCATGTGCGGTGGCCAGCATCGCCGCACCTCAGCTTGCGTGCGAAGACGTCCGTGCCACGACAATGGTTGCCCTGACCGGCGCGTACCGACTGGCGCAAGGCGAAAATCTCGCGCCGCATCTCGCCGCAAGGCTGTTGAAAACCCCCGGAGCGCGCGTCACGACGACCATCGACGCAGATTTGCAACGCTACGCCGTCGACGTATTGCGCGACCATCTCGCCGAACTTGCCGATCGCGCGGTCGGCGACGGCGCCATCGTCGTGCTCGACAATGCCAGTGGGGATGTGCTCGCCTGGGTCGGCAGCAGCGGCGAGCTTTCGTCCGCGGCGCAAGTCGACGGCGTGGTCGCGCCGCGCCAGGCCGGATCGACGCTCAAACCGTTTCTCTACGCCGAGGCGATCGACTCCCGCATGCTGACCGCCGCGTCGCTGCTCGATGACAGCCCGGTGGCGATCGCGACGGAGCGCGGCGCCTATGTTCCGCAGAATTACGACCGCAGTTTCCGCGGCACCGTCAGCGTGCGCACCGCGCTCGCGAGTTCGCTCAATGTCCCCGCCGTACGCACCGTGGAACTCATCGGCATCGACCGCTTCTATGACACCTTGCGCCAGCTTGGACTGGATTCCCTGGTCGAGCCCGCGGATTTCTACGGCGCGTCGCTGGCGCTTGGCGGCGGTGACGTGACGTTGCTCACGCTCACCAACGCGTACCGTGCGCTCGCCAACGGCGGCGAGTGGAACGCGACGCGTGTTACGACCGCAGGCACCGTCGCCGCCGCCCATCGCGTGTTCGGCCGCGACTCCGCGTTCATCGTCGGCGACATCCTCTCGGATCGCGCCGCGCGGGCCACCAGCTTCGGCCTGGAGAACGCGCTCGCCACGCGCGTCTGGAGCGCCGTGAAGACCGGCACCAGCAAGGACATGCGTGACAACTGGTGCGTCGGATTCACCTCGCGCTACACGGTCGGCGTGTGGGTAGGCAATTTTTCCGGCGCACCGATGCGCGACGTCTCCGGCGTCACGGGCGCTGCGCCGATATGGCGTGACCTCATTCACTGGCTGCACGCCACCGAGCGTTCGCTGCCGCCGCGCGCTCCACCGGGCGTGCAACGGCAAACCGTTGCCTTCGATCCACCCGTCGAGGCCGAGCGCAGCGAATGGTTCCTGCGTGGCACCGAGACGGCATCGATGCGCGCCAACGCCGGCCAGACGCTCGCGTCGGCCGCGACGCCGACCATTCGTTATCCCGCGGCGGACACCATCATCGCGCTCGATCCGGACATTCCACCGGATCGCGAACGCGTGGTCTTCTCTGCGTCGCCCGCAATCCCGGGATTGCAATGGCGCATCGACGACGGCGTACTGATCGCGGAGCGCGGGCGCGCCGACTGGAAGCCCACCGCCGGGCGCCACACGCTTGTGCTCGAAGACGCCGAGGGCAACGCGCTATCGAGCGTTGCGTTCGAAGTTCGCGGCAGCGCCGGGCGCTAACGACCAGGAGAGGACACTCGGCTGCGAAAGCATTTTTGCGGAACTCGCCCCTTTAGGCGCATATTCGCTTGCCGGAACCGCAGTCTGTACACAAGCTCAACGTCAAGGAGGAAATGAAAATGGGCCGATGTCTCAAGCATCTTGGTATGGCACTGTTGACCATCGTCTCGACGATGTTCATCGCGACTTCCGCCAGTGCAGAGAGCACGCTCGATAAGATCATCAGCGCGAAGAAAATTCGCGTCGCCATCGACGTGGCCAATCCGCCGTTTGGCATACTCGATAGAAGTGGGCAGCCGGATGGATCGGACGTTGCCGTTGCTCGTCAGCTTGCCAAAGACCTGGGTGCCGAAATCGAGTTTGTGCAGGTGGCATCGACGGGACGCATTCCCGCGCTTCTGGCGGGACGCGCGGACGTCACGATCGCCTCGATTTCAGTCACCGCAGAGCGGGCCAAAGCGGTGATGTACTGCAATCCGAACGGGGCGCTCTCCATTACCATCTTTGCGCCGGAGAGCGTCAAGATCAAGACACCTGCTGACCTGGTCGGCAAACGCATCGGCATCACTCGCGCCACGCTCGAAGAGGCGACGGTGCCCAAGATGGCACCGGAAGGCACCAAGATTGTTTGGTTTGACGATCTTGCATCGACCGTCCAGGCGTTGCTCTCGGGCCAAGTCGACGCCGCGGCCATGTCCGCATTCGCCGAAAAGACGGTGTCCGACGGCAACCCGGGCAAGCATTTGGAAAACAAGCTGCTCGTAACGACCGCGTTCTACGGCCCGATCGTACGGCCTGGCGACTTCGAGCTCCGGCAGTGGATCAATACTTGGATATTTCTCAATACGCAGAACGGCACGCTCGCTGCGATTTACAAGAAATACACCGGCGTCGATCTGCCGCCGCTGCCAACGTTCTGAAGCGGCTGCGCGCAGGCCCTCACATCCTGACGACAGCCCACCGCTTCGGGCGAGCTCGGGCCCTTGAGTTCTTTGCGACAATGCTGCTCGGCGCATAATAGCGGGCCTTGCCGACGGATGGCTTCAGGCAAATGAGGCAAATGGGTAGGGTCGCGAAGACCGCGAGTGCGGAATTTTCGGACCACGTGCAACGTGGCGGCGCAGCCACTCAATGATTGGAGTGAAACACATGAAATTCTTGATTACTTTGGCAACACTCATGGCAGGAATGCTCGTTGCCTTCACCAGCAACGCGCAAGCCCCCAGCGGATCAACGGGGACGTGCAAGGACGGCACTTTCACTTCGGCTGAAACCAAGCGAGGCGCATGTGCTGGACACGGCGGCGTCAAGGATTGGTACAGCACCACAGCGCCGCAAAAGACGACGCCGGCCACCGCGCCATCGTCGACCGCTACTACAACCAAGGCCACCCCCGCAGCCGCGGCCGCAGCACCTGCGGCGGCTGCACCCGCCGCGGCCGCGCCCGCTACCTAGGCAAAGAAAACCACCACCTCGATGGCCGCCGCGGCCCCAGGAGGCGGAGCCGGGACAGGTTTGGGTCAACAGCAAGAGCAAGGTGTATCACTGCTCTGGCGACAAGTATTACGGCAAGACCAAGGAAGGCGAGTACATGACGGAAGCTGCCGCCAAAGCAGCAGGCAATCACGCCGACCACGGAAAGGCTTGTTCCTAGTCGTCCCGGCGAACACTAGCGGACGGTGCCCGAATCCGCCCCGACGCATGAAGTTTGCCTCATGAAATCCAGGGTCTGGCACCGCGGAGCGTCCTGAGCGCCAGTACCTTCGACACGCGCGGGCAGCGCCATTGCGGTTGCGCGCGAGTCCGAAACACAAAACCCCGGCCCCCGCGCGGGGGTTTTGCTACCGCTTCGTCAACGTCATGATCGTCCCCTCGCGCCTGATGTCCACGCGATTGAGGAAGCTCATGCCGAGCAAGACGAAAGGCAGGCTGTCGCTCTCAGCGATGACTGCGTCGACGTCATGCACGGCCATTTCGCCAACGCGTACCGTGTCGAGCTTGACGCGATAAGCAATCACTTCGCCATTGGCCGTTGCCATCTTGGTCTTCTGGCCGTTGTGGTAGTCGAGCCCGAGGCGGCTCGCCTCGCGGGCGGGAAGCGTGACCAGCGTCGCGCCGGTATCCACGACAAATCGAACCGGCATACCGTTCACTTCGCCATCGGCGACCAAATCGCCCCGTTCGTTTGTTTGGACCTCCGCGTACTTGGCCTCCGCAGCCGGGCTTGCCTGCCTTCGAGCAGAACCCATTGTGAGTACCTCGCGTCGACCCTGGATATCGAACGTTGCGCTATCGCGCGCGACCGACACCAGGACAATGTCGTCGCGAGTCTTCTGTCCAACGGAGAGGGTTCGCAGGACGCCCCCTTCGATCTGCACGACGGCCTTGTTGGGGAACAGGCCCACGACGTTGACGTCCAACGCCGCTGCGCCGGTCGACGACACCAGCAGGCCAAGGGCAAACGAAGCGATGCATAAGGCGGCGATTCATGATTGACATTTGCGCTCGATCGATCAGTGATTTTTTCGGCTCGCCCAGCGGACGCAAGGTTCATGTCGTATGCGACAACTGCGCTATGAGCAGGACCGGCATCTCTATGCACGTGTCATGCCAGCGCAAGAATTTCCTTGCAAAACAGCCGCCCGAGTCTTTGATCCCCAAATCGAGCACGGGTGCCGACGCGCTGAGCGTCGGACCGTGGCAACGCGCGGCACCGGGGTGTGCCTTGACCGCTCTGGGCGAACCGCGACCATCGGATCCAGTGCGGAACACCCCGAGGAGCGCGGCTGCGTTAGATGGGTGCGCCGATCATTCGGTCAACGATCGAAAAACCTCCACCTCGGCAGGACCGTTCGTCAGCCCTTCTTTCTCGCGGCGCTCGCGGTACGCGGCAAGATGCGGCGCCTTGCGATGGAGATCGAACGCCGCGTCATCCATGTACATCTCGTAGAACAGAAAGAGGTCAGGATCGCCGGTCGAGCGGTGGACGCGATAGACCAGACATCCCGGTTCCGCGTTCCGCACCACGCCCGCCTGCTCCGATAGCAACGCCGCGAGCGCGTCGCCTTTGTCCTTCGCTGCCCGTATCCTTGCAACTACCGTGAGTACGTTGGCCATTGGAGTGAGAATCCTTTCATGGTGTCGGGTAGAATTTCTGATCCATCTGAGAGTACAAAGGCCACGTGAATACGAACGACCCGAGCAAGCTCGACCGGCTGGTCGCCGACGCGCGCCGCAACGCCCAACAGCGCGAACAAGGCTATCGGGAGCGCGCTCTCAAGATCTATCCGTGGATATGCGGCCGTTGTGCCCGCGAATTCTCTCATGCCAACCTGCGCGAGCTGACGGTCCACCATCGCGACCACAACCACGACAACAACCCGGCCGACGGCAGCAACTGGGAATTGCTGTGCCTGTACTGCCACGACAACGAGCATCAGCGGCAATTGGAGGCTGCTGGCGGCGGCGACGCCCATGGCGACCGTCCAGCCGCGACCCACTCGCCATTCGCCAATCTCAAGTCGCTGTTGGACAGCAAGAAGCAGTCTGAGCGTTAGCGCTGCTGCAGCGGCGGCAGGTAGCATCAGGTCGCCAGCGCGATCTCCACACGCTTGTTGCGTTTGCCTTCGCTGCGGATCCTGAGCACGCGGATGCCGCCGATTTCCGCGATGTTCTTTACGTGCGTGCCTCCGCAGGGCTGCAAGTCGATGCCAGGAATCCTGAGCAGCCGCACGCGGCCAGCGCCGCGCGGCGGTTGCACGCTCATGGTCTTGACCAGCTCGGGCCGAGCGTCGAGTTCCTCATCGGTAATCCAGACGGTCTCCGTCTCCACGCCACGCGCAATGAGCGCGTTCGTTTCCAACTCGATCCTCTTGGCGTCGAGTTGGCTCATGTCGATGTCGAAATCGAGGCGCGCCTTGTCCGGAGAGATGTTGCCTCCCGTCACCGGCGCCACCACGACGCATGAGATCACATGCAGTGCCGTGTGCAGGCGCATCAACGCATGGCGACGTCGCCAATCGATTTCGAGCGTGAGCGTTTCGCCGACCTGCACCTGCGGCGCGGCAGGCTCGGCGATGTGCACCACGCTGTCGATGGCATCACCCTTGCGTGTGTCGGCAATCGCGATGCGCTCGCCGTTCGCACGCAGCAGCGCGCCCGAATCGCCCATCTGTCCCCCACCCATGGGATAGAAGATCGTGCGATCGAGCTCGATGCCGCGTTCGTGCACCGCCGTGACTTGCGCGCTCGCCGTCTTCAGATAGGCGTCGCTTCTGAACAGCAGTTCAGTGGGCATGGGACTGGGCGAGGAAGATTGTTGCGAATATTAGCAGCACCTCAACGCAGCGGATCGCTGATAACTGCCGATCTGGTCCAATAACATTCACCGCGCCGCCACAACGAACGGGCCAATTCTCATTACAATTGCGCCTTCGAATCCACGCGTTATCGAGAGAAACTCATGGCCAACCGTGGCTATCTGCGTTATCCGACCCTGCATGGCGACACGATAGTGTTCGTCAGCGATGACGATCTATGGCGAGTACCTGTTTGCGGAGGAGTCGCGCGCCGGCTGACCGCCGGGCTGTCGGAACCCCCACACCCTGCTTGTCCCCCGATGGGCAGTGGATCGCGTTCGTCGGGCGCGATGAGCAGCATCCCGAGGTGTACCTGATGTCCGCGGAGGGCGGTCCCGCGCGACGCATGACGTGGCTCGGGCCGGACGTGATCGTGCGCGGATGGACGCCTGAAGGGCGCATTCTTTTCGTCACGACCTACGCCCAGCCCTTCTTCCGCAACTATCGGGCGTACACGCTCGACGCGGACGGCGGAAGCCCACAACCGTTGCCCCTGGGCCAGGTGAATCATCTGGCGTTCGGTCCCGGAAAGAGCCGCGTCATCGGCCGCAATACCGCGGACCCGGCGCGTTGGAAGCGCTACCGCGGCGGGACCGCCGGCCACCTCTGGATCGACGCTGAAGGCGCAGGAATCTATCGTCGCATGACCGAGCTTGGCGGCAACATCACCAGTCCGATGTGGCTTGGCGGCCGTGTCTACTACCTGTCCGATGTCGAAGGTGTCGGCAACCTCTATTCGACTCTCCCGAACGGTTCCGATGGGCGTCGCCATACCGATCACGATGATTTCTACGCGCGCCATGCGCAAACCGACGGTCGGCGCATCGTCTATCAGTGCGGTGCCGAGCTGTGGTTGTTCGACCCCGCCAGCAACCGCTCGGAGCGAGTCGAGGTCCGGTTGTCGTCACATCGCACGCAGGCGGCGCGCAAGTTCGTACCCGCCGCCGACCACCTCGGGTCGATTCAGGGGCATCCCGCGGGTCACAGCGTGGCGCTCGACGCTCGCGGGAAACTGTTCACCTTCGCGCTGTGGGAGGGTGCCATCCACCAGCACGGCGATGACCACGCCGGCCGGCTTCGCCATGGGCAGTGGCTTGCCGACGGGGTGACCATCGTTGCCGTCAACGACCGTTCCGGCGAGGAGCGGGTCGAGGTATTCGAGAACGGCCAGGCGCGCTTGGATGGTGTCCCCCGTGCGGCGCTGCCGGCCGCTTCCCGCGAAGGGGGCGAGCGCTTTGGGGCGGCCCCGCAGCGCTCGTTGCCGTGGGATATAGGTCATGTCGTCGCGATGCGGGCCGCACCTCGCGGCCGTCTTATCGCGCTCGCCAATCACCGCAATGAAGTGATGATCGGCGATCTCGACAGCGGCGCGTTGGCCCTCATCGATCGCAGCGACGCAGGCCGCACCGACGATCTCGCCTGGTCTGCCGACGGTGCCTGGCTTGCCTATACCTTCTGGGTTTCGCAGCGGCACTGTGCGATCAAGCTCTACGATGTTACGCGCAAGACCAGTGCGCTCGTCACGCAACCCGAGTTCCGCGATTACAGCCCGGCGTTCGACCCCGAGGGGCGATATCTGTATTTTCTGTCACTCCGCACCTTCGATCCGGTATACGACAGTGTGCAATTCGAGTTGAGTTTTCCGCGCGCCGCGCGTCCTTACCTGATCGCGCTGCAATCCGGTGGGCCGCCGCCGTTCGATCCGTTGCCCAAGAGCTTGACTGCGGATGATCCCATTCCGGCGAACGCCAAGATCGATGCGAGCGCGCCGCTGCCGCCAGTCGATCTGGCGGGCATCGAGCGTCGGATCGCGCCTTTTCCGGTGCCGGAGAACCGCTTCGGCCAGATCGCGGGTGTGCTCGGCAACAAGGTCATCTGGACTGTTCTGCCGATCGTCGGCGCACATGGACGGGGCGGCCACAAGGAAGCGCCGGGCCGGCTCGAGGTCTTCGATTTCGCCACGCTGCGCGCCGAGACGCTGATGGACAAGGCCGACCGGTTCGCGCTATCCGGCGATCATGTAACGCTGGTCGTGCGCGAAGGCAAGCGCTTGCGCGCGATCGCCGCGAACCGCAAACCTGAAGTCGATCAGAAAACGGCCAAGGCTTCGGACGAGCCGTCGCGCAAGAGCGGCTGGATCGATCTCGGGCGTATTCGTCTGTCGGTCGAGCCGCGCGAGGAATGGCGACAGATGTTGCGTGAAGTGTGGCGCCTGCAGCGCGACCACTTTTGGGTTCCGAACATGTCGGGCATCGATTGGGAGGCGATCTATCGCCACTACGAGCCGCTGCTCGATCGTGTCTCAACCCGCGCCGAGCTATCGGATCTGATCTGGGAAATGCAAGGTGAGCTGGGAACGTCGCACGCCTACGAGATCGGCGGTGACCACCGGCGTCCACCGCAAGTAGCTCTGGGATACCTCGCCGCCGATTTGCGCCTGGTCGCGGCGGACGGAAGCTACGAGATCGCCCGCATCGTCACCGGGGACGCATGGGACGCCGGCGCCGACTCGCCGTTGAATGCAGTCGGCGTCGAAGCCAAGCCTGGAGAGCGCATCGTCGCCGTCAACGGTCAGCGCACTTCGCGCGAACGCCCGCCGCAGTCGCTGCTGGTGCATCAGGCAGCGGCCAAGGTCGAGCTGACGCTCGCCACGAACACAGGCGCGTCGTCATCGACCCGCAACGTGCTCGTGACGACGCTCGCCGACGAGGTTCCTGCGCACTACCGCGAATGGGTCGAACGCAATCGGAGCTGGGTGCACGAGCAGTCGCAAGGCCGCGTCGGCTACTTTCATCTGCCGGACATGATGTCTGCCGGTTTCGCCGAATTTCACCGCTACTTCATCGCTGAGTGCGATCGCGATGGCCTGATCGTCGACGTTCGCTACAACCGGGGCGGGCACGTGTCGCAGCTGTTGCTCGAAAAGGTTGCGCGCAAACGCATCGGGTATGCGACCGCGCGCTGGGGCCAAACGTCTTCGTATCCGGAGGAGGCTGTCGCCGGTCCGGTCGTCGCGCTGACCAACGAGCACTCCGGGTCCGACGGCGACATCTTTTCGCACGGCTTCAAACTCATGGGCATCGGTCCGCTCGTCGGCACGCGCACCTGGGGTGGAGTGATCGGCATCTGGCCGCGCCACACGCTGGTCGACGGTACGCAGACGACACAGCCGGAGTATTCGCATTGGTTCAAGGATGTCGGCTGGGGCGTCGAGAATTACGGTACCGACCCGCAGATCGAGGTCGACAATGCGCCGCAGGACACCGCGGCGCAGCGCGATCGACAGCTCGAAACCGCGCTCGCCACCGCGCTCCAGCTGATCGAACGCGCCGGCTCAGCCAAGCCGCAGTTCGGCGAACGCCCTGACCTCCGGCGAGGCCCTCTGCCGCCGCGTCGGTGACAGAATGGGGTAAACGCCTAGGTTGCTGACAGCACTCCGAAGCCCGCAGGCTCACCCCGGTGATTGTGAATCAGGCAGCAGGCGCCTTGCGGATGAGCGTGGCTTCGTTGAACAACGATGTGACCACAACCTTTTCGATGTCGGGACTGTCGGGCACGACATACAGGATCGGCGTCATCATTTCCTCGAAGATGCCACGCAGGCTGCGGGCGCCGTTCTGGTACTCGAACGCGAGCTCCGCGATCTGATCGAACGCCCTCGGCTCGACGACGAGTTCGACACCCTCGTTGCGAAAGATCTCCTGGAACTGGCTATAGATCGAGTTCTTCGGCTCGACCATGATCCGCACCAGCATTTTGCGCGTGAGGTCCTTGAAGTGCGCCACGATGGGCAGCCGCCCGGTGAACTCCGGAATCAACCCGAAGGTGACGAGGTCGGTCGGCTTCACACGCGAGTTCAACCGATCCAGGACCTTCTGCGTGTCGTCGCGCACCATCGATATGAACTTGTAGGCCCGGGCCTGGGTGACGATCTCCGTGAGGCCGACGAACGCGCCGCCACAAATGAACAGAATGTTGGTCGTGTCGACGTACTGTCCCTTGACCAGCCTCACCTGCGAGCCTTCCATGATCTTCAGCAGCGCGTGCTGCACGCTCTCGCCTGAATTGCTCTGCTGCTGGCCCTCGATCGCCTTGAGCTTGTCGATTTCGTCGATGAAAACGATGCCCTGCTGCGCCCTGACCACATCGCCTTCGGCCTTGTCAACGAGGCGTTGCAGGATGGCCTCGATTTCCTCGTTGACATACCGGTTGTGCGCCAGCGAAGTGGCCTCCGCGGTGACGAACGGCACGTCGAGGATCCGTGCCAGCGTTTCGCACATCAAGGTCTTGCCGGTGCCGGTCGAGCCAATGAGCAGGATGTTGCTCTTGGTGATCGCCGTGCTGTATTGCCGCGCGGCGGCGATTTTCTTGAAATGCGAATAGATGGCCACGGACACCATTTTCTTCGCCTCGTCCTGACCGATCACGAACTGATCAAGCGAATTGACGATGAAACTCGGGGTGATCTTCTGCTCGGGCAACTTCGTGCTCCCTGTCGAAGCGACACTATACCGCTTCGCCTTTCAGCCAGCCGCGGCCGCGCGCGTACAGCGCTTCGACGTCCGCGCCCTTGAGCCCGGGCATGTTGCGCTTGACGGTGTAACCGATCTTCGTCTGGATATAGGCAAGATGGCGGTAGCCTTCAGGAAACGAATCGAGCAACGCGGCCTCGAGTTCGAGTCTGGCTGACGGATCGATCGGGTCGATGCGGTCCTTCTCGTAGATGGGCTGGCGCAGCACGAGGCCCCAGCGGTTACCACGCAATTCGAAGAAATCGTAAAAACGGCCTGTGCATACGACGTCGCAGCGCACGCCATGAACGTCGCCGCGCTGCGAGATCGTCATCTTGGTCTGCGCGATCGCGCGATTGCCCGCGACTTCGATCGAGCTTCCGCCGAGGAAATGCAGGATGCTGACGCCGCGGTCCCATCCCTCCCGGCTGACGCGAATGAATTCATCCGCACTCCCCTGGAACCACGTCGCCATCATTCGACCGTCGTCGTGCCACACGGTGCGAAAGCGCTCCCAGTCGCCCGCATCGCGCCAGAGCGCCCAGTTTTCCACGACTTCGCGAATTTTCAATCGATGCTGGAAATCCTGGTCCACTTCATTTCCCACTTCATTTCCCGTCTTCATTTCCCATTTCATTGCTCGTCGCCTTGTTCATTTCATTGTTCGTTGCGGCGCTCATCGCAGTGGTCGTCCAGATTTGCGGATATTTTGCGGTAACGGCACCGCAGGTGCGCTGCCCGATCTTCAACCATGTGTAAGCGTTCTGCAAGCATCCGGGTTCGGAGGCAAGCGCACGTCCCCGCGTATAATTTGAGCTGCCGCCCGCCGCATCACCGTTAACGACAGAATTCCCATGCCCCATCTCCTCTCGCGAATCGTCGCGCCCACCGCGTTCGCGGCCTGCTGTTTCCTTATAGTCAGTGCTCACGCCGCGGCGCCGATGGTCAAGACGCAGGCACCTGGTTACTACCGGATGATGCTGGGCGACTTTGAACTCACCGCGCTTTCCGATGGCACGCTGGCGCTGCCCGTAACGGAACTACTCACGAACACCACGCCGGAAAAAGTCAACAAGGCGCTCGCGCGCGCCTCGCTCAAGGGCCTCGTGGACACATCGGTCAACGGCTACCTGATCAACACCGGTACGAAGCTGGTGCTCATCGATACCGGCGCCGGTGCGTTGTTCGGCCCGACTGTCGGCCACCTGGTCAACAGCCTGAAGGCCGCGGGCTATCAACCGGAGCAGGTCGACGAGATCTACATCACCCACATGCACGGTGACCATGTCGGCGGCCTCATGAGCGGCGACATGCTCGTGTTCCCCAATGCGACGGTACGCGCGGACAAGCACGATGCCGACTATTGGCTCAGTCAGGCCAACATGGACGCCGCGCCGAAGGACGCCAAAGGCTCTTTCCAGGCCGCGATGGCATCGCTCAACCCGTATATCGCGGCCGGAAAGTTCAAGCCGTTCGATGGTGCGACCGAACTCGTGCCCGGCGTCAGGGCGATGCCGAGCCCGGGACACACCCCGGGGCACACAACCTATGTCGTCGAAAGCAGGGGTGAAAAGCTCGTCCTGTGGGGCGACCTCATGCACGTGGCCGCGGTGCAGTTTGCCGAGCCGTCAGTGACCGTTCGCTTCGACGTGGATTCTACGGCCGCCGCAAAAGCACGCAAACTCGCGTACGCGGATGCTGCGAAGAGCGGATATTGGGTTGGCGCTGCGCACCTTGCCTTCCCGGGGCTTGGCCATCTCCGGGCCGAAGGCAGCAGCGGGTACCTGTGGATTCCCGCCAATTACTCATCGCTGCGATGACGGAGTTGCCCAACGTCCGTTGAATTTTCGGTCGCGGGCCGGTATCCAACGCCTTCGACTATCATTGTCAGGGCGGAGCCACGCGAAGGCTGCGCAGAATGCGCCGGCTTCGCCCCAATTTTCGCCTTGTCTCCTGCCCTGACGTGCACAAACAATCGATCAAGCGATGACCCGCTGGCAGGACCAACCCCGCGATCGTCACGAATCAGTGACGATTCGCACCATCTGGTTGACGCTTGCGCTGTCCATCCTCCTCCACGTCGCGGCACTGTTCGTGCTCATCCCGCACATGCGCACGGAGTTGGAAGAAACGGACCAGGGCGAAGGCAGCGCGCCGGTACAGGTGCAACTCACGCCTCCGCCGAGCGTCGCGAGCATCGCGCCACCTGAACCGCCACGCGATACGCAGGCGGCGCTCACGCCGCCCGTGCGTCCACCGAAGGCGGCACCGCGCCCGTCGCCCAGACAAGCGCTGGTCGCACCGAGCACACCGACGCCACCATTCACGGTGCCTGCCCAACCGGCGCCGGCGCCACCAACACCACCAACGCCTCCTGTTGCCGTGGCGCCGCCACCCGCCGCGGACCTCGCGTCGTTGATCGCAGCCAGGCGCGCCGCCCGCGGTGAAGCCACGGAGTCGACAGCCGATGACGAGAAGGAGCGCTACAACCGCAACATCGCCGCCAATCTGCCTACCGCGGCAACGGGCGTTGCCGGCCGCGATCCGAAGACCGGTGGCGGCATTTTCGAGATCAAGCGCATGGCCTACGACGACGCAGTGTTCGAGTTCTATGGGTGGAACAAGGACGTGAGAGCACGAACGCCGCAAGTGTTCGAGGTGCGCAAGGGGAACAATCCCGACATGTGTTTCGCCGTGATACGCAGGATGATCATCATCATCCGCGAACACGAGAAAGAGGACTTCGTGTGGCAATCCCATCGCCTGGGACACGACGTCAAACTGTCGGCGCGCGTCGCGGACACGGCGCCGCTGGAAGATTTCATGCTCCAAGAATTCCCCGAATGTGCCCAAGACAGCCGTCGCCAGTAGCAGGCGGCCGCCGTCGATGCCGCGGATATGAGCAGCGCCGCGCCTGACGCGCAAGCGGCGGCGCCCGTGCCGTTCACGGCGTTTCTCGCCTTGTCGCTCGCGGCGTTCGGCAGCGCGTCCTCGCTGCGCGTGACGGACGCGCTGCTGCCGAGTCTGGCGACGGAATTCGCCCTGCCGCTCGGCGACGCGTCGTACGTGATCACGGCCTTCGCCGTCGCGTACGGCCTGTCACAACTTTTTTTTGGGCCGGTGGGCGATCGCTTCGGTAAATACATCGTCGTTGCCTGGGCGTGCGTCGCGTGCGCGGTCGGTGCCGTGCTGTGTGGCCTCGCACCTTCTTTCTCATGGCTGCTCGTGGCGCGCGTCGTTGCCGGCGCGACGGCGGCCGCGATCATTCCGCTATCGACGGCGTGGATCGGCGATGTGGTTCCCTACCGCGAGCGCCAACCCGTGCTCGCTCGTTTTCTGACCGGACAGATCCTCGGCGTCTCCGCGGGCGTGCTGGCGGGTGGGCTGGCGGCGGACTATCTCAACTGGCGCGTGCCATTTTTCGGGATCGCCGCCATCTTCGTCGCGGTCGCCGCACTGTTGTTTCGGCTGGACCGTCGTCTGCCTGCCTACGCCCGCGCCACACACAAGGCAAAAGGCGCCGCGGTACCGCGAACGATCGCGGAATTCGGTCTGGTCATCCGTCGGCCCTGGGCGCGCGTCGTGTTGCTCACGGTATTCCTGGAAGGCGCGCTGCTGTTCGGAGCCTTTGCCTTCATCGCCTCCCATCTGCATCGTGTGCATGGCGTGTCATTGTCTGCCGCCGGATCGCTGGTCATGCTCTTCGGTTTCGGTGGCCTCGTGTATGCGGTCTCCGCCGGCACGCTTGTGCAGCGCCTCGGCGAAGTGGGCTTGATCCGCTGGGGCGGCGGTCTGCTGCTGCTGTCGCTGCTGGTCACGGGACTCGGACCGACGTGGTGGTGGGCGATTCCCGGCTGCTTCCTTGCCGGACTCGGTTTTTACATGGTGCACAACACGCTGCAGATCAATGCAACGCAAATGGCGCCTGAGCGCAGGGGCGCGGCGGTGGCGGCATTTGCATCTTGTTTCTATTTCGGCCAGTCAGTGGGCGTGGGCATCGCGGGAGCGCTGGTCGAACGCGTGGGGACGCGCGACATCATCGTGTTCGGTGCAGTTGGGCTGCTGGCCGTCGCGCTGAACTTCGGGCGGCTGCGCGCTCGCCATACCGGCACCGACACGACGAGCTGAGCGATACTGGCAACGATCATGCAGATTCACATCCCCGATCCGCACTACACCGGCTCCCCGCAAGTGCGGACAAGCTTCCGCGTGGCGCTCGAGATCGCACTGGCCTTCGTCGCCTTGCTCTGGCTGATTCAGTTGTTCAACTGGTCGCTCGACCTGGAGCTGCAGCGATTCGGCGTTCGTCCGCGCGATTGGCACGGCCTGGTGGGAATTCTGCTTGCGCCCTTGCTGCATGGGAGCTTCATGCACTTGATCGGCAACACGCTGCCGCTGCTCGTGCTCGGGACCGTGATGCTGCACTTGTACCCGGCCGCCGCATTGCGCGTGCTGCTCGCGGTGTATCTGGGACCCGGCATTGCGGTCTGGCTGTTTGGCCGGGACAGTGTCCACATCGGCGCCAGCGGCATGGCCTACGGACTGGTCGGCTACATACTCGTGGCCGGACTCATCCGTCGCGACCGACGTGCGATCGCGGCATCGTTGCTCGTCTGCTTCATGTACGGCGCGCTCGTCTGGGGCGTCCTGCCGATCGAGCCGGGTGTGTCATGGGAAACGCACCTGTCTGCGGCACTGATCGGCATCGCTCTCGCGATCGTGTTTCGTCACCTCGATATCCCGCCGCGCAGACAGTATTCGTGGGAAGGCGAAGCCGGCAGCGAAGGCGCGACTGCCCATCGGCGACGCGATCACGGAAGTTCCCGCCGTCGACCACGAGCGGCCGACGCTCCATTGAACCTGGTCTCGGCGCGGGCATAGATGATACGCAGCCTCGCGGGCAGCCCCGTCACGGGCGTCCTGGCACCCTTCACCGATCCGGCCGAGGTCGAGACGGTCGTAAGCGCGACCCGCGATTGGCTGAAACGCGCCGTCATCGGGCTCAACCTGTGCCCGTTCGCCAAAGCGGTTTACGCCAAACATCAGATTCGCTTCGCAGTGACCGCCGCAAGGGATGCTGACGAGGTCACTGCCGAGCTGCGGCACGAGCTCGTGCTGCTCGTCCACGCGGAGCCGGACGCACTCGAAACGACGCTGCTGATTCACCCGCAGGCATTGACCGATTTCATCGAGTATCACCTGTTCCTGAAAAGCGCTGACGCCACGGTGAGAAGCCTCGGCCTCGAGGGCATCGTGCAAATCGCGAGTTTTCATCCGAACTACACGTTTGCCGGTAGCGGCCGCGACGACATTGAAAACTTCACCAATCGCTCGCCGTACCCGATGTTGCATCTGCTGCGCGAAGCGAGTGTCGAGCGCGCGGTGGCGGCATTTCCTGACGCAGCGGCGATCTACGAACGCAACATCGCGACCTTGCGCCGGCTTGGCCACGTGGGCTGGCGAAAACTCTGGCCGGACGTCAAGTCGAAACCGTGAACCATCTCGATTACGAACTGCACGACAACATGGAGCATCCCGCGCGATTGCGCGCCCAGTCCGGCCGGCGCTGCGCGTATTGCTCGCGCCCGGGTTGATCGTCGTACGGGTGCCGCAGCACGTCGAGCAGTTCGTGAATGCCAGCGTCATCGCCCTGTTCGGCGCGGTCGATCGCCTGCTGCGCGAGATAATTGCGTAGCACGTAACGCGGGTTGGCCGCCTGCATGCGCGCCCGGTGCAACGCTGGCGATGTGCCGTCTCGTCGAACACGCGCGGCATACCGCACGAGCCATGCGCTGAACGCGGGCTCGGCGTCGCGCTGCTTGGCCTCGTCGTAAAACGCGTCGCGCAACGGCAACAACAACGGCGCATCGACATCGACGTCGGCAAGCGCACGATAGAAAATCGTCATGTCGACTTCAGCCGAAGTCAGCAACTCGTGCAGGGCGCCCATCAACTCGAAGTCTTCATCCAGGCATTCTGTCAGTCCAAGCTTGGCCGCGACGTTGTTGCGTTCGGCCGCGGTGAACGCGTCCACATAGCGCTGCAAACCGGCGTGCAGAGGATCGACGGAGGTTAGTACGGGCGTCAGCGCGTTCGCGAGTCGGGTCAGGTTCCAATAGGCGATCTGCGCCTGCTGCCCAAAGCGATAGCGGCGCCCATGCGCGTCGGTCGTATTGGGGGTCCAGTCGGGATCGAAGTTATCGACCCAGCCATAGGGTCCGTAGTCGATGGTGAGGCCGAGAATCGACATGTTGTCTGTATTCATCACCCCGTGTACGAAACCCACCCGCATCCAGTGCGCGATCATCACCGCCGTGCGCTCGCACACCTGCGCGAACCACGCGGCGCGTATCGCTTCGGACAATGGCTCCTGCTCGCCGACGGTATGCCCCAAAACCAGCGTCGGGAAATCGCGCCGGATCGTGAAATCGACGAGTCGCGACAACAACGGCACATCGCCGCGCGACGCTGGCAATTCGAAGTTGCCGAAGCGGATGAACGACGGTGCAACCCGGCATACGATGGCGCCGGGCTCCTCCTGCGGGTGACCGTCGTAGAACATGTCGCGCACGACGCGTTCGCCCGTGCCGACCAGGCACAGCGCGCGGGTGGTGGGCACGCCGAGATGATGCATCGCCTCGCTGCACAGGAATTCCCGGACGGACGAGCGCAGCACCGCGCGGCCATCGGCGGTGCGCGCGTAGGGCGTTGGGCCCGCCCCTTTGAGTTGCAATTCCCAGCGCTCGCCCACGGCGTTGATGGTCTCGCCCAGCGTGATCGCCCGGCCGTCGCCCAATTGTCCGGCCCAGTTGCCGAACTGGTGCCCGCCATAGTTGGCAGCATACGGCTGCATGCCGTCGAGCCGGGTATTGCCACCGAAGACCTGCGCGAACAGCGGAGACGCGACGTCCTCCGCGCTGATGCCGAGCAGCGAAGCCACCTCCGGCGAATAGGCGATCAGGCGCGGCGCCGTCACTGGCTCCGGGTCGATGCGCGAATACAACGCGCCATGCACCTGCCGTCGGCGCGACCCGGCTTCGCCGTCGCCCGGCAATTCGCGCACGAACGCGTTATCGAAGTGCAGCCCGCTCAGGGCAGGCCGCGCGAAGATCGAGTCGACAGTCGTCATGGTCAAATCGTTAGAGGCGAAAATGTGCGGCGCGTTCGCTGTCGAGTTGCGCACAGCAAGACAGTGCCCACCACCCCAATTCTACGCCGACGACCAATGTTATCCTCCGGTCGATGAGACCTTTGCTGCGACCCGTCAGCTTGCTGGGCCTTGCCTGCGTCTGCGGTGCCGTCTTCGCTACCGATCCGCCGGCAGATTGCAAAGCGACGAAGGCGCGATCGCTCGAGCGCTTGATGTGCCGGTCGCCAATGCTAACTCGCCTGGATGCGGAACTCACCCGCGTGTACACACTGGCGACCGCGCCCAAGGCTGGCGCCGTCGGCTCCGCCATTCGCGAGCAGCAGACCGATTGGATTGCGCAGCGTGCCGTGTGCGCCAAAAGCGCGACGCAAACCACGTGCGTGCGCGACCTTTACCTTGCGCGGATCGCAGCGATCCGGACGCAAAGTCGGCCGGCACGCTCGGCCGACGGCAAAGGCATCAGCCTGGGGCCCTTCGCATTCCGTTGCGAAACGCTCGATGCGGTACTCGATATTTCCTACGTCAATGTCGATCCGGGACTCGCCTGGGTTACGATCAAAGACCAGTCGTACCCCCTCGTCCAACAGCGCTCGGGCAGCGGCGCGCGCTATGAAGGCGACGGCACCCTGTTCTGGGAACATCAGGGCGACGCCCGGTGGCGCGGCACGACCAGCGCTCCCGAAGTCACCTGTAGTCGCGTGACGAAGGGCTAATCCGGACAAGAGAGGGGCTGCAAAGTCAGCTTCGATCCGGAGCCCAGTCCGGGCGTCGATCGGGTCTTCACCGAGGATCCGTTCGGCAATCGCGTCGAGCTGATTCAGCCACGTGCAGGCTGACACCCGCGCCGTCGCGCGGTCCATTAGACTAGAGGCCCGTCACTGACGCGACTGCCGGATGCTCCGAAGATGCGCTCACCCGTGGGTACGGTCGAAGCCTTGTGCACTGCGTCGGCAACGACATTCGCGGTCGCAATATCGCTGCTCGATTCACACGCAAAGTAGCCTCTGCAAATCTGGAACCCTTCATGGACAATGAAAAAATCATCGTGCGCGTGACCGACACCGGCAAGACGCTTGAACTCGTCGTGCTGAACAAGCGCGTCGAGCGCATCGAAGTCGTGCTCGGCGAAGGCGTGCACAGCGTGCGTTGCGCGCTGACTCCGACCCGGAACACGTTGGCGTACGCCGGGAGCGTCATGGGCCGCGAAATCATCTATGAGCGCAGTCGCGCCGAAGTCCAAGCCGACATCGATCGCCTGAATCCGACGATGCACCACTCGCGCCGTTGAGGCCCGGCACGCAGCGATGATCGTCGTCCACCACCTCAACAACTCGCGCTCGCAGCGCGTGCTGTGGCTGCTGGAAGAACTCGGCCTCGAGTACGAGATCAGGCGTTACGAGCGCGACCCGAAGACCATGCTTGCGCCCGCCTCATTGCGCGCAGTGCACCCTCTCGGCAAATCGCCGGTGCTCACCGATGGGCCGCTGACGCTGGCCGAGTCGGGCGCGATCATCGAGTACCTGATCGAGCGTTATGGCAATGGAAGGTTCGCTCCCGCAGCGGGCACGCCGGAGCGGCTGCGCTACACGTACTGGCTGCATTACGCTGAGGGCTCGGCCATGCCGCCGCTGCTGCTGAAGCTCGTCTTCGATCGCGTCGCAAACGGTCCCGTACCTTTCTTCGTCAAGCCGGTGGCGAAGGCGATATCACACCGCGTGTTGACGACGTTTGTCAAACCGCAAATCAAGCTGCACCTCGATTTCATGGAAGCGGAACTGGAAAAAAGCCGATGGTTCGCCGGCAACGAATTCTCCGCGGCGGATGTCCAGCTCAGTTTTCCGCTCGAAGCGGCCGCTGCGCGCGCGGGGCTCGACGCAACGCGGCCAAAGCTGATGGCGTTTCTGGAACGCATCCATGCGCGCCCCGCGTATCAGCGCGCGCTGGAGCGCGGTGGCGACTACGCGCTCCTGGGTTAGCGTGTTCGTTTTGAACATCACGCACCGGCACCGCGCGCCGTGCTCACTTGACTCTCCCTTGACTGTTATTTGACTCCTTATTTGACTATCAGATCGGCCTCATTGCCAAGGTATCGTCGGGCATCCTTGGTTAGCCATTCGCTCGCGACCACGTCAGACTTGAGGTTCGAATCGAGATAAGCGGTGGTCACGCTCTGCGCCTGCCCGAGCTCCGCCGTCCAGGCGGCAGAAGAGACCGATCGCGATGACGTCGAATTCGCACCGCCGGTATCACCGCCGCCCGCCTTCCGGCTTCCTTGCGAGCCCGCGCCGCCCTTGCGCCGACCCGAGCCGCTGCCCTGTTTGGTGCCGTCACCGGTGTTGTTGCGCGGGCTGTCGTCTGAGTCCTGGGCACTGTTTTCCGCGCCGGGTGTTTCCTTGCCGGCGATCAGCGCGTGGGGTGCGTTGGCGAGGCTCAACAGGTATTTCTGCCCCGGCGGCATGTGGTCGAAGGGAGCTCGGCGAATCGCCGGGGAAGTAATCAGGCCGTAGGGATCGCCGTCGTCCATACTGGTCACGGACAGGACCGGCATGTGGATCGCCGCAAAGCGCTGCTCGAAAGCCGCCGCGCTAAAGTCGGCATAGGGACTGAAAGCGATGACGCATTTTACGGTGGCAGTGAGCGCAAACGGCTCGATCCCGTAACCGGTTTCGCCTGCCGCAGTCATCACCGTTTGCGCGCCGAGTTCGAATCCCGCGAGCGCGATCCGCGAAGTGTCGACGCCGCTCAACTCGCCGCTGTTGTGGCGACGGTCCAGTTCCTCGAACAAGTCCCGCAACAGCACCAAGCGCTTGGTCAGCGCCGCCTGTGAGAATTTTTCCTTGGCGATGTCGGCAAATTCGCCCCTACGTGCTCGCGCGGAACTCCATATCGATTCACCGTTTGCCACGGGCTGATACGAAAGCACCGCATAACCAGCCTGCGCCCACGCATTTCGCCAGGCGGCGCCGCCGCTCGAGGGCTCACCGAGTCCCGGCAGATAGATGACGAGTGGAAATGCGCCTTGTCCCGGTGGGCGCAGCAGCGTGATTTCGACGGGCTCGCCGCCAAGCAGCCACGACTCGTGAATCGAGCTGGTGGCGTAGTGTTGTTCCGCCGTGTATCCGGGCTGGTGCGAGGGTTTGAGCGCGGATTCGGACATGTCGGGCCGCGTCGTCTGCTGACATCCGGCAATCAGGGTGGCGACGATGGCCCACCCGCAGAGCAGACGCGCCGCTGGGGCAACGCCCGACGTGACGGCGAGTCCGGGCATCGAGTTTTATCCCCGGGTTGAACCGCGCGCGAGTTTGCGACGCGAGGCCAGCTTTATTGCGAGCGCCGTCACTGACGCGCCGAGCGCCGCCATCGTCGTGGTATCGCGCGATAGCATCACCATCATTTGCTCCAGAACGGTAGGGTTGCTCTGCTCGACATAGCGTACGAGCTCGACAATCTGGTTCGACGTAACGTGGGCCGCGTCGTCGAGCGATACCGAAAGGCGTGACCAGCGTGCGAACTGCACGTACTTCGCAAATGCGCCGCCGGCGAGAACCGTCAGCGCCAGCGGTCCGATCGGGATTAGCAGGCGCCGCAGCAACCGGGCACGGAGGACCAGACGGGCCTTCGGGACGGCGCGCGCAACGATCGTGCCAAGCGACGGCATGTTCTTCGGCGCAACGCCCTCGGCGATGAAGGGTGCGGGATTGTCGGTCGCGCGGCGTGGTCTGGATCTGTCTTGCTTGGTCAACGTCATTTGGACCTTCCTGTATTTGCTTGTGCATCAGGCCGCGTCGATACTCTTGCTGCTGCAGTGCCGGCAACCGGCAGGATCCCGCAACTCAAAACGCGAAATACGGACCAACCCCGCCTGGTGTGGTGCGAGTCTCGATGGCGGTGTAGACGCTACGCCCAAAGAAAAACGGCAGGCCCCAGGCAAAGCTCGTGGTGTCCCCGTTAGGCGCAGCAATGTTGTTGAACGCATCGAAACTGGGGTTGGCGTTGAAGAGTTGATCGGCGTTGGCGACGCTGAAGGTGACGGCACTGACAGCGCCGTTCTGGCCTTGCAGCGTCGCAGACAGATTTTGCGTCGAAGGCGGACAGTAGAGGCCCGCTGCCGGGCCAGTGCAGAAGGGATACGAGTTGCTACCGAAAAACAGGAGACTCGAACCGCTGTCGATGTAGCTGTCCCGAAGGGTAATGCCGCCGAAGGTCGTAATGATGAACCCGGTATTCGGATCCACGCTGAGGACCTTCGCACCGCCTAGTCCATTGTCCGCCTGCGTACCGATGCCGAAGATCAGCGAACCGGTTGCCGTCGCCATGCCCGCCGGCGGGACCGCTGGCAATTGGATGATGACGCCGTTGTTGTCGGAGCCGAACAACGCGACCGGATTCTGCAACTGCGCGTTCAACGCGACTTGCGTCGAACGGCAGCCACTCGACGGACAACTGTAATAGGTGCCGGGAATCACGGATTGCGCGCAACCGGCGCCGCAGTCCTGTAAAAAAAGGCCCACCCCAAGCAAGCCATTGGCGCCGAACGTCGGCACCGTATTCTCCGGCGGCCCGCTGCTCGAACAAGAGAACGGAATCGTGGGAAACGCCGGGTCACCGATGACCTGGATCGGCAGCGAACTTGCTCTCTCGCCCGCAATGCTCATATCGACCGCCTTCACGGACCCCCAGCTGAAGCCGTCGGCAAATTGCGCGCACGCGGCCAACGGATTGCCGTTCGCGTCGAATTGCTGTGGCAGCGAAAGCGCGGGCGAAAGCACCGACGAGATAATTCGCAGTCCGACGGACCCGGTGTCGACCTGGACGTGATCGATGGTCTGGCAATTGGTGGTAGAACCGGGGACGCAGATCGTAACGCTGACAAATGCAATGTCGGGGACGCCTTCGGGTCCGCCGTCCACCGTTATCGGCTGCACATTCGGTGTCGGCACCGCTGGCGACGACCCATCTCCGCCACCGCCGCCGCCACCGCCGCAGCCTGACAATACCAACGGCGCTGCTATCAGCGCGACAACTGACCACCAACCCATTGAATGTACCTTCATTGCACGTCATCCGCGGACATCCCCTGCGGCAAACTTTCGGGGACGTATGCTTTGCCGGAAAAGGCGCGCATGCGACCGCCCGACTGAACGACCAGTCCAGGCAGTTGAATCGACACGGGCCCGCGTACGGTGCGCCTCGCTGCCAGGGCCGCGACGTAATCGTCAAAATGCGTCCCGAGGAGTTGGCGCAAATCGGGCATCGAAGGCCCCGTCCACGCGACGCCGAACACTATTCCCGTCGGCGCGACGTATTCCCGCACCGTGGTACCCGCAGGGACCTGGAGCTCGTGCATCGTGTATTTGGCGCTCGATACCGTGCGCAGCGTCGCCTTGATCTGCGACTGGTCCGCAAACACCGACGCTTCCGGCCCGCCAAGTGCAGCGTGCACGGGAAACACGACGGCGAACTCGAGCGCACCGAGGGCAGCGAGCCTAACCAAGCTCAAGGTTGCCAGCCTTGCCACAACCTGAAGAATTGAATGCGCCTCGACGTTCATGGCACTTGCTTTCATTGTGGTTACAGCGTGGTGGTTACAGCGCGGTTGCGGCGTGGTGGTTGCAGCGTGCGGCACCGCGTACGCCCAATAGCACGCGTTGGAGGCGACACGCGTCCGGTAAGTTCCGCGCCAGCCGCAGGGCAAGGCTCCGACATGTAACGGACTTTGCAGGCACCCATCTAGGATACGCCAAACGTCCACTGCCGGCCTGGAGCTGCGGCGAACAGCGCTTTCGTGTATTCGTGTCGCGGATGCGCATATACGTCTGCGATCGGCCCGGATTCGACAATACGGCCGTGCTGCATCACCGCCACGCGATCGCATACCTGCGCCGCGACGCGCAGATCGTGGGTGATGAACAACATCGCCAGGTCGAGACGCTCCCGGATTTCGTCGAGAAGCGCCAGCACCTGCGCCTGCACCGATACGTCGAGCGCCGACACGGCCTCGTCTGCGATCAGCAGGTCCGGTTCGATCGCCAGCGCCCGGGCAATGCAGATGCGCTGGCGCTGTCCGCCGGAGAACTCGTGGGGATAGCGATCGAGTGCGCCTGCATCGAGCCGCACCAGGTCAAGCAGCCGACGCGCGGTCGCCAGCGCCGCGTCCGGCGTCGCGCCGTAGTTCATCGGGCCCTCGACCATTGACTCACCGACCGTGCGGCGTGGATTGAGCGAGCGGTACGGGTCCTGGAAGACAATCTGCACGCGCCGCCGCAACGGGCGCAGCGCATTGGTGCTGAGCCGCGCGATGTCGATGCCCTCGAGGACGATTTTTCCGGATGTGGGCAAGATCAGCCGCGCAATGCAGCGCGCAACCGTCGATTTGCCGGAGCCTGACTCGCCGACAATGCCCAGCGTTTCGCCGCGACGCACCTGCAAATCGACGTCATTGGCTGCCTGCACCTCGGCACCGTGACGCCACCAACCACCTCGCGCGTAGTACTTCCCCAGCCCCTGCGTGCTGACTACGATCGGGGCGTCGGTGGCGATCGATCGATGCCGCGGCGTGAGGCTCGGCACCGCCGCGATCAGCATGCGCGTGTATTCGTGCTGAGGATCCTCGAGCAACTCGCGCGCCGGGCCGAATTCGACGACCTCACCCTGCCGCAGCACCGCGACGCGCTCCGCAATCTCCGCCACGACGCCGAAGTCATGGGTGATGAACAGTACGCCGGTGCCGTGCTTGCGCTGCATTTCACGGATCAGCGCAAGAATCTGCGCCTGCGTCGTGACGTCGAGTGCCGTCGTAGGTTCGTCGGCGATCAACAGACGCGGGTTGAGCACCAGCGCCATCGCGATCATGATGCGCTGCCGTTGCCCACCCGAGAGTTGATGCGGGTATGACTCGATCATCCGTGCGGGATCTTGCAATCCGACGTCGCGGATGATCTCCAGTATGCGCTCGCGGCGCGGCCCCTGCGCCAAGGTGGTGTGCGTCGCAAGCACTTCGTCGATCTGTTCACCGCAGCGCAGCACGGGATTCAACGCGGTCATCGGTTCCTGGAAGATCATCGACATGCGCGTGCAGCGCAGCGCGCGCAGACGCGATGGCGCGGCGGCAACCACATCCTCTCCATCGAGCAGGATCTCGCCGCGCTTCGTGTGGAGCGCCGGTGGCAACAAACCCATCGTCGCCTGCGCGATCACCGATTTGCCGGAACCGGATTCGCCCACCAGGCAGACCGTCTCCCCCGCTTCGACATTCAGGCTCACGCTCGCCACGGCGTGCGCGCGCTCGCCACTTGCGGGCAGCGCGATAGTGAGTCCCCGGATATCGAGTAAATGCGCGTTCACGATGACCTCCGCCTGCGCGGGTCGAGCGTATCGCGCAAGCCGTCACCGAGCAGGTTGACCGCGAGTACCGTCAGCGCGAGAAAAATGCCGGGATAGAGTATGTTGTGCGGATAGACGCGAAACAGCGTGCGTCCTTCCGCCATGATGTTGCCCCACGTCGGCGTCTGCGCGGGAATACCGATGCCGAGGAACGACAGGATGGCCTCGATCAGTATCGCCGACGCGCAGATGTAGGTCGCCTGCACGATCAGCGGCGGCAAGGTATTGGGTAGGATGTGGCGGATGATCAGCGGCAGCGTCGGCGTGCCGACCGCAATTGCGGCCTCGACGTACGGCTCCTCGCGCACCGACAGCACGATCGAGCGCACGAGGCGGACGACGCGCGGAACTTCGGGAATGACGATCGCCACGATGACCGCAATCAAGCCTGCCGAGGATAACGACACGACGGCGATGGCGAGCAGGATGGCCGGTATGGCCATCAACCCGTCCATGAAGCGCATGACGACGTTGTCGAGCCAGCGCACATAGCCGGCGGCAAGTCCGATCGCCAGCCCGATCCCCACCGCAACGACTGCGACCGACACGCCGACCAGCAGCGACGCGCGCGCGCCGTAAACAACGCGGCTCGCGACATCGCGGCCCAGCGAATCGGTGCCCATCCAGTGGCGCATCTCCGTCTTCGTGCCATCATCCGCACGCATAGCTTCCATTGCGCCTGGTGTCTTGTTGCGAAACGACGGATTGATGGCGGACGGGTCGAAGTTGGCGAGCCACGGCGCCGCGATTCCCATCGCAATGACGAAACCGAGTATGACCATGCCGAACGCGACCGTCGGATTGCGCAGCAGGCGGCGCATCGCGTCGCCGACGCGAGGATCGGCCGTCGGCTGCAGCGTCAGGGCGTCGGCTGCCATGGTCAGTAGCGAATGCGTGGATCGAGCAACGTATACGTGACGTCGACTGCCAAGTTCAGCAGCACGTAGACCGCCGAGAACAGCAGGATTACCGCCTGCACGGTCGGATAGTCGCGTGCGAGCACCGCGTCGACCGTCAAACGGCCCAACCCCGGAATGCTGAATACGCTCTCGGTAACCACCACGCCGCCGATCAAAAGCGCGACACCGATGCCGATGATGGTCACAATTGGCACCGCCGCATTGCGCAACGCGTGCTTCATCAGCACGACGCGGTCGGGCAAGCCCTTTGCGCGCGCGGTGCGGATGTAGTCCTCGTCGAGGACCTCGAGCACGCTGGTGCGCGTGATGCGGGCAATCAACGCAACATAGATCACCGACAGCGTGACACTCGGCAGGATCAGACGCTGCAGAAACCCCCAGAAGCCTTCACTGAGCGGCTGATATCCCTGTACCGGCAGCCACGCGAGCTCGATGGCGAAAATGTAGATCAGCACGTAGCCAACCACGAAAACCGGCACGGAGAAACCAAGCACGGAAAACCCCATCACGACACGATCGATCCAGGTGCCCTGCTTCCACGCCGCAATGACACCGAGGGGAACGGCGATCAGCACCGAAAGAACGATCGTCGTGGTAGCGAGCGCGAACGTCGGTCCGATGCGGTCGGCAATCAGCGCGGCGACCTGCTTCTTGAAGAAAAACGACTCGCCGAAATCGCCGGTAAGAATATGCCCGAACCAGACGAAGAACTGCGCGATGATCGAGCGATCGAGCCCAAGACGCGCACGGAT
Organism: uncultured beta proteobacterium; assembly: GCA_963732105.1. GTDB lineage: Bacteria > Pseudomonadota > Gammaproteobacteria > Burkholderiales > Casimicrobiaceae > PALSA-1003. The sequence continues at coordinate 595,893 of CAVSYL010000010.1, forward strand.
GTCGATGATGTCCTGCGACGTTCCCGCAGCGCCCGCGATGATGGCAGCGGGGTCGCCCGGCGTGAGCCGCAGCATCGAAAACACGAGCACCGCGACGACCAGCATGACAGGGATGGTCGCGAGCAGGCGCCGGAAGATGTAGGTGAGCATCAGCTCAATGACAGATCAGGGCGCGACTGATGAACAATCGCGCCGTCATTCCCGCGCAAGCATGAATCCATTTTTTCGTCCAACCAAACTGGATCCCCGCTTTCGCGAGGATGACGCATCCTTTCCCAATCGCGGCGACGCTTCGCGTCTTGCTCTTGGACGGATGCGTCACTTACCCGTCTTGGTTACGTTCCAGAACACCGTGACCGGTGCAATGACGAATCCGTCGATGTTCTTGCGTACCGCTGCCGGCTGATACCACTGGCCGAGAAATACGTGCGTCGGATCCTGCGCCCAAGCCACCTGCACGGCTTCGGCGATCGCCTTCTGCTTCGCCGGATCCGCTTCGCGGGCGAATTGGTCGCGCAACTTTTCGATTTCCGGATCGCAGGGCCAGCCGAACAGCGCCTTGTCACAACTCGAGTTCAGGAACGCCGTCGATACGGGGTTGAGCACGTCGGCGGACACCCACGACGTGAGGAAGGCGCTCCAGCCGCCTTGCGACGGCGGTTCCTTCTTCGCTCGCCGCGCAACGACCGTCTGCCAGTCCATGTCCTGCATGTCCACCTTGAACCCGGCTTTTTCCATCAGCGATTTCGCCACCGGCGCAAGGTTGGTCAGCACCTGCAGGTCGGTCGAATGCAGCAGCACGATCGGCGTGCCGTCGTAGCCGGCCTCGGCCAGCAGTTGTCTCGCCTTGACGAAATTCGATTGCAGCAACCCGTCCATGCCCTTGGTAGAGCCCAGCGGCGTTCCGCAGATGAACATTTCGAGGCACACCTTGTAGTACGTCGGGTCGCCGATGGTCGCCTTGAGAAAATCCTCCTGATTGAACGCGTACAGGAGCGCCTGCTTTATTTTTGGATTGTCGAAGGGCTTGACCGTCGAATTGAAGCGGAACGCGTACTGGTTCCCGAGCGGATTGATGTCGACCAGCTTGATACCGGCGTCCTTTTTCAGCACCGGCAGCAGGTCGTGCGCCGGCTGCTCGATGTAGTCGATTTCTCCGGCGATCAGCGCGTTCACCGCCGTCTGCTGATCGGCGACCACGCGCCACTCGACGCGGTCCACCTTGACCACCTTTCCGCCGGCCATGCCCGAAGGCGGTTCGGCGCGCGGCTTGTATTTGTCGAACTTGACGTACACCGCCTTGTCGCCGGGTTTCCATTCGTCCTTCTTGAACACGAATGGTCCGCTGCCCGTGAAATCGCTGATCTGGTCGTTGGGATTGGTATCGGCGACCCGCTTGGGCATCATGAACGGTGCAGCCGACGACGGCTTGCCAAGTCCGCCGACCACCAGCCCCGTGGGCGACGTAAGATTGATGCGGAACGTCTTGGAATCGACAATGGCGAAATCCTTGACGAAGGTCATCATCTTCTGGCCCATCGCGTCCTTCGCGCCCCAGCGCTTGATCGACGCAATGCAGTCTTCCGCCGTGACCGGCGCGCCGTCGTGCCACAGCAGGCCGTCTCGCAGCGTCAGCGTGTAGGTCAGGCCATCCGCGGTGACCGCATATTTTTCCAACATCTGCGGCTGGACCTTGCCATTCGCGTCGGTGGCGAACAGTGTGTCGTAGATCATATAGCCGTGGTTGCGCGTGATGTATGCCGTGGTCCAGATCGGATCGACGATCTTCAAGTCCGAGTGCATGACGACCCGCAGCGTGGTTTGTGCGACCGCAGCGGGGAGGGCAAAGGCGCACAGCGCGACGGCGAGCGCGAGCACGGCGAGCTTCAAGCAACGGCAACTGAGCATGGGACGATTCCTGGACTGGGAGACGGGCGAGCGAACACGATAACGAACCGACAGAGACAACGCAATGGCCGTCGCGCGGCACTGAAAGCGTGCGCGCGCGTCGGCCTACCGCGGTGCGGGCTCGCGCCCAACCGACTGGCGCGCGATCATCCACGCCGGATACTCGCTCGGCAGCGCGCTGGCACGCTCGAGCATCGCCAAGTCATCCGCCGTGAGCACGAGCTTGGTTGCGTCGACGTTGTCGCGCAGCTGCTCGTCGTTCCTGGCGCCGATGATGATCGTCGTGACATGCTTTTGCGCGAGGAGCCACGCCAACGCCACGCGCGCCACGCTGACACCGTGCGCAGTGCCGATGGTGCGCATTGCCTCGATGCAGTCGAAGGCGCGCTCGCGGTTGACCGGCGGGAAGTCGAATGTCGTGCGGCGCGAGCCGGCCGGGCCGTCCTGCTTGCGCGAGTATTTGCCGCTCAGGAACCCGCCCGCCAGCGGGCTCCACACCATGAGGCCCATCTGCTGATCGGCCAGGACAGGCACGAGCTCGCGTTCGAGATCGCGCCCGGCGATCGAGTAGTAGGCCTGCAGCGACTCGAAGCGGCTCCAGTCGTGCGCCGTAGCCAATCCGTTCGCCTTGGCGATGTGCCACGCTGCGAGATTCGAGCAGCCGACATTGCGCACCTTGCCTGCGTGAACCAGATCGTCGAGCGCGCGCAGCGTCTCGTCCAAGGGCGTCAACGCGTCGTACCCGTGAATCTGATACAGATCGATCCAGTCGGTGCCGAGACGCTGCAGGGAGGCGTCGATCGACGCCATGATGTGGGCGCGGGACAGGCCGACATCGTTCGGGCCCGGTCCCGTGCGTGACCGAACCTTGCTCGCAAGTACGACGTCCTTGCGCCGAGCACCAAGTGCCTTCCCCAGGATGCGTTCGGAATCGCCTTCCGCGTAGCCGTCCGCCGTGTCGAAGAAATTGATCCCGGCGTCGAGCGCGACGCCGACCAGCCGATCCGCTTCCTCCTGCTGCGTGCGGCCGATCTTTTCCCACATTCCGCTCTTACCGCCGAAGGTCATGGAACCGAAACACAATTCGGAAACGAAAAGGCCGGTGCGGCCGAATGTCGAATAGCGCATGGCGAGATCCTGACGTTGACGAAATGACGAGGGGGCAAATGATAGCGCAAGCAGGACCGTTGCGCGGAACCGTGGACCCTCTCTCGCTACAGGAAACCGATCGACAACCAGGGTACTGCCGCAATGATCACCAGCGCCACGAACAGCGCCGCCAGATAACGCCACACGCTCGGCATCGCGACATCGGGCGACACTTTGCCGATCGCGCAGGCTGCATAGAATCCGACGCCGAAAGGCGGCGCAAAAAGACCCAAACCCATGGCAAAGATCACGACCATCGCGTAGTGCACTTCAGGAATGCCCAATGTGCGCGCGACTGGAAAAAGGAGCGGCCCAAACAGCACGATCGCCGGGATGCCTTCGAGTACGCTGCCGAGCACGATGAATGCGACGACGGAGATGGCGAGGAAGCCACTCTTGCCGCCCGGAACCGCGGACATCACGGTCACGAGCTGACGCGAGAAGCCGGATTGGGTCAAGGCCCACGCCATGCCCGTGGCGCAGCCGATGATGAGCAGAATCGCACCCGACAGCGCAGCGGTGTCGACGAGCATCGGGAATAACCGCTTCACGTCGAATTGCCGGTACACGACAAGACCCGCGATGACCGTATACACGATGCCGACAGTCGACACTTCAGTCGCGGTCGCGATGCCCTCGACGACGACGGTGCGAATCACGACGGGCAGCGCGAGTGCCGGCAATGCGATCAGGAGCGCCCTTCCGATCTGCGCACCGCTGGCGCGTTCGATCCCTTCGGTGCTTTCGCGTCGCGTCTCGACGTACACCAGCACGCCCAGCGCAATCATGCCGACGACCGCCGGCAACAAGCCGCCGGTGAACAGCGCCGCAATCGACACGCCCGTGACGGAACCGATGGTAATGAGCACGAGGCTCGGCGGAATCGTCTCGGACATGGCGCCCGCCGACGCGAGCAGACCGATGAGCTCGCCGTCGTGCGCCCCGCGGTGCCTCATCTCCGGGAACAGCGCCGGCGCTACGGCCGCCATGTCGGCGGCTTTCGAGCCGGAGATTCCGGACACGAGATACATCGCTCCCAGCAGCACGTACTGCAGGCCGCCGCGGACATGACCCAGGAGCGACGCGAGAAAGTCGACCATCGCCCGGGCCAGGCCGGTCATCTCGATCAGCGCGCCCAGGAACACGAACAACGGCACCGACAGCAGGATCAGTGTCGACATGCCTTCGTCCATCCGACTGACGACGACGGTGAGCGGCGTGCGCGTGGTCAGCGCGAGATAGGACAGCGTGGCGATGCCGAATGCAAATGCGATCGGGACGCCCATGACGACGCACAGGGCGACCAACGCCACGAAAAATATGATCAGGTTGACGTTGCCGAGTGTCGCGAACACCGGCCGCAACAGCCACATGCCGATGATGGCCACGGCCAACACCATGACTGCGACCGCGACTTGTCCTGGCGGAGCCCGCTGTGCCAACCGCAGCAGCGCAATGAACATCATCAGCACGGCACCGACACCGATCGCGGCCACGCGCACGGAGTCATGCAGCTCGAGCGCGGGCGTAGTGATCAGCCACTGATTGGTGATGTACTCCCACGACGGCGAAAGGATCAGCAGCACGAACACGATGACGACAAGCGCGCTCACGGTGTCGACCCAGGCGCGCCACCGCGGGCGCAGCAGCATTACAAACGTGGTGAGCCGCATATGCTCACCACGCCGCAATGCGATCACCGCGCCCAGCATTGCCAGCCACAGGAACAGCACCGACGCGAGTTCGTCCGACCACGTCAGCGGTTTGTTGAAGACGTATCGCGAAACCACGCCGGCGAACAGGATGATGATTTCGGCGACGACGAGCAGCGCCGCAGTAACCTCCGTCAGCCACGCGAGAGCGCGGTCGATGCCGCGAAAGCGCGACGGCACGACGACGATACTCCTGCGCGCGCTCAGGCCAGTTTGCCGGAATACTGTTCGAGCTTGGCCCACGCCTCCGGGCCGAACTTGCCTTTCCATTCGTCGTAAAAACCGGCCTTGGTCAACGCCGCGCGAAACGGCACTTTGTCCGGGCTGTTGAAGATGAGCCCCTTGGCCTTCAGCTCCCCCTCGACCGTGTCATTCAGCTTGGCCATGTCTTCGCGCTGCCTGAGCACCGCCTCAGAGATATTTTTCGCCATGATGGCCTGGAGCTCTTTCGGCATTCCCGCCCACATCTTGCCGTTGGCGAGCACCCATTGGCCGTCCCACATGTGGCCGGTCAACGAGCAGTACTTCTGCACTTCGTAGAGCTTGGCGATCTGGATGAGCGACAGCGGATTTTCCTGCCCCTCGACCACCTTGGTCTGCAGCGCCGAATAAACTTCGCTAAAGTTGATCGAGGCCGGCGATGCGCCGAAGGCCTTGAACAGCGACGTCCACAGCGGGCTCACCGGCACGCGAATCTTGAAGCCGTTCAGATCCGCGGGGACGACAATGGGCTTGGTGCTGCTCGTGATCTGCCGGTAGCCGTTGTCGAGGCACTTGTCGAACGTGAACAGTCCGGCCTTGGCGATCGCTTCGCGGATCATCGCACCGAGATCACCGTCCATCGCCGCCCACACCGTGTTGTAATCCTTGAACGCGAAGGCGACGCCGTTGATGCCGGCCAGCGGTACCAGCGTCTGCAGGATGAGGCCCGACAGCGAGAAAATGTCGATCGCGCCTGAGCGCACCTGCGACAGCATGTCGGTGTCACCGCCGAGCTGGTTGTTGGGGAACACCTGGATGTCGACGCGGCCCTTCGTCTCAACCTTGATCTTGTCCGCGGCCTCCTTGATGCGCACCGTGCTCGGGTGCGTGAGCGGAACGTTGTTGGCCCATTTCAGCTGGAACTCGGCAGCCTGCCCATAGGCGGGTCGCATGCCAGCGGCGGTCAGCGCGGCGGCGCCGCCCAATGTCTGTACGAACTTGCGGCGATCGATGCTCATGGTGCGCTCCTCGTGGTTGTTATGCGATGCTGAATTCTTTGGTTGGCGGCCGATCAATACATGCACAGGCCGCCATCGGCGACCAGCGTGGCGCCGTCGACATACGACGCCTCGGTTGAAACGAGAAACGCGATCGCACGGGCGATTTCTGCAGGCATGGCGGCGCGATTCATCACGCTCATCGATTCCACGCGATTGCGATGCGCCTCGTTCTCGAAAGCGTGCGCGATCATCGGCGTCATCGTCGCGCCCGGTGCAACGGCATTGACCGCGATGCCGCGGTCGGCGAGCGCGCGCGCCGCATTCTTCGTCAGCGCAAGCACCGCGCCCTTGCTCGCCGCGTAGGCGGCCGTCCCGGATAAGCCGCCACCGCGCAGACCCGCGACGCTGGCGACGGTACAGATGCGCCCACCGGGCTCCATGTGCTTCGCCGCTTCGCGAATGCACAGGAAAGTGCCGACCACGTTATCGTTGTAGACACGGCGAAAGGTGGCAGCGTCGAGTTCCATGAACGGCGTCATTTCCGCGACGCCCGCGCTCGTGACCAGGGCATCGATACCGCCCAGCGTCTTCACGGCTTGCGCGAACGCGTCGACAATCGCGCCTTCGTCGGTCACATCCAGCTCGATTGCAATGTGCTGCGCGCCGGCAGCGTCAATGATCGTTTGGACGCCGGGTCCATTGCGATCGATGCCGGCGACACGGTATCCGCGCGCGGCCAGCTCACTCACGGTGGCGGCGCCGATGCCGCTTGCAGCGCCGGTGACAACTGCGGTTCTCGGGCGGGTCATGACGATGAATTGTGTCAGCGTGCGAGTGTAGGCAATGCGCGCAGGGGGCAAGTTAAGTTCGCAACGGCGCGCGCAGCAGCCCCGTGGCCGCTTCGACTATACCCGCCACCGTGACGCGCGACTCGTCCTCAAGCGGTTTTGAATAGCCGGCAGGAATGCGTGGCGCGCCGAGCCTGCGGATGCGGCATCCGGTGGCTTCCGCGGCGGCCGCGGCGATCTCCGCGCCGAAACCACCGACCTGCACGGCCTCGTGCACGACGAGCAGATGACCCGTCCGCGCGACCGAGCCCAACACCATGTCGCGGTCCCACGGCCACAGGGTGCGCAGGTCGATGACGTCAGCCTGAATGCCGGTCTCGGCAAGCGCGGCGGCGGCAGCGACACACGCGCTCACCGCTTTCGACCAGCTCACGATCGTCACGTCGCGACCCTCCCGCAAGCGCCTCGCCAAGCCGAGCGGCACGCTGGCACCGGGAACGACGTCGCCTTCGACGGCCCATAGTTCCTTGTGTTCCATGTAGACGACGGGATCGCCGGACGCCAGCGCGCTCGCAAGCAAACCGTAGTTGTCGTCCGGCGCGGCCGGCGCAACGACGACCAGACCGGGAATGTGCGTGAACCATGCCTCGAGCGATTGCGAATGCTGCGCCGCGGACGCAGTCCACAGGCCGATCGGCATGCGCACGACCAGCGGCACGCGACGCTGCCCGCCGAACATGAAACGATTTTTAGCGGCCTGGTTGACGAGTTCGTCCATGGCGCACAACGCAAAATCGACTACACGCATCTCCACCACCGGCCGCAGGCCCGCGAGCGCCATCCCCACCGCCGCACCCATGATCGTCGCCTCGGAGATCGGTGTGTCGATGACGCGGTCGGGTCCGAATTTCTGTTGCAACCCGCGGTACTGCGCGAAGATGCCGCCACGACCGAGGTCCTCGCCGAGCGCCACCACATTCGGGTCGGCGTCCATCGCCTCACTCAACGCCGCGGCCGCCGCCTGCGAGTAATTGATCAGCGCCATTGGCCCGCGCCCGTGTCCTGAATGTCGGAATACGCTGCCACGGGTTCCGGCCACGGCGCCGATTCGGCCTCGGCCATGGCAGCGTCGATTTCGGCGGTCGCCGCAATGTCGATCGCATCGAGCGTGCTCGCCAGGATGCCGCGACCGACCAGTGCTTCGCGCGTCGCGCGCAGCGGATCGAACGCCAGTGCTGCCGCGACGTCCGACTGGTCGCGATACGCGCCGGGATCGACGGACACGTGCCCCTTGAACCGGTAGGTCACCGCGTGCAGGAAACGCGGACCCGCACCACCGCGCACTTCGGCGACGAGGCGCGCCGCCGACGCGTCGACGGCTTCGACGTCGTTGCCATCGACCTTCAGCGCTGGCACGCCGACGCTCTCAGCGCGGAAACTCGCGCCGGGGCCGCCGGTCATCGGGCCGGTGGGCGTCGTGGCCGATATCCGGTTGTCCTCGCACACAAACAGCACCGGCAGATGGTAGACGACCGCCCAATTTAACGCCTCGATGAACGGTCCGCGATTGACGGCACCATCGCCAAAGAAGCACGCGACGATTTCCTGGCGGCCGCGAATCTTCAGCGCGTGCGCGGCGCCGACCGCGATCGGCATGCCTGCGGCGACCACGCCGTTGGCGCCGAGCATGCCAACTCCGAAATCGGCGATGTGCATCGAACCGCCCTTGCCCTTGTTGGTGCCCGTCGCGCGGCCGAACAGCTCGGCCATCATCCGCTTGACGTCGGCACCTTTGGCGAGCGTATGGCCATGGCCGCGGTGCGTGGAGGTCAGCAGGTCCTCACGTGTCAGGTTCGCGCAGACGCCCGTGGCGACCGCTTCCTGTCCCGTCGACAGGTGCAGCGGTCCGCGCACCAGCGCTGGCTTGGCCGACGTGGAAAGTCCCCATGCCTGCACGCCGCCCTGGCTCGCGATCTCGGCCGCATTCTCGAACGCGCGAATGCGCGCCATCGTGCGATAGTGCGCGAGCAAGCGCATTATCGGATCTTTATCTGTGTTCATGACCGGCCGAAGTTTACGCGAGCCGGTTTTACCACTTAGGATCGATCGGTGTGATCGCGCCGGCTCGTGTTTCGATCGCCTCGGCCGCGGCAAGGCAGGCGTCCTCACGAAAGCGCGGGCCAATGATCTGCACGCCCATCGGCAGCCCAGCCACCACGCCCGTCGGCACAGCCACCGCCGGCAGTCCCAGCACCGGCACCGCCATCATGGTCGCGCACTCGCTCCACAGCGCCGCGGTGCGCGCCGCGCTTTCGATGTCGAAACCTTGCGCGTAGACAGGTTCCGAGCAAATCGGCGCGAGCACCAGCGGCACGCGCTCCATGAATTGCGTCCAGTCGCGCACGAGGCGCGCGCGCTCGGCCAGCGCCTTCATGTACGCGATGGGATCGGAAGGCGGTACGTTTTCGAGTTTGAAGCGGACCGCGGTCCGGATGCCGGCGTCGCCTTCCTTTTCGATCACCGGAAGCACATATTCGCGGAATTCGGGCATCTGCATCTCGAACCACAACTCCTTGGCGCGCGTGAAACCGGGCGTTTGCTCGTCGACGATTTCATAGCCCGCATCCGCGAGCCAGCGCGCCGCCTGCGCCATCGCCGCGGCGACGTGCGGATGCAACTTCGCTCCTCCAAGATCGCCCGGCGCAGTCAGCACTGCAATGCGCTTTGGCAGCGGCGGCCCGTCGAGCGGCGCGGGCACCCACCATGGGTCGCGCGGATCGCGCATCGCCATCGCGGCGAGACCGAGCCGCACATCCGCAACGCAGCGCGCAAGTGGTCCTTGCACCGACATCAGTTGCGACGACAGCGAGCGCTCAGCCGTCTGCGTCGGATTGAAAGCCGGCACGCGGCCGAACGAGGGCCGGATGCCTGCCAGGCCGCACGCGTACGCTGGAAAGCGCACCGATCCCGCAATGTCGTTGCCGTGCGCGAGCGGCGTGATACCCGCCGCGACGGACGCCGACGCCCCTCCCGACGAACCTCCTGGCGTGTGCGTTTTGGACCACGGACTGTACGTGCGTCCGCGCAGATCGTTCACCGTATCGAGCCTGAAGCTGAATGCCGGCGTGTTGGTGCGCCCGATGATGACCGCGCCCGCGCGCTTCCAGTTGGCGACGATCGGACTGTCCGACTTCGCCATGATGTGCTGAAAACCAACGACGCCATTGGTCGTCGCGCAATCGATCTGATCGACATTTTCCTTGATCGTCACGGGTACGCCGTGCAACGGCCCCAGCGGTGCACCCGCGGCGACCGCGCGGTCTGCCTCGTCCGCAGCGACGCGTGCCGATTGCGACAGATCTACGGTGACGGCGTTGAGTTTTGGATTCACCTGCGCCATGCGTGCGAGGCACGCGTCGAGCGCATCGTGCGCGGAAATATCGCCGGTGCGTATTGCGGCGGCGACTCGCGTTGCGCTCCAGCGCCAGATCGGTTCCGTCACGGAAGAATCGCTCCTTGTCGAGTTTGCGCGGCCGCGAGTTTCCCGCTACTCTCGGCCCGCGCCAGCGTACCATGGAGTGTGGATGAGTCTGATCGCCGTCGGTGGCTTCCAGCACGAAACCAACACGTTCGCGCCGTCGAAAGCGGGGTATGCGGCGTTCGAGGACGGGGGCGGCTGGCCGCCGCTCGTCCGCGGCGATGATATCGCGCCGCGATTGCAGGGCGCCAACATCCCCGCTGCAGGTGCGATCGGCGCCCTCCACGCACTGGGGCACCGCACCGCGGGCCTGGTCTGGGGCGCCGCGTCGCCGTCGGCGCACGTCACGCGCGATGCTTACGAGCGCATTGTCGGCGACATGCTCGCGCGGCTCGCCGCGCTTGGTCCCGTCGATGGCCTGTATCTCGATTTGCACGGCGCCATGGTCACCGAGCATCTCGACGACGGCGAGGGTGAGTTGCTCGCGCGCATGCGCAAGATGATCGGCTCGCGCGTGCCCATCGTCGCCAGCCTCGACCTTCACGCCAATGTCACGCGTGCGATGTTCGACGGCGCCGATGGCCTCATTGCCTACCGCACGTATCCACATGTCGACATGGCGGCGACCGGCGATCGCGCGGCGCAGGTGCTCGATCGCATGCTCTCGACCGGAAGCGCGCCGGCCAAATCGTTGCGCACGCTCGATTTCCTGACGGGGCTGCCCTCGCAATGCACGATGATCGAGCCGGCGAAAGGCATTTACCGAATGCTCGAGCGCCTCGAGCGCGAACATCACTGCGTGCTTTCGTTCACGCCCGGTTTTCCCATGGCGGATTTTCCGGAATGCGGCATGGCCGTGACGGGTTATGGCATCGATGTGGCGCGTGCCCAGACGGCGACCGCCGCCCTGCAGAACGCGATCGCGGACGCCGAGGGCGACTTTTCGATGGAATTGTTCGAACCGGATGCCGCCGTCGTGCGCGCGATGCAGCGCGGCGAACCCGGCGCGCCGGTCGTGCTCGCCGACACGCAGGACAACCCGGGTGCCGGCGGCAACGGCGATACCACCGGACTCCTGGCTGCACTGCTCGCGCGGCGCGCGTCTGGCTCGGTACTAGGCCTGCTGATCGACCCGGCATCCGCGGCGAAAGCGCACGCGATCGGCGTCGGCCGCAAGGCGCCTTTTTCACTCGGTGAAATCTCTGGCGTGTCCGGCCACTATCCGTACGAAGACGAATTCCGCGTCGCGCAGCTGGCCGATGGCCGCTTCACGTGCACGGGGCCGATGTTTCTCGGATTCCGGATGGATCTCGGCCCGATGGCGGTGCTCGAAAAGGACGGCGTGCGCGTCGTGCTCGCGTCGAAAAAATGCCAGGCCGCGGACCAGGAAATGTTCCGTCACGTCGGCATCGAGCCGAAGCAGCAGCGCATCATGGCGCTGAAGAGCTCGGTGCATTTTCGCGCGGACTTCGAACCGATTGCGCGCGAAGTGCTCGTCGTGGCCGCGCCCGGCCCGGCCAAGGCGGATCCCACGATGTTTTCATGGTCGCGACTCCGCGGCCGGCCTGCGATTGAAGCCGAAGGGTCCCGCGTTCGTCCCACCGACGACTCCGCCGGGTTAAGCCGATGCCACGCCGCTTCGTCATCGCGCTGATCAAGCACGAGACCAACACCTTCTCTCCGATCGCCACCCCTATCAAGGCGTTCGGACACGGCAACGGACCTGCTTTTGGCGACGCCGCGCGACGGCGTTTCGCGGGCACCAACACGCCGATGGGTGCTTATCTCGATATTGCCGAGCGCGAACGCGCCGAAGTCGTCACGCCGGTCGCTGCCGAAGCGTGGCCCGCGAACAAGGCTTCGCGCGCGACCTTCGAGCAACTCGTGCGTCCGCTGGAAGACGCCGTGCGCGAGGGCTGCGACGCCGCATTACTCGACTTGCACGGCGCAATGGTGATCGAGGACTGCGACGATGCGGAGGGCGAAATCGTCAAGCGACTGCGCGCGATCGCGCCCGACCTTCCCATCGCCGTGACGCTCGACTATCACACTAACCTCTCGACCGAGTTGGTCGACAACGCGACGGTCATCACCGGCTACAAAACCTACCCGCACGTCGACATGTACGACGTCGGCAAACTGGCCGGCGACATCATGGTGCGCACGCTCGCCGGCGAGATCGAACCGGTCATGGCGTGGGGCTGGCTGCCGTTGCTCGCCTCGATCATGCGCCACGCACCGGAGGACGGGCCCTCGGGCGATATCGTGCGCTATGCGCGCGCGATGGAAGCTCGCGGCGACGTGCTCGCCGCAACGTTCCTCGCGTCGTTCCCGCACGCCGATACGCCCTACACCGGCGTTTCGGCCATCGTCGTCGGCGATGCCAAGCGCGGCGGCGCGTCCGCTGCCAAGGAAGTTTGCGATCGCATGCTCGCGATCGCCTCTACGCGACGCAGCGAGTACGCATTCGTCGCACCGCCGCTGGCGGAATCCGTCGCGCGCGCGAAACACCTCGGTTCGACGACGACCGCACGGGCCCGTACTGCTGATCGACCACTGCGACAACTGCGGGTCCGGCGGCGCGCAGGACGTGATGAAGGTCGTCGCGGAGATCCTGCGCCAGGAACTCGACGACGTGGCGATTGCGCCGATTCGCGACGCCGCCAGCGTGGCGGTGATGATCGCGGCGGGCGTCGGCAACGAAGTAACGCTGCAGCTGGGCGGCAAGACGGCCATGCCCTCGATCGGCCTCGAGGGCGAGCCGCTGGCGGGTGCGCGGTATTGTCCGCGCGATCACCGATGGCGAGTTCGTCATTACTGGTCCGATGTACACGGGCATCCGCACGTTTCTCGGACGTACCGCGGTCCTCGACACCGGCCGCGTGCAGATTGTCGTGACCGAACGCGCGCACGAGCCGATGGACCTCGGCGTGTTCACCCATTGCGGCATCGACCCGCGTCGAAAAAAGTTCATCATGCTCAAATCGCGCATACACTATCGTGCCGGATTCAAGCCGATCGCCGCGCACATCGTCGAATGCGCCGGTGCCGGCGTGACCAATGCGGATCTTTCGGTCTATCGTTATGAAAAGCTTCGGCGTCCTATCTGGCCGCTCGACCCGATCTGATTGGCGACTCATGACCTCGCCCCGCGTCCCTGCGTACGACTTGCTGATCGACATCGGCAACACGTTTCTGAAATGGGGCCTGTTTCGCACCGGCACCGACGGCGTCGCCCGCGAAAACCGTCTCGAATCGGGCCATGCGCTGCTGGAGGAAATTCCGGCACTCGCCGCGCAATTCACCAAGTTCCGTGCGCCTGCGAAAATCGTGATCTCCAACGTCGCCGGTACGCGCGTGCGTTCGACCATGATCCGCGTCATCGAAGTCTGGCCCGACGCGCCGGCGCCGCACTGGGTCATTCCGCAGGCGGAACAGTGCGGCATCGTCAATCGGTACCGCAATCCCGCACAACTGGGCAGCGACCGTTGGGCGGCACTCATCGGTGCCCGTCAGCTCCTCGGTGCCAAACCGGCGCTGGTCGTCGTCTGCGGCACCGCCACGACCATCGATTTCCTGACCGCCGACGGGGTGTTCGAAGGCGGCGTCATCCTGCCCGGCGTGGGCTTGATGCTGCGCGCACTGCATATGCACACCGCGGCGCTGCCCGATGCCGACGGTGAATACGTCGAGGCGCCGACGCAAACCGTCGATGCCATCGCCAGCGGATGCCAACATGCGCAGGCCGGCGCGATCGAACGTCTCTATCATCTGTACACACCGAATCAGCCGGGACTGATCTGCCTGCTGTCAGGCGGCGCCGCGCGCGCGCTGAGCCCGCGGTTGACGATTCCGTTCGAGTTGCAGGACAACCTCGTGCTCGAGGGGCTGTTCCGCATCGCCCAGACGCTCGCCTGACTGGCACGCGCAGGTGGCTGCACCGGACGCAGCGATCGCAGTACTATCGGAGGCGATACCGAGGAGAAAACCATGAGTGAAGCAAGAGAAGTCGTCATTCTGAGCGGCGTGCGCACGGCCATCGGCGATTACGGCGGCAGCCTGAAGGACATTCCGCCGACCGACCTCGCAGCCCGGGTGGTGCGTGAGGCGGTAAGCCGTGCCAAGGTCGACCCGAAGGACATCGGCCAGTGCGTGTTCGGCAACGTGATCCACACCGAACCGAAAGACATGTATCTGTCGCGTGTGGCCGGCGTCAATGGCGGCCTGCCCGTCGAAACGGGCGGCCTGACGCTGAACCGCCTGTGCGGCAGCGGCTTGCAGGCCATCGTCTCGGCGTCGCAATATATTCTGCTCGGGGACGTCGACGCTGCGGTCGCGGGCGGCGCCGAGAGCATGAGCCGCGCGGCGTACGCCAATCTCACCCAGCGCTGGGGCACGCGCATGGGTGACGCCAAGGACCTGGACATGATGGTCGGCGCGCTCACCGATCCGTTCGATACCGTGCACATGGGCATTACCGCCGAGAACGTCGCCAACAAATGCGGCATTACACGCGACGAGCAGGACGCCTTCGCGGTGGAAAGCCATAAGCGCGCAGCGGCGGCGATTGCGGCCGGACACTTCAAGAGCCAGATCCTGCCGATCGAGCTCAAAAGCAAGAAGGGACCGATCCAGTTCGACACCGATGAACACGTGCGCAGCGACGCGACGATCGAAGGCATGGGCAAACTCAAAACCGCCTTCGTCAAGGAGAACGGCAGCGTGACCGCAGGCAATGCATCGGGCCTCAACGACGCGGCGGCGGCGGTCGTGCTGATGGAAAAATCCGTTGCCGCCAGAAAAGGATTGAAACCCATGGCGCGCCTCGTTGCCTACGGCCATGCCGGCCTGGACCCGAAGATCATGGGCCTCGGTCCCGTGTCCGCGGTCAAGAGTGCGCTGGCGAAGGCCGGCCTCAAACTCGAGCAGATGGACGTCATCGAATCCAACGAAGCGTTCGCGGCACAGGCGCTCGGCGTCAACAAGGAACTCGGCATGGATCCCGCGAAGGTCAATCCCAACGGCGGCGCGATTGCCCTCGGTCATCCGATCGGCGCGACCGGCTGTCTGCTGATGGTGAAGGCGATGTACGAACTGCAGCGCACAGGCAGTCGTTACGGCCTCGTCACGATGTGCATCGGCGGCGGGCAGGGTATCGCCGCGATCATCGAGCGCATGTAGCACGGCGGCGACGCGAACCATGAGTCGTCGCCGATGATTCCCCTGTTCAGCGCATGACCTGGTCGATCGTCGCGCGATCGCAAAGCGGCGCGTTCGGCGTCGCCATCGCCAGCCGCTTTTTTGCGGTCGGCGCGCTCTGCCCCCACGCGCACAGTGGCATCGGGGCGCTGGCGACGCAGGCGCTGGTCAATCCCCTCTACGGTTCCCGCGGTTTGACGATGCTGTCGCAAGGCTTGTCGGCCGCGGACGTCGTGTACGCGCTGGTGCACGCCGATGGCGGTCGCGAGCATCGGCAATTGCACGTCATCGACGCCGAAGGCAACATCGCTGCGCATACCGGAATAGAGTGCATCGAATGGTGCGGACAGGTCACGGGAGAAGGTTTTTCGGTCGCGGGCAACATGCTGGCGGGGCCGCAGGTCGTTGAAGACACCGCGCAGGCCTACGACGCGGGCAACGAACTGCCCTTCGCCGAACGGCTGATCGCAGCGATGGAAGCCGGCGAAGCCGCGGGCGGCGACAAGCGCGGCAAGCAGGCCGCCGCGCTGCTGATCTGCTCGGCGGAGGCCTATCCGTTTCTCGATTTGCGGGTCGACGATCACCCTGAGCCGCTGACCGAGCTCCTTCGCCTCTACGTCAAGAGCCTCGAGCGCTACCAGCCCTTTGTCGCCTGCCTGCCATCGCGCGCCAGGCCGTCCGGTGTGACCGATCGCGCGCAGATCGAGGCTGAAATCGCGCGCTTTCACGCCACCACGACGGCGCGCGGGCAGCGATGAGCGTCGCAGGGCCGCCCCGAGACGCGAATTCCACCCCCCGGGGGGCAGCGCAGTGGCCGATTTCTGAAGTGAGGCCGCAAGCTTGGGGGGATAATTGAGCGCGCTGCTCGAGATTCGCGATCTCAAAACGTGGTTTACCGTCGAGGGCGGCGGCGAGTTTCCGGCCGTCGACGGCGTCAGCCTGTCGCTGGAGACCGGCCGCACACTTGGCATCGTTGGTGAATCGGGGTGCGGCAAGAGCGTCACCGCGCTGTCGATCATGGGCCTCGTGCCGCAGCCGCCGGGGCGCATCGCCGGCGGCGAGATCCTGTTCGACGGCATCGATCTGTTGCGCCTGTCCCCGGCAGCATTGCGCGAGTTGCGCGGCGATCGCATCGCCATGATCTTCCAGGAACCGATGACGTCCCTCAATCCGGCGTTCACCATCGGTAATCAGATCGTCGAAGGCATCCAGCGGCATCGACCGATGAGCAGCGCCGCCGCCAAGGCGCTGGCCGTGGAGATGCTGCGCGCGCGTGCACATCCCCGCACCGGAGCAGCGGTTCGACGATCATCCGCACAAGCTCTCCGGTGGAATGCGCCAGCGCGTGATGATCGCGATGGCGCTCGCGTGCGAGCCGACGCTGCTGATTGCCGACGAACCCACCACCGCGCTCGACGTCACCATCCAGGCGCAGATCCTCGACCTGATGCGCATGCTGCGCGAACAGACCGGCACCGCAATCATTCTCATCACTCACGATCTCGGCGTCGTTGCCGAACTCGCCGACGACGTCATCGTCATGTACGCCGGTCGCGTCGTCGAGCGCGCGCGTGTCACGGACCTTTTCGCCCAGCCGCAGCACCCGTACACCATCGGTTTGCTCGGCTCGATTCCGCGGCTCGACATCGAGCAGGACCGACTCGCCGCGATCGAAGGCCAGGTGCCCAATCCGCTTGCGCCGGTAAGCGGGTGCCGGTTTCACCCCCGCTGTCCATTCGCGATCGATCGGTGCCGGAACGAGGAGCCGCCCGTCGTCGACGTCGGTGGCGGCCACGAAGCAGCGTGCTGGCGCGTCCCGTTGTACGCCGACGCGGCTGTTGCGGCGTGAGTGCATTGGACGGATCGCCGCTGCTGCGCGTCGACAGCCTGGTCAAGCATTTCCCTGTACGCCAGGGCCTGTTCGCGCGGCAATCAGGCGCTGTCCGCGCGGTCGACGGCGTGAGCTTCGAACTCGGCGTCGGCGAAACGCTCGCGCTGGTCGGTGAATCAGGTTGCGGCAAATCGACGACGGGGCGACTGATCCTGCGGTTGCTCGAGCCGACCTCGGGAACGGTTCGCTTCGACGGCGTGGATCTGTTCGCGCTGGACGCCGATGCGATGCGCGCACAACGTCGTGCGATGCAGATCATTTTCCAGGATCCCTATGCGTCGCTTAATCCGCGCATGACCGTCGGGCAGACGCTGTCGGAACCGCTCGCGCTCCACGGCCTGGCGGAAGGGCACCGCGACGAACGGCTGGCCGAACTGCTGCGCCTGGTCGGACTGGCCCCGCAACACGCCTCGCGCTATCCGCACGAGTTTTCGGGTGGGCAACGCCAGCGCGTCGGCATTGCCCGCGCACTCGCTGTCGAGCCGCGATTGATCGTCTGCGACGAGCCCGTGTCGGCGCTCGACGTTTCGATCCAGGCCCAGGTGATCAACCTGCTGGTCGATCTGCAGCGGCGGCTGCGTCTGTCCTACGTCTTCATCGCGCACGATCTCGCGGTGGTCAAGCACATCGCCACGCGCGTCGCGGTCATGTATCTCGGGCGCGTCGTCGAATATGCCGACAAGCGGGAATTGTTCCGCGCGCCGCAGCATCCGTACACGCAAGCACTGCTGTCGGCGATCCCCGTGCCCGATCCGGCCACGCGTCGCCGGCGCATCATCCTCCAGGGTGATGTTCCGAGTCCGAGCAACCCTCCATCGGGCTGCCATTTCCGGACGCGCTGCCCGTACGCCCGCCAACGTTGCGCGAATGAGGATCCGCCGCTGATTCCCGAAAGTGGTCACGCCGTGGCCTGCCATTTCTGGAAGGAGGTGACGCCGTCGCCTTCCACCGAGGCGGCGAATGCCGCGCCGGCGACGCAGAACCCGCGCCTGGACCAGCTGCAGGCTGCGTTTCGCGCCCACGCGACGACGGCACCGACGCCAACGTAGTCGCCCAAAGGCGCGGATTTTTCGCTAAGATCGGCGCATGTCGAAACCAACTTGCCTCGCCGTCCGGCGGCGGTAGCCCAGCATGCGCCTGAAATCCCTCCTTAGCTGTCTAGGCATCGCGCTGTTTGCCGCTGTGGCAACCGGCGGCGCCGCGCAGACGTTGCGCTTCGGCCTCGCCGAGGATCCCGACGTACTCGATCCGACACTCGCGCGAACCTTCGTCGGGCGCGTCGTCTTCGCCGCACTTTGCGACAAACTGTTCGACATCGACGAGAAACTCAATATCATCCCGCAACTCGCCACGGGCTATGAATGGTCGGCGGACAGCAAGGCGCTGACGATCAAGCTGCGGCCGGGCGTCACGTTTCACGATGGCGAGAAATTCGACGCGGCGGCCGCCAAGTTCAACATCGAGCGCCACAAGACGATGCCCGGATCGAATCGACGCGGCGAACTCGCGCCCGTGGCCAGCGTCGACGTGGTCGATCCGATGACGGTGCGCCTGAACCTGTCGGCACCGTTCGCCCCACTGCTCGCGCAACTCGCCGACCGCGCAGGCATGATGGTTTCGCCCAAGGCCGCGCAAGAGGCGGGCGACAAATTCGGCGTCAAGCCAGTGTGCTCCGGGCCATTCCGCTTCGTCGAGCGCGTCGCGCAGGATCGCATCGTGCTCGAGCGCTATCCGAACTACTGGAACAAGGCCGACATCCATCTCGACAAGATCGTGTACACCCCGATCGTCGATGCGACGGTGCGGCTGGCGAACCTGAAGTCCGGTCAACTCGACCTGATCGAACGCATGGCGCCGTCGGACGTGTCCGCACTCGAAAAGGACAGCCGCTTCAAGATCTCGAAGATCACCGAGATCGGCTACCAGGGCATCACCATCAATGTCGGCAAGAGCGACCTCGCGCAGAAGAATCCGCTGGGCAAGGATCCGCGCGTGCGCGAAGCCTTCGAGCTCGCGCTCGATCGCGAGGGCATCGTGCAGGTGGTCATGGAAGGCGAAGCCGCGGTCGGCAACCAGTGGGTCGCGCCAGACAACGCCTACTACGCGAAGAACATGCCGATTCCGAAGCGCGACGTCGCGAAGGCCAAGGCGCTGCTGGCCGAGGCGGGCGTCCCGAACCCCAGCTTCACGCTGGTGACGCCGACGACCTCCGACGCGCAAAAGATCGCGCAGGTGGTGCAGGCGATGGTCAAGGATGCCGGCTTCGACGTGAAGATCCAGTCGACCGAATTCGCGACTTCGCTCGACATGGCCGACAAGGGCCAGTTCGAGGCCTACGTGCTGGCGTGGAGCGGCCGCGCCGACCCGGACGGCAACATCTTCAGTTTCGACGCGTGCAAGCAACCGCTCAACTACGCCGGATATTGCAAACCGGACGTCGACGAAATCCTGGCGCGATCGCGCACGGCGCGCGATCCGGCGGAACGGCGCAAAGCCTATGACCAACTGGCCGCGATTGTGCTCAAGGACCGGCCCATCGTGTACTTGTTCCATCGCCACTGGCTGTGGGCCTACACCACGAAATTGTCGGGCTTCCGTCCGATTCCCGGACGGCCTGGTGCGCGTACAAGGCTTGAAACTGACAGTTCGCAGCAACGGGCCTGCGTCGCATCGCACGCGGACGCGTTCACGCTCAGACCGGCCTCATGCTCAACTTCTGGCTCAGCGCGTTGCGACGATCGTCCCGACGCTATTCTTCGTCTCGATCCTGATTTTCGGGCTGCAGCAACTGTTGCCCGGCGATCCCGCACTGATTCTCGCCGGTGAAGACCGCGATCCGACCGTGGTGGCGCATCTGCGCAGCACGCTGCACCTCGACGATTCGCTGCCGGTGCGCTACGCCTATTGGGCTGGCGGCGTGCTGCGGGGAGACCTCGGCGAATCGCAGCGCATCAAGAAGCCGGTGCTGGAACTGATCCTGGAAAAACTGCCGGTTACGCTGGAACTCGCATGCATCGCGATCGTCATCGCGCTCCTGATCGGCGTGACCGCGGGCATCGTTTCGGCGGTCGCCAAGGATACATTCTGGGACTACGCTGCCAACATCTTCGCACTATGGGGTTTGTCCACCCCGAATTTCTGGCTGGGCATCATGCTGATCCTGCTGTTCTCGGTCACGCTGGGCTGGTTGCCCGCGTCCGGCTACGTCAGCCCGTTCGAGGACCTCCGGACGAATCTCGCGTCGATGATCATGCCGGCGTTCGTGCTCGGCAACGCGATCGCCGCGGTGCTGATGCGCCACACGCGCAGTGCCATGCTGCAGGTCCTGTCATCCGACTACGTGCGCACCGCGCGCGCCAAGGGACTCGACGAGCGCGTCGTCGTGCTCAAGCATGCGCTGCGCAACGCGCTGATTCCGGTCATCACGCTCGGTGCGCTGGAATTCGGCACGCTGCTTTCGGGCGCGGTGCTCACCGAGCAGGTGTTCTCCATTCCCGGATTCGGCAAGCTGATCGTCGATGCGGTGTTCAATCGCGACTACGCCGTCGTGCAAGGCGTGGTGCTGTTCACCGCCACCGCATACATCACGTTGAACCTGCTCGCGGACGTCGCCTATTTTCTGGTGAACCCGCGGTTGCGTGCGTAGCTAAACTGAGAGAAACCGAGGGAACCCGATGGAAATTGAGGGGAATTGAGCGATGGCAACGATCGCCGCCAGCCTTCCTATCTATCGCGAGCTCACGCCTGGTCAGCGGGTGCGGCGGCGGCTCATTCGGCGGCGCGGCGCGATGCTCGGGCTGGCGGTGGTGCTGGCATTCATCGCGCTCGCGCTGTTTGCGCCTTGGATATCGCCCTACGATCCGCTGCAGACGTCGTGGGGCGCCGTGCGCAAGGCGCCCAACGCCGCGCACTGGTTCGGCACCGATGAAATCGGACGCGACGTGCTCTCGCGCGTGATCTGGGGCACTCGCGCGTCGTTGCTCGCCGGACTCGTCTCCGTGTGCATTTCGTTGGCGCTGGGCGTTCCCATCGGCCTCCTTGCAGGTTACGTCGGCCACGGCATCGATGCGCTGATCTCACGCATTACCGATGCGATGCTCGCCTGCCCATTCCTGATCCTGGCGATCGCGATGGCTGCGTTTCTCGGCCCGAGCCTGACTAACGCCATGATCGCGATCGGCGTTTCAGCGACACCGGTTTTCATCCGCCTGACACGTGCGCAGGTGCTCGCGGTCAAGGTCGAGGACTACGTTGAGGCCGCGCGCGCAGTGGGCAACTCGCATCTGCGCATCGCGCTGCGCCATATCCTGCCGAATGTCGTTCCACCGTTGATCGTCCAGGCAACGCTTGCGATCGCCGCGGCGGTCATTGCCGAGGCCAGCCTGTCGTTCCTCGGTCTCGGGCAACAACCTCCCGCGCCGAGTTGGGGAAGCATGCTCAATACCGCCAAGAACTACATCGACAACGCGCCGTGGATGGCCGTGTGGCCGGGGGTATCGATTTTCCTGCTCGTGCTGTCGTTCAATCTCCTGGGCGACGGCTTGCGTGACGCGCTCGACCCTAGGCGCACCTGATGGTTTTTTAGGAGTCCGCGATGAAACTGAACGGTTCTTGCCACTGCGGCGCGGTCAAGTTCAGCGTCGATTCGAAAACGCCGTATCCGTACATGCGCTGCTATTGCTCGATCTGCCGCAAGACTGCGGGAGGCGGCGGTTACGCCATCAACATCATGGGCGAGACGGCAACGCTCAAGGTCCGCGGCGCAAAGAATATCGCCGTCTACCGAGCACGCCTCAAGGAGGAAGGAGCGACGCGCACGACCCTGTCCAAGGCGCGCCGCCATTTCTGCACCAAATGCGCGAGCGCGCTGTGGGTCTGGGATCCGCAGTGGGCGGAGTGGGTCTATCCGTTCGCGTCGGCGATCGACACGCCCTTACCCAAGCCGCCGGAGGACGTCGAGATCATGCTCGACTACGCGACGCCGTGGGCCGACGTGCCAAAGGGACGCGGCCACACGCATTTTGCCGAATATCCCGACGAGTCGATCGCCGACTGGCACCGCAAGCGCTTGCTGACAGTGCCTTAGCGGCCTCCTTTGACGATCAGATGAACAATCGGGCGACGCGATTCGGCCGCAGTCCCGACTCGCCAACGCTGCCGGCTCCGAATCATTCGCCCGAGCGCGACAAATCTCGTAGTCGCCGGCCTCTCCGCCTCCGGGTCGGATCCCCGCTCGTTACTCTCGCGGGGCCCCTCCTCCGCCCTTCGGCGTCCTATCCCCGCGATGCATGGGGCCCCTCGCTGCGGGCTCGCGTGCTTACCCCTTTGCGGGATCGCCTTCGGGCAACACGTCGCTTGCCCAGTCGCTCCTTTTCCAGTTCGGCACCGGCGTCGAGCAGCCGGCGTGCGGAACGTAGGGCGAGCGCTCGACCAACGCGTAGCGGTGGATGTAGCGCGGGCAGTTCGGAAACACCTTGGTCACGGCGATGCGGACGATGAACTGTGCTTCCGGACATTGTTGCAGCCACGGGTCATCCAATGAAATGCGGGCCTCGCCGGAAAGACGCAGGCGCCTCGGCTTTTCGAAATCGATGAACAGCAGGCCGACCTTGCGCGTCTGCAGTACGTTCCCCATCGACAGGAACATGCCGTTGCCATCGAAACTCGGAAAAGCGATGGTGTGGACATCGACCACTCGCACGAAGCCCGGGTCGCCACCCTTGTAGGAACAGCTTGGCAGGCCATCGGTGTCGGTCGTCGCGAGGAAAAACATGTCGCGACTTTCGATGAATTCGCGATCAGCGTCGCCGATGTGGTCGACCACCAGCCGCTGCTCGATGCGATCGGCGAGTCGACGCGTATCGAACCGGTCCTGCAATTCGCGGCTGCCGCCGTGATAAAAAGCGCTCATCGGCACCTGCGGATCAACATGTGACTCGTCAACACCGGATGACCGGCGACCGGCACTAGCGCTCGGAAAAACCGATCTCGCGCAGGAACGCGCCGCGCTCCTGGCTGCCCAGGTGACCGGCAACAAGCTGCACGAATTCGTGCTGGCTGCCCGCCTTTTGCGCTGCCCGGTTGACGACGACCTTGGCGATGGGCCCGAGGTATGCCGCAAGGCGCATCGTCGTCTGGTCCACGAAATCCCTGTCCAGAGGCAGCGCCTGTGTCTTCGCGGTCTGACCCGTTGCGACAACGCGCGGCGGAGTCGTGCCTTCCGGGATGCCGTCGATGAAACGCTGGCGCCCGTTGGGGTCGGTGATGCCTTCAGCGAGCAGCGTGTACAGTTCGCCCACGTCGCGGGTCTGCGCCGCGGCTTTGCGAATCATCACCTTGGCCATTGGGCCCAGATAGTTCGCTAGCTGCTTCTCGACCGTGCGCAGCACGGTTTCGTCCCACACCGACGCGACGGGCGGCGGACCCATCCTGACGGCCGCGAGATTGATCTCGGTGGCCCCGAGGGCATCGTCCGCAACGATCGAGTCGCAGGCCTGCCGCAGCGCGCGGTTGAACGCGCGCGCATTCTGGAACCGATTTTCCGGGTTCTTTTCGAGCGCCGTCGCGAGCACGGCGTCGATCGTCGGCGAGAGCGAGAGGCGCGAAATCGTCGACGGCGGCCGCGGATTCTCGTGGCAGATCCTGTAGCCGATGGTTTCAAGCGCACCGGCGAAGGGCTTTTCGCCTGCGAGCAATTCGTAGAGCACGACGGCGGCGCTGAACAGGTCCGAACGCCGGTCGACCGTCTGGCCCTGGCATTGCTCGGGCGACATGTACGACGGCGTGCCCATCACCATGCCCATCGTCGTCAGATTCGACGTGTCGATGCGCGCGATGCCGAAATCCGCAACCTTGAGCGCGCCTTCCTTCGTGAGGATCAGATTCGCCGGCTTGATGTCGCGATGGACGACGCCACGTTCGTGCGCGAAATCCAGCGCCTGCAGCAATTGCGTCATCATGGCGCTGACCTGCCCAAGATCGAAGCTGGCGCCGCGGTTCAGGAACTCCCGGAGGCCGGTGCCCTCGACGAATTCCATGACGATGAAAGCGTTGGCGTCGTCCTCGCCATATTCGTACACGCTGACGATGTTGGGGTGCAGCAGTCGCCCCGCCGCGACCGCCTCGTTCTTGAACCGCGCCATCGACTGTTCGACTAGGTCCGGGTCGACCAGGTCCTTGCGCACGGTCTTGATCGCGACGACACGCTCGATCCCGGGGTCGAAGGCCTTGTAGACGACCCCCATGGCGCCCTTTCCAAGCACGCTCTGAATGTCGTATTTGCCAATTTTGACGGGATCAGCCATGCGTCGTCCCTTGCCTATCCTTCGAGCATCTTGATCGCTTGGACCATGCTCGCCTTCATGCGGTTCAGTGCCTCGGTCAGTACGCCGATCTCGTCGTGGCTGCGAGTACGAAAGTCGCCGGCCTCCAGATTGCCCAGACTCACCTCGTCCGCGAGCTTGGACAACCGCTTCACGCGGCGGATCACGACCGCGTACAACAGCAGGTTGAGCATGCAGATGGTGAACAGGAAGATGAGCGCCAGCGAAAACAGGAAGACCTTCAAGGTGTAGTTGGCGCGCTGGACGGGTACCGCCATCGGCAACGAAACCACTTGCGCGCCGATGATGTCGTTGAGCTTCCAGCCGAAACCGTTGTTCGAGCCATAGGTCTCGATCATCGTGCGCGGTGCCGCGTCCGGGGTGCTGTGACAGGCCAGGCACGCGACATCCTTGATCTGCACAGGGTGGGCGAGGTACAGCGACCGACCGTCGGGTGAATCGCGCTCGCCCGTAACTTCGAGGCGCGTCGGATTCTGGCGAAACAGATTGACGACGTCGACCTCCCAGTCCGTCGCGTGGTCGCGCGGATTGGTCGGGTTGATCGTTGCTTCCTTGTAGCTGTAGTCGGGATACTTCTTGCGCAAGTCGTTGAATTGCTCGGTCGCCGCGTAGAACGGCACCGATTGAGGCAGAAACTTGTACTTGAGTTGCGTCTCCAGCAGCGGCGTGACCTGGGCGTTGGTGTAGTTGCGCGTCGACGACGCGGCCTCGATCATGAGACGGGCGTGCTGCAGCACCTCTTCGCGGGCGTTGGCTTGCAGCACGCTGTTGGCGATGAAGGCCGCCAAGGCGAAGCCGACCGCAAAAATGGCGATCAGCGCGGCATTGAATTTCCAGATCAGATTCACGTGGACTCCAGTTGTCCGGCTATTTTCCGCCGCGCTTTTCCCAAGGCCAGTGCCAACCGCGGTCGGGCTCGGCCTTTTTCTCTTCTTTGGGCGGCTCGACCTTCGCGGGCGGCGGCGGAGGCGGTGTAGGCTGGGCAACCGTCGCCCATTCCGGAGTGGTCTTGCTGTTGGCTTCAGCCGCCGCCTTGAAGGCCGGATCGGCAAGCTTGGGCTCGAAGCGTTTCATGAAGCTCACGCGATAGGGCCCGGAAAGCCATGACTGCACATCGGCATAGGTAGCGTCGCGCTCTTGCACGGGTTCGCGCGGCGTGGCAAAGCGCGATGCGCGCAGCGGCAACGCATCCATGAAGTCGCGGGGAAGCGCCGTGACGAACGCCGCCGGTGCACGCTGAGCCGATGCCCACGGCTTGCCGACGCCGCGATTGACGAATCCGCCACCTTTGACCTCGGCACCCGCACTGTCGGATTTGCCGGGCTCGACCACCTTTACGCTTCCCGTCTCCACAAACACATCCAACGTGTCACCCGTCACACGGATGACTGCCGCCGCATCCGCCGTGAAGATCGAGCCCAGTCCGGAGCGTACCCGCAGGCGCGTGGCCGTGGCCTTGGTGTCGAGTTTGAGCCAGCCCTTCGTAAGCCAGAACTCCGCCAGCGGACGCACCTTGGCATCGCCGGGTGTCAGGGAAGCGGAATACAGTGCGCCCGGACCAATTACGCTCAGCACCCCTCCGTCCGTCATTTCGAGCTGCAACTGCGCCTTTTCAGGCACGTCGATGACATCGGTATCCCGCACACGCACGCCTTCGACCAGCGTGTACCAGGCCGTTCCACGCAGCAGCCTCGGCTTACCGTCGAGGAGAGTGACGGTGCCGATGTCTGCGGCCACGCAGGGCATCGCCGCAGCAAGTCCTGCCACAAGCCAAATGCACCCGAACCAGAGCCAAGTGATCTTCATTTGAGGGAGTTTTCCGCCCGACGAATATTTATCGGCGCGGAGCGAAACATACTAGGCCGCGGCCCTCACCAAGTCAACGTGAATACTCCCTATCCAGCGCGTGGAAAGCTCCTGCCGGCGTCTTGCCTTATACTTGGACAAATCGTATCGACATTGGCCGAATGAGCACGTCTACCCACAACCTGGTGGTTCTGTTCGCCGACATCAGCGCCAGCACGAAACTCTACGAGACGCTGGGCAATTCCGAGGCGCAAGCGACCGTCGATCGCTGCCTTGGGATCGTCAAGCGGATATGCGAGGACGGCGGCGGCCGCGTCATCAAGACCATCGGCGACGAAGTCATGGCGGCGTTCACCGAGGCCGACCGCGCGGCGCAGACGGCGATCGAGATCCAACTGAACCTGTCCAAGCAGCGGACCAGCAAGGGCACGCCGATCGCGTTGCACATCGGTTTTCATTCCGGCCCGGCGATCGAGGACGCGGGCGACGTCTTCGGCGATTGCGTCAACGTCGCCGCGCGCCTGACTGATTTTGCCAAAGGCGGGCAGATTTTCACGTCGGCTCACACGGCCGCGCAGTTGTCGCCCGCGATGAAGCAGCGTACACGCGACCAGGATACCTACACACTCAGGGGCAAGGAGCTGGACATCGGACTGTTCGAGCTGACATGGCAGGAGTCGGAAGACGAAATGACCATGATGTCGCCGCGCCAGGCGATCACGGCGGCCAGCGTCAAGCTCAAGCACGGAACGCGCGCCATCGAGCTTGGCGCCGCACACTCGGTATTGACGCTTGGCCGAGATCAGCAGAACGACTTGATGATTGCCGATCGCAAGGCCTCGCGGCTGCACGCGCGGATCGAGCGCCGCCGCGACAAATTCGTGCTCATCGACCATAGCTCCAACGGCACCTACGTCACCGTCGAAGGCGAGCCGGAACTCGTGTTGCGACGAGAAGAGCTGGTGCTGCGCGGGCGAGGCAGCGTCAGTTTCGGCCACGCCTATCAGGACGACCCGACCGAGGTGCTTTCGTTTTCATGCATTGATTAGCATGGGCCAACTCGACGGCAAGGTCGCGATCGTCACCGGCGCGGCGGGCGGTTTCGGCGAGGGCATCGCGCGACTGTTCGCCGCTGAAGGCGCGCGCGTCCTGCTCGCCGACCTCGACCTGGCCAAAGCCTCCAGCGTCGCGACCGAGATCGGCCCGCGCGCGAGGGCGCAGCAGTGCGACGTCGCCAATGGCGCGAGCGTGCGCGAGGCCGTTAAGGCCTGTGTGGACGCTTTCGGTCCTCCGGACATCGTGGTGAACAACGCCGGCACGACCCACCGCAGCCAGCCGATGCTCGATGTCGACGAAGCAACCTTCGACAAGGTCTTCGCCGTCAACGTCAAATCGATCTACTTCATGGCCCAGGCGGTGATTCCACTGATGCGCCAACGCAGGCAAGGCGTGATCATCAACATCGGCTCGACCGCGGGAATACGGCCGCGGCCGGGCCTGACCTGGTACAACGCATCGAAGGGCGCCGTCAACCTGCTGTCGAAGTCGATGGCGGCGGAGCTCGGTCCGGACAACATCCGCGTCAATGCCGTGTGCCCCGTCATGGGCGTCACCGGATTGATCGAGCAGTTCCTCGGCGCGCCGAATACGCCCGAAAACCGTGCCAGGGTCATTGCCGGCATTCCGCTCGGACGTATGTCGACGCCCGACGACGTCGCTAGCGCGTCGCTCTATCTGGCGAGCGATGCCGCAAGATTCATCACCGGCATTGAATTACCCGTCGATGGCGGGCGAACGATCTAAGGCACGCCTAACCGGATCCTGCGCTCATCCGCCGCCGCCCATCGTCGGCAACAAACGGCAGGGGCCGCGCAATGGCGAATCCCTGCGCGTAGTCGACGCCGATGCGGCGCAGGCTCGCCAGTATCAGGTCGCTTTCGACGAACTCCGCAATGGTCTGTTTACCCATGACGTGGCCGATGCGGTTAATGGCCTCGACCATCGCGCTGTTGATCGGATCGACGAGCATGTCGGTGACGAAACTGCCGTCGATCTTGAGAAAATCCACCGGCAGGTGCTTGAGGTAGCCGAACGAGGACATTCCCGCGCCGAAGTCGTCCAGCGAGAATCGGCACCCAAGCCCTCGCAACTCGGCGAAGAAGCGCGCCGCCTTGCCCAGATTGGCGATCGCGGTCGTCTCGGTGATTTCGAAACACACACTGTTGACGGCGATTCCCGTGCGCTGGAATTGGTCGCGGATGAAATCGAGAAAGCGCTCGTCACCGATCGACGCGCCTGACAGGTTGATCATGTAGGTCGCAGGCACGCCCGAGCGAGCCCGCGAACTGGCGATGGTCGAAAACGCGGTATGGATCACCCAGCGATCGATCGCGGGCATCAAACTGTAGCGTTCAGCCGCCGGAATGAACGCCATGGGCGGCACGAGCTGGCCGCGTTCGTCGACCATCCGCACCAGCAACTCGAACAGCACCGCCGGATGATCCGGGTTGTTCACCGCGACGATCTCCTGCGAATACAGGCAGAATCGGTCCGCCTCGAGCGCGCCGTGGATGCGCGCCACCCATTCCATCTCGCCGTGACGCACGGCCAGTTCGCTGTCCTTGGCGTGGTAAACCTGCACGCGATTACGGCCTTTCTCCTTGGCCACGTAGCACGCCGAGTCGCCCGCGCTGAGCACGTCGGCGAGCGTCATCGCACCATCGGCAATGTTGACCAGCCCGATGCTGACGCCAATGGTGAACGAGCGCGCATGCCAGACGAAATGAAACTCGGTGACCGTCTGGCGCAGTTCGTCGGCAATCCTGGCGGCGTGCTCCGCCGGGCAGTTTTCCAGCAGCACGCCGAACTCGTCGCCGCCGAGACGCGCGAGCGTGTCGCCTTCGCGCAGCCGCTCCTGCAGCAGCATGCTGACCTGGCGCATCAATTCGTCGCCGGCGGCATGCCCGGACGTGTCGTTGACCAGCTTGAACTGGTCGAGATCGAGATACATCATCGCGTGCTGGCGCCCCAGCTCGCGCGCGCTCGCGAGCGCAAGGCCCAGGCGGTGTTCGAACTCCCGCCGGTTGATCAAACCGGTGAGCGCGTCGTGGCTTGCCTGATACGACAATTGCGTCGCGTATTCGCGCTCGCGCCGCACGTCGTGCAGCACCAGCACCACGCCGGCGATCGCGCCGGCGCGGTTGCGGATCGGCGCGGCAGACTCGTTGATCGCAATCTCGGTACCATCGCGTCGAAGCAGCAGCACATTGGCCGCAACCTTGATGCTGGCGCCTTCACGCAGCACGACCTCGACCGGATTCGACAGCGGTTTGCGCGTTGTCTCATCGAGCGTGCGGCATACGATCTGCAGCGATTGTCCGAGCGCTTCGACTGCGCGCCAGCCCGTCAGCGCCTCGGCCACAGGATTGAGATAGTCGATCAGCCCATCGACATCCGTGGTGATGACCGCGTCGCCGATCGATTCAAGCGTCACCTGAGCGCGCTCTTTTTCGGCGTAGAGCTGAGCGTCCGCGAGCTTCCGCTCAGTGATGTCGGTGACCGAGCCCGCCATGCGCACCGCCCAGCCCTGCGCATTGCGCACCGACCGGCCGCGTGCACGCAGCCACCGGTACTCGCCAGTCTTGGCATGGCACCGGAATTCCATGTCGTAGGCACGGTCGTCGCGAAGATGAGCACGGATCGCATCCTCGGCGCCCTGACGGTCCTCCGGATGCAGCAGGTCGAGAAACGCGCCGGGCGTATTCTCGATTTCGTCGTCCCTATAGCCCGCCAGTTCCTTGGTCCGTGGTGAGAGGTACATCTCGCCGGTCTGCACGTTCCAGTCCCACAGACCATCGTTGCTGCCGATGACCGCAAGCGCGAAGCGCTCCTCGCTGAACTGCAGCGCGCTTTCGAAGGCATCGCTTTCACGCAGCATGCGCCGCGAAAGCACGATGCCCAGCAGGACCAGGCCAATCGCGGCAATCAGCGTCACCGCGACAAGCACCGTCTCGGCCACGCGTGACGCTTGCCCGAGCGTGTACGAGAATGCGTCTTCGAGGGGCGTCAGGCGGGCGTTGATTTCGTCGATGCGTTCGAGCACCGGGCGCAGTTGCGCATCGTCGGCACCAACGCCGATCAACCGATGCAGTTCGCCAGCCGCGGCCACCAGCTCCGCAATGTTGCGGTCGGCCTCGGCCCAGACCGCAATCGCCCGATCGATGTAACTGACGTTGCGGGACCCGCGAAACAGCCGGATCATCACCGGCGATGTCGTCGGCGTGATTCCTCCCTACGACAAAGCCGTGGCGCGCGGCATCGAAGTCAGGGGCGGCTTTTTCGAGCTCCTCCCGCGCGACGCGGTCGCCGAGCGGTACGACGATCGTTTCGGTGAAACGGCGGTAGTCGTCAGGCGAACGCGTGCGCGCGTAGCTGTTCAGGTAGTACGTCGCATCTTTTTGCGCCTTCGACCAGAGGCTCTCACCGCCGACGTATGCCCGCACCGATGACAGGATATCGACGCTGCCGACGCCCAGAAGCACCAGCAACGCGACGATCGCAAGGAACGGCCATACGATCAGCAGCAAGCGGTGGCTGATCGGGAAGCGGGCAATTACTCGCGGATAGCGCATTGAAATTTGAAACGGCCCGGCGTCAGCCGTCGGCAACGCTTATTTGCGTTCCGGATTGGGCGACGGATGAATGTTGTCCACCCAATGCACTTCCTCCGGATTGAGCTCGACATTTGGCAGATCGAGATTGACGACGACCGGTTGCTGGCCGCTGCGCACCAGCACGCACGAAAGTGGTTGATCGTCGTTGGCGTTGATTTCCTGGTGCGGCACGAACGGCGGAATGTAGATGAAATCGCCCGGGCCGGCCTCAGCGGTGAATTCGAGCCGATCACCCCACTTCATGCGCGCATTGCCACTGACGACGTAGATTACGCTCTCGACCGGCCCGTGATGATGAGCACCGGTCTTGGCCTTCGGGTGGATTACCACGGTGCCGGCCCACAGCTTTTCCGCGCCGGCGCGCGCGGCGGTGATCGCCGCGGCGCGGTTCATGCCCGGCGTTTGCGGCGTGTTGACGTCGAGCTCATCGGCATGCACCACGCGCACGCCGTGCAGCCGCCATCTTGTCGTCGCTTCTGCCATGCTCAGTCCTTGTGGCGCGTGCGGTCCGCCGCGCTCGCGCTAAGTGTATGTCAAAAACCTTCGCGAATTCGATCGTCGCGGCTTGGCCGATGCCAGCGCTCCTCGGTGACGATCACCATCTTGTCTTTGGAGATCAGGAGCACCGTGGTGGCCATCGAGCGCTAGAGCTGAGCCGACAGGCGCGATCGCGCCATGTCAATGTCGATACCGCATCGCCGAGCGTAGTCGGCAGCCTGGTCATCGGCAATTTTGCCGACCGCAAAGTAGGTTGCCTCGGGGTGCGCAATGTAAAAGCCCGCGACCGACGCCGCGGGCAACATCGCGTAGCTTTCGGTGAGTGACATCCCGATTTTCGTCGCCTGCAGCACATCGAAAAGCGGCGCCTTGACGCTGTGCTCGGGACACGCAGGATAGCCCGGCGCCGGACGTATCCCTCGATACTCCTCGCGGATCAGACGCTCCGGGTCGAGATCTTCTGTCGGTGCATAGGCCCAAAGCTCCCGCCGCACCACGCGGTGCAGCCACTCGGCGAACGCTTCGGCGAGCCGGTCGGCAATCGCCTTGAGCATGATCGCGCTGTAATCGTCCCGCCGAGCCTCGAACTCGGCGAGCTTCTTTTCGATGCCCAGTCCGGCGGTCACGGCAAACATGCCCGCGTAATCGGGGACGCCCGACGCCTTGGGCGCGATGAAATCGGCGAGGCAATAATTGGGCTTGCCCGTGGGTCGCTGATTCTGCTGGCGCAGGTTGTGCCACGCGAGCGCGACCGTGGTGCGCGACGTGTCGCCGTAGAACTCGATGTCATCGCCAGCCGCATTGGCTGGCAACAGCGCGACGACGCCATTCGCGGTCAACCAGCGACCGTCGATGATACGCTTGAGCATCGTCTGACCTTCGGCGTACACGCTGCGCGCGGCCTCGCCGACGATCGGGTCGTCGAGTATCGCGGGAAAAGGCCCGGAGAGTTCCCACGTCTGGAAAAACGGGCCCCAGTCGATATAGCGCGCAAGTTCCGCCAGATCGGCGTGCCTGAATTCGCGGCGCCCGATGAACTCCGGCGTCGGCGGCGAATAATGCACCCAATCGCCTCGAAAGGCGTTGGCGCGCGCCGCGTCGAGCGTGACCAGCGTCGGACCTTTTCGGTTCGCGTGCTGGATCCGCAGCTTCTCATAATCGA
Source organism: uncultured beta proteobacterium (assembly GCA_963732105.1). GTDB lineage: Bacteria > Pseudomonadota > Gammaproteobacteria > Burkholderiales > Casimicrobiaceae > PALSA-1003. Next base: position 628,702 of record CAVSYL010000010.1, read on the forward strand.
CGGCGACCTCGGCAACATAGGCGGACTTGAGATCGTCGGACAGCAGATTGCTGGCGACACCGACGGCGCGCGATGCGTCGGGGACGTACACCGTGACACCGGCGTAGCCGGGCGCGATCTTCACCGCCGTGTGCACACGCGATGTCGTCGCGCCGCCGATCAGCAACGGCTGCCGCATGCCCAGCCGCTGCATTTCCTGGGCGACATGCGCCATCTCCTCCAGCGACGGCGTGATCAGCCCGGAGAGTCCGACGATGTCGGCCTTGCGTTCGGTCGCCGTGTCGAGGATTTTCTTGGCGGGCACCATCACACCGAGGTCGATGACCTCGAAATTATTGCACTGGAGCACGACACCGACGATGTTCTTGCCGATATCGTGCACGTCACCCTTGACGGTGGCCATGACGATCGTGCCCTTGGGCTTGCTCGCCTCGCCGGATTTTGCCTTCTCGGCTTCGATGAACGGCACCAGATGCGCGACAGCCTGCTTCATCACGCGCGCGCTCTTGACCACTTGCGGGAGGAACATCTTGCCTGCGCCGAACAGGTCGCCGACGACGTTCATCCCGGCCATCAGCGGGCCCTCGATCACCTGGATCGGCCGCGCATACTGCTGGCGCGCCTCCTCGGTGTCTTCGACGATGTGCGCGGTGATGCCCTTTACCAGAGCGTGCGACAAACGCGATTCAACGCTGCCGTTTCGCCACGCCTCGTCCTCGACGTTCGCCTTGCCCTTGGCCTTGTAGGTTTCAGCGAACGCGACCAGGCGTTCGGTTGCATCCGGGCGCCGGTTGAGCACCACGTCTTCGGCCAGCTCGCGCAACACGGGATCCAGCTCGTCGTAAACCCCGAGCTGTCCAGCGTTCACGATGCCCATCGTCATGCCGGCCTTGATCGCGTGATACAGGAACACCGTGTGAATCGCCTCGCGTACGGGATCGTTGCCGCGGAAGCTGAAGCTCACGTTCGAAACGCCGCCCGAGACCTTGGCGTGCGGCAGATGCTGCCGGATCCAGCGCGTCGCATTGATGAAATCGACGGCGTAGTTGTTGTGTTCCTCGATACCGGTCGCGATCGCGAAAATGTTGGGATCGAAGATGATGTCCTCGCCCGGAAACCCGACCTTGCGCGTGAGCAGCTCGTAGGCACGCTGGCAGATCTGCACCTTGCGTTCGAACGTGTCGGCCTGGCCTTTTTCGTCGAAGGCCATGACGATCGCCGCGGCACCATAGCGCTTGACCAGCCCTGCCTGCCGCAGAAATTCGGCTTCGCCCTCCTTCATCGAAATCGAGTTCACGACCGGCTTGCCCTGCACGCATTTCAAGCCGGCTTCGATGACGCTCCATTTCGACGAGTCGATCATCACCGGGATGCGCGCGATGTCCGGTTCGCCCGCAATGAGGTGGAGGAAACGAACCATCGCCGCCATCGAATCGAGCATGGCTTCGTCCATGTTGATGTCGATAATCTGGGCCCCGCTCTGTACCTGCTGTCGCGCAACTTCAACGGCGCCCGCGTAGTCGCCGGCGAGGATCAATTTGGCGAACGCGCGCGAGCCGGTGACGTTGGTGCGCTCACCCACATTAACGAACAGCGAGTCATCGTCAATGGTCAACGGCTCAAGCCCCGCGAGCCGCATCGCGCCGGTCAGCGTCGACCCGGAGGTCATCGATCGCTCATTGGCTAGCGACACGCCAAAGCGCGCGCTTCAGACGAGCACCTCGGCGGCGGTGCGGGTCGCGATCCTGCGCGGTGGCAGGCTTTTCACCGCCTCCGCGATCGCGCGGATGTGCGCCGGCGTGGTACCGCAACAGCCGCCGACGATGTTGACGAATCCGTGGCGCGCAAAATCCCCGAGCAGACGGGCGGTCGTCGCTGGCGTCTCGTCATAGCCGGTGTCGCTCATCGGATTCGGCAACCCGGCGTTCGGATAACAGGACACGAAGGTATCGGCCACGCGGGCGATTTCCTCGATGTACGGCCGCATCAACGCAGCGCCGAGTGCGCAGTTGAGCCCCACCGCCAGCGGCCGCACGTGGCGCACCGAATTCCAGAAAGCTTCCGGTGTCTGCCCGGACAGCGTGCGGCCGGAAGCGTCGGTGATCGTGCCGGAAACGATGATCGGAAGGCGCATCGCATGCGCGTCGAAATACTGCTCGATCGCGAACAGCGCGGCCTTGGCATTGAGCGTATCGAAAACCGTCTCGACCAGCAGGAGGTCCGCGCCACCCTCGACCAGGCCGTCGATGGCCTCGGTGTACGCCGCGACGAGTTCGTCGTAGCTCACGTTGCGGAAGCCGGGATCGTTGACGTCCGGAGAAATTGTCGCGGTCCGGTTGGTCGGACCGAGCGCACCGGCGACGAAACGCGGCTTGTCCGGGGTCTTCGCGGTCCACGCATCCGCGGCGGCTCGTGCGAGCCTGGCCGCGGCCAGATTGATCTCGTGTACGCGGCTTTCGAGCCCGTAGTCCGCCTGCGCGATATGGGTCGCATTGAACGTGTTCGTCTCGATGATGTCGGCGCCGGCTTCCAGGAATTCGTCGTGGATAGCGACAATCAGATCGGGTCTGGATAGCACGAGCAGGTCGTTGTCGCCCTTGAGATCGTGCGGGTGGTCGTGCAGCCCGCAGGCGGCGGGGCCACGATAGTCGGCCTCTCCCAGCTTGCGGGCCTGGATCATCGTGCCCATCGCCCCGTCGAGGATGAGGATGCGCTGTTCGAGCAGCCGAGTGAGCAATTCGGTCTTGTCGGTCGTGGCCATCGTGTCGTCTTCACAAACAAAAAACCCGTTCAGCGTGCCGCCGAGCGGGTTTCAGTCGGAACTGAGTCGAAATCCGCTTTAGCCGTATTTGTATAGCGCCCGCAAGCTGCGGGGTTGCCCCCGAATCAAATCGGCGCTCGTAACTAAACATAAGGGCTTGGCTCGACTTTGTCAACCCGCGGTAAGATTGTTGGATATGCTCGATCCCGATATCCGGCGCCTGCTCGACACCGTTTTCAGCGTTCCCCACGGCGCAGCGCAACCTGATGTCGACCCTGAGTTGACCAATTGCGCGCCGCTGCGGAAAGGACGCCTGCGCTGCTCGGCGGGGAGCCGCTGACCATCGGCACGATGACCGATACACGCATTCCAGGCGACGACGCCGCGGTCACGGTGCGCATCTATCGGCCAACGGCAGGCACAACGTTGCCGCTGGTTCTCTACGCTCATGGCGGCGGCTGGGTCACCGGCTCGCTCGAGTCGCATGATCGTCTGTGTCGGATCCTGGCAACGCAACTGCAGTCCGTCGTCGTCGCGGTCGACTATCGGTGTGCGCCCGAGCACGTGTTTCCGGCAGCGCTCGATGACGTTGCCGCCGCGTGGCAGTGGGCACGCGCCCATGCCCGCAGCATCGGCGCCGACGGCGCACGTTTCGCAGTCGCTGGCGACAGCTCGGGAGGCAATCTTGCGGCCGCCCTGACCTTGCGGCTTCGCGCCGACGGCGCTCCGCAGCCGCAGCTGCAACTCCTCCTTTACCCGGCGCTCGACGCTACCTGCTCGCGTGACTCATATCGCGAATTTTCGACCGGATTCAACTTGAGCGCCGCGCAGATGGCGTGGTTTTGGGAAGCCTATCGCTCGGGCGCGGCGCGCGGCGCGCCCGAGCTCTCGCCGCTGGCCGCCGCCAATCTCACCGGCCTCGCACCGGCTGTCGTCGCGATCGCCGAAAACGATGTCTTGCGCGACGACGGGCAGGACTACGCGCACAGACTGCAGACCGCGGGCGTGCCCGTTCGGCTGATCCGATGCGAGGGCATGATTCATGGGTTTCTGCGCTGGACCGGGGCGGTACCGGCGGCGTCTCGCTGGATCGACACGATCGCTGCCGCAGCGCGCGCATCGCTCGACCGACACGTTTGAAGACGCCTTTGGGTAGTGCTAGATTGTCGCGATGAAGCACCTCAAGCCGAGGGAAGCCATCGTTTTCCTCCAGCACAACGCCGATGCGGTGCTGGTCGACTGTCGCAGCGAAATGGAGTTTCGGTTGGTCGGGCATCTGGCAGGCGCGCATCACGTCGCATGGGAACAGACCTGAAAGCGGACCTCAAGCCAGCCGCGACGCGACCCGCGCGACACGCGTCCATTACCGAGTATGGCCCGCTGGCCACCTTGTTCTACGACGCGGACAAGCCAATTGCCGCCGAGGAAGAGGTTGCCTGGTATCGCTCGCGCCTGCCCCAGGACGCGGGCGCCTTGCTCGAAGCCATGGCGGGATCCGGGCGTGTGCTTGTTCCGCTGACCGAAGCAGGTTTTCGCGTACACGGCGTCGATCTTTCGGAGGCGATGCTGGCGAGTTGCGCTGCGCGGTTGCGCGGCGGCGGCTACGAGGCGAGGCTGTTCCGGCAGAACATCGCCGCGCTCAATGTGCCGTTTCGCTACGGCGCGGCGTTCATCGCCGCCGGCTCGCTTGCAGCTATTGACCGCACAAGACGACGTGCTCGAGGCGCTCGGGCGCATTCGAGCGCACCTCGTCCCGCCCGCGGTACTTTTGCTCGACTTGTTCGTGCCGGACGCCGCACTGCATCCGCCGGGCGCGCCTGTTGTCGAGTTTCGAAAGGTCGCCCTGGGCGACGGATCGCAGATCGTGCGCCGCTCCGAGACTGCATGCGAACCCGAGCGGCGACGCGTTTACGTCGCCAGCCGTTACGAACACAGAGTGTCCGGGCAGATCGTGGCTCGAGAAGACGAATTCCTGGCGACAACGTGGCACGAGGAGGATGAAATCCTCGCACTGGTGCGCAGGGCTGGCTACCGCGACGTGCGGGTCGAAGCGCCTGCATCGCCGCGCGGCGACGGGCGCGGCTTTGCAATCAGTGCGCGCGCCTGAACATTCGCGAGCTTGCCACAGCGCCATACCAATGGCGACATCAGCCGCGCGACCGTTCGACCGCGCGGACGGAGAATAGACTCACCAGCTGCCCGAACTGCCGCCGCCGCCTGAGCTTCCACCGCCGCCCGAGAAACCTCCACCGCCGCCCGAGAAACCTCCGCCTCCGCCGGATGACGAGCTTCCCGCGAAGCCTCCGCTGCTCATCACGAAGCCGCCGACACTTGCCGTACCCTTGGTCTTGAGATCCTGCGCCGCTTTCTGATACCACGCAGTGCGGCCGAGGATCAACTTGGCGATCGGATACCCGACGACGTAGACGCCGAGCAGGATCATCGCGCCGCGAACGCCGACGATCACGATCGGGAACATGGCCCAGAACGGGATCAGGAACACGTACAGGAACCAGCCCACGCCCGGCGTCATCACGCCGATGAACGTGAATAGTCCGATGATGCCGAAGATGAACGCGCCAAGGAGGATCCGTTCCGGCCAGCCGAGGTCGGGCCCGTCGAAGAGCGTCCTCGAGTTCGCAGTCGAACTCGACGACGGCTCGTCGGCGGCCGCGCTTGCGTCGCCCTTGCCTTCGAGCTGCGCGATGATCGCATTGACGCCGTCGGTCGACGCCCTTGTCGTAGTCGCCGGCCTTGAACTGCGGTGTCATCACGTTGCGGACGATGCGGCTTGCGACGGCGTCGGGCAGCGTGCCTTCCAGACCGTAACCGACTTCGATGCGCATCTTGTGGTCGTTGGGGACGACGATGACGAGCACGCCGTTGTCCTTGCCTTTCTGCCCCAGCTTCCAGTTTTCGAACACCTTGGTGGCGTATTCCTCGATCGAGTCGCCGTTGATCGTCGGAATCGTCAACACCGCAACCTGATTGCTGGTCGCCTGCTCGTGCGCCTTGAGCACCGCAGCGAGTGTGTCCCGCGTCGCCGGCTTCAATATTTCCGCGTTGTCGACGACCCTTCCCGTAAGGAACGGCACGTCGGCACCGTGCGCTGCGATGGGAGCGACCTGCGCGATCAACGCGAACAGCGCAATCAACGGCCATCGCCACGCCAGCGCCGGCGTGGTCATCGCGCACCTCGTTCTTCGATCGGACGCTCGCCGAGTTCGTCGACGGCGTCCGGTCGAGGCTTCGGTCCTTTCTCGCGCAGGATTTCTTCGAGCCGCTCGAGTCCCTTATCGAGGGCCTCGGATATCCGTCCCGCCGCCAGGGCGGAGGTCATCCGCGCAATTACCGAGCGCCATTGCGGCTCCCCGACCTGGGCATGCAATTCCTTGTCGGCAAGGATCTCGACCTTGTGCTCGAACAGGCATACCAGCATCAGGATGCCGTTGCGGTCGTGCGTACGAAACAATTCCCTGCGCAGGAACATCGATTCCGCGCAATGGCGCACCTCGCTGTCGCGACGCTGAGTCGTGAGAAACAGTCGCGCGTACGCGGGTGAGAAAATCGCGAACAGCGCACTTGCGGCACCACAGCCAAGGATCGCCAGCACGTGCATGAGCGCGACGCGCGAACCAACCCAGTCCGGCCGCAGCCAATCGGCGACGACCACGGCGAATGCCGCCATCACGGCGCCGAGCGCAAACGCTTTCCACGGCAGTTCGACGTAGTGGTCCGCCTTGCCGACCACGGCGGTGACGACCTGAACGCCTACTCGTGCTTCAAGCGCTCGGGTGCGTGCCTGGATGGCGTCGGCTTCGGTTCGTGTCAAGTACAGCATCAAGACGAAGCCGTCACAGGCGAGAGCTGCAGCGACATGTACACGACATCCGGCAACGGATTCTCATAATACGGTGCGCATTCGCGAAAACCCAGCTCCGCATACAGCGCGCGCGCGGCGGTCATCCACGCGAGCGTATCGAGCTTGAGCTCGTGGTAGCCGATGGCGCGAGCTTCGGCGATCAGCGCCTCGCCTAAGCGACGGCCCCAGCGCTGGCCACGTTGCGCTGGCTGCACGTACAGACGCTTGACCTCCCCTGTCCGGGATGCCGCATCAATCGGCCGCAATGCAATGCAACCGAATGCACGGTCGTCCGTGCCCGCAAGCAACAACCGTCCGCGCGGCGGCGCGTAGTCGCCGGGCAGTCCGGCGAGCTCGGCATCGAATCCCTGAAAGCATAGATCGACATCGAGCCACTGCGCGTATTCGAGGAATAGCGCCCGGGCCTGCGCAATATGATCCGCCAGGACGGCGTTCCAGATAACCGCCCGCGTCGTGTCCGCGTCGTGCCGTGTGATGGAAATCAGCTGGTTTTCTCGCACGAACCGATTTTGACGTCGGTACCCGGAAAGGCGCCTTGCAGCTCCTTGAGCCGCACGACAGCAGGTGCCGGCGGGTCGCGGACGACGAGCGCGGTCTGCTGAATAGCCTGCACACGTTGGCCGACTTTCGCGTTCTTGACGCCTTGCGTCAGCAGCGCGTCGAGTCTCGCTTGCGCTTCCGCCTCGGTGCGAAACGTCCCGAGAGAAATGGCCAGGTGTTGCGGTCCCGCGTCGACGACGCTCACCTCCTTCACGCCTTGCGACTTGAGTTCGTCGACGCGCCGGTCCGCCGCGGATTTGTTCGCCGACGGCGGCAGGAACAGCCAGTAGTTGGCAATGATCTCGACCTTCTTCTGCGTCATCAGCTTGCCCAGGTCCAGCGGCTCGACGGCCGCCAGCGCGCGCGCGCGGTCGGAATCGGACAGCGGTCCCCATTCGACGCAGACGTCGGCGAGCGATGCGACCTTGGCCGGTCCCAGCGCGGCGACTTGCTGCGCGGTCAATAGCTTGACCTTGTCCGGCTGTACCTGCTGGCTCAGGCGCACACCCTCGCCCGACCCGACGCTGTCCAGCTTGGTATAGCCGAACATCGTGATGTTGGCGAGCAGCAGCAGTAAGACCAGTGTTCTCATTGAGCCAGAGCCAGGGCGAGGACGCCGTCGAGCACCAGATTATCCACGACCTCCACCGGCGGGGTAAGGTGGGGCGCTATTTCTGCCGCCGCGCCGCCGAGGACGCATTTGACCGCGCCGGCGTCGCCATTCAGCCGGCCACGCATCTGCTCGATCGCCCCGCACACCGCCTGCACCGACCCCGACATCATGGCGTCCGCGTTGTTGATCGGAAAATCCTCATAGCGGCCCGGCGGAATCTTCATTGAAGTATTGGACGCCAGCGCCTGCAGCATGAGATTCAACCCCGGGAGCACGACACCACCGCGGAATACGCCCGCGCTGTCGAGCGCATCGACACTGATCACGGTGCGAGCGTTGACCACCACGCACGGCGGGGGAAACAGTTCCTGCAGCGCGCGCGTGCGCGCAGCGACGAGCGCCGCCCACCGATCCGCGCCCAGCTGCGAAGGCAACGCATAGCGGTTGCTGACGCCGCAGGCCTCTTCTGTCGCGATCAGCCATTGCGGCATCATGCGCCAGCGCGTGAGCTGCGCTTCGACGCGAACCCGCATCGCCTCGCCGGCAACGTTGATGCCGACGACCCGCATCGGTCGCTGCAGATTTTGCCAATTGCGCAACGCGAGCGTGCCGATGTCCTGATTGTCCACAGCCCCCTGCGCGGACCAGCCATAGTGGCCCGCGAGCCCCCACTCGAGGCGGCTGCGGCCACAATCGAGCACCAGGATCATCGCCGTGGGCGACGAAGCGACACTTCGCCACTTACCAGGCGCAAGCGCCGGCCGCCATCGTCGAGCAGAAGCGCGCCGTCGGCATCCACGCCGACGACACTACCATGCATGACGCTCCCGTCCGGAAGCAGCACGTCGACCCGTTGGCGCTGCAGCGCGTGGCGGCGTTGCCAGTCCTCGCGAAAGCCAGCGAATCCTTCGCGTCCGTAATGCGCCAGCGCCATCGCGATCTCTGCGGCGATGCGCGCGAGCAGCACGTTGCGATCGATCGGGGTCACGCTTGCGGATAGATCCGTGACCGGCTGATCGATCGCGCCGCGCACGGAGTCCGGCAAACGCACGTTGATGCCGACGCCAATGACGACCAGCGACGGGCCGAGCGCATCACCCGACAGCTCGATCAGGATGCCGCCGAGCTTGCGCTGGCGATACATGAGGTCATTGGGCCACTTGAGGAGGACTTCCGTGAAGCCCGATGCTTCGAGCGCCCGGGCGATCGCCACGCCCACGGCGAGCGACAAGCCGGAGAGAAACCCCGCGCCCTGCTCGAAGCGCCAGCCCAGCGAAAAGGTCAAACTGCCGCCGACGACTGAAGTCCATTGGCGCCCACGTCGGCCACGTCCGGCCGTTTGCCACTCCGCGGCGAGCAGCAGGCGGTGGATGTCAGTGTCTGGATTCCGGCGAAGCAGTTCGCTGCTGGTCGAGTCGACCTGATCGGCGACCTCGACCTGCAACGGGCCGGCACGCGCGTCCAGCGAACGCATGATCGCCGCGCGATCGAGAAACGGCGTCGCGTCGAGCAATCGATAACCCCGACCGCGAATGCGCTCGAGTGAAAGGCCCGAACCTTCCACCTGCTTGAGCAGTTGCGATACGCGAGCGCGGGTCATGCCGATGGTGAGCGCGAGCGCTTCGCCCGAATGCACCCCGCCGTCAGCGAGCTGGCGAAGAAGCGTAAAGGCCACGGGCGTGAGCACGAATGCGGTCGGAGGTGCTCTTCGGGCCTGGGCTACGCCTTCAGCACTCCACGCCGGATCTGATCCAGCTCGATCGACTCGAACAGCGCACGGAAGTTGCCTTCGCCGAATCCTTCATTGCCCTTGCGCTGGATGATCTCGAAGAAGATCGGGCCGATCACGGTGGTCGTAAAAATCTGCAAAAGCATTTCGTCCTTGGCCGGCGCACCATCGAGCAGGATATTGTTGCTCCTCAGCCGCGCGATGTCTTCCTTGTGTCCCGGCAAACGCGTCGATAGCAAGTCGTAATAGGTCTCCGGCGTGTTCTGGAAAGCAACCTGCGTGGCGCGCAGGTTTTCGACCGTCGCATAAATGTCCTGCGTGCCGAGGGCGACGTGCTGGATGCCTTCGCCGTGATACGCGACCAGATACTCCTGGATCTGGCTCTTGTCGTCCGAGCTTTCGTTGATCGGAATACGGATCTTGCCGCAAGGGCTCGTCATCGCCTTGCTCTTGAGCCCCGTGAGCTGGCCTTCGATGTCGAAGTAGCGGACTTCGCGGAAATTGAACAGGCGCTCGTAGAATCCCGCCCATTCGTCCATGCGCCCGCGATGCACGTTGTGCGTCAGGTGGTCGATGGCGATGAGCCCCGCCCCGCGAGGATGCTGATCGACGCCGGCGAATGGCACGAAGTCGATGTCGTAGATCGATACGCCGCTGCCGTCGATGCCGGGATAGCGGTCGACGAGATAGATCAGCGAATCGCCGATACCCTTGATCGCCGGGATATTGAATTCCATCGGGCCAGGCCGCGCTTCCACGCCCCATGCGCCCTGGGCGACGGTCTTCCGGTACGCGAGCGCGGCATCCTTGACGCGAAACGCCATGGCGCAGATCGAAGGCCCGTGCACGCGCGCGAAGCCCTGGGCGAAACTGTCCGGCTCGGCGTTGACGATGAAATTGACGCCGCCCTGCCGGTACAGCAGCACGTTCTTCGAGCGGTGCTTCGCCACCGCGATGAAGCCCATCTGCTCGAAAAGACGCCCCAGCGCGGCAGGATCCGGCGCGGCGTACTCGACGAATTCGAAACCGTCGGTACCGAGCGGGTTGTCCCAGAGCGGTTGCGTCGCGGTGGCCATGACGAGCCTCTCAGACGATCTTCACGCCGGCAAGCTGCTCCTGCACCTCGATCAGCGACGGGATGTACTTGTCGCCGTAACCCATCAGGTTCGCGTTGACCAGGCTCTGATGCACCGCTTCGCCGACGATCGCCGACACCGGCAGCGATTCGGCGAAATGCGTGTAATAGCGCAGGTCCTTCATCGCATTGACCAGTGTGAACTTGAGGCCCGCCATGTCGCCCTCGAGCATCTTGCCGACCATCATCTGGAAAATGCCGGAGTTGACCGCGCCCGCCGAGATGATCTCGTGCAGCTTGCGAATCGACACGCCGGATTTGGCGCATGCCGCGCATGCCTCGGCCGTGGCCGTGGCGATGGCTTGGCCGATGAAATTGTTGATCAGCTTCAGCATGTGGCCATGGCCGGGTGGCCCGACATGGATGACGTTCTCGCAATACGCCGCAAACACCGGCTTGAGCTGCGCGAACGTCGCGTCGTCGGCGCCGACCATGGTGTTGAGGCGGCCCTCTTCGGCTTCCTTCGGGGTGCGTGCGAGCGGTGCGTCGACGTACTTCGTGCCTTTCTTGGCGAAATCGTCGCGGATTTTCGCCGTCGACGCGGGCTCCGCAGTGGACGTATCGATCACGATGAGTCCTTCGCGCGCCACGCTCATGATGCCGCTCGCTGCGCTGCTGTCACCATAGACGATTTCCTCGATCTGCGGCGAGCCCGTGACACACAGGATCACGATGTCGGAGCTCGCGCGCGAGCTCGGCGCTGGATGTTGACCTCTTTCGCTCCCGCAGCAAGGATATCTTCCGCAGGTTTGCGGTTGCGATGCACGCGCACCGTCAGCGGGAATCCCTTGCTGACCAGATTTTTGGCGATGCCGTGCCCCATGAGTCCGAGGCCGATGAAACCCACGCGTGGCTTGTCGCCGGTCATTGCATTCTCTCCTTGAAATTGACATTGCGCAGGCGCCCCGCATCGCTCGCGAAAACGACGTCACGCTTGCGACGATTGTACCGCGCGGGACGCTGCCTCAGTCGACTGCCACGGGTTCCGCCGGCGGCAAGCTCGCCCGCCAGCGTTCGTACCACGTCAGGACGACGCCGCTGCCGGCGATGACGACGATCCCCGACAGCGTCCATGCGTCCGGAAACGAGTCGAACACCAGCCAGCCAGCGAGCGTCGACCAAACCAATTGCATGTAGGTGAACGGCGCGATCGCCGACGCGGACGCGACCTGGAACGCCTTGATGAACAGCATGTGCCCGACGAAGCCCATGATGCCGATGCCGACGAAAAGCAGAACATCGGAAATCGGGTACCAGGCCTCGTAGTGGAAAAACGGCACCACGACCGACGCCAGTACGGTGCCGACAAGGCCCGGAAAAAACAGCAGCACCATCAGGTTTTCGCCTGCCATCTTGCGGGTGAGGATCTGGAACGTCGCGTACAGCGCCGCCGCCGCGAGCGCGAAAAATGCGGCGGGATGCAGGACCTCGGTGCCTGGTCGCACGATGAGCAGCATGCCGACGAACCCCGCGACGACAAAGGCCCAGCGCGGGCGGGTGATGCTCTCGCCCAAGAACCAACCGGCCATCAGCGTGACCAGCATCGGCGACATGTAGTTGAGCGCCGTTGCCTCGGCGATGGGAAGGAACTTCAGCGCGGAGAAAAAGCAGGTGCCGGAACCGACCAGCACCGCGCCGCGAATGAGGTGCAACGGAAGCCGCTTCGTGCGCACCAGCTTCCAGCGCAGCGTCGGGCCAAGAACGGCAAGCATGAGCAGGGTCTGTACGCCCCACCGCGCCCAAACGAGCAGAGGCACCGGATAGCGCTGGGAAAGATGCTTGACCGTGACGTCGACCGATGTGAAGCACGCGCTCGCGAGCACGATCAGCAACACCGCCGACAACGAAATATGCGTCGACGATTTCACTGTGGCGGCGGAAAGCGGGAGAAGGTCACGAAATGAAAGAAGAGCGTCGACGCGCGATCGGACGAGCTCCGCACCTGATTTTACGCTATCACCTGCAACCGGCCGAACGCTCGTGAAAATCAGAGGGAGCTATTCGAGTGATCGCTACACTGGCGGCAAAGGTGTTCCACGCGTCGCTTGCATCGGTTCAGTGCAATCACGGCGAGCGCCGTGACGGGGTAAACTCATACCTTCGAGGGCGCTGAGGAGCAATGATGATTGCAAGACCATCGCGAACACTTTTAGCCGCCACGTTCGGTCTCGCGCTGCTGTGCGTGATCGAGGCGGGAATCCCGCGTGTTGAGGCTCAGCAACCGACTGCGCAACGCAATCGCGTCGTCATCCAAGTCAGCGATGCCGATCCCGGCAAATGGAACCTCGCGCTGAACAACGCGAGAAATCTCCAGTCCGATCTGGGCGCTGCCAACGTGGATGTCGAAGTCGTCGCCTATGGACCGGGCATCGGCATGCTCAAGATCGACTCGACCGTGAGCGGCCGCGTCGACGAAGCAACCGCGGCGGGCGTCAAAGTGGTCGCCTGCGAAATCTCGATGAAAGGGCAGAAGCTCACGCGCGCCGACATGCTCAACGGCATTGGTTATGTGCCGGCGGGCGTGGTCGAGCTGATGTCGCGGCAACAGCAAGGCTGGGCGTACATTCGGCCCTAGTCCACGGTTATGCCGAAGGAGGCGCGCACTCCGGCGCACCGAGGTCCCAAAACAGTCCGGTCATGATCTGCAGGCCTTCGCGCGCCACGCTGGCGAGCATGTGTTCGTTCGGCGCGTGCTGCGAGCACGCCGGATAGGAGTGCGGCACCCAGATGGTGGGCATGCCGAGCACGACGGCGAAACAATCGTTCGGCAGCGAACCCCCAAGGTTCGGCAGAATCGCCGGCGGCGCGCCCGTCGTCGCCGCCACCGATGCGCTGGTCCAGCGCACCCATGGATGATCGGGATCGAGGCGGGTTGCGGCCATCGGCTCCATGGCGCCCTGCACAATACCGACCGCGGCAAATCCGCGCGCGTCCAGGTGCGCGCGCACGGCCGGAATGAACGACCGCCAATCGCAACCGGCGACAAAGCGAACCTGAAGATTGGCGCTCGCGCGCGGCGGAATCGCGTTGACCGGCCGCTCCGGATTGCCAGTGCGAAACGCGAGCACTTCGAGTGCGTTCCAGCCGAACACGCGCTCTGCGGGTGTCAGCGACGGTTCGCCCCAATCCGCATCGATAGCCGGTCCGCCAGGCTCGCCGGGTTCGATCGCGGCCAGCGCGCGCCGCACCGACGCGGGGATCGGTGCAGGTCGTAGGGCCTCGACCAGGATACGGCCGCGCGCGTCAACCAGCGATGCAATCGCGTTGGCGAGGATGGTCCCGGGGTTGGCGAGCAGCCCACCCCAGTTACCCGAGTGGTGCGACCCGTCGCGCAAATCGACGTCCAGATCGAAGTTGAACACGCCGCGCGAGCCAAGGAAAATTGTCGGGCGCACGGACGACAGTCGAGGGCCGTCGGATGCGATCAGCACGTCGGCGCGCAATGCCTCCGCATGCCGCGCACACGCCGCGCGCAATCCGGGCGAGCCGACTTCTTCGCCCATTTCAATGAGCAGCTTGGCGTTGAAGCCGAGACGCCCGCGAAGGTCGAGTACGCGACCGAGCGCGGCGAGGTTGATGGTGTGCTGGCCCTTGTTGTCGGCGGTGCCACGACCATACCAGCGGTCGTCCACGGCAGACACGGCCCACGGTGTGCGCCCGCCGCTCCACTGGTCATCGTAGCCGGCGACGACATCGCCATGTCCGTAGATGAGCACCGTCGGCCGCGCGGAATCTTCGAATCGCTCCGCAAACAACATCGGCGGTGCGCCGGCGACGGGATTGGGCCAAATCGACGCGTGAAAGCCCATTCGCTCGACACTCGGGCGAATCTCCTCGTCCAGATAGCGCGCCGAGTATTGGGCCGCTTTGGGGATTCTGGCTCTCCGTGCGATAGCCGACGCGGCGCTGAACATCGGCGAGCAGCGCGCCGCTGTCGAACCATGCGGCGGCGGAGGCGAGCACTGCAGGGCGCTCGGTCGGCATTAGCACGGTCCGGGGTCGATGGACAGGCGCGGCAAGGTTCGCGCAGGCATCAAAATTGCGATTCAGAGGAAAACACGCCCATCGAAAGCCCCCTCCCCAATGAATTCAGCAACCCTGCCCCTGCAGACGTACCTTGTCGCGCTGCACAAAAAGTACCGATGTTTAACCGACGGCTCCGTTGCGACCTATATCCCGGAGCTGGCGAACGTCGCCCCGGATACCTTCGGAATCTGCATCGTAACTGCCGACGGCTATGCCTACGAAGTCGGGGATTGCGGCCATGAATTCACCATGCAATCCCTGTCCAAGCCGGCAGTCTACGCCGCAGCGCTGGCCGATCAAGGCCGCGACGAAGTGCTCCGCAAAGTGGGCGTCGAGCCGAGCGGCGAGGCCTTCAATTCGATCAGCCTCGATCCCCAAACCGGTGCACCCCTGAATCCCATGATCAATGCTGGTGCAATCGCGATGACAGGGCTGGTTTCGGGCAACAGCGCGGCAGCGCAATGGGAGCGCATTGCCGACGTCATTGCGGCGTTTTTCGGCCGCCCTATCAGTATCGACGCGGCGGTATACCGTTCGGAGAGCGAAACCGGCTTTCGCAATCGGGCCATCGCCTGGATGCTCAAGAACTTCGGCATCATCGATGGAGATCCGATGCCGGTGCTCGAAAACTATTTCCGGCAGTGTTCGGTGCAAGTGTCGTGTCGCGATCTCGCCTGCATGGCCGCGACCCTCGCCAACGCCGGCGTGCATCCCATCACGGGAAAACGGGCGGTCCCCGCGGAGGAAGTGCAGTCCGTGCTCAGCATCATGGCGACGTGCGGGATGTACAACTACGCGGGCAGTTGGCTGTACGACGTTGGCCTGCCCGCCAAAAGCGGCGTCAGCGGCGGCGTGATCGCGGTGCTGCCGGGACGCTTCGGCATCGCCATTTACTCCCCGCGTCTCGATGACCACGGCAACAGCGTCCGCGGCATCGCGGTGTGCAGAGAGATCTCGCGCGAATTCGGCCTGCACGCGTTCGGAGCGTCCGTTTCTCCGTCGCTGGTTCTGGGCCGCAGCTTCACCGCGCTCGACGCGCCGTCGCGACGGGTTCGTTCCATGGCGACCGCGGCGCAACTCCGGCCGCTCGCTTCGCGCATCAAGTTCCTGAGTCTTCAGGGCGAGGTCGCCTTCGACGGCGCAGAATTCGTCGTCCGTAAATTGATGCAGATGGCCCCGGAAGCGGACTGCTTCATCCTCGACATGCATCGCGTGAGTTACCTTGCGGACAGCGCGGCGCGGCTGCTGCATGAAGTCCGCCATTTGCTCGCGGCGCAGGACAAGGCGTTTGTGTTCTCGCGCATCCGCGGCCGCGTGGTCGTCGAGGACGCGCTGACGCGCACGCTTCCGGACGGCAGCAGCGGCTACCTGACTTTCGAAGACAACGACCTGGCGGTGGAATGGTGCGAGGACCGTCTGCTTGAATCAATCGCGGAATCGCCGGCACGGGTACGTTCACTGCAGGCGTTTCCGCTGTTTACGGGAATGGCCGAGCGGTCCCTGGCACAACTCCAGTCTCGCATGCACTCCGCGGACTATGCTTCGGGCGCGATCATCATTGCGGCCGGTCAGGAGCAGGACGATCGCGTATTTCTGATCCGTGACGGTGAGGTCAGTGTCGTGCTTTCGCTTGCCGACGGATCGCACCAGCGCCTCGCGACGCTGTCGAACGGCATGAGCTTCGGCGAAATGGTGATGCTCGGCCAGGCATCGCGCAGCGCGACCGTTCATGCCGACACCGCGGTGCGATGCTGGACCCTGAGCGCCAACGCGCTCGATGAACTCGCCGTCGCGCACCCCGACATCAAGATTGCGGTATTGACTAACCTGTCGCGGGACCTCGCGCAGAAATTGCGCCAGGCTAACCAGCTGATCGGCGTCCTCGCGGAATGACGGCGAGGGCGTTCTTGCGATTGGAGCGGGTGAAGGGAATCGAACCCTCGTCGTAAGCTTGGGAAGCTTCTGCTCTGCCATTGAGCTACACCCGCGACGCCAAGCGATGTTACGGCGGCGGGGCGAGCTTCGCAAATCGCATCGTTCCGTCGCGTTCCAGGCCCGTCCAAGCGGCCGCCGCGAAAAAAATCCGCCCACTCTGTCCCAAGCCTGCTGTGTGTTACAGCGTTATGTCGTGCGTAACGGGTGTGACTGGGAGGGGCCGGCCAGCATTTGTATCAAAACACGACCGCCACCCTCGTCTGTCCCGATTGGGCCATAATATTCGGTAGATCAAGGCTGACCGCACCGTCCGCAGGGAATTTACGGACTGTAACAAGGTCTATGGGACACGGCGCGAACGCACGCGCCTGGCGGACCTTTGGGAGGATGGGTGCGAGGCAGCATTGCCCGCCCGTTATACATGTCGACCAGAAAAAAGCTGTTTTCAGGGAGTTTTCGTGCTCGCCTTGTTGGCGACGGCCGTGTTTTTCGTCTTTCAGGCGAATCGCGGACCGCGTGCCGAGACGCAGAAAAGCGCTCCCGACGGTGCCGGTGACTGCGGTGCCGGTCGTGCTCAAGAACATGCCGGTCACGCCTCTTTGCCATCGGCAACGTCGAACCGTACACGACCGTCGCGGTCAAGGCGCGCGCCGACGGGCAATGATGTCGGTGAAGTTCAAGGAGGGCGACGAGGTTCGCCAGGGCGCTGTCCTGTTCGAAATCGATCCGCGTCCATACGCCGCGATGCTGCAAGCAGGCGCAGGCGAATCTCGCTCAAGGACAAGGCCCTCTCGACCGGGCGGTGGAGCAGGAAAAGCGCTACAAGGATCTGCTCGACGAAGAATTTCATCTCGCCGGACGCTTACGAGCAGGTGCGCACCAACGCCGCAACCGCTGCCGCTACCGTGAGCGCGGACGAGGCGGCGATCGAGAACGCCCAGCTTTCGCTCGAATACTGCACGATTCGTTCGCCGGTGACGGGCTACGCCGGCCGCATCCAGATCCAGCAGGGCAATCTGGTCAAAGCCAACGACACCAACCCGCTGGTCACGATCAATCAGGTCGTGCCGATCTACTCCTCGTTCTCCGTCCCCGAGCAGAGCCTCGCCGACATCCGCCGAGTATCAGGCGGACGGCGAACTGAGGGTGCAGGCGCACTCGCCGATACGCGCGCACCCGCCGGTCGCGGGCAAGCTGTCGTTCATCGACAACTCGGCGGATACGACGACCGGCACGATCAAGCTCAAGGCCGAGTTTCCGAATACCGACAAGGCACTTTGGCCGGGCCAGTTCGTCAACGTCGTGCTCACGCTTTACGAACAGAAGGACGCCGTCGTCGCGCCATCGGCCGCCGTGCAGAACGGCCCCAACGGGCAGTACGTCTTCATCGTCAACTCCGATCAGACCGTCGCCCTGCGCGACATCAAGGTCCAGCGTGCGGATGGCGAAGAAACGGTCATCGCCAGCGGCCTCAAGCCGGGCGAGCAGGTCGTCACCGTCGGTCAGCTTCGCCTCGCGCCGGGCACCAGGGTGAATCACCGCCAAAGCTGCATCGTGAACATCGCCGCACTGTTCGTCCGCCGGCCGGTGATGACGATGCTGGTCATGATCGGCATCCTGATCTTCGGCTTGGCCGGCTACCGGCTCCTGCCGGTCAACGCGCTGCCCAACGTCGATTTCCCGACGATCCAGGTCACGGCGAGCCTGCCGGGCGCCAGCCCGGATACGATGGCGTCGTCGGTCGCGACGCCGCTCGAGAAGCAGTTCTCGACCATCGCCGGCATCGACTCGATGACCTCGACATCGACCAACGGCAACACGACGATCGCCCTGCAGTTCGCGCTCGACCGCAACATCGACGCCGCGGCGCAGGACGTGCAGTCGGCGATCGCCGCCGCCGCCCGGTCGCTCCCGTCGGGAATGCCGACGCCGCCGATCCTGCGCAAGGTCAATCCCGCGGACTTCTCCATTCTGCTGCTCGCGCTCACCTCGGAGACGCAGCCGCTGTCGGTCGTCGACGATTACGGCGAGAACAACCTGGCCCAGCGGATCTCGACGATCAGCGGCGTGGCGCAGGTGCAGGTGTTCGGGTCGCAGCAGTATGCGGTGCGCATCCAGCTCGACCCCAACGCGCTCGCGACCCGCGGCATCGCGCTCACCGACGTCGAGCAGGCGGTCGGCAATGCCAACGTCAATTTGCCCACGGGCACGCTGTATGGCCGCGAGCGCGCCACTTCGGTGCATGGCCACGGGACAGCTCAACGATGCGACGGCGTTTGCGCCGCTGATCGTCGCCTACCGCAATGGAGCGCCGGTGCGGCTCGACCAGCTCGGCCAGGTGTTCGACAGCGTGCAGAACAACAAGATCGCGGCCTGGTACAACGGCACGCGCGGCGTCGTCCTCGGCGTCCAGCGCCAGCCGGGCACGAACACGATCGAGGTCGTCGACGCGATCAAGAGGGTCCTGCCCTACGTTCCAGGCGCAATTGCCGCCATCGATCAAGCTGTCAGTCCTCTATGACCGGTCGCAGTCGATCCGCGAGTCGGTGCGCGACGTGCAGATATCGCTGCTGCTCGCGCTGGCGCTCGTCGTCGGCGTCATCTTCGTGTTCCTGCGCAGCGCGCGCGCGACGCTGATCCCGAGCCTCGCGCTGCCGATGTCGATCATCGGCACGTTCGCCTTGATGTACGTATTCGGCTACAACCTCGACAACCTGTCGCTGATGGCGCTGACGTTGTGCGTCGGATTCGTCGTCGACGACGCCATCGTGATGCTGGAGAACATCACGCGGCACATGGAAATGGGCAAGCCGCGGATGCAGGCGACGCTCGACGGCTCCAAGGAGATCGGGTTCACCATCGTCTCGATGACGCTGTCGCTGGCCGCGGTGTTCATCCCGGTGCTGTTCATGGGCGGCATCCTCGGCCGTCTGCTGCACGAGTTCGCGGTGACGATCATCGTCGCGGTGCTGCTCTCGGGGTTCGTGTCGCTCACGCTGACGCCGCTCCTGTGCAGCCGCATGCTGACCGATCGAGCACGACGAGGACCACGGCCGCGTCTACGCGCTTCACCGGGCGGATGTTCGACTGCTTGCTCGCCGGTTACCGGACGAGCCTTGGCTTTGGCGCTCGGCGCACCGGCGGCTCACGATGGCTGGCGTTCGGCGCGATCTTCGTCGCAACCGGCGTTCCTTTTCACATACATGCCGAAGGGCTTCCTTCCCAGCGACGATGTGGGCCAGATATTCGTGTTCACCGAAGCGGCGCAGGACATCTCCTTCGATGCGATGTCCAACCTGCAGCGCCAAGTCGCCGAGATCGCGCGCCGCAATCCGCACGTCGAGGGCGTCATGTCGTTCGTGGGCGCCGGCGGTTCAGGCGGGTCGCTCAACAGCGGCCGCCTGTTCGTCACGCTGAAGCCGCGCGGCGAACGCCCGACCGCCGACGTCGTCGTGCAGGAACTGCGGCCCGCGCTCACCAGCGTGCCCGGCATCAAGGCGTTCGTCCAGAACGTGCCGGCGATTCGGCTCGGCCAGCTGACCAAGAGCCTCTATCAATACACGCTGCAGGCTTCGGACACGACCGAGCTCTACGAGTGGGCGCCCAAAGTCGAGGAGAAGCTGCGCGCGCTGCCCGGCCTCGTCGACGTGACCAGCGACCTGCAGATCACTCAGCCGCAGGTCACGGTGGAGATCGACCGCAACCGCGCCTCCGCGCTTGGCGTATCCGCGCAGGAGGTCGAGAACACGCTCTACGACGCCTATGGCTCGCGCCAGGTATCGACGATCTACGCTCCGACCAACCAATACTGGGTGGTCATGGAGCTCCTCCGCGCTTCCAGACCGATCCCTCGGCGCTGTCGCTGCTATACGTGCGCTCGAACACCGGTGCGCTCGTGCCGCTCAATTCCGTGGCAAGCTCAAGCCGACGATCGGCCCGCTGGCGATCACGCATCTCGGGCAACTCCCGTCGGTGACGATCTCCTTCGACCTGAAACCTGGCGTCGCGTTGTCGCAGGCGATCGAGGAGATCCAAGGCGCACCGCGGCGATGCGCTGCCGGCGACGATCAACGGCACGTTCCAGGGCAACGCGCAGGCGTTCCAGTCGTCGCTCGCCGGAATGGGCATCCTGCTCGCGCTGGCCATCTTCGTCATCTATCTCGTGCTCGGGATCCTGTACGAGAGCTTCATCCACCCGGTTCACGATTCTCTCGGGATTGCCGACCGCCGCCTTCGGCGCCCTGCTGACGCTTTGGCTCTTCCGCATCGATCTCAACATGTACGCTTTCGTCGGCATGATCATGCTCGTCGGCATTGTCAAGAAGAACGCCATCATGATGATCGACTTCGCGATCGAGGCGCAGCGCAAGGAGAACCAGTCGCGCCGAGGACGCGATCTTCCAGGCCTGCGTGACGCGATTCCGTCCGATCATGATGACGACGATGGCCGCGCTGATGGGCAGCCTGCCGATCGCGCTCGGGCTCGGCGCTGGCGGCGAGGCGCGGCGCCCGCTCGGGCTGGCCGTCGTCGGCGGTCTGGTCGTGTCGCAAGTGCTGACGCTCTACATCACGCCGGTGATCTACATCTACTTCGAGCGCTTTCAGCAGTGGCTTGGCACGTCGCAACAGTACAGCCCGTCGCTGAGGCCGGTCACCGCAAACGGCCCACGCTGCCGCGGATTGAACGCGTCGCGACCGCTTGCCGGCACGATCGGTTTGGCGTAACTTCCTGAGTCTACGCTGGGGGTCCAGGTGCGGCGTTGCGCGCGCTTGGTGAGATCACACCCTTGGTACCTGTGCGGATAATGCCGGCGCAGGGAAGCGTGTCTCGTCCCCGTCGCGCTCCCTGCCCGTGTCGATGCCGCTGCTGCAGAGGAGCCCCATGAACGCCAACGACCAATTCTTCGCCCGCGATGCGCACGTTGACGCCGCCGCGATCGCCGCGCTACCGAATTCGCGCAAGATCCATGTGGTCGGCTCGCGCGCCGACATCCGCGTGCCGATGCGCGAGATCACCCAGTCGGACACGCCGGCCAGCTCATTGTCCACTGAGGGTGCAGAGAAGAATCCGGCGCTCGTGGTGTACGACACGTCGGGGCCCTATACCGACCCTGCTGCTAGCATCGATATCCGCGCCGGCTTGCCTGCATTGCGGGCGCAGTGGATCGAGGATCGCCACGACACCGAGGCCTTGCCGCAACTCTCTTCGGCGTACGGCCGTGAACGCCTTGCGGAACCCGAGCTCGCCGGAATGCGCTTCGACTTGCACCGCCTGCCTCGACGCGCCAGAACTGGTGCGAATCTCAGTGGCAACGTCACACAGATGCACTACGCCCGCCGCGGCATCGTCACGCCGGAAATGGAGTTCGTTGCGATTCGCGAGAATCTCCAGCGCGAACAGCATGCTCGAGGTCATGCACCGAACTCGTGACGCGACAACATCCGGGCCAGAACTTCGGCGCAGCGATTCCGGAATTCATCACGCCCGAGTTCGTCCGCAGCGAAGTCGCCCGCGGCCGCGCGATCATCCCCAACAACATCAATCACCCGGAATCCGAGCCGATGATCATCGGCCGCAATTTCCTCGTGAAGATCAACGCCAACATCGGCAACTCGGCGGTGTCGTCGTCGATCGCGGAAGAAGTCGACAAGATGACCTGGGCGATCCGCTGGGGCGGCGATACGGTGATGGATCTCTCGACCGGCAAGAACATCCACGAGACGCGCGAGTGGATCATTCGCAATTCGCCAGTGCCGATCGGGACGGTGCCCATTTATCAGGCGCTGGAGAAGGTGGACGGCAAGGCGGAGGAGCTCACCTGGGAGATGTACCGCGACACACTGATCGAGCAGGCCGAGCAGGGCGTCGACTACTTCACCATCCACGCAGGCGTGCTTCTGCGCTACATCCCGATGACCGCCAAGCGCATGACGGGCATTGTCAGCCGCGGCGGCTCGATCATGGCCAAGTGGTGCCTCGCGCATCACAAGGAATCGTTCCTGTACACGCACTTCGAAGAAATCTGCGAAATCATGAAGGCGTACGACGTGAGCTTCAGCCTCGGCGACGGCCTGCGTCCGGGCTCCGGCTACGACGCGAACGACGAAGCGCAGATGGCCGAGCTCGCGACACTGGGCGAACTCACGCAGGTCGCATGGAAGCACGACGTGCAGACGATGATCGAAGGGCCCGGCCACGTGCCGATGCACCTGATCAAGTTCAATATGGAAGAACAACTGCGCCTGTGCGGCGAAGCGCCGTTTTACACGCTGGGCCCGCTCACGACGGATATCGCCCCTGGCTACGATCACATCACGTCCGCGATCGGCGCGGCGATGATCGGCTGGTACGGCACGGCGATGCTGTGTTACGTCACGCCGAAGGAACACCTCGGATTGCCGAACAAGACCGACGTGAAGGACGGCATCATGGCGTACAAGATCGCTGCGCACGCGGCAGACCTCGCCAAGGGCCATCCCGGCGCACAGATGCGCGACAACGCGCTGTCGAAGGCCCGCTTCGAGTTTCGCTGGGACGACCAGTTCAACCTCGGACTGGACCCCGACAAGGCGCGTGAATTCCACGACGAGACCTTGCCGCAGCATGGCGCCAAGCTAGCGCACTTCTGCTCGATGTGCGGGCCGCACTTCTGTTCGATGAAGATTACGCAGGATGTGCGCGAGTACGCCGCGAAACTCGGCGTCGACGAGAATGCCGCGCTGGAAAAGGGCATGGAAGCAAAGGCGATCGAGTTCGTGAAGAAGGGCGCCGAGATCTACTCCAAGGCTTAGGGCGCCTTGCGCCGGCGGCCGCGCCCGCTGGCCCCGCGCGCAGAAACGCTGCCCGCTTGCTTTGGGAGGCGGTGGCTGTTGGTTGGTCGCTTCGCGCGCAGCACCGCCATGCCGCCGTCATCGCGCGCAATTTCCTTTTTGAGCCAGGCGCGGAACTGCTTGAGCTTCGGCGACTCGCTGCTGCGCGGCGGATAGACGAGGAAGTAGCGCGTCGGCGCGGGCACGGTGGCGTCGAACAGGCGCACCAGCACCCCATTGGCGAGGTCGTTGCCGATCAGTGATGTGCGCGCCAGCGCGATGCCCTGGCCTTCGATCGCGGCCTGCATCATGTGCGAGTCGTCGTTGAAGATCGGTCCGCGGGTCGGCTCCGGCCAGTTGAGGCCGGCGGCGATGAACCACGGCTGCCACGACTCGTTGTCAGAGCGGAGCAGCACGTAACGCGCGAGATCCGCGGGACGCGCCGGCGGGCCGCCGCTGATATGCGGACTGCACACCGGGAAATAGATGTCATCCATCAGGTGCTCCACCGTGAGCCCGGGATAGCTACCGCTGCCGTAACGGATAGCGACATCGATGTCATCACGGCGAAAGTCCGCGAGCAACACATTGGCGCGCACGTCCAGATCGACCTGCGGGTGCTCGGCCATGAAGCTGCCGATGCGCGGCAAGAGCCATCGCGCCGCAAACGACGGCATGACACTGACCCGCAGCGCGCGTGGATTGGCGCGCTCGCTCACTTCGCGCATCGCATCGGCGAGATCGGTCAGCGCAGCGCGCACCCGGGCTGCGAGGCGCTCGCCCTCGTCGGTCAACCTTATGCCCCGACCCGCGCGCTCGACCAGACGCACGCCAAGATCGGCTTCGAGCGCCTTGAGCTGATGGCTGATCGCGCCGTGGGTGACGTGCAGAGCCTCGGCGGCGCGGGTAAGGCTGCCGGTGCGGGCTGCGGCTTCGAACGCGCGCAGCGCCGACATCGGCGGAAGACGGGTAGCCATTGTGCGTCGTAATACTGTTAGTTCTGCTCACATATTAGATGAAAATACATCGCTTGTCCTCGTCTACCTACGCCTCTAGGATTGGTACCGTCGCTAAGAGAACTCAACGGAGACGGAAATGACAAGCATGCTCGCATTTTTGACCCCGGCTCTCGGCACGTATTGGCTCAAGTCGGGCGAGACCGTGGTCGTTCCACCACACGCCAACGTGAAGCTGCGTGTGCATGATGGAATCGTCTGGGCCACCAGCAGCGGTGACCTCGACGATGTCTGGCTTCGCGCCGGGCAGGAACACGCGCTCGCGGACAAAGGCCGTACCGTGATCGAGTCGACGGCACGCGCGACCATCGAACTTGTCCCGGCTGCCGCCAACGACGTGCTCGTCGGTCAGCCAGCGCTGCACTGGCAGCGCACCCCGGCGTGGCTGGATGGTGCGGGCACGCTGATCGCACTTGCGGCCATTGTTGCAGTCATGGCGACGGCGGCCGCGCAGGTCGTACTGTGATCGCGGCCGCGCGCCGGCGCAAATGAGGCTATTTCCCGGCGCTGGCCTCCGCCCTGCGATCAGCCATGTGCCGCAGGTACGCCATCAGGTCCGTCAATTCACGGTCGCTGACGATCTTGGCACTGAACACGGGCATCCGCGTGGCGGCCCATTTGCGTAGGGATTGCGGATCGCGAATCAAGCGCCAGAGGGCATCGGGGCGCATGTACTCCGTCGGATTGTACGGCAGGTTAAGGTCGGGACCCACGGTCGAATCGCCACCCAGGTTCATCGTATGGCAAACCGAACAGTTTTTGACATAGACCTCGAATCCACGGCGGGCGGGATCGCGCGGGGAAAGTGACGCTGCCGGGGCAAGCATCGGGTAACGCTTGGCGAGCGGCGCCACGGCGTCGATGCGCACAACCTGGTACGGCCACTCTTCGCGCACGATCGCTCCGCGCTCGGGTCGCAGCCACACGACGTAGAACGGCCCTGCGGACGCGGCGTCGCCGGCTTTTAGTGGTGGCCAGGGCGCGTCCGTCGACTCGACCGCAAGGTAGGCAACGGCGCCGTCACCCCCCGCGAGCAACGTCGCGGCCGGAAGGGACGCGACAAATCCGTCGCGCGTAATGAAACGAATCGTCTCATCGGGCCGGACGCCCAGAAGCAGCGCCGCGACAGGCACCGCATGAAAGTTCATTTCGCGCTTGTACGCAACGTCGTCGGGAATCGTTACCTTGACCGCGGTGGGAAGCGCGAGCAGGGCCTCGGGCGCGTAACTCAGCGTGTTGCCGCCAGTCGTCACGGTGAGCACCGGTTCGTTCGCCCACGCGTACCACGCGAGTCCGATGCCGAGCACCCCGAGCGTCGTCCGTGCGAGCATCGCAGTCAATCAGGCGTCGATTGCAATCGAACGACGTAGCCGCCCGATTTTTCGTCGCGCTCGAGCTTGAGCGATCCGCTCCGTTCCGCCTCTTCGAGCAATCCGTTGAACGAGCGAAATCCGTAGAAAGACTCGGTGAACCCTGGTTTGCGTCGTTTCAATGCCTGCTTGACCATCGAGCCCCACACTTTTTCGTCTTCGCCGCGCTCTGCAATCAGCGCCTCCACGGTTTCGGCAATCAGGTCGAGCGCCTCCTGACGCCGGGTATCGTCGCCTTTCTTGGCCGGCGCTGCGCCTTCCACAACGGCCGCTGGTTTGCGCGGCGTCCGTCGGGCGGCTGTCTTCTTTTGCTCGCGCACGAGGTCGTCGTAGAAAATGAATTCGTCGCAATTGGCGATGAGCAGATCCGACGTCGAATTCTTCACGCCCACGCCGATGACGCGCTTCGCGTTTTCACGCAATTTGGAGACCAGCGGCGAGAAATCGGAATCGCCGCTGATGATCACAAACGTGTCGACGTGCGCCTTGGTGTAGCAAAGATCGAGCGCGTCCACGACCATGCGAATGTCCGCCGAATTCTTGCCCGACTGGCGCACGTGCGGGATCTCGATCAGCTCAAAGGATGCCTCGTGCATCGGCCCCTTGAAGGCCTTGTAGCGATCCCAGTCGCAGTAGGCTTTCTTGACCACGATGCTCCCCTTGAGCAGCAGCCGCTCGATCACCTTGCCGATGTCGAACTTGTCGTACTTCGCGTCCTGTACGCCGAGGGCGACGTTCTCGAAGTCGCAGAACAGTGCCATATTGATGACTTCGGCTGGATTCGGCATGGCGCTCCCTGCAACGGCAGTCCGGACATTGATAGCAGATAAGGGGATAAGGCGAGGCAGGTAGGATCACTACGACGCGCTACGATAGCAGTAACCGCGCATCATGGAAACGGCCTGCGACCTGCCGCCCGAGTTCCGCGAACGGCTACAATCCCGCACATGGCCGCCAAGCTCCCATTGCTTTCCCTGCTCGAGTCTCGCGTCCTTGGCGTCCTCGTGGAAAAGCAGCATACGGTTCCCGACACCTATCCGCTCACATTGAACGCGCTGACCTCGGGTTGCAATCAGAAAAGCAGCCGCGATCCCGTGTTGAACGCGACCGACGCCGAAGCACTCGCGGCGATCGACCGCCTGAAGTCGCTGTCACTCGTCATCGAATCGAGCGGCGGACGGGTCATGCGTTATGCGCACAATACAGAACGCGTGCTCGGCGTTCCTGCCCAGGCCGTCGCGTTGCTCGCCACGCTGATGCTGCGCGGCACGCAAACAGTGGGTGAGTTGAGGATCAACAGCGAACGGCTGCACCGCTTTGCCGATGTGTCCGCCGCCGATGCGTTCCTGCGCGAACTCGGGGAGCGCGCGGAAGGTCCGCTGGTCGAGGAACTCCCTCGCGCGCCAGGCGAGCGTGAGAATCGGTGGACGCACCTGTTGTCCGGCCGCAGCGCCGAGGCGATCACTTCAACGACCTCACCGCACGCCGACGCCGGCAGCGCCGTTACCCTGAGCGAGGTTGCGGTACTCCGGGCCAGCGTGAACGAATTGCGCACCGAGATCGACGCGCTGAAGCAGGATCTCGCACGTCTGCGCGACGAACTGGGTGCCACGCCCGCGCCCTGGCAGGCGAGGGTATAATCTTTTCCGGAGCATTTCTGCGAACGGAGTGGAATCATGGGCGTGCTTGACGGTTTGCTAGGCGGATTGATGGGTGGCGGGACCGGTACCGCGCAACAGGGACAAAGTCCGTTGATGCTGATGGCGCTGCAATTGATTCAGCAGAACGGGGGCTTGCCAGGAATCATCAGCAAGCTGCAGAACGGCGGTCTGGCGCAACAGGTCGGATCGTGGGTAGGCACCGGTCAGAACGCGCCGGTGAGCGGCAGCCAACTGCAGGAAGTCCTCGGCAGCGGCTCGATCGGGCAAATCGCGCAGCAACTCGGCATGTCGCACGGTGATACGAGTTCGGGTCTCGCGCAGGTACTTCCGCAACTCATCGATCACCTGACACCCAATGGGCAGCTTGGCGACAATCATTCCGAATTGCTGGCGCAGGCACTTTCCGCCCTCACGAAGCGTACCGCCTAGTTGTCCGACTCGATAGCATGAACGGGCCGAGCGGCAATCGCCGCCCCGCCCAGTTCCCATTGCGCGAACATGGTCCTTCCTGATCTGCTAACTGCAGCGGTTCTCGGCGTGGTCGAGGGCCTCACCGAATTTCTTCCGGTCTCCAGCACTGGGCACCTGATTGTTGCCGGCTCATTGCTCGGCTACACCGGCGACCGGGCGAAGCTGTTCGAAATCGTCATCCAGGCCGGCGCGATCCTCGCCGTCTGCTGGGAGTACCGCGCCAAATTGCTGAAGGTCGCCGGCGGAATCTTCAATGACCGCGCCGCGCAACGTTTCGTCCTTAACCTGTTCGTCGCATTCCTGCCTGCGGCGGTCCTTGGGCTCGCGTTCAGCAAAGCCATCAAGGCGAATCTGTTTGCGCCCGTGCCCGTGGCTTCTGCGTTCATCATCGGCGCGCTGGTCATCCTCTGGGCAGAGCGGCGACAACGGCGCAACCCGTCGACGGTGCGCATTAACAGTGTCGACGCGATACGCTGGACCGATGCCTTGAAGATCGGCTGCGCACAAGCGTTGGCGCTCATTCCCGGAACGTCCCGCTCGGGCGCGACGATCATCGGCGGCATGCTGTTCGGGCTCTCCCGCACGGCGGCGACCGAATTCTCTTTCTTCCTCGCGATCCCCACCCTTTTCGCGGCGACCCTCTACGAGCTGGTGAAGAATCGAGAGCTGCTTGCCGGCGGCGATCTGTCGATGATCGCCGTCGGTTTCGTTGTTGCCTTCGTCAGCGCGTTTTTCGTGGTTCGATGGTTGCTGCGCTACGTCGCCCACCATGATTTCGTACCGTTTGCCTGGTATCGCATTGCGTTCGGCGTCGCGATACTGGCGACGTCGTATTTCGGCCTGATTCGCTGGGATTAATGGGCGGCTTGTCCGGGCCGATGCTCGCGGTCATCGGCGTGCTCGGCTTTTCGTTCAAGGCCATCCTCGTCAGGCTCGCGTACTCGATGGCGTCGATCGACGCGGTCACGCTCCTGGCGTTGCGCATGATCTACTCGGCTCCTTTCTTCGCGCTCATGGCCTGGTGGGCAACGCGACGCGGCGGCGCGGCGCCAATTACCCGGGCGGACTGGTTTCGCCTCGCGTGGCTGGGATTCGTCGGTTACTACATCTCAAGCCTGCTCGACTTCATGGGGCTCCAGTACATCACCGCGTCGATCGAGCGGCTGGTGCTCTTCCTGTATCCGACGATGGTCGTCCTGTTGTCGGCCGTGCTGTTCAAGCAACGCATCGGCGGCCGTATCGTTCTGGCGTTGGTCTTGTCCTATGCGGGCATCCTGCTCGTCTTTGCGCACGACCTGCACGGCGGCGGCGATGCGCGCGCGCTGTGGCTGGGGGGCGGACTCGTATTCGCCAGCGCGCTCTGCTATTCGTTGTACCTGATCGGGGTCGGTCCGCTGATCGCGCGGCTGGGCAGCCTGCGCTTCATCTCGTGGGCAATGCTGATCTCGTCGGCATTCGTGATCGCGCAATTCCTGGCGACGCGCCCACTCGCCGTGCTCGCGGCCCCGCCGTCCATTCAATTGTTATCGCTGGCGATGGCCATTTGCTCGACCGTATTGCCGACACTGCTTATCGCTGAAGCGATCAAACGCATTGGCGCGAATCGGACCTCGTTGATCGGATCGCTGGGACCGGTGTTTACCATCGCACTTGGTTACTGGATCCTGGGCGAACCCGTGCAGTTGATCCAGCTGGCCGGTGCGGCACTCGTGCTTGCCGGCGTAACGCTGGTCACGCTGCAGCCCAGGAGGCGGTAGCGCACCCGCGCAGCGCTATACTTATTGGTTCCGGAACGAATTCGTTCTTCGCTCTTCGGCGTCCGCAGGAGAAAAGCATGGCTCCCGATACCATCGAACGTAAACCCACGCTCGCGCTCAAGGATGGCGCGTTGTTGCGTCAACAGTGTTTCATCGACGGCCAATGGGTCGACGCCGATTCAGGGGCGACCTTCGGCGTCGTCAATCCCGCCACCGGTGCGCGTATCGGCACCGTGCCGGACCTGGGTGCCGAGCGAAACGCGCCGCGCCATCGAAGCTGCCAACAAGGCATGGCCGGCGTGGCGCGCCAAGACGGCCAGGGAGCGTTCGGCGATCATCCGCAAGTGGTCCGAACTGCAGTTGGCGCACGCCGATGACCTCGCGCTGATCCTCACCAGCGAACAGGGCAAGCCGCTGGCCGAGGCCAAGGGCGAAATCACCATCGGCGCCGCGTATACCGAGTGGTTTGCGGAAGAAGCCCGCCGCGTCTACGGCGATGTGATCCCGACGATCGGCAACGACCGGCGGCTGGTCGTCATCAAGGAGTCCGGTCGGCGTGTGCGCGGCGATCACGCCGTGGAATTTCCCGTCTTCGATGATCACGCGCAAAGTGTCCCCCGCGTTGGCGGCGGGATGCACCGTAGTCATCAAGCCGGCGGAAGCCACGCCATTTTCCGCGCTGGCGCTGGCGGAACTCGCGCAGCGCGCGGGCTTTCCGCCGGGCGTGCTCAACGTCATCACCGGGGACGCGCCCGCGATCGGTGGCGAAATGACGTCGAACCCGATCGTGCGCAAGCTTTCGTTCACCGGCTCGACCGAAATCGGCAGGCTGCTGATGAAGCAAGTGGCGTCGACCGTGAAGAAGATTTCACTGGAGCTCGGCGGCAACGCGCCGTTCATCGTGTTCGACGACGCCGACCTCGATGCCGCGGCCGAGGGCGCGATCGTGTCGAAGTATCGCAATGCGGGGCAGACGTGCGTCTGCGCCAACCGGCTGTTCGTGCACGACAAGGTCTACGATGCGTTCGCCGCAAAACTGGCCGATCGCGTGCGTGGCGCTCAAGGTCGGCCCGGGCACCGAGGCGGGCGTAACGCAGGGACCGCTGATCAACCGCGAAGCGCTGGACAAGGTCGAGGAACACGTTGCCGACGCAACGGCGCACGGCGCAAAAATTGCCGTCGGCGGCAAGCGTCACGCCCTGGGCGGAACATTCTTCGAGCCGACGGTACTCACCGGCGTCACGCCGGACATGAAGATCTTTCGCGAGGAGACCTTCGGCCCCGTCGCGCCGCTGATTCGCTTTTCCACCGATGCCGAGGTGATCGAGCTCGCCAATCGCACCGAGTTCGGTCTGGCGTCGTACTTCTACTCGCGCGACATCGGCCGCATCTGGCGCGTCGCCGAGGCGCTCGAGTACGGCATGGTCGGCGTCAACACCGGAATGATCACCACCGAAGTCGCGCCCTTCGGCGGCGTGAAGCAATCAGGACTCGGCCGCGAAGGGTCGAAATACGGCATCGACGAGTACGTCGAAATCAAATACGTCTGCATGGGCGGCATCTAGCGCCGCGCGGTCGCCGGCGGCGACCCTAAGCTGCCCTAGAACGTTGGCGCGGAGCCCCGGAGCGCTTTGGGGTGCACCTGAGCGCGCTGGGAAATAATCCGATCGCGCGGTCGCCTGCAGGTTCGGCTGATCGGAACCCGTGGTCGGCGTTGGTGCATCCTGTGCGGCTACCGGCGCTCCAGCCACGGAGGGTGGAACCTCGGCCGTCCTCACGATGGGTTCGTCGGGCGCCACGAATATCTGCGGCGCTCTGACCGCCACGAAGACCGACACAACGATGCCAATTGCCGAAATTAGTAGCACTGCCTTGAGCGACGCCGCCACCCACTCACCTTCGTGTTGCAGATTTTTTGCTTTAGGCATGACCCGACTCCTTGTGTTGCGTCCTTGCGCTGCGCGGATCCGGTGACGGACATCTGTCGCAGGTACCCGATACCGAGGGCCGGCGGGTGCAGCCTGCCGCCGACTCGCCCAGCTGTACGAGGCGAGGAGGCTTAGTCGAAACTGACTATTCGCGGGCGATTTTGCTGAAGATTCATATCCACGCGGGCTTGGAATCCACGCGCGGCATGCCCAACAACGCGCGATACCTACCAGCCGGCTGGCGGCTTCTTGAGCACGGTGATCGTGCGATCCTGGATAGCAAGGTAGCCGCCGCCGACCAGATCCTTGAGCAGCCGGCTGATCATGTCGCGCGACGCGCCCACGCGCTCGGCGATATCCTGCTGCGTCAATTTCTCCGGAACGATCACGACGCCATTGCGCTCGACTGCCAGCGTCGTGATCAGTCGCACCAGCCGGCCATAGACATCGGACAAGGCGAGACTCTTCACATTCTCGGTCGTCGCACGCACTCGCTGGATCAGCTTGCCGATCAGGTGCATGGCAAATTCCGGATGTGCCAGCAGGAAGTTGCGAAAGCTTGCGCGCGTGATGATCGCACAAGTCGTCGGCTCGACCGTCATCACCGATGCCGACCGCGGGCTCCCATCGAGCGACATCTCGCCGACATACTCGCCGGGCCCGATAAAACTCAACACAATTTCGCGCCCGGCGGCATTGCTCGCGTAAACCTTCACCCGACCCGAGAGCACGATGTACAGCGATTCACTGACGTCGCCCTCGTTGATGAGGATCGACGATTTTGGAAAATTGCGGACCACGCCCTCTTCAGCGATTGCCCGCAGCGTCTTTTCCGTCAGCGGTGCGAGCAGGTCGTCGGGCGAGGAGACGGATTTTGGCATGCTGTCTGTCAGCGCGATTCTTGCGTGCGGCGGTGCAATCCTAGCACGGGTGTCAGCCCCCGGGGCAGCGGGGGTCACTCGTACTTGCGCACATCGTCGATGACTCTGCCATCGTTGGCAAGCGCACCGAGGGTGCGAAAACAGACTTCGCCGCGCAGTTTCGTGACGTCGCGCATCGTCGCGACCACGGCATCGGCATTGGACGGCGCGTTGCCCGCGATCTCGACGTGCAGCGTCATGCGGTCATGGCCGTCCGCATTATCGATGACGAGGCGTACTTTGGATATTTCGGGATGACGCCGGGCGATTGCGGCAACCTGCGAGGGGTGGACGAACATGCCCTTGACCTTGGTCGTCTGGTCGGCGCGGCCAAGCCAGCCCTTGATGCGGGTATTGGTGCGGCCGCAGGGCGACGCGCCGGGCATGACCGCCGACATGTCGCCGGTGCCGAAGCGAATCAACGGATAGTCCGCGTTGGTCAGCAAGGTCACGACAACTTCGCCGATGTCACCTTGCGGCAAGGGTTCATCCGTGCCGGGACGCACGATTTCGACGAGTACGCCTTCGTCGACGATCAGGCCCTGGCGCGCGGCCGACTCGTACGCGATCGCTCCCACATCGGCGCTAGCGTAAACCTGATAGGCGGCGATGCCGCGGGCGCCAAGGGCGTCGCGCAGGCTCGGCGGAAACGCTTCACCGGACAGCAGCGCTTTTTTGAGGCTCGGGAGTTCGATGCTCTGCTCGTCCGCCCTTTCCAGGATGATTTTCAGAAATGACGGCGTGCCGACGTAGCCGACCGGACGCAACTCGGCCATCGCCTGCACTTGCTGTTCCGTTTGCCCCGTGCCACCGCGAAACACCGTGCACCCTAGCGCCTGCGCCCCGCCCTCGAGCATCGCCCCGCCCGGCGTGAAATGGTAGGAAAAGCAGTTGTGCACGAGGTCGCCGGCGCGGAATCCCGCAGCGAAGAGCGCCCGTGCGAGTCGCCAGTAGTCGGCCATCTGCCCTTCGGGTTCGTGCAACGGTCCGGGCGAAGCGAAGACAAGTCTCGCGCGCCGCCTGGCAGTGCCCCAGCCACTCGCGGCAAAACCGCCGAACGGCGGCTGCGCCTTCTGCAGTTCGACCAACTCGGATTTGCGCACGATGGGCAGGCCCGCGAGCGCTGCGCGTGTCGTGACTGATGCGGGATCGACGTCGTGCAGCAGTCGCGCATACGCGGCAGTATTTGCCTTAGCGTGAGCGATCTGCGCACGCAGCGCGGCGAACTGCGCGCGCTCGCGCCTTTCTGGATCGCGCGTCTCCAGCAGATCGAAATACTCGGCCATCGTCTACAGTTGTTTACTGCTAAACGTCACTTTGCGTCTTCGTCTTCGCACCGAAAAAGCGTAGCGAGCAGGCCCGGATGCGAGGCGGCCCGCAGCGAGGCCCGAGATAGTACCGGTTACGTACAGCGAGGGCCGAGCGAGGACACAACAAAGCAGGCGGGACGCGCAGCAGCTTTGGATCAAGCTAGCCATCGTTTTCGCCGGCGGTAGTGCTTTACGTCGCGAAAGCTCTTGCGCCCTGCCGTGGACAACCCGAGATAGAACTCCTTGACGTCCTCGTTCTGCGCCAGTTCCTGCGCGGCGCCGTCCATGACCACGCGTCCGTTTTCGAGGATGTATCCGTAGTCGGCGAAGCGCAGGGCGACGTTGGTATTCTGCTCCGCCAGCAGAAAGCTCACGGCTTCCTTCTGATTCAGGTCGCGCACGATGTCGAAAATCTCCTCGACGATCTGCGGGGCGAGTCCCATCGACGGCTCGTCAAGCAGGATCATCGATGGCTGCGCCATGAGCGCGCGCCCGACGGCAGTCATCTGTTGTTCGCCTCCGGACGTGTAGCCGGCGAGGCTCGTGCGCCGCTGCCTGAGCCGCGGAAAGTAATGATAGACCTTCTCCAGCGCGCCACGCGCTTCGGAGCGCGACTGTTTGCGCGTGAACGCACCCGTCAGCAAATTCTCTTCCACCGTCAGGTGCGCAAAGCAGTGCCGTCCCTCCATGACCTGGCACACCCCTCTGCGCACCAGTTCGTTGGGGGAGAGCCGGTCGATACGCTCGCCGCGAAATTCGATCGTGCCCTTCGTCACCTCGCCGCGCTCCGCCCTCAGCAAATTGGAGATCGCCTTGAGCGTCGTCGTCTTGCCGGCGCCGTTGGCTCCGAGCAGTGCGACGATCCCGCCCTGCGGAACCTCCAGCGACACGCCCTTGAGCACGAGGATGACGTGGTCGTAGATCACCTCGATGTTGTTGACCGAGATGTACGACTGCGGCGAGGCCGCGCTGTTGACAGCCGATGCGTTCATTCGACGACGCTCCGTCCGACGGAGGCAGGGCTGCCCGCGCAGGAATTTCGGGGCGGGCTACCCACCGACCGGACGATCAGTTCTCCTTGCTGCAATCCCGCGGCGTCAGCTTCTTGCCCACGGCGTAGCTTGCCGCGCTTTCGTCGACCATTTTGCGCACGAGCTCGCGGTCACCGGCCATGAAACCGGTGACCGGCTTGAAGTCTTTACCGTCCCACACCTGGAACTTGACCATGCCGGAGCCTTCATGATCGAGGCAAGACGTCTTGATCGGCGGGAACATGCCGGCGGCACCCAGTTCCTTGATGCGCGCGTCGCTGAGATTGAGGTGCTCCAGTCCCCAGCGCACCTGCGCCGGCGTCATGACCTTGCCCTTGCCGAACTTTTCCTGCGCGACGCGAATGGCTTCGACGATGAGAATGCCGTAGACGACGCCACGCGTATGGTAGATCGAACCGATACGACTCTTGTCTTCGAGGTTGCCCTTGCCGGCACCGTAGACCTTCTTCACGATGTCCTGCATCACTGGAAAACTCGTGCCCGGCGCCGAAAACGCCGCTGTGATATAGCCCTTGGCGGCGTCACCTGCGGGAATGACGTCTTCTTCCGAGCCGGCCCACCACACGCCGATGATCTTGTCGCGCGGATAGCCGACCTTGGCCGCAGCCTTGATCGCGACCGGATTCATCACGCCAAAGCCCCATAGGATGACGTAGTCCGGCTTCGCCTGGCGGATCTGCAGCCACTGCGATTCCTGCGTGTTCCCCGGCGGCGTTACCGGAACCTTCATGAACTCGAAGCCGAGCTTGGTCGCGAGCGCCTCGAACACCGGAATCGCTTCCTTGCCATAGGCCGAATCGTGGTACAGGTACGCGATCTTCTTGCCCTTGAGCTTGTTGTCGGCACCTTCCTTGCCGCCGAGGTACGCGATCATCGCGGCGGCTTGATCCCAGTACGTGGTCCCCAGCGGGAACACCCACTCGAAGACACGGCCGTCGGCGGAATCGCCGCGGCCATAGCCGAACGTCGTCAGCGGGATTTTGTCCTGCGCGACGCGCTCGAACAGGCCATAGGCGATACCCGTCGACAGCGGCTCGACTGCGGTGGCGCCGCCGTTCTTGGTCTTGAGGCGCTCGTAGCATTCGACGCCGCGCGCCGCGTTGTATTCCGTTTCACATTCTTCCCAGCTCAACTTGACGCCGTTGATGCCGCCGCCGAGATTGATCAGGTTGAAATAGTCGATCGCTCCCCCGAAATAACCCGAACCGCCGGCGGCGTATGGACCCACCCGATACGACAGTATCGGAACGAACTGCTGGCTTTGCGCGA
Organism: uncultured beta proteobacterium; assembly: GCA_963732105.1. Lineage (GTDB taxonomy): Bacteria > Pseudomonadota > Gammaproteobacteria > Burkholderiales > Casimicrobiaceae > PALSA-1003. Next base: position 664,888 of record CAVSYL010000010.1, read on the forward strand.
ACGCGGCCGATGCCGCAATGACCAGCGCGAGACCCAGCCAGGCCTGCTTGATGAACTTCATGGTCTTCCTCCTGAGGGAGATACTCGATGCAAACGAAGCTGTAGGCGAGCTTGCGAAGCATCGGGGAGACGCGGAACCGTGTCAATGGGAACCGTGCGAGCCGATTCAAGATAGCAACCCCTACCCTTCGTGTTGCGTCGCATCAATGCGGGAACGGCCACAGTCGGAGTTTCTCCTTGGCGATCTGCCAAAGTCGCGCGAGTCCATGCGGCTCGACGATGAGAAAGAAGATGATGAGGCCGCCAAACACCATCAGTTCGAGATTCGACGCCACACTGCTGGCAATACTGAAATGCAGCGACTCGTCGAGAAAGGTGACGGTGGTGCTCAGTAGTATCGGCAGCAGTGTAATGAACGCGCTGCCGAGGAACGCACCCAGCACGGTTCCGACGCCACCGATAATGATCATGAAAAGGATACGGAACGAAAGATCGAGATTGTAGGCCTCAGGCTCCACCGTCCCCAGGTAGGCGTACGCGAAGAGCGCACCGGCCACGCCACAATAGAATGAGCTTACCGCGAACGCGAGGAGCTTGGCGCGCATCAGGCGAATGCCGATCACTTCGGCGGCGACGTCCATATCGCGCACGGCCATCCACTGCCGACCCACATTGCAACGGGTCATGTTCTTGGCGGCGAGCGCCATGACCGAGACGATCACCAGTACGAGCAGATACTTGGCTTGTGGCGTCGCGAACGTGTACCCGAGTATCTGCATCGGTTGCGCAGTGATGACGCCCGACGAACTGTAGTTGGTGAACCAGCCGATCTTGGTCAGGCACCACAGAATGAAGAACTGCGCCGCGAGCGTGGCGACGGCGAGGTAGAAACCGCGAATGCGCAGGCTGGGAAGTCCGAACAGGATTCCCACGGCAGCAGCGGACAAACCACCGCACGCGAACGCGACCAGCAACGGCATACCCGGCACGCGCAGTACGAAGTTGTAGGACGCGAATGCGCCGACGGCCATGAATGCGGCGCTCCCGAGCGACAGCTGGCCCGCGTAACCGGTGAGAATATTCAATCCCAGCGCGGCCAGCGAAAGTATCAGGAAGGGAATCAGGATCGCCGAGAAAAGATACGGCGATGCGGTCCACGGAATGACGACGAAGGCAACGGCGAGGATCACCGCCATCGCGATGCGGTCCTGCCGTATCGGAAAGATGGCGGCGTCGGCCTCGTAGGTCGTCTTGAACTGCCCTGCTTCGCGATAAAACATGGGTGCCTAGATCCGTCGGATTATTTTTTCGCCGAACAGGCCTTCCGGCCGGACCAGCAGGAACAACAATGCCAGCACATAGGGGAACCACCCTTCGATGCCGCCGCCGACATAGGGGCCAAGATAGACTTCTGCCAGCTTTTCCGACGCCCCGATGATCAACCCGCCGACGATCGCGCCAGGTATCGAATCGAAGCCGCCGAGGATGAGCACCGGCAGCGCTTTCAACGCGACGAAAGTCAGCGCGAACTGCACGCCGTTGCGCGCGCCCCACAGCAACCCTGCGACGAGCGCGACACCGCCCGCGACCGCCCACACGATCGCCCATATCTGCTGGAGCGGGATGCCCACCGCAAGCGCGGCCTGGTGATCGTCCGCGACCGCACGCAAGGCGCGTCCGATACGCGTGCGATTGAAGAAGATCGCCAGCGTCGTCACCAGAATCGCGGCGACACCCGCGGCCATGAGATCGAATTTCGAAACGTTGATCCCGGCCGCATCGGAGATCCATTGCAGCGGCTCGTCCTGCACGCCCAGGTCGAGGCCGCGCACGCTGGCACCCCAGACGAGCTGCGCGACGCCCTCGATGAGAAACGAAAGGCCGATGGTCGCCATGAACAGCGTGATCTGCGGTTGATTGACCAAGGGCCGCAGCACCACGCGCTCGATCGCGATCCCCAGAACGATCATCACGAGCAGCGTCGCCGGCAACGCGGCCCAGAAACTGAATCCATGCTCAGTCAGTCCCACAAATGTGAGCGCAGCGAAGAACACCATCGAGCCCTGGGCAAAATTGAACACGCCCGATGCCTTGTAGATCAGGACGAATCCGAGTGCGACCAGCGAATACATCACGCCGCTCAGGAGACCGCCGATCAGCACTTCGAAGAAGAATTGCATTCGTTCGGCGTCGCGTCAGTGGGCGACGCCGAGATACGCGTCGATGACGGCCTTGTCGCCCCGCACGTCGGCGGGAGGTCCGTCGGCGATCTTCTTGCCGTAGTCGAGCACCACGACGCGATCGGATATGTCCATGACGACGCCCATATCGTGTTCGATGAGGACGATCGTCGTGCCGTATTGCTCGTTGACGTCGAGCACGAACCGGCACATGTCCTGCTTCTCCTCGACGTTCATTCCCGCCATCGGCTCGTCGAGCAGCAGCAGCGACGGCTCGGCGGCGAGCGCGCGGGCTAGCTCCACGCGCTTTTGCAGCCCGTAGGGCAGGCGACCGACCGGCGTCTTGCGGATGTGCTGGATTTCGAGAAAGTCGATGACCTCCTCCACCTTGCGCCGGTTTTCGAGCTCCTCGCGCCGCGCGCGTCCGATGTAGATCGCCTGTTCGAGGAAGGTCGCATGCATCTTGAGGGTGCGCCCGGTCATGATGTTGTCCAGCACGCTCATGCCCTTGAACAACGCTATGTTCTGGAACGTGCGTGCGATGCCCTGCGTCGCCGCACGGTGCGTATTCATGTCGCGGCGCACTTCGCCGCGAAAGCTGATCGTTCCCAGTTGCGGATGGTACACACCGTTGATGACGTTCAGGAGCGAACTCTTGCCTGCGCCGTTCGGCCCGATGATCGCGCGGATCTCGTGTTCGCGCACGTCGACGCTGATGTCGGTCAATGCCTTCACACCGCCGAACGAGAGCGAAATGTTGTCGAGTTTGAGGATCACCTCCCCGATGACTCGGGCACCGATCATGCTGCTTTACGCGCCACGGCGGCGGCACGGACCGCGGCCTCGGCGATGCGCAGATCGGCGGCGACCATACCGCTGCGTCCGTCCTCGAAGCGGACGAGCGTCTCGATGTGCTGCTCGGTCTTGCCCGAGTAGAGAGCGGCGACGAGCACGGCATATTTCTCGGCGACAAAACTGCGCCGTACCTTGCGCGTGCGGGTCAACTCATCGTCGTCCGGATCGAGTTCCTTGTGCAGGATCAGGAAACGATGGATCTGCGAGTCGGCGAGCGAGCCTTCGCCCGCGAGTTCCGCATTGACCGTTTCGACGCATTCGCCGATCAGCTTGTACACCTCGGGTTTGGCGGCGAGATCGGTGTAGCCGGAATAGGCGATGCCGCGACGTTCGGCCCAGTTGCCCACGGAACCAAGATCGATGTTGACGAACGCGCAGACCGTGTCGCGCGCATTGCCGAACACCACGGCTTCCTTGATGTGCGGAAAGAACTTGAGCTTGTTCTCGATGTAGTTGGGCGCGAACATTGCGCCGCCGGCAAGCTTGCCGACGTCCTTCGCCCGGTCGATGATCTTGAGCTGACCGCCGTCGTCGAAGAATCCGGCATCACCCGTATGGAAATAGCCGTCGGCGTCGATCGACTCCGCGGTGGCATCCGGCCGCCTGTAGTATTCCTTGAGCAACATCGGGCCACGCACCAGCACTTCGCCACTTTCCGCGATCTTCAATTCGACGCCGGGCGCCGGATTGCCCACCGTGTCGAAGCGCACGCCCCGGTCGGGCTGCAGGCACACGTAGGCGCAGGTCTCGGTCGATCCGTAGAACTGCTTGAGGTTGATGCCGATGGAGCGATAGAAGCGGAACAGGTCCGGCCCGATCGCCGCACCGGCCGTATAGGCGACGCGGATCCGGCTCATGCCGAGCACGTTGCGAAGCGGGCCGTAAACGAGCGCGTTGCCGACGAAGTAGCGCAAGCGGTCGAGCATGGCGACCGGTCTGCCATCGAGGATTTCGGCACCGCAGCGACGCGCCAGCGTCGTGAAGTAGTGGAACATCGCGCGCTTCAACGCGCTGGCATCCTCCATGCGGATCATCACCTGCGTCAGCAGATTTTCGAACACGCGCGGCGGAGCGAAATAATAGGTTGGGCCGATCTCGCGCAAGTCGGTCATCACGGTCTCGCCCGATTCGGGGCAGTTGATCGTGAATCCGACGACCACCCATTGCGCGAAGGAGAAGAGGTGGTCGCCGACCCACGCCATCGGCAAGTAGGAAAGCGTGCTGTCGTCGGGACCGAGCCCGTCGAAGGCACGCGCACCGTCCGCGGCGGCGATAAACGCGCGATGCGTCTGGCGCACACCCTTGGGCTTGCCCGTCGTACCGGAGGTGTAAAGCATGACCGATACGTCATCGGGCCGACCTTCGGCGACTTCGGCATCGAAGAAGCCCGGATGCGTGCGGTCGAATTCGCGGCCGATTTCCAGCAGCCGGTCGAAGCTCGTGACACCTTCATAGTTGCGCAGGCCGCGCGGATCGTCATAGTAGATATGCTTGAGCGTTGGCACCTGCGGCAGCGCCTCCTGCATCTTGTCGACCTGCTCCTGATCCTCGACCACGGCGTAGGCGATCTCAGCATCGGTCAGCACGTAGACGAATTCTGCTGCCGGCGCATCCTGATACATCGGGACGGGGATGCCGCCGAGCGCCTGCGCCGCCAGCATCGACCAGTAAAGTCGCGGTCGGTTGTCGCCGATGATCGCGAGGTGCATGCCACGCCTGAAGCCCTGCGCCGCGAGACCGCAGGCGAGCGCGCGCACGTCGGCCGCCACCTGCGACCACGTCCAGGTTTGCCAGATCCCGAGATCCTTTTCCCGAGTCGCAGGATGGTCGCCGCGCGCGGCGGCATGCTGCAACAGCAACCGCGGAAAGGTCGCGTCGGTTACTGCGTTTGACGCGGGCATGGCCACGCTCCTCCCTCATCGGCCGCCGCATCAGACCGGCACCGGCATTTTTCTGTTGAGATCCAATGATACCCGGAGACCAGCCCGGCGCAACCGGGCCTGACGACTGTCCAGGATGGCGGCGCTGCGGTCGATACGCACCATTCAATGCAGTAAACTGTCGCGCAAGGAACCGAGACGCAGCGCGCGGCGCCGCTTTCGTGGCCTTTTCGATCCGTCGCCCAAGGAGGGTGCAATGTCCCGCATTTCTACCGTCGTCCGCGCCTCTGCCGTCGCGTGCACCGCAGCCATTACGATGGCCGCCGCATCAAGCGCGATTGCAGCGGGTGAAAGCCTCGCCGCGTTCTACAAGAACCAGGTCGATCCGCATTTTGCGCTGGTGCGCGCGGGCGTGGAAGCTGCCGCGAAAGACCTCGGCGCCGGGCCCGTGACGAACTATGCCCCGACGCGACCGAACAACCTGGCCGAGCAGCTTTCGCAAATCGAGGACGTCACCGTGAAGCACCCCGATGCGATCCTGTTCATGGCGGTCGATCCGCGTGGCGTCGTGCCCGCCATCGAGAAGGTCAACGCGGCGGGTATCCCGATCGTCAACTACAACGATCGCGTACAGGGCGGGAAGTTCGTATCCTACGTCGCCGCCGATGACTTCAATCTCGGGCTCGACGCCGGTCGCTACCTGCTCAAGGCGCTCGGCGGTAAGGGCAACGTGATCATCATTGAAGGCGTCAAGGGTGCGACCACGAGCGACGACCGCGTGCGCGGTTTCCGCAAGGCGCTGGAGGAGTTTCCCGACGCCAAGCTGCTGGCGTCGCAGCCCGCCAACTATCAGCGGCTGCAGGCGCTGCAGGTGACCGAGAATCTCATCCAGTCGAATCCGAAGATCGACGGTGTGATGGCGGCCGCCGATGTGATGGCCTTCGGCGCGATCGAAGCGCTCGAGGCCGCAGGCAGGAAGGACACCAAGGTCGTCGGCATCGGCGGCGTGCCGGAGTCGATCGTCGCGATCAAGGCCGGACGCCTGCTCGCAACCGCCGAGTTCAACGGCTACAAGATGGGCTGCCTCGCGACGATGGCGGCAGTGCGTTACCTGCGCAAGCAATCGGTGCCGGAAAAGATTGTCCTCAAGGGCATCATGATCGATCAGTCGACCGCGGCACCGTTCGAAGTACCGGCCGACAAACGGACGTGCCCGAAATGGGAAGAGTACGCGAACTGACGGACGCGAACGAAGCGAGACGATGCCATGGCGCGCGATATCGAACAACGGGTCACTGCGGTGCACCCGCGTCCGGACCAGGAGCAGCACATGCCGTACGCGCCGGCGATCCGGGTCGAAGGCCCCGCGGACATCCTGTTCATCTCCGGCTCGACGTCGTCACCGCTCTATCATCGACATCCACATGTGCCGGAGGAGCATCGTCATCCGATCGACATCGAGGCGCAGACGCGCCGCGCGATGGAAGGCATCAAGCTGGTATTGGACGATCAGGGCCTGTCCTGGCGGCACATTGTCAAAGTCACCAAATACCTCACCGACATGCGCGATATGGACGGCATGGTCGTCGTACTCGCGGAATATTTTGGCGCCTGGAAGCCGGCAAGCACGACCATCTGCATCAATGCGCTGTCCACGCCCGGCGCACGGGTCGAGCTCGACATGATCGCGGTCAAGCCGCGTTCCTGAGCTCCGGGCACCGCCTCGCGTGGCCATCCCCGGCGCCGGTTCGAGGCCCCCAACGAGAACGATGAGCGCGCCTGCGCTGCTCGCGCTGTCGCGTATCTGCAAGACGTTTCCCGGCGTGCGCGCGCTCGACGAGGTGAGCATGGAGGTGCACGCCGGCGAAGTGCACATGCTGCTCGGTGAAAACGGCGCCGGAAAATCGTCTTTGATCAAGGTGCTCTACGGCGCATACCGTGCCGACGCGGGGCAGGTCTTGTTCGATGGCAACCCAGTCGACATCGATTCGCCGGCCGATGCACGGCGTCTGGGGATCGCGGTCATTTTTCAGGAATTCTCGCTGGTCCCGTACCTGACCATTGCGCAGAATATCTATCTTGGCCGCGAGCCCCGTCATCCGTGGACGCGCCTGATCGATCACGCGCGCATGCATCGCGAGGCGCTCGCCGTACTGCATTCGCTCGGACTCGATTACGACACCCGCGCACTCGCCGTCGACCTGGGTGTCGCGCAGCAGCAAATGGTGGAGATCGCCAAGGCGTTGTCGCAGGACGCGCGCATCCTGGTCATGGATGAACCGACCGCAGCATTGTCGGATCGCGAGAGCGAGGCGCTGTTCGCCGTGATCCGCGGATTGCGTGCCGCGGGTGTGGCCATCGTCTACGTCTCACACCGGATGCAGGAAGTGTTCGCGCTCGGCGATCGGATCACCGTTCTGCGCGACGGCAAATGCGTTGCAACGACACGGGCCGCCGATACCACACCCGAAGCCATGATCACGTTGATGGTCGGACGCTCGCTGGGCGTCGTCTACAATCGCTCGCACTTCGGCGTGCCTGGCGAGGTGGCACTCGACGTGCGCGACCTGATCACCACCACCGGCGTCAGGGGTGTCGATCTTCGCGTGCGCGCGGGCGAGATCGTCGGCCTGTCGGGGCTCGTCGGCGCCGGCCGTACGGAAGTGGCGCGGGCGGTCTATGGCGCCGACCCGATCACGTCCGGAGAAGTGACGGTGCTCGGGACGCCGGTGACGGGTGGACCCGAAACCGTCGCCGTCCGCGGCGCCGGCCTGATCCCCGAAAATCGCAAGCGGGAGGGCCTTGCGCTCGCACACTCCGCGCACGCAAACCTGCTGATGGCGAGCCTGTGGAAGCTTTTTCCGAACGGCTGGTACCAACGCGTGAAGGGCTGGCGCAAGGTGCACGCCCTCTTCGGCAGCCTGCGTATCGCGCCGCCTGACCCGCGCCGCGCGGCGCGCGTGTTCAGCGGTGGCAATCAGCAGAAGATCGTCATCGGCAAATGGCTTGCAGCCGGCTGCCGATTGTTCATCTTCGACGAGCCCACGCGTGGCATCGATATCGGCGCCAAGAGCGAGATCTTTGCGCTCATCGAGGACCTGGTGAAGCGCGGAGCCGCCGTCCTGCTGATCAGTTCGGAGCTTGCCGAGATCGTCCACGTCTGCGACCGGGCGTACGTGATGCGCGACGGACGCATCGCCGGAGAGTTGTCGCGCGAGCAACTGTCCGAGGCGAACATCCTGCGACTGGCAATGCACGGAGTTGCGCCACAATGAACGCCCCGAGCGCCGCGGTAAGGCGACGCGCACGACCTGCGCCCGCGATCATTCCCATCGCCGCCGTGCTGGCGTTGGCGGCTGTCCTGGGCGTCCACGGATTCGTTTCGACACGCAACATCGGCAATATCGGTCTTCAGGCGTCGATCCTGCTCATGATCTCGATGCCGATGACGCTCGCAATCATGAGCGAGGGCCTCGACCTTTCCGCCGGCGCGGTACTTAGTCTGTGCAGCGTGGTGCTGGCGCAAGTGCTGGCCGCCGGCCACGAGCTTGGCGTGGCACTGCATCGCGTCGATCGCTGTGGGGCTCGCGTTCGGGCTCGGCAACGGTGCCATCATTGCACTGCTCCGGTTGCCGCCGTTCGTCGTCACGCTCGGAACGCTCGGCATCGCACAGGGCATTGCGCTGGTGCTCACCGATGGCAATGCCGTTTCCGGGATCGGCCGCTCCGCGTCGGGGTTGTACGCGATGGCATTGCTCGGCATCCCGTTGCCGGTGGTCTTTGCGCTTGCGACATGGCTGCTGACGCACGTACTGCTCTATCACACGCGCTTCGGTACCTACGTGTTCGCCATCGGCGGCAACCGCGATGCCCTCGTGCTGGCCGGCGCGCGCGCTTCCCTATATCACATCGCGATCTACGCCTTCATGGGTATCGTGCTCGGCGTGACGGCCCTGCTGTTGACCGGGCGCATGAACGCGGCGCATCCGACGGTCGCCATCGGCATGGAGTTCGACGCCATCGCGGCGGTCGTGCTCGGCGGCACTTCGTTCGAGCGCGGCGACGGTCGGCTGTTCGGCACCGTGGTTGGCGTGGCGGCCATCGCCATACTGCGCAATGCGTTGGATCTGCTCGGCGTCGAGTCGTCGCTGCAGGTCGTGTCGATCGGCGTACTGATCCTGGCAGTCATCGTGATCGACAGCGCACGCAAATCGAAACGCGCGGCCTTCGCCTCGTGAGCGCGAATACCGAAGCTTCACCGGGCGCGCGGAGCTGGATGATCTCGAACTGGGGCCGGCTGGATCCGCACTCGACTGCGCTGATCTACAGGATCTTGCTGATTCTGGCGATGGCGATCGGGCTTGCCGTGACCGCCGACGCTTTCGCGTCGATCGCCAACGTGCTCAATGTATTGCGCCAGGCGAGCCTGCTCTTCCTGCTCGCGTCGGGACTGACGCTGGCGATCCTGTGCGGCGGCATCGATCTGTCGGTCGCCGCCAATCTCACCCTGTCGGCGTGCCTCGCCGCCGGCGCAATCAAATCGGGATCATCACCATGGCTCGGCGTCGCGGTGGCGCTGGCCTGCAGCTCGAGCATCGGCCTGGTGAACGGCCTGGCGATCACGCGCCTGCGCCTGCCGCCGTTCCTGGCTACCTACGCCATGCTGTGGATCGTCCAGGGGCTGGCGTTCCACTACATGGGCGGCCAGGAGATCTATGGTTTCCCGCCGGCCTTTCGTGCGTTGGGAACAGGCTTTCTGCTCGGCGTGCCCGTTCCGGTCTACCTCCTGGCGGCGGTGCTGCTCGTCGGTACGCTCTTCACGTCGCGACTCAATGTCGGACGTGAAATCTTCGCCATCGGGGCCAATCCGGAAGCGGCGCGACTGTCGGGTATTCCCGTCCGCCGGCGACAGTTGCTCGTCTATATCATCAGCGGACTGATGTCGGGTATCGCGGCACTCGTCTTCCTTGCTCGAGTCAATGCCGCGGATTCAGGCATGGGCGAGCCGCTGCTGCTACCGGTTCTTGCTGCCGTACTCATCGGCGGAACGTCGCTGTTCGGCGGCGCGGGGAGCCTGCTTGGAACCATGCTCGGTTCCATCATCCTCGCGCTGGTGATCAACGGTATGAACCTGCTGGATGTCAAAGCCCAGTGGCAACCGCTGGTCGTCGGCGCCGTGCTGCTCGCCGCTGTACTGATCGATCTCGTCGGACGCGACCGCGGCGAGCGGATCGGATAGCTTGGCCGTGCTGCCCGCGCAGCGCTAGCTCAGTCCGTCACCGACCGCGACGTTCTCCGGCTCGAGCTTGACGCCCGACGCTTCGGCCTGAAGCACGAGCAGCTTCGCAAAATCCTCTTCGGTCATGCCGTGACCGATCAGCGACTGAATCGTGTCGCGGGTAATCGACGCCAGCGGCATCGGTACGCCATACCGACGGCCGGCATCCAGGCCCAGATCGAGATCCTTGCGCAGCAGGTAGGGCGTGAACGTCACCTTGAAATCGAGGTTGACGAAGGCCGGCGTCTTGTATCGCGTGAACGTCGACCCCATCACGCTCTGGTTCATGAAATCGAGAAACGCATGTCGCGGTACGCCGGCCTTTTGCGCCAGCACGGTGATCTCGGCCAGCGACTGCGTCACCACGCCGAGAAACACGTTGTGGCAAATCTTGACGATGCGTGCGAGCTCGCCTTCGCCAACATAACTCGAGGCAGGCGCAATCATATCGAGAAAAGGCCGCGCGGCGTCGAATGCGGGCTTCGGACCTGAACATACGAACGAGAGTCGGCCGGCCTTGATCACTTTGGCGTTGCCGCTGACCGGCGCCGCGAGCAGATCGACACCGCGTCGGGCGAGCAGCGCCCTCAATTCAGCGGAGCCTTCGAGCGAAATCGAGGAACATTCGACGATCATGCGCGGTTTGTGCGTTCCGGACAGCAATCCCTCGGGGCCGGCGACGACTTCCCGCACGTCGTCCCACGTCGACACCATGCAGAACACGATGTCGCAGTCAGCGAGTTCCGTCAGCTTGTCGGCGACCTTGGCGCCGTATGCCGCGAGCGGCTCGGCCTTGGCGCGCGTGCGATTCCATACGGTCACGTCCGCGCCACCCTTGGCGAGCCTGCCCGCCATTTCGTAGCCCATGCGGCCGGCGCCGATCCAGCCGATTCGCTCCTTCACGCTTTCACTCCTTCACGCTTGCGCTGGTCTAATACGGATTCGCGATGGGCAATTCTTCTGCCGGATACAGCGAAATGATCTTCGGCCCCGACGGCGTCAGAATGACTTCTTCCTCGATCCGCGCCGCGGAGATGCCATCGCTCGCCGGACAATAGGTCTCGACGGCGAACACCATGCCGACCTTGAGCTCGATCGGCTCTTTCAACGAGTTCAATCTCGAGATCAACGGCCGTTCATGCAATCCCAGTCCTAGCCCATGGCAGAAATTGAGCCCGAACGCGTCCATCTCGCTCGCGAAGCCGATATCCTTGGCCTTGGGCAGCGACCGCGCGATCTTGTCCGAACTGACTCCCGGTTTCAACAGATCGATGGTCCGGTCCATCCACTCGCGCGCCTTGCGATACGCGGTGCGCTGCGACGAGGTCGCACGGCCGACGTTGAATGTGCGGTAGTAGCACGTGCGGTAGCCCATGAACGACTGGATGATGTCGAAAAACGCCTGATCGCCGGGACGGATCAGGCGGTCCGTGAAATTGTGCGGATGCGGACTGCAACGCTCGCCCGAAATCGAATTGATCGCCTCGACGCAATCGGAGCCCATGCCATACAGGCGGCCGGTGGCCAGCGCGACGATCTCGCTTTCCTTGACGCCGGGCTTCAATGCCTCTGCGATGTCCTGATAGACGCCATCGACCATCGCGGCGGCCATGTTGAGCAGCGTGAGTTCATCGATGTTCTTGACTTCGCGTGCCTGCAGCAGCGTTTGCTGGCCATCGCGCACTTCGATGCCCAGCTTCTGCAGTTCGAACAGCATCGGTGGCTCGACGACATCGAGGCCGAGCGGCATGTTGCCGACGCCCTCCGCATCGAGGATCGACTTGATTTCTCTCGCCGCATCGCGAAACAGCGTGATGTCGCCGCCGACCGCGCCACGAAGTCCCAGCAATCCCGCGCGGCAATGGTCGTGGTGCAGCCACGGCGCATGCAGCCGATGGTGCTTGGCCGCCGAGCCGAAATCCCAGATGTAAGGATCGCCGTTGCCCGTCAGCAGCGAATAGCGCGTGAGCTTGTCGCGGGCCCACTCGCCGATGACGGTGCTGGTCGTGTAACGGATGTTGTGCTGGTCGAAAGAGAGCAGCGCACCGAGGCCCGAATTCGCGAGTGCAGCGCGCGTGCGCGCGAGACGATAGTCGTGCAGCCGGCGAAAATTGACACGCTCCTCGAAGTCGACCTGCGTATGCCCCGGTGCCTGCAGCGGGCGATCCCATCGGTAATGCGGGTCGATGTCGTCAGGCCGGACGATCTTCGGCTCGGTCGGTTTCTTTTTCGGCACCGTCGTGTACCCTCCGTTGCGATTTCAGTGCTTGCCGAACGCTTTTTCGTAATAGGACAGATCGACGTATTTCATCGGGTCGGTCAGCGTCTTCTGCGGCGCGCCGTACTTGCTGCGCAAGCGCAGCACCGTGCGCGATGCCGGCGATATCGAGCGCGAGGTCGCGCGTCAGGCCGCCTTTGTCGGCGAGCAGCAGATCGTAGGACTGCTTCGCCAGCGCCGGCGTCATGTCGCGGATGTTGGCGACCAGGAGCGCCTCGACGATCTCGCGGTTGCCGCGATCGTAGAGCCAGTCTGCGCCGCGCGGTAGCCGCGGATGAAACCCGATCAACGCGGCTTCGTTCGCTCTCGGCCCAGGAGCGCCGCGCGACGCCGACCGTGCCTTGGTAGGCGCCGAGCGCATCGGCGACTGGCGAGCAGATTGAAGCCGCGATTCTTGCGCCAGCAATTCGAACGGCGTGCGCAGCAGCGTCGCTTCCTGCTTGCCCGCGATCAGCTCACGATAGCGATTGGCCGTGCCGCCGGCGCGCACATAAGTGACGTCGGTTTCGGCGAGGCCGTTGCGCGCGACCAGCTCTCGCACGACGAACGCATAGCCGGTCGTCATCGCATCGACCGAAACTGTTTTGCCTTTGAGATCGGCGAAATGTCTTGACCGAAGGTGCGCGACGACGGCCAGGGAAGCCTCCGTCACTGCCCATGAACGCGAACAGATCGGGATTGTCCGGGATCTTCGCCTCGCCTTGCCCTTCCTGATAGGCGACGATATTGTCGAAAACCGGCCAAGCGCGATATCGAACGCTGCCTTCGAGCAGTGCGGTGATCAGGAAAGCCGAGGTTGGCGTGTACGAGAGCTGCACGGTGACGCCTTCGGCCTCGAAAAAGCCCTGGCGCTGCGCCGCCCAGATCGGGGAGATTCCATCCGCCATCGAAAGCGATGACCCGCAACGGCGTCGGCATCGCGGGCGGCGATTGCGCTTCCGCCGCGGTCACCGATAGCCACGCCGTCAGCGCGAACGCTATGAAGCCACCACGCACGATTTCCTCCTCCGAAACGTTGCTCGCCTGCGATCGGCAGTCGGGGTCAGGATCGGATTAGATCATATCGGTGCGCGAGGCGCGCGATCGCAATCGTATTGTTCTAGGCGGCGGTCGCGGTGCGCGGCCTGACGTGCGGGCGAACGCGCTCGACGCGTCGCGGCGGATGGGCGATGATGCCGGCGATGACGCATTCGACCAGGGCCGGCGCGACTTTCTTCAAATCGTACGCCTTCTGGTCCAGCACCCACTCGCGCATCAACCCGCCCACGCATGCGTGCAACAGCTGGGTCGCGAGTGCGGCGTCGGTATCGTTCGGCAGCATGCCCAGATCAATGGCCCGGCGCACCAGCCGCTCGACTTGTAACAGACAGTCGCAGCGCTCGCGCTCCCGGCGCCCGAATACCTCCGCCAACTCGCCGCACTTCTCGGCCTTGTGGAAGATGACCTCGAAGACCACCTGCGCGCGCGGGTCGGTGGCCAGATGCCGCAGCGCTCCGATCATGAGCTCGCGCAGCACCCCCAGTGGATCGTCGGTCGGATTCGCCGCCCGTGGCGGCGAGCATCGCGTCGAGCGGTAGCGTCGCCCGTTCGCACATCGCCGTGAATAGAGCAGCCTTGTCCTTGAAGTGCCAGTAGACCGCGCCTCGAGTCAAGCCGGCCGCGGTGGCGACCTCCGCCAGCGAGGTGCGGGTCACCCCGCGTTCGCGAAAAACCTTTTCGGCCGCGTCGAGCAGTTGCTCGCGCGTGATCGCGGCCTCCTCCTTGGTTCTACGTGCCATCGCTCGCCGTTGCAGGTTGTACTCTAAACTTAAGCCGGACTTTACAAACATTCTTGATTGTATGTAATATTCGGCGTTGCGCGCAAGTTGCACTGCGGCAACGGCGCAAGCATTCCATTCCGGAGTCGCTCCATGCCTTCCCGACCCACCCCACAATTCAGGCTGCGCCCCCTGTACCTTGCCTTTCGTCCATGGCTGGCGCTGGCAAGCGTGGCATTGATCGCCGGCTGCATGGTCGGCCCGGATTTCCGGACGCCGAACGCGCCGAAGACCGACACCTACACGGCGTCGCCTATGCCCGAACAGACTGTGGCCGCGCCAGGTACCGGCGGAGCATCCCAGCGTTTCGATCCGGGCAAAGACCTGCCCGGTGAGTGGTGGGCACTGTTTCAGTCGCCGCCGCTCGATCAACTGATCCGCCAGGCGATCGCCGACAACCCGACACTGGCGGCGGCCTCGGCAACGCTTCGTGAAGCGCAGGAGAACTACCGGGCGAAGACCGGCGAGCTGCTCTACCCGGCGGTTACCGGCAACCTTCGGTGCGACGCGCGAAAAATTCAGCGGTGCCCAAATCGGACAACCAGGCTCGAGCATCTTCAATCTCTACAACGCCTCGGTCAACGTAGCGTACACGGTGGACGCGTTCGGCGGCTCGAGACGGCAGCTCGAAGCGTCGCAGGCGCAGGTCGACTATCAGGGCTACCAGCTGCAGGCGGCCTACCTGACGTTGACCTCGAACATCGTCACTGCCGCCATCAGGGAAGCCTCGCTGCGTGGGCAAATCACCGCCACCAAGGAGATCATCGACGCCTATCAGCAGCAGCTCGATCTGGTCCAGAAGCAATTCCAGCTCGGGGGCGCATCGAAAGTGGACGTGCTCGGGCAGCAGACCCAGGTCGCGCAGCTGCGGGCGACGCTACCGCCGCTGGAGCGCGATCTCGAGCAGACCAGGCACCTGATCGCGGTGCTTGCGGGCGCGTTCCCGAGCACGCCAGGCATGCCTTCGTTTGAATTGACCACGATCCAGCTCCCGGTCGAATTGCCGGTCAGCCTCCCGTCGTCGCTCGTACGTCAACGCCCTGACATTCTCGCGGCGGAAGCGCAACTGCATACGGCCAGCGCCCAAGTCGGCGTGGCAACCGCCAATCTGTATCCGCAGATCACGCTCAACGGCAGCTTCGGCTCACAGAGCAACCTCCTCCGCGACCTGCTCAGCGGCCCAGCACTCTGGAGCATCGGTGCCGCCCTGCTGCAGCCGATCTTCAACGGCGGTCAGCTGAACGCCGAGCGGCGCGCCGCCATCGCGGCCTACGACGCCTCGGCGGCCCAATATCGCGCGACGGTGCTGCAGGCATTTCAGAGCGTGGCCGACGTACTGCGCGCCATCGAAGCGGACGCGCGCACGCTGGCCGAGCAGGCGCAGGCCGAAGCGTACGCGAACGCGACGCTCGACCTCACGCAGAAACAATACCGGCTCGGCGCGGTGAACTACCTGACGCTGCTCATCGCGCAACGGGCCTACACCCAGACGCGCATCAACCTGGTCCAGGCGCAAGCCGCGCGCTACGCCGACACCGCCGCGTTGTTCCAGGCGCTGGGCGGCGGCTGGTGGAACCGGCCTGAATCCTCCGCGGTGGGTCTCGCGGAACCGTCTCAATAAGCGGCGCCGCCAAGGCGCTCCAGTGCAATCAGCAAGGGAAAACACGCGATGACGAAGCGCATGGTGATCATGCTGGCCCTGGTCGGGCTGCTGCTCGGCGGCCTGATCGGGTTCAATTTCTTCAAGGGCTACATGATGCAGAAATACATGTCGAGCGCGCCGGTCCCGGCGGCGACGGTATCCACTGCAAAGGCCGAATTCCAGCAATGGCAACCGCAACTGACCGCCGTCGGCAGCATGCGCGCGGTTCGCGGCGTCGATGTCACGACCGAGGTTGCGGGACTGGTGCGCAGCCTGCACTTCAATTCCGGCGAGGACGTGAAAGCCGGCCAGCTCCTGGCGCAGCTGAATGCGGACTCCGACATCGCGCAGCTGCACGTGCTCGAAGCCGCGGCTGAACTGTCGGCAACGACCCTGGACCGCGACACGGCGCAGTACGGCATCCAGGCGATCAGCAAGGCACAGCTCGACAGCGACGCAGCCGACCTCAAAGGCAGGAAGGCGCAGGTCGCGCAGCAGGCGGCGCTGGTGGACAAGAAGACGATTCGTGCGCCGTTCGCGGGCCGGCTCGGCATCTCCACCGTCAACCCTGGGCAATATCTCAATCCGGCCGACAAGATCGTGACCCTGCAAACGCTCGATCCGATCTACATCGATTTCTCGCTGCCGCAGCAGCAGTTGCCACAGGTCTCTGTCGGACAGAAGGTGGTCATCACCGCCGACGCCTTTCCCGGACAGGTATTCACCGGCAAGGTCAATGCGGTCAATCCCGCGGTCGACGCGTCCACGCGCAACGTGCAGATCGAGGCGACGGTGCCCAACGCGAAGCGGCAGCTCTACCCTGGCATGTTCGCCAACGTCGCCGTCGACTCGGGCGAGGAACAGCGCTACCTGACCTTGCCGCAGACCGCGATCACCTACAACCCGTATGGCGAGACGGTGTTCGTCGTCAAACCTTCCGACAAGAAGGACGCGAAGGGCAACGCCGGGCTCGTGGCGCAGCAGGTATTCGTCACCACCGGCCCGGCGCGCGGCGATCAGGTCGCCATCATGAAGGGCCTCGACGCCGGAGCGCAGGTCGTGACCAGCGGACAGATCAAGCTGAAGAGCGGCACGCCAGTGGTCGTGAACAACGCCGTGCTGCCGGCCGACAGCCCGAATCCGAAGCCGCAGGAAAAATGAGGTCCGGCGCATGAATTTCACCGACATCTTCATCCGCAAGCCGGTTCTTGCGACCACGATCAGCCTGCTGATCCTGGTGCTTGGCCTGCGCTCGATCACCTCGCTGCCCGTCAACCAGTACCCGCAAACCGAGAATTCGGTCGTGACGATCAGCACCGCGTACTACGGCGCCGATGCGGACACCGTCGCCGGCTTCATCACGCAACCGCTCGAAGGCGCGATCGCGCAGGCGCAGGGCATCGACTACATGTCGTCGAGCAGCTCGTCGGGCATCTCGACCATCACCGCGACACTGCGTCTGAATTACGAAGCCACCCGTGCGCTGACCGAGATCAACACCCAGGTCAACTCGGTGCGCAACCAGTTGCCGCCGGCCGCGCAGCAGCCGGTGCTGACGGTCCAGACGGGCCAGACGACCGACGCCATGTACATGGGCTTTTCCAGCGACGTGCTGCCCAACAACAACGTCACCGACTATCTGGTGCGCGTCGTCAAGCCCAAGCTCGATTCGATCGAGGGCGTGCAGACCGCCGAAATTCTCGGCGCGCGCGTGTTCGCGCTGCGCGCATGGCTCGATCCGAAGCGAATGGCGGCATTCGGCGTCACCGCGGCCGACGTGTCTACCGCGCTCGCCAACAACAACTACCTCGCGGCGCTCGGCGTGACCAAGGGCCAGATGGTCAGCTATGCGATGACGGCCTCGACCGACCTGCACACGGTCGAGGAATTCAACAAGCTTGCGATCAAGCAGGCCAACGGCGCGATCGTTCGGCTGCAGGACGTGGCGACGGTTTCGCTCGGCGCGGAGGACTACGACCACACCACGGCCTTCGGCGGCAAGAATGCGGTGTTTATCGGCATCAAGGTCGCGCCCGCGGCGAACATTCTCGACGTCGCCAAGCGAGTTCGCGACGTGTTCCCTGAATTGCAGGCGCAGATGCCCAATGGCATCAGCGGCTCGATCGTCTACGACGCGACGCAGTTCATCCGCAGCTCGATCACGGAAGTGGTGAAGACGCTGGCCGAGTCGCTCGCCATCGTCGCCGTCGTCATCTTCCTGTTCATCGGCAGCTTCCGCGCGGTGGCGGTGCCGCTGATCGCGATGCCGCTTTCGCTGATCGGCGCGTTCTTCGTGATGCTGATGCTTGGCTATTCGATCAACCTGCTCACGCTGCTGGCGCTGGTACTCGCGATCGGACTGGTGGTCGACGACGCGATCATCGTCGTCGAGAACGTCGATCGTCATATGAAGGAGGAAGGAAAGTCGCCGATGGAGGCGGCGCTGATCGCCGCCCGCGAGCTTGGCAGTCCGATCATCGCGATGACGATCGTGCTGGTCGCGGTGTATGTGCCGATCGGTTTCCAGGGCGGTCTGACCGGCGCGCTGTTCACCGAGTTCGCCTTCACGCTGGCAGGAGCCGTGACCATCTCCGGGATCATCGCCCTGACGTTGTCGCCGATGATGGCGTCACGCCTGTTCAAAGCCGCCGACAAACCGCCGCGATTCGTCGTGTTCGTCGATCGCCAGTTCGAGCGCGTGCGCCACGGCTACGAGCGCGCGCTGCACGGCATCCTCAACACCTGGATGGTGCTGGTCGTCATGGGCGCGCTGCTGCTTTGCGGCACGATTTACCTGTACATGACCTCGAAATCCGAACTCGCACCGGCGGAAGATCAGGGCATCGTGCTGTCCCAGATCCAGGGGCCGCCCAACGCGACCGCGGAGCAGATGAATACCTACGCCAAGCAGATATTCGACATCTCGCACGAGCTGCCCGAGTACTCGCAAATGTTCCAGGTGACCGGCGTGCCGTCGATCAACGCCGGTATCGGCGGCGTGCTGCTCAAGCCTTGGGAAGAGCGCAGCCGCAGCGCGGCCACGATCCAGCAGGAACTCCAGCAGAAGTACAACTCGATCGCGGGCGCGCGCGTCGCGGCGTTCCAGTTTCCGCCGCTGCCCGGTTCGCAGGGCCTGCCGTTGCAGTTCGTCATCAAGACGACCGAGCCGTTCGAAAACCTGAACACCGTCGCGCAGGCAGTGCTGCAAAAAGCACAGGCCAGCGGCATGTTCTTCTTCGTCGACAGCGACCTGAAGATCGACAAGCCGCAGATCAACGTCAAGGTCGACCGCGACATGGTGACGCTGCTCGGCATGACGCAGCAGGACCTCGGCGCAGCGCTCGGCGCGGCGCTGGGCGGCGGCTACGTCAACTATTTCTCGATCGCCGGCCGTTCCTACAAGGTCATTCCGCAGGTGCTGCAGGCGGACCGCCTCAATCCCTCGCAGGTCCTCGACTACTATGTTCGCGCACCCAGCGGAGCGTTGATGTCCGCATCGACTCTGGCGACGCAGTCGGTGCAAGTCGTACCCGAGGCAATCAATCGCTTCCAGCAACTGAATTCAGCGACGATCTCCGGCGTCTATTCGCCCGCCGTGTCGCAGAATCAGGTACTCGACTTCATGCGCAAGGCGGTCGCGGAGGTCGCGCCATCCGGCTACCAGATCGACTACTCCGGTCCGTCGCGGCAGTTCGTGCAGGAGTCAGGTGGCTTCGTGGTGACGCTGTTCTTCGCCGTGATCATCGTGTTCCTGGCGCTTGCTGCGCAGTTCGAAAGCTTCCGCGATCCCATCGTCATCCTCGTGTCCGTGCCGATGGCCCTGTTCGGTGCGCTGATCTTCATCAACCTGGGGCTGGCGAGCCTGAACATCTACACGCAGGTCGGGTTGGTGACGCTGATGGGGCTGATCAGCAAGCACGGCATCCTGATCGTGCAGTTTGCAAATGACCTGCAACGGTCGGGCAAAACCAAACGCGAAGCCATCGAGCTCGCGGCCGGCATCCGCCTGCGGCCGATCCTGATGACGACCGCCGCGATGGTGCTCGGCGTCGTGCCCCTGGTCGTCGCGTCAGGTGCCGGTGCGGCAGGACGGCATGCGATGGGCCTGGTGATCTTCACGGGCCTGTCGATCGGTACGCTGTTCACCTTGTTCGTCGTGCCGGCGGTGTACATGCTGATCGGCGCCGACCATCACCTCAAGCCCGCCGAAGGTGCGCTGCCGGAGCCTGTTCCCGCCACAACCTGATGCACCGATCGACGCGGCCGGCGGCATGCCTTTGCGTCGACGGTGCGCGGCGCCGCCGCTTGCGGCGTTACTGCAATTGCGGCTTGCGCATGAAGTCGTGGCGATCGGCGGAGTGAATCTGCACGTGCATGACCTCGCTGTCGCGCACGAGTGTCAGCGGCACGTCGACGCCTGCGGCACCGACGCGCCAGGTCTTGCGTAGCAGGTCGGCCAGGTCGGACGTGCGTTCGCCGCCGACTTCGAGCACGACGTCGCCTAGCTGCACGCCTGCCGTTTCCGCCGGCGCGCCCCGCGCAAGGCCGCCCACGACGAGTCGTCCGTCGGCTTCCGCCGTATACATGCCGAGCCAAGGCCGCGCCGCGCGCGCACTGCGACCGAACTTGAGCAAGTCATCGAGAATCGGTTCGAGCAGATCGATGGGCACGAACATGTTGCCCTGGAGCGTGTTGCCGTTCACGGCTTCCTGCACGAACAGCGAACCGATGCCCAGCAGGCGCCCATCGCCGCCGACCAATGCGGCGCCGCCCCACTGCGGATGCGCCGGCGACGTGAACAGTGCTTCATCAAGCAGATACTCCCAATAGCCGGCGAATTCACGCTTGGCGAAGACGCTGGCCTTGAGTGCGTGCGGGCGACCACCGTGCCCCATCACGACTACATCGGCGCCGATCGTCGTCGACGTCGCCGACCCGCGTCGCAGCGCCGGGGCATTGATGCGGCCAAGTGGCTGCACCAGCCCAAAACCCGTGACGAAATCGTACGCGAGGGCATGGCCGGCGACGACCGTCCCGTCGTGGGCGGTGAGCCAGATCGATTCGGCCTCGGTGATGACATAGCCAATGGTGAGAATCAGGCCGTCGTCACGAATCACGACGCCATTGCCGACTCGCTCGGTACCGAGAATCGACGCCGTGAAGGCGTCCTCCGGGATCTCCGCCCGGATCAGCACCGCCGCGCGCAATGCCGCATCGAGATCGAATTCGACTGCATCGGCCTGCGGCTGCAGGTCGCGCGGAAATGACCACTCGGTCGGTTCGGCCATGATTTCGAGTATCCGTTGCGCCGGTGCGCCAACCAACGGCACAGTGAAAGTTTACGTCAATCTTATTCGAAGAGCATCGAGCAGAACTGAAATTAGTCCGATGCCGCGAGCGGCATCAGGACCGATGCATTAGGACAACGAGGACGTGCCGCGCGCTGACACGGTCGCCGCCCTGCGCGCGCCATGCTTGCTGCGATTGTCGAAGCGAGCGCGCGCATCCTGGATCGCCACGCGATTGGCTGCGGCCCACGCGCCCAGCGCAATGATCGGCTCGAGCAGCGTTTGCCCCAGGGGCGTCAGCTCGTAGTCGACACGGGGCGGAATCGTTGGCTCGACGCTGCGCGAAATCAGCCCGTCGCGCTCGAGCCCGCGCAACGTCAGCGTCAGCATGCGTTGCGAAATGCCCTCGATGGAGCGTCGCAGCTCGCTGAAGCGGCGCGGGCCGCCCTGCAGCATGCCGACAATCTGCACGCTCCACTTGTCGCCGATCCGGTTGAGGACTTCGCGCACGGCGGGACACGCGTCGTGCGACACGGCTTTGTGACTGGGTGACATGGCTGTGCCTTCTTGCGCTGGCATTCGATAGTCTCCAGTATATCCTTGGTACTGAATGTATACCAACACACCGGTAAGAACCATTGGTCAACTGATTGTTTTATAAGGCCTTGGCGACTTGTTCTGCGGGCTTTCTATCCGCCGCAGTGCGAATGCCATCGATTGGAAGGAAACACCATGAATGCACCGGAAAAAATTGCGCTGCCCACGCGACTGTCGGAGCCGGCGCTGAACCAGTTGTTTCGCGAAGCACGCACGCACTCGTTCTGGCAGCCGCTCGCGGTATCGCGCGAGACGCTCGAAGAAGTCTATGCGCTGGCCGCCATGGGACCGACGAGCGCCAACACGTCGCCCGCGCGCTTTGTGTTCCTGACGACGACCGAAGCCAAGCAACGTCTGCTGCCCGCGCTGATGCCGGGCAACGTCGACAAGACGATGGCCGCACCGGTGGTCGCGATCATTGCTTACGACACGAAGTTCTACGATGCATTGCCAACGCTATTCCCGCAAGTTGACGCGAGGAGCTGGTTTGTCGGCAATCAGCCGCTGATCGATGCGACGGCCTTCCGCAACAGCGCGCTGCAAGGCGCGTATCTGATGCTGGCGGCGCGTTCGCTTGGACTCGATTGCGGACCGATGTCGGGCTTCGATGCCGACAAGGTCAACGCCGAGTTTTTTCCCGATGGCGCATGGAGGGTCAATTTCATCTGCAATCTGGGCTACGGCGATGCGGGCAAGCTGTTCCCGCGCAATCCGCGCCTGAAGTTCGAGGAGGCGTGCCGCATTCTGTGACCGCGTCTACCGCGACCGGACCGGCGTCCGCTATCATTGGGATGGGTGCGCATTCAGGCGCGCCCTTCCCAGACGACGATGTCTCCAGATCTCATCGCATTGATCAGCCAGTACGGCCTGGCGATCGTATTCGCCAACGTGCTGATCGAGCAGATCGGGTTGCCGATCCCGGCGTTGCCGATGCTCGTCGTCGCCGGCGCGCTCGGCGCCGCTGGCCAGATGTCGCTGCCGCTGGTATTTATCGTCGCGCTGCTGGCATGCCTGATCGCCGACGGCGCGTGGTACATCGTTGGGCGCATCTACGGCAACGGTGTCATGAAGACGCTGTGCCGAATTTCGCTGACGCCGGATTCGTGCGTCAGCGAAACGCAGTCGCGCTTTGAACGCTGGGGGGTGAACGCGCTGATGGTCGCGAAGTTCGTTCCGGGCTTGGCGCTGATCGCGCCGCCGCTGGCGGGAGCCACTCGCATTGGCGTCCCGATCTTTCTTCTCTTCGACGGCATCGGCGCGGCGTTGTGGTGCGCCGCGGGCATCGTCGGCGGCGCGCTGTTCGACAAGCAGGTCGAATTCATACTCTCGAAAATACAGGACTACGGCGAAATTGCCGTCGTCGTGATCGCCGCACTGCTGGCCGCGTACATTGCGTACAAGTGGTGGGAGCGTCGCCGCTTCTACAACAAGCTGCGCATGGCGCGCATCAGCGTCGACGATCTTTACCGGCTGATCCAAGGCGGCGCGCAGCCCGTTGTCGTCGACGTGCGCTCGCACATCGCGCGGAGCCTCCAGCCGCGCCGCATCCCCGGCGCGTTGCTGGTTCCGCTCGACGCGGTTGAAGGGCACGTCAAGGACCTGCCCCGGGATCGGGATATCATCCTCTATTGCACGTGCCCCAACGAAGCATCCGCCGCCAACGCCGCCAAGGTACTCATGAACCACGGCTTCACCCGCGTGCGCCCGCTCCATGGCGGACTCGATGCGTGGATCGAAGCGGGCTACGAGGTCGATCTGCTGGTCGACATCGATGCGCCGCATGCGGCGTCGAATACCGAGAGCATGCAGGTCTGACCATGTCCGGCATCAACAAAGGTCGCATTCTCGCCGAAGCGCTGCCATATATCCGCGCGTATCACGGCAAGACGCTGGTCGTTCGCTTCGGCGGCAAGGCGATGACCGATCCGGCGCTCAAGGCGGGCTTCGCTCGCGACGTGGCACTCCTGCGCTCGGTCGGCATGAAGCCGATCGTCGTCCACGGCGGCGGCTGGCGTGTCGACGAGTTGACGCAACAAATGGGCATCGAAAACCACCGGCATCGGGGCGTGCGCATCACGGACGAGCGTACGCTTACCGTCGTCGAGATGGCGCTTGGAGAACTGAACCAGGAACTGGCCGGGCTGATCAACAAACATGGCGGCCGCGCCGTCGGACTCAACGGCCAGGATGGCCGCTTCATCCATGCGCGGCGCAAAACCCTCGAGGGCGATCCGACCGACCTGGGCTTCGTCGGCGAAGTCGAGAGCATCGATACCGGCCTCATCGATTTGCTGCTGTCGCGCGAATTCGTGCCTGTGATCATGCCGATCGGCGTCGGCGCGGACGGCACCGCGTATCACATCAATTCCGATCTGCTTGCGGGAATTCTGGCGCGTTCGCTGCAGGCAGAGAAATTGATTCTCATGACCAACATCGCCGGCGTGCACGGGCGCGATGGCAAGCTCGTCTACATCATCACGGCAAGCGAGGCTGAGTCGCTATTGCGCGACGGCGTAGTGCAAGGTGGGATGGTCCCCCGCGTGAGCGCCGCGCTGGATGCGGTGCGCGAAGGTGTGCGCTCCGTGCACATCATCGATGGCGGCGTGCCAAGCGCGCTGTTGCTCGAAGTCTTGACGGCCGCGGGTGTCGGCACCGCAGTGCGCTCCGACGCGGGTCCGCACTTCCTGGAAGACAGCAAGGCCTACCTTTTCGCGCAGTAGCCCGATCGATCTTGTGGCAACGTGATCTTCGTCTCCCAGATCACGCCAGCTTCCAGCTCAGGCATTGGCCTCCGCGGCAACCGATCAGAATCGGTACACAGCTGACGCGAGGATCGACTTGCGGGCGCCGACGCCTCCTTCGAGGAGAACGTAGCCGGACTTGCCGAATTCGATCAGACCGCCGAGCAGCGTGTTCCACGGTTGCTCCGGCGATTGGAGCACGGCGAATTGAAGGTCCGTATTGGCAACGCTGCCAGCGACCTTTTGCTGGATACTCTGATGCATCGCACCGACCCAGATCGCCGCGCCCATGGAGGCGCCGGCCGTGCCATGCAGGCCCAATCTGGCCGAAAATACCGTAGCTATCGGCTTCGTGTTGGCGATCAGACTTTCGTTTTCGAACGAGAGCTTCGTCTGGGTGCGGTTCCAGTCGGCCACCACGATAGCAGTCAGGTCCCGCCAGTCGTTGATTTTGGTACCCCCTTGGAGCGTAAAACCTGCGCCGTACGTCGGGCCATTGAACGCGGCATTGAGCTGCAGTTCCCTGGGCTCGATGAGGTCCAGGATCGGATCGGCGGGAACCTGGATGAGTCCCTTGGTGGTGCCTTTGGTATATCCGAGGAGAGCATAGACGTCGAAAAACGGAAAAACGAGCACGTCGAACTTCGCCGCGACGTTCTGCTGGGTCGTGTCGACCGTATTGATCTGCAGGAAATTCTTGACCGATACCGGGTCCTTTCCGTTGAATCCCAATTGCAGGTCGTGAATGTTCACCGGCTGTCGCGCCGAGTAGGCGGTGACGCCTATCCCGAAGGGGAGTGGAATTTGATAGCCCCTGGCCTCCGCTTCTGCGCCCCATATCGGCAGCCCGGACCAGTGCGGGGCTGGAGTCGCAGTGTCCTCGGCCAGAGCGCCCCCGGAAAACAGGGAGAGCGCGAGCAGGCTACGTACGATAGTCGCGGAAAGCGATATGGACCTGGACATGTCTTCCCCTCATGCCTACGACAGACCCGCCGTGGCCTTCCGGATTCCAGCTGCGAACGACGCCCGAGCCACTATTGGATCAGATAATACCTCGCATGCTGCTTGGACCGTAACACGTATGAGACGCCGGTGTCTGTTGCCCCTGTTTGTCAGAGCGTGCGCTAGTCACTGCAATTCCACTCACGGCGCACCGAGCAGCAGGTAGAGGCTCCAGTTGCCTGCTCCGCCGTAGCCGATACCGACGTACGCGGGCCCGAGGAACGTATCCGCGCCGAGGAATACCGATCCGGACCATAGCGTTCCCTGCGAAGGCGAGTTGTCGAAGCGGTTGGCGATGTGGCCGACTTCCGCCGATCCGCCGAGGTAGAGCCCGGACCCCAGGATGTCCGGCAGCGAATAGAGCCGGTGGTAATACATCAGCCGGCCGAATGCGTACTCACGGCCGGAGAACTCGTTGATCCGGTAGCCCGACAGTCGCAGTGGTCCTCCGAGCGTAAAGGACTCGTAGGCCGGCATGTCTGACCCGAGCGCCGTGCCGCCGCTGACGGCGAGATTGAGCACATTCTCTCCCCAGCTGTGGACGCCGCGCGCAGTCCCTTCGAGGCGCTGATAGTTTAGCGCCGATCCGAATGACGTCATTGCGGCGTACGCCGTCCCGTTGAATCCGTAACCGTCGGACGGGAACCAGGCGGTGTTGGTCTGGTCGACGAAGAGCGCCGCGCGCAGCCCCGCGGTCGTCTGGCGCACCGTAGGCAGGATGGGCGAGCCGGTGTCAACCCTTGCGAAGACCTTCGACCAGACGGCACCGGTACGCAGCTGGCCCCAGGTCCCCAAATTCGTGCCGACGTCGACGCCAGCCTCCCCGGTACTGATCAGGTAATTGGCGACCTTGTCCTGTCCCACGAACACGGCCGCGCGTTTGCTGTCCGATCAGTGCGTTGGGCGCGATGAACCATTGGCCCTCTTCGTTGAGCGGCTGGTAGAACTCGGTGGACACGTGCGTGTTCTGGCCGATCTGCGCCTCGGTCGTCCATTCGCCTCCCAGCCGGTTGAGCCAGCTCTTCCGGTACTGGACGAGGGCGTTGAACTGGTTGTCGCCCTGAAAATCGCTGGCGAGGCCGATACCGAAGCGCAGGTAATCGGATCCCCACGACTTCTCCTTCGGCTCGATAACCATCGCGCGAGGGCCGACATCCCCGCCGACAATCCGGTAGTCGATGCTCTCGTAGTCGCGGGTGCCAAAGATGCGGCGCAGGTCCGCGCCGATCTTTTCCTCGGTAGAGCGGCTCGCCTGGCTTGCTCTCGACCAACTCGCGCACGACTGCCGGGTTCGTCTTCGCCAATCCCTCGACGCGGATTTCGTCGACAGTGCCGAGGGCCTTCGCCTCGGCCACTTGGCGTGCCCGCACTGCCGCATACTGTTCCGGCGGAAGGCTGTAGCGCCTGAGCTTGTCGGCGAGCGCGCGCGTCGCCTCCTCGCCGATGCGGATGGCGTCCTTCGAGCGGTCGAACTTGACCGCGGAAACGTCGCCCAGGTCCGGTGCGATCAGCACGTCCTTGTCCGTGAGGCTCTTAAGCTGGTCGTCGACCGTCTGCTTGCCGAGAAAGTTGAGAAGCTGGGTCACGACCGAGTACGCCGAAGTGATCTCGCCGCGCGTCAGCGGGGGCGTCGAGATGTTGACGGCGATGATCACGTCGGCGCAGAGCTTGCGCGCCTGGTCGATCGGCAGATTGTCGGCGATGGCGCCGTCGACGAGCAGCCGCCCGTCGATCTCGACCGGCGACATCGCCCCGGGCACCGACATGCTCGCGCGCATCGCCTGGGCCAGGCTGCCGCTGGTCGAGCACGACTTCGCGGCCGGTCTCGATATCAGTGGCCATCGCGCTGAAGGGGATCGGCAGCTGCCGAAAGTCGGTGATGCCGAAGGCGGGCGTCACCATCGAGCGGAATTCCGACTCGATCGCGATCCCGGCGAGCACGCCCTTGGGCAGCGCCAGCCCGCCCTCTTTGACTCCCAACTCGGGCGCGAACAGCGTCTTGTAGTCGTCGATCTTTCGCCGGACCGCGATTTCCCCGCGCGGGGGCTTGTCCCGTGAAGATCTCGTCCCAGTTGGCCTCGAGGACGAGCTTCTCCATCTCCGCGGGCGTCCGGCCCGCCGCGAACGTCGCCCCGACGATCGCGCCCATGCTGGTGCCCGTCACGCACGAGATCGGCACGCGCAATTCGTCAAGGACCTTGAGCACGCCGACGTGCGCAATGCCGCGGGCTCCGCCGCCCGACAGCGCGAGCCCGATGCGGGGCCCATCGAGGGCGGCGCGACCGGTGCCGTTTGCGCCTGCAGCAGGGGACAATGAGTTGCCAGAATCGTAAGCGCCGATCGCAACCGCGAGCGCCCGGTTGGCGACTCTTGAGTGGGCATTCATCGATTCAGGCTCCGTCGGGTCGAACACTCGCTTGAGGGAGTTCGAGGGTTCGAAACATGCGCGGGTGTCTGCCCGTGCTCCGACCGGTCACGAATCGGCATGACCGCCCTTCGATTATAGTGTCCTTGGACCCTTGCGTCGGGACAAGTGCGGAGTTGACGAATGACCAAGAAACCCATCGGTGGATCGCCGTGAGCGCTACTCCAGAACCCGTTGCGCTGAAAAAGACGCCTCAAGTACCCGGGCTGCCGTTGCTGGGCAGCCTTTTCGGCATGGTCAAAGGACCGGCGGACTTTTTCGTTCACTGCTACCGCACTTACGGTCCAGTGTGTCGCCTGAGCATTCTCGGCGAGAAATACGTCCTGATCTCCGGCGTTGAAGCCGCCAACTTCATGGGCACGCGCGCTGGCAAGGATTGCCTGCGCTCAAAAGAATTCTGGGAAGGCCTGATGGGCGAGTACGGCGCCAAGCGCATGCTCACCGGCGAAGACGGCGACAGCCACAAAGAACTGCGCGACATCATGCGCAATGGCTATTCCAAGGAATCGATCAAGGGCCGCTACAACGAACTCGTCGCGATCACCGACGGCTCGCTCACGCGCGACTGGCCTGTAGGCAAGAAAGTGCCGGTTGTTGAAGCCATGCAGTACATGGTCGTCGATCAGCTCGGCACGATTCTCACCGGCGCAGCGCCGCTGGAATATGTGAAGGACATCCGCACCGCGATCATCTACATCCTCAACGTATTGGTCACGCGTCAACGCCCCAGGATTTTGCTCAAGCGTCCTGAATACAAGAAAGCCAAGGGCAAGGTCATGGAGCTGGGCTACCAGATGATCAAGGACGCCAAAGCGCGGTATGCCACGACCAAGCCGGAAGATCGCAACCTGATCGACGACATCATGGCGGCGCACATCGAAACGCCGGAGAAGATGCCTGAGAGCGATCTGATCGTGTCTCTGACCGGCCCCTACGTTGCGGGCCTCGACACCGTCGCCAACACTACCTCCGCCGTCGTTTACTCCGTGCTCAAGCACCCGGAAGTCAAAGCGCGCGTGCTCAAGGAAGTGGATGAGCTGTTCGCGGCTGGCGACCTGGATGAAGAAGGTCTGCTCAAGAAGCTGCCCGCACTCAACGGCGCAATCATGGAAACGATGCGTCTCTACCCGATCGCCGTCGCACAGATGCGCACCGCCAACAAAGACTTCGTGTTCGAAGGCCATCAGATTTATGAAGGCGAGATGATCTACGTCGGCACCAGCGTGCCGCACTTCATGGAGGAATACTGGCCCAGGGCCAAGACCTTCGACATCGACCGTTATCAGAAGCCACGCGCCGAGCATCTGCAGCCGGGCGTGTACTCACCTTTCGGCCGCGGCCCGCACACCTGCCTGGGCAAGAGCCTGGCCGAAGTGCAGATGGCACTGTCGATGGCCCGTGTGTTCCACAAGCTCGACCTGGAATTGGAATCGCCCGACTACGTGCTCAAGACCAAGACCGCGCCCACGCCTGGTCCGGCGATGGGCTTCAAGGTTCGTGTGAAAGGTTATCGCCACTGAGCGACACGAGCGTATCGCTCGACGATCTGACACTGCCGTGGCACGGAGTCTCGGTCACTGCCCGTTATCCGGTCCATCCGAGATGGCTGAGAAAATCACGCGTGCGTTCGGTAAGAGGCGCATCGAAAATTTGCGCCGGCGGTCCCTGCTCGACGATGCGGCCGGCATCGAACACCGCCACCCAGTCCCCGACGCGGCGCGCGAAGGTCATTTCATGGGTGACGACGACCATGGTCATGCCTTCGTCGGCGAGCGTTTTCATGACGCTCAGCACTTCGCCGATCGTTTCCGGATCGAGCGCCGACGTCGGCTCGTCGAACAGCATGACGTCGGGTTCCATGGCCAGCGCGCGGGCGATGGCCACGCGCTGCTGCTGTCCGCCCGACAACGCCGAAGGATAGTTCGCCGCCTTGTCGGCGAGCCCCACCTTCGCGAGCATCGCGGTGGCGCGCCGCGTGGCCTCCGCGGCGTCTTTGCGCAGCACGGTTCGCGGTCCCTCGGCCACGTTCTCCAGCGCGGTGAGATGCGGAAAAAGTTCGAAACTCTGGAACACCATACCCATGCGCGTGCGTACGCCGCGCAACGAGCGCTCGTCGCGAGGCAGCGTCGCACCTTCGAACTCGATCTCGCCGCCGTCGATGGTCTCGAGACCATTCGTGCAGCGCAGCAGCGTCGACTTGCCCGATCCCGACGGCCCGATGAGACACACGACTTCGCCCGCGTGCACGTCGAGGTCGACGCCGCTTAACGCCTGGAAGTTGCCGTAGCGCTTGATCACGCCTCGATAACGAATGATTTGGGCGCCCGACGCCATGGCGCGAAGCGCGTGCGGCGTGGTCATGCTTGCGTGTTCCCCGGAACGGCGCTGCGCGCCGCTCCCCCCAGGGGGCCCGCGCCTTGGGGCGGCCCTGCGGCGCTCATTCGGTCACCGCGAATCGGCGCTGAATCCAGTCGACCAGTTTGGCCTGCGGGTAGCCCAGCAGCCAATAGATCGCGGCCATCGCGGTCAGCATTTCGAGCACGCGGTAGCTTTGTGCGCGGATCTGCATCGACACGTAGGCCAGTTCGCTCACCGCGATCACCGATACGAGCGACGTATC
The DNA here is from genome assembly GCA_963732105.1 of uncultured beta proteobacterium. GTDB lineage: Bacteria > Pseudomonadota > Gammaproteobacteria > Burkholderiales > Casimicrobiaceae > PALSA-1003. The sequence continues at coordinate 695,491 of CAVSYL010000010.1, forward strand.
CTTGAACAGCGACACCCACGTACTCGCGAGCACCGGCAGGACACGCCGCAGCGCCTGCGGTACGAGGACGCGGCGCAACGCCTGCGTGCGGCTCATGCCCAGCGCCATTGCGGCTTCGGTCTGGCCGCGGCGCAGCGAATTGATGCCCGCGCGGAACGTCTCGGCGTTGTACGCGGTGACGTTGAGCGCCAGTGCGGCGAGCCCCGTCGCCAGCGGCGACAGCCCGATGCCGGTCGACATCGGCAACACATAAAAGGCCCAGAACACGACAAGGATCAGCGGCAGGTTACGGAACAGCTCGACGTATGCGGTCGCGGCCGCACGCACCGGCGCCCACGCGTACAGTCTCAACGCCGCCACAACCAATCCACACGGTATCGCAATGGCCATCGTGGCCACGGTAAGCCAGATGGTCGTGCCTGTGGCCGACAAGGAGTTCCTGACGATGCTGCCAGACCACGCTCCAGTCAAAAGTCATGATCGGCCCAGATGCGCAACGCGGCGATAGAACATGTCGATGCCGCGAGTGACGGGAAACAGGATCACGAAATAGACCAGCATCGCGAAGGTGTAAACCTCGATTGGCTGAAAGCTCTGGCCGGCCAGTGTTTCCGATTGCCGCATCAACTCCGGCACGGCGATCACGGAGGCGATGGCGGTGTCCTTGATCGTAATCGACAACAGCGACCCGAACGCCGGCAGCATGCGCACGATCGCCTGCGGCAAGATGATGCGACGCACGATCTGCGCGCGCGACATGCCGAGCGCGAGCGATGCCCGCGTCTGCCCGGGGCGCACCGACTCGACGCCCGCGCGCACGATTTCCGCCACGTACGCCGCCAGATGCACGGTCAGACCGATCAATGCCGCGAAGAACGGCGGCATCGTCAGTCCAGTGAAAATCGGCAGCGCGAAAAAGGTCCACACCAGAACGACCAGCACCGGGATCGCGCGCATCGAGTCAATGTAGAGCACGACGATGGGGCGCAACCAGCGCGGCCCGTACATGCGCAGCAGCGCGACGACAAACCCCGCGACGATGCTGGTCACCCCCGACACCACAGAGAGCACCAGCGTGACGCCGATGCCGTAGGCAAGAAAGCGCCAGTGCTCGCTGATGACGGAGAGGTCGAAGTCCATGCGGCTACACGCTTTCTGTCTACGCGCATTCCACCATCGGTCGTCGGCCTGCGCCCAAGTGATCACGACCCCGCGCACCAGGTGCTATTTCATCGTGTCGACAACTCTTGCTTCATCGGCCTTCAACTTTGCTTCCAGTTCTTTCTCGACCCCGCGTGCCCAGGTCAGGAATGCTGGCTGATTCTTGTCGATGGCCATGCCCACCGGGGCCGCTTTCTCCGTGCTGTTCTGACAATTGTTGTCCTTCGGCAGCACTGCAAGCTGCTTGAGCTTGCGGCCCATCGCGACCCACGGCACGCGATTGATCGGTACGGCGTCCGCACGATTCGCCATCACCTCTTCAACCGGGGCCGTGCCCGAGCCGGGAACGCCACGCAACTGCGCCTTGGGAAAGCGCTCTTTCACCCATGCCTCTTCGCCTCCGCCCGTGTAATACGCGATGGTGATCTCCGGCTTGTTCAGATCGTCGACGGTCTTCGCTGCGGCGAATTTCGGATTGGATGCGAGTCCGAACATGCACACGCTGGTATTCGAGTAGATGATGAAATCGACGACCTTCAGACGGTCGGGTGTTTCCGCGAGCGGCGTCACCGAAATGTCGACCTGATTCGACGCCAGCACGGGAACCTTGGTCTCGTGGCTAACCGGCAGCGCTTCGAGCTTCACGTTCAGACGCTTGGCGTATTCGTTGGCCAGAACCCACGCGGGTCCGCTCCAGGCTTCGCCCGATCCGGAGGTGTTCTCGACGAGCCACGGCGCGTTGGCGAGCACGCCCACGCGCAGCACGCCCGCCTTCTTGATCGCATCGACGCGTGGGCTGGTGCCCGGCGCAGGAACCGCAATGTCGGCGTACGTCGTTACCGCAAAGATGAGCGCGGCGACAGCCGTGCCGCAGCGAAGAACGGATTTCATGGATGCTCCTCCGGGTGGGCGTCTGCGACGACGCGGGTCCGTTCGATCGAATTTCGACGGATTCGCCGCAAGTTTAATGGAAATGCCGTCTGCCGGAACGTTCGTGACGTGGCGAAATCAGACCCGCGTCGCGGACCGCGTCAGAGCGACCTTTCATTGTGTCAGGCAATTTGACGCACCGATCAGATATCAACGGAACGGTGAACGCGAAGGTGGAGCCCTTGCCCACCTCGCTCGCGACCCAGATACGGCCACCATGCAGCTCGATAAACTTGCGTGAGATCGCAAGCCCGAGCCCGGTACCCTCGACGTTTTGCGCGGTCGCGCCGACCTGGCGGAACTCCTCGAATACGGTGGCCTGATCTTCGGGTGCGATACCCACGCCGGAATCGGTCACCGATATCTCGAATCACGGCGTCGCGCACGCTGGCGCGGACGTCGATGCTTCCGCCCTCCGGCGTGAATTTCAATGCGTTGGACAGGAGATTCAACGAGAACCTGCTTCACCTTGCGTTCGTCGGCGCGCACCGTCGTGAGCTGCTCGTCAATCGAGCGCCCCAACGTGATCGCACGCCGGTGGGCGCGCTCTTGCATCAACATCAGCGTGTTTTCAACGGCGGTCGGCAAGTCGAAATCGCTGAGATTCAGTTCCATCCGACCCGCTTCGACCTTTGAGAGATCGAGAATGTCATGATGAGGCCCAGCAGATGCCGTCCGGAATCCAGAATATCGGCGAGATATTCCGCCTGTTTGTCGTTGATCTCGCCGAACATCCGCTCCGCCAGGCCTTCCGAAAAGCCGATGATGGCGTTGAGCGGCGTGCGCAATTCGTGCGACGATGATTGGCGCAGAAACTCGCTCGTCGTGTGCTGACTCGAGCGCTTCCAGTTGCACGGCTCTTGTCCTCGATTTCCCGGAACAGGCGCACATTCTGGATCGCAATGCCGATTGCGTTGCGAAGGTCTTCAGAAGCTCGATCACTGCGGGCTGCAAACTCCCGGCGGATTTCCGGGTCACGAGCGATCGCGCCAATAGGCGGTCCTCGCGCAGTCAGCGGCACGGACAGAAGCGAGCGGTAACCCAGGCGGACCAGCGATCTTCCGACTCCCTTTGGTACACCTTTTCATCCAGCACATCCGAGAACCATGCACCGGTTCTGCGATACCGCCAGAACCGCCCCAAAGCGCCTGCGCCCCTGCGTATGGGCCTCGGACGCGCAGGCCATCGTTACCAGATCTTCGGCGTACCGGTCCACCGCGCGCAGGTAGCAGCCCACTGGTACCTCGTCGTATTCGTAGATGGCGCCGGCATCCATACCGGCAAGCTGTATGGCACGAGAGACGATCGTGCTCAAAACAGTCTCCAGGTCGAGCGACGAACTGACGGCCGTCGCAGACCTCGCCCAGTGCGTCTGCAGTGCATCGAGCTGACTTCGTCAGTGTCAGCGTTACGCGCCTCAAGCTCCTTGAACAGGCGCACGTTCTCGATCGCGATAGCCGCCTGTTCGGCGAAGGTCGTCACCAGTGCGATCTGCGATTCGCTGAACGCCCGAATTTCCATGCGCCAGAGCTGGATTGCTCCGATTGCGCGATCCCCGCGCATCAGCGGCACCGCCAGCGCGGTGTGATGTCCGATTCGTCTCTGCAGTTCGCGACCGACAGGGAACTCCTCCTCCGATGCTTTCGCGAGATCCACAATTTGAAATGGGGCAGCATCACGGATGGCGCGGCCGGCAACGGACCCTCGAGTCAAGGGCATGACTTCGCCTTCTTCCAGCGTTCCGGTGCTGCCGAAAGCGGCCGCGCATCGAAGAGCGTCACCATCGATCAGGACGATCGTGGCCTGTGTCGCATCGCAAAGTTTCAAGGCGCGCTCGGCGACGGCATTGAGCATCGGCTTCACGTCGCCCGGCGAATTGGAAATGACCCGGAGGATCTCGCTGATCGCGATGTGCTGCTCGAGTGCCTCGTTGAGTCGCCGCGCAAGACCCGGCTTCCGCTTGTCCTCGGGCGCCGATTTGCGGGCAGCGGGCTGCCTTGTTGCGACCTTGGCCTTGGCAGTCTTTGCGACCCGTGCCATCGCCCCCCCTTTCAGCGACCGTTGCCATCTCACTGTCTGGCGACACGCGACAGAGTACGCCAAGACAACCTTTGCTGGCTACCGTGCTCCTGCGAGGTCACGTGCGAGGGTTGCGGCAAGCTCGGCGTCGCTCGCCGCCTTGTCGATTCGCTGACCACGAACGCGTGTATCAACGCCGTGACGTCGTCAGTGTCCGATCTGTAGCGCCTCGAGGAAGCGCGAGACCATGTTGTACGCCGCGACCGTCGCCACGAGCTCGACGAGTGCGCGCGCGTCAAAGTGCGCACGCAGCGGCTCGAACAAGGCGTCTGGAACCTGGACATCCCGCGTCATGGCGTCGGTCAGAGCGAGCACAGCGCGCTCAAGTGACGTGAAGGCCGCACCCGGTTCCGGATCGCGCAACGCGGCAAGCTTCGTCTCGCTCACTCCGACCTTGCGAGCAATGGGAGCATGCGCCGCGAATTCGAAGGGCGCTCGATTCAATACCGCCACTCGCAGGATCACCATCTCGCGAATGTCCGGCGGTACCGAACTGCGGTTGCGAACGGCGGTGAGCATCCTCTCCCAGCCGTCCGCGAGCGGCGCGCTATTGAGCAGGACCTGGTACAGCAACGAAATGTCGCCACGCTGCGCCTTGATCGACGCTTCAATCGCCGCAAGTTCGGCGCACGTGCCGGGAATGATCGGCGGAACACGAGTGGTCATCGTCGCTCTCCCTTGATCCGACCGAAGCATACAGCGAAGTTCAGTCGCAGCGGTCCGTCATCGATATAATGGCCCGGTGAAAAATTGCGAAGTGTTGATCGCCGGCGCGGGGCCCACTGGGCTGGTGCTCGCGCTCTGGCTCACCCAGTCCGGCGTGCGCGTACGCATTGTCGACAAGGTCTCCGAACCCGGTACCACGTCGCGCGCACTCGGGGTGCAGGCACGCACGCTCGAGTTCTATCACCAACTCGGACTCGCGGACGCCGTGGTCGAGCGGGGTCTCATATTCGGCGCGGCAAATCTGTGGGTCAAGGGCCGCCGGGTCGCCCAAGTGCGTTTCGGGGACATGGGCGCCGGCGTGAGTCCGTATCCGTACATGCTGATATTTCCGCAAGACGAGCACGAGCGTTTCCTGATCGACCGTCTGGCCGAACTCGGCGTTCGCGTCGAGCGCCCGACGGAACTGCTCGGCTTCGAAGATCGCCCCGACGGTATTGTCGCGCGGTTGAAGCACGCCGACGGCAGCGAGGAAGCTTGCGAATGCGCGTATCTTGCCGGCTGCGATGGCGCGCGCTCCATCGTGCGCGAGCAGCTCGGCACCGGGTTCCCCGGGGGCACCTATGCCCACATGTTCTACGTCGCCGATGCCGAAGCGACCGGTCCCGTGATGAATCACGAACTCCACGTCGCGCTCGACGATGCGGGCTTTCTCGCGGTCTTCCCTATGAAGGGCGATGGTCGCGCCCGTTTCATCGGCACCGTGAAGGACTCCGCGATAGCGGCCACGCGCGCACTCGAATGGTCGGACGTAAGCCCGCAAGTGATCGCCCGATTGGGCGTGAAGTTCGAGCGCATCAACTGGTTTTCGACCTATCACGTGCATCATCGAGTTGCGGCGCGTTTCCGCGTCGGCCGGGCGTTCCTGCTGGGCGATGCCGCGCATGTCCACAGCCCCGTGGGCGCCCAGGGCATGAACACGGGCCTCGGCGATGCGATCAACCTCGCATGGAAGCTTGCCGCGGTACTGCAGAAGCGCGCCTCCGCCAAAGTGCTCGACACCTACGAGCCCGAGCGCATCGCATTTGCAAATCGGCTGGTCGCCACCACCGATCGCGCGTTCCAGCTCGTCACCAGCGATGGGCCGATCGCGCGCTTCGTTCGCGTGCATATTGTGCCGCGCGTGATGCCTGCGCTGTTTTCACTGGCGGCAATGCGCCGACTCATGTTTCGCACCGTTTCGCAGACAGCCATCGAGTACAGGCGCAGCGCGCTAAGTAGCGGCACGGTTGGTGCGTTGCAGGCCGGCGACCGATTGCCATGGGTCCAGTTCGGAGCCGCGGCGGGCGACAGCGACAATTTCGCGCCGCTCAGATCACTCGACTGGCAACTGCATGTCTACGGAGTGCCGGCAGACGCGATCGTTGAACTGTGCGCGGCGCGCGGCATCGCGCTGCACGAATTCGCGTGGCGCGATGAGATGCACGCAGCAAGCTATGGCGCAGGATGCCGTCTGTCTCGTACGGCCCGACGGTTACATCGGATTACGCGGATCGCGGGATGCGCGCTAACGCGCTGGCGACGCTATCTCGAGCTGGGGAGTGCAGCCTCGCTCGAGGGCACTGAACGCAGCCGACCCAATGTCCTACACGTTGTCGCTGCCGTCCTACACCCAAAAGCGCCAACGGACGATGGCGACCTGTTCATTCAAACGGTCATCTATGGAGTCACGCGCCGCGATTGCGTGCGCTATTGCATTGGCCCGACTGCGCACCTCGATCGCGCGCAAGCAATCGTTCAGCTTTGACTCACTGCGATCGAAGGAGCTCACATGCAAATACAATTCGAATCGCGATCCGTACCGATACGACGATGGTTTGGACTAATGACCGCTGCGACGGCTAGTCTGGCGTCAGCGCGCCAGCGATCGCCCAACAGGATCAGAATCTGCCTTGTGAGTTCCGCACAATCGACTTTTTCCGACTTCCAGCGCGACCCCGACATGACATGGTTTCGGGGCAACATCGGCAGGGCGAAGGCAGTGTTGATTGCGCCTGAAATCGTCAAGGCCGGCTGGATCTTCGGTGGCTCGGGAGGCCGAGCCGTGCTGTACGCTCGCAACGATCAGGGTCAATGGGCGGGCCCAGCGTTCTACAACATTGGCGCCGCCAGCGTTGGTTTTCAGGCGGGCTTGTCCGTCTCGCAAACGGTCACGCTGGTCATGACCGACAAGGGCCTGAACTCGCTGCTGGCGAATTCCGTGAAGCTCGGCGGTGATGCCAGCATTGCCGCCGGCCCGGTTGGCGCCGGCGCAAATAGCGACGTCACAACGGACTTCGTCGCGTTTAGTCGCGCCAAGGGGCTGTACGGCGGATTGAATCTGGAGGGCTCGGTCATCAGCCCGGCCAATGATTGGAACAGCGCCTATTACGGCAAGAGCGTGCTTCCGCCGGATATCCTTGTGCGCGGCGACGCGCATAACATACAAGGCGAACAACTAGCTGCGGACATCAGCCACGCAGCGATACCTGCGCTAGTCTCGTCCACTTAGCAGCCGTATCGAAGCACGGCAGCGGGCGTCGCTGGCCCGCTGCTTTTTTGCTTTCGGCGTCGCGTCGAAGCGCCGACGCCGAAGTCGCCGCGCTTTTGACATCGACGCCTCGAATCGTCGATAATGCGGGCCCTTCGGCGAGCTAGCTCAGCTGGTTAGAGCAGAGGAATCATAATCCTTTGGTCGGGGGTTCGAGTCCCTCGCTCGCTACCAATATTCATGCGGGTCTCGACGGTTTTTGCGGCTTGGTTCCGTTCCGCAAACTCGGTCGCGTTCCGCAATTCGGTGGATTACTTTGTCGGCGTGACCTTATCGCCCGCCCGGGCACGCAGATAAATCTCGGTCGTTTTGACGCTGCGATGCCCGAGCTGCTGCTGTGCTTCGCGCATGTCCGTCGAAGCTACCTGCACAAACGTTGGGATCGATGCTCCTACCATCTCAGATCGGTTTCCAGTCGAAATGACGCCATAAGAGGGGGCTTTCGGCACTAGCACGGCACCATGGTGCCGCGCTCGATCGCGGCCGACAACCCGAAAAGCTTCAAAAAAATGGTGGCTTAACTGAACAGCCTGGTCGCGCTCCGTGCTGGCAGAGCGATGGAGATGGACGGCCTGGTGTCAGGTCTCAGTGGGGCCATGAGGAGACGGTCCCGAGTCTCCCCCATAGCGGACGTTCGGAGGGTTAAACTCAAGCATGAACCAAGACCACGAAGAATGGGAATTGCGCGTAGCTGAGCTATGGAAGCGGGTCGAATCACTGCAAGCTGCGGACTTGGTCGCAGCCGTTGACGCACTTGCCAATGAGCGTGACCCGGGTGACGCGGCAGCACTATTTGAGCGAGCTTGCGCGAGGGACACAGCGGGCATCGAGGCCGAAGCGGAAATATACTATCGAGCGGCCCTTGCAACGGGTAGTTTGGATCCATACCGCAGGTCTCGTGCATCTATACAATTGGCTAGTACTCTGCGAATCCTTGGTCGCCTTGAGGAGAGCGAGCAATTGCTCGTGAGCGAGCTTGAGCGTCATATGGAAGCGGGCGCGCCTCGCGTACTGCACGACGAGGCGCGGGCTACCCTCGCTCTAACGTACGTGGCTCAAGGTAGGCCAATCGAAGCAGCTGGCCTTGCTCTATCTGCGCTGGCACCGTATTTATCCCGTTATAACCGATCTGTATCCGGAAATGCTGCGGAGCTAGTCAGGAAGACATGGAACTGAGAAACAGCGACCTGACTACTGTGGGTCGATCAGCGGCAGTTGGCGAGGGCAGGTAGCGGCCGAGCCTGTGTGGCACAACCTTGGCCAACAGCAGACGGTCTGCGTCGACTCCCGATTTGTTCGGAAGCGGCCGCTCGACGGAATGGCCCGCCTGCGACGATAGCGGCTCCATCGGGGCCACGGCCATTGCAATGTCGCGCGGCATCTACGGATTGACTAATGCAATCGGTAGGCAGCGTGGCAAGCGACACACTGTTGCATGACGGTTCCGAGCGCCGCCAGTTCAGGCCGCACGTCATTGCTAACACTTGCGTTTTGGGCCTCGATCGCGAACTGGCTGGCCGCATGGTGCGTAGCGGTCCCGATGTCCTGCGTTCCCTGCGGCATACAGGGCGTGATGTGCGCCGTGCCATGGAGCTCCGACGAGCTCATCCTCAGGCGCTGCTCGGCAATGTGGGAAGCTTTGTCGAAATCATTCTGTGAGAGCGCTACGTCGATTTCCTGCAGCGACAGCGGTAGTCGCGCATGCTGGTGATGGTGTTGCAGTCGCATCGGCTCCGGGAACTTAACTAGTTGTCGCGTATCCCCCGAGCCCACGGCGTGGGCTGCCATTTCGCGCTGCAGCGCCTGCGCGCTGGCACAACGGGGCAGACGCCGATCCCGAGGGGCGCCAACGCCCCACACTAACGAGCAATTTGAGCTGCATGTCGCCACCTTGAAAAGAATCGCGTGACCCGTACGACCGTCTACAGCTTCAGCGACCCGGCGGCGCGCGACCCAATACCAGGAACATTGCCCTGAACCTGATTCGTTGTCACTCTGTCGTCACAGTATTGAAGGATATTATTCCGTATTTCCAATATGCTAGAATTATCGAGTGTCAGGTATGATCTCAATATTGACCTCAGATGGTCCTGTCGGCAGGCGGACGATTGCGCACGCTCAGGCCAGCGGCAGACGTTCATGGAGTAGCAATGAAAACGCCACAAGCAGTCAAAGCACTCGCCGCGCTGGCGCAGGACACGCGGCTCGCGATCTATCGAATGCTGGTGCAGCAGGGGCCCGAGGGCCTGTCCGCGGGCACGATCGCGGAACGTTTGGACCTGCCGGGCGCGACACTTTCCTTCCATCTGAAGGAGCTCGCCAACGCCGGCATGGTGGAATCACGCCAGGACGGGCGGTTCGTCTTCTACTCGGCCAACTACGAGCAAATGAATGGTTTGCTCGGCTATCTGACCGAGAACTGCTGCCAGGGCCAAGGCTGCGCGACAGAGCGCATACCGACCCCGCAACTCAAGCGCAAGCGCGCCTAGCGCTGCACTTTTCCTTCCCGGTGTTGGCTCGCCTATGCCGTTCACGGGCAGGGCAGTTCGTACGCCGCATTATCAACGAAGTCGAAGGACTACTTAATGGCTAGCGACAAAGTGTTCAACGTCCTGTTCCTGTGCACGCACAACTCGGCGCGCAGCATCATGGCCGAGGTGATCATCAACTATGTCGGCAGAGGAAATTCAAGGGCTTCTCGGCCGGCAGCCACCCGGCGACGGCACCGAATCCCTTTCGCGCTGGACAACGCTGCGGCGGCTGCATTTCCCACCGAAGGCCTCTACAGCAAGGACTGGGAGGAGTTCGCCAAGCCCGAGTGCGCCCGTCATGGATTTCGTTCTGACGGTCTGCGATAACGCGGCCGGCGAAGTCTGCCCAGTCTGGCCTGGTCAGCCGATCACCGCCCATTGGGGCGTCGAAGATCCGTCGCTATTTCGAGGGACCGACGAAGCGAAGAGCCGCGAATTCGTGCGGGTCGCGAACATACTCAAGCGCCGGATCGAACTGTTCACCAGCTTGCCACTGGAGAAACTCGACCGCTTAAACTCGAAAAGACCGGTCAGGGACATCGGCAAGCAATGACCCTTTCGCGCCGCCTCGCCGCCGAAGCGCTTGGCACGGCGTTCCTGCTGGCGGTCGTCGTCGGGTCGGGAATCATGGGCGAGCGGCTTGCCGTGGGGAACGTGGCAATTGCACTGCTCGCCAACAGCATCGCCACGGGTTGCGGACTGTGGGTGCTGATCACGATGTTCGGGCCGATCTCCGGCGCGCACTTCAATCCTGCGGTGACCGTGGCTTTCGCGGCGACCGGGGAATTCGCGTGGCGCGACGTGCTGCCTTACGTGCTGACACAAGTCATCTTTGCATTCGTCGGCGTCGCTGCGGCGCACCTGATGTTCGAGCTGCCGCTGTTCACCGCGTCGGAGCACGTGCGCGCCGGGCCCGGCCAATGGTGGAGCGAAGTGGTTGCGACCGTGGGACTATTGCTCACGATCTGGCTCGGATCGCGCGTGCGGCCAGCGTGGGTTGGCGGTCTGGTCGCGGCCTATATTACCGGCGCCTATTGGTTCACGGCATCGACGTCGTTTGCCAATCCCGCGGTAACGCTGGCTCGGGCCGCCACGAATACGTTCGCCGGCATTCGACCGGCCGACGTTCCGGGTTTTGTAGTCGCCGAGTTTGTCGGCGCCGCTGAGTGGCGACTGCTATTCGCGCGCTGGTTGTGGCGAGCGCCGGCCCATGCGCCACGTCTTAAGCAGCCGGCGGCTTCTCCAGTTCCTGGCGAAGGGCGCGCGCCGGAACCGTAAGACCCAGACGACGCAAGCCGTTCCCACAGGTTCTTGCGGCTGATGCCGATGGCGCTGGCGGTCTTGCTCATCTGCCAGTCGTGGCGGGTCAGCTCCTGCAGCAGGTACTGACGCTCGCACTCCTCGAGGCAATTGCTAAGCGTCGGTCGCTCCACGCCGACGCAGTTGACTGCCACGCCACAGTCGCCACACGCCTGCTCTTCATCGAAGAGCACATGGGGATCCAAGCGTATTGCCGGGTGTCAGGACATAGGCACGCTCGATGCAGTGGCGCAATTCGCGCACGTTGCCCGGCCACAGGTGATTGAGAAGCGCCTTCTCGGCGCCGGTCGACAAGACCTTTTGCGGCCCGCCGTTCTGCTGCGCTACCTCGCGCAGGAAGCGCCGCGCGTACCAGAGAATATCTTCAGGTCGCTCGCGCAACGGCGGTACGCGCAGATGCACGACGTTCACGCGATAGAACAGGTCCTCGCGGAAGCTCGCCCTGCTCGACCAGCTTCTTCAGGTCGCGATGGGTCGCACAGATGAGGCGGAAATCGACCGGAATGCTCTGCTCGCTGCCAAGCCGAGTAACGGTTCGCTCCTGCAACACCCGGAGCAGCTTGATCTGCATCGCCAGCGGCATGTCGCCGATTTCATCGAGGAACAGGGTGCCGCCAGTCGCCTGTTCCAACAGTCCGCGCTTGAGCCGCATCGCGCCGGTAAACGCTCCCCGCTCGTGGCCGAATAGCTCGGCCTCCAGCAGGTTCTCCGGGATGCCGCCGCAGTTCACGGCGATGAACGGCTTGCTCGCGCGAAGCTTGTCCAGGCGATGAATCTCGCGCGCAACGACTTCCTTGCCGACGCCCGATTGGCCGGTGATCAGGACCGTCGTCGACTGGGTGGCAAGCCGCGGCAGCATGTCCTCGACGCGCCGCATCCCCGGCGAGAGCCCCAGCGTCGGCAGCCGCTCGTCATGAGGTGACGATCGGAACGTAGGCGCGCAACTTGGCAACGAGCTGGTCAAGATCGAACGGCTTGGTCACATAGTCGGCCGCGCCAAGCTTCATCAGCGCGATGGCGCGCTCGATCGTCCCGTAGCCCGTGATGAAGATCCACGGCGGCACGTACAGTTGCTCGGCCTGCAGCTCTTCGAACAATTCGTCGCCGTCGCGGTCGGGCAGGCGGATGTCGCTGACGACGACGTCGTAGCGCTTCTCCTTGAGGTCGCGGCCGCGCTCTGCGCCGATTTGTGCCAATCGCAGCTGAATCCCTCCAGCGCGAAACGATCGACAAGGGATTCGCCCATGATGTCGTCGTCTTCGACGAGACAAACCTGCACGGCGTGCGTGGAGCTCATGCGGCGATCGGCAACGTGACGGTGAAGACCGTCTGGCCGGGCTTGCTCTGCGCCTCGATGTGGCCGCGCAGCTGGGTGGCGAGTTGGTAGGTCATCCATAAGCCCAAGTCCCTTCCCCTTGCGGCGCGATTCCGCGAACGGCTCGAACAGGTGCTGCAGCTGGTTGTCGTTCAGACTCGTCGCCATCGTTCTCGACGCGGACCTTGAGCTCGGTCTCCGATGGCGTAACCGCGGAGCTGACGCGGCCGTGCTCGTCGACCGCCTCGACGGCATTCAGGAGCAGGTTGAGCAGTATCTGCCGCACTTCGGTCGACGGCAAGGGCAGCGGCTCGGTAACGCCGTTCTGCCAGTCGAGCCGAACGTGCTTGCCCTGCGACGTTGGGAAGCAGCAAGGTGTGCACGTCCTCGATATCGTGTGGCGTCAGCGCGCGGCTCTCCAGCCGCGCCTCGACCAGCAGCGCGCCGACCGTTTCGCGAATCTGCGTGAGCCCGCGCTCCAGCAGCGACATCGTGCGGTCGACAAAGGTGGGCATCGCCGCCACGCTGGCGCTTGTAGGTGCTGATCGCGTTCAGCATGCCGCCGAGCGGGTTGTTGATCTCGTGCGCGATGCCCGCAGTAAGCCGGCCGATCGCGGCGAGACGCTCCGACGCCAGGACCTCCTCCTTGAGCGCCTCCTTTTCCCGCAGGCCGTCGACCATGCTGTTGAACGTAGCGCCGAGCTCGGCGATTTCGTCCTTGCCCGCCGGGTGCCTTGAACGCCACCGGCGCGGCCGGCGACCTGCGCGACCTGTCGAATCGCCGCGGACAAGCGCAGCAGCGGGCTGGCGATCTGCTTGCCCCAGAGCCAGCCCAGCGGCACCAGAATCGCAAGCGTGATCGCGGTCGAAGCCGCGACCTTGCGAATCGTTTCCAGGAACGCGCTGCTGATAGATATCGCGCGAATACTCGAGGATCACCGTGCCGAGCTGCGTGTTGTCGTTGGAGAGCACGGGCACCGCCATGATCGACAGTTTCGGATCGAGGTCCTCCAGCACCAACGGTGCGTCGCTCGGCCGCGTGATGGTCTCCGCCAATTTGCGCGGACAACGGTCCCAGACTCGCGAGCGGCTGCGTCGCGAGGAAAGCGCTTCGGATCGCTCGCCACGTAGACGGCGCCTTGCGTGTCCACCACCACGATCGTCGGCTGACCGAGGCGCTGCTGCTGCGGCGATCGAACGGCGTCGTGATGATCTCGTACGCCTGCCACATGTCGTCATGCAGCAGCGCGGGCTGCAGCGGCCCGCGACAAGCGTCTTGCCGAGCGACAGCGCGTGGTCGACAAGGTCTCGCTTGGTCGTCTCGTTGGTGCCGGAGATCAGTGGCACGGCCACCGCCAATGCCGTAACGACGATGACCAGGCTGAGACTCGCCGGGATCTTGTAGCGATAGCTGACGTTGCTGAGCATCGGTCTAGCCCAAATGCAGCATCCGCATGTTCTCGGCGATGCTCGCAAAGACACTCTCGGGCGCGACCTGAAAGCCATCGAGATTGAGCTTGCGCGAGCAGATCCTGCCCGGCGGGATTGCTCCTGCATGGCGACCAGGACATCCTGCAGCTGCTTGAAATCGCTGCGCGGAGGCAGCGCGGCCGGGTCACGAACGGCGGGAAGCCATACTTGACCGAGCGATACGCGACGCGCGTCTGCTCGGTGAGCTCGGGGTGGTGAATGCTTGAGCGTGTCCCAGACGTACCCATCGACCGAGCCTCCTTGGGCCAGCCCGACCGCGACGGCATCGACGACCCGGCGATGACCCCAAGTGTAGAAGGTCTTGCGGAAAGAACGTCGCCGGATCCTTGCCGAGCCGGAACAGCTGCGAATTGGGCACGAGCCACCCTGAGTTCGAATCGGGATCGGAGAAGGCGTAGATCTTGCCGCCGAGGTCGGCGATCGATTGCGTCGTGTGATCGCTGCTGGGTACGATCACGTAGGAGCGATACAGCGGCTCGCCTTCGTAGGTCGGGACCGCAAGCAGGCGCATGCGGTCGCGATAGCGCACATACGGGAAGCCGCAGATCCATGCCGCGTCGAGCTTCTCTGCCAAGCAGCAATTCGCTGACTTCGCGATAACTGCGCCGCTGCACGAAGACGACGGGGCGGCCGAGCTCGCGTTGCAGATACGCCTGCCAATCGCGCAGGAACGCAACGTCGTCGTCGAGAAAGACCGGGGTGGTGCCGATCGAAAGCGGCTGCAGGCTCGCCGCTGCGCGCCAGAGCGGAGTCAAGCGCCGCGCATGCCGCGGCGACGCCGTAGCGCAGGAAGTTCGGCGGTGCATCACGTCTCTCCGCCGCTGGCCGACGAACGCGATCTGCGCCGCGCGCGACGACGCGTGCAGTCGTGCACGTCAAGACTTCGCATGGATCCTCCTCGCCGTGGCAGCGCGGGTTACATGGACCGCCGCGGCCGGCGCTGTTTAGGTTACCAAAAATCGTGCGCGAAGCGAGTGAGCCTGGGTGCGAGGCGCGCTGTTACCGAGCGGTAACGTTCAGCGAATCGGCCCGAGTGCAGGTTTGGTTACCTCGGCGGTGACAGCGACCGGGCGATTGACGCTCGCTGATTCGGATAAGCGCAATGTTTTTCGTGGCTCGCATCAACGTCGGCACCCTTCTTGCGAGACAATTCACACAAATGCGTCCAGTCATTGGGTGATCCAGACACAACCACGAAGGGGGAGATCGATGGGCAATCTCGTCTCGCGTCGCGAATTCCTGAAATTCACCGGGTGGCGTGGCCGCGGGCGCGGCGGCATGTGCCAAACAACGCCGAGGCCGCGCCAGCCGCCGATGCGGGAAGCGCCGTGTTGCCCTACAAAGCAAAGGCCGTCGGCAAGGCGGGCTGCGCTGGCTGTCAACCAGGCGGTGACATTCACCTTCCCCGACGCATCCTCGCCCTGCGCGCTGGTGAAGATGGGCACGCCCGGTGCCGGGCGGCGTCGGCCCCAATCAGGACATCGTCGCCTACAGCACCATGTGCACGCACATGGGCTGCCCGGTCGCGTACGACAGCGGCCAGAAGAGTATTCAAGTGTCCCTGCCACTTCAGCATGTTCGACGCGGAGAAGGCGGGCCAGATGATCTGCGGCCAGGCGACCGAGAACCTGCCGCGCATCGTGCTCAAGTACAACGACAAGGACGACGCCGTCACGGCAGTCGCCGTCGGTCGGCCTGCTTTACGGCCGTCAGTCGAACATTCTATAAGCAGGAGGACACGGATCATGAGCACGACGCAAGATCGCGTTGCGCTGCCTCCGGTCAATGCGCAGAAGACCAACCTGACCTGCCACTTCTGCATCGTCGGCTGCGGCTATCACGTCTACAAGTGGGACGAAGACCCGAGGGCGGCCGCGCGCCGCATCAGAACGCGCTCGGCCTCGATTTCCGCAAGCAGCTTCCGCCGCTGACCGCGATCATGACGCCGGCGATGACCAACGTCATCAAGGACAAGGACGGCAGGCGCTACAACATCATGATCGTCCCGGACAAGCGGTTGCTCGGTGAACCAGGGGCTGTCGTCGACGCGCGGCGGCCAGCTGGCGACGGTGCATGTACACGCGCCGACGGCGTCGGCAA
Source organism: uncultured beta proteobacterium (assembly GCA_963732105.1). Classification (GTDB taxonomy): domain Bacteria; phylum Pseudomonadota; class Gammaproteobacteria; order Burkholderiales; family Casimicrobiaceae; genus PALSA-1003. The sequence continues at coordinate 711,671 of CAVSYL010000010.1, forward strand.
GGAGCGCCTGCGCAATCCGCGCGTGTACACGGGCGACCAGTGGTTCGACACGAGCTGGGACGACGCGCTGGCGCTCTACTGCCGGCGTCACCAAGAAGATTCTCGACACCGACGGTCCGAGCGGACTCGTCTTCGACTGCTTCGACCACGGCGGCGCCGGCGGCGGCTTCGAGAACACGTGGGGCACCGGCAAGCTGATGTTCACGGCGCTCAAGACGCCGATGGTGCGCATCCACAACCGCCCGGCGTACAACTCCGAGTGCCATGCGACGCGCGAGATGGGCATCGGCGAGCTCAACAACAGCTACGAGGATGCCGAGCTGGCCGACGTCATCATGGCCATCGGCTGCAACTCCTACGAGACGCAGACCAACTACTTCCTCGCACACTGGGTGCCGAACCTGCAGGGCGGCACGCGTCGCCAAGAAGCAGAAGTGGTTCCCGGGCGAAGCGGTCGGCAAGGCCAAGATCATCTTCGTCGATCCGCGCCGCACGCCGACCATCGCCGTTGCCGAGACAAGTCGCCGGCAAGGACAACGTTCTGCACCTCGACATCGAGCCCGGCACCGACATCGCGCTCTTCAACGGCCTGTTCACCTACGTCGTCGACCAGGGCTGGCACGACAAGGACTTCATCGCCCAATACACGACGCGATTTCGACGTCGCGGTGCAGGCCAACAAGCTCTCGCTCGACGAGGCGAGCCGAATCACCGGCGTCCCCGTCGCGAAGCTCAGGCAGGCGGCCGAGTGGGCCTACAAGCCGAAGGCGGCGGGCCAGCGCACGCGCGACGATGCACGCCTACGAAAAAGGCATCATCTGGGGCAACGACAACTATCTCATCCAGTCGGCGCTGGTGGATGTGGTGCTCGCGACGCACAACGTGGGCCGGCGCGGAACGGGTGTCGTGCGCATGGGCGGCCACCAGGAGGGCTACACGCGACCGCCGTATCCCGGCGACAAGAAGATCTACATCGACCAGGAGATCATCAAGGGCCGGGCTTGATGTACACGGCGTGGGGCGGCCAACCCGTTCCAGACGACGCTCAACGCCGAGCAGCATCGCGGCGTGATCCTGCGTCGCGCGGCGATCGTCAAGGAGGCGATGGCCAAGGCCCGCGGCGCGTCGACCGAAGGAGATGGTCGACATCATCTACGACGCCGCGAAGAACAAGGGCGGCCTGTTCGTCGCCAACATCAATCTCTATCCGACGATGCTGGCCGAGGCGGCGCACCTCATGCTGCCCGGCCGCGCATCCAGGCGAGACGAACCTGACCTCGATGAACGGCGAGCGCCGCTGCGCCTGTCCGAAAAGTTCATGGATCCGCCGGGCGTCGGCCAAGGCCGACTGCCTCATCGCTGCGGACATCGCCAACACGCTGTCAGGCAATGTACGCGGCGGAAGGCAAGGCCGACATGGCCGCGCGCTTCGCCGGCTTCGACTGGAAGACCGAGGAAGACGCGTTCAACGACGGCTTCCGCGTCGCCGGCACGCCGGGTGCGCCGCCCATCGACAGCCAGGGCGGCGGGACCGGGATACATCGCCACCTACGAACGCCTGCGCGCGGCGGGCAACAACGGCGTGCAGTTGCCGATCAAGGAGTACAAGGACGGCAAGCTCATCGGCACCGAGATGCTCTACATGGACGGCAAGTTCGACACCGCCGACGGCAAGGCGATCTTCAAGCCGTCGACGTGGCCGGGATTGCCGCAGGTGGTCGCGGATCAGAAGGCGAAGCACCGGTTCTGGATCAACAACGGCCGCGTCAACGAGGTCTGGCAGACCGGCTACCACGACATGTACAACGAGTTCGTCCGCAATCGCTGGCCGATGGCGTTCGTCGAGATCAATCCGGACGATGCGCAGTCGCTTGGGCGTGTCCTCGGGCGACGTGGTCGAGGTCTTCAACGACTACGGCTCGACCTACGCGATGGCCTATCTCGAGCCATCGATCAAGAAGAACCAGACCTTCATGCAGTTCGGGTACTGGAACGGCATCGCCGGCGACGTGGTCACGCCATGGACCGACCGCAACATCATCCCGTACTACAAGGGAACCTGGGCGAGCATTCGCCGAGTCGGCACGGTGGCGGACTTCAAGGACACCGTGTCGTTCAAGCAGCGGCGTTACGGCTAGGAATTGCCTTACGCAGGTAACAACAGAGATTGGCCCCTTCCGTTTAATGCCCGGGCTACGGGCATTTGTTTAATCGAGCCGGACGGCATGGACCCAAGGTTGGACAGAGCGGCGTACGTCCTTGCCGAAACCATTCATCAAATTCGCAGGCGCTCTGCGACAACTGACTGACACTGGCTATGCACGGCGGATTCGATCATCTCCCATTCGCGACCTCACAATAGGGGACAAGGTCCTTCGCTTGGCGTAGGCGTAGGCTCATTACGGCCACACCAAGAATGACGCTCAATCAGTTCACATGGGGATGGGGACGTCTAATGCTCGGCCTTGCGCAAATGGGGTTCGCGATCGCGACCCTCGTTTCGTACCTCGACGTTGGGCTTTCCACAAGGACCTGGACGTTCGCGATTTGCGCCACGGCGGCGACGGTACTCAGCCGATTGCTCTACCGAGGGCTTGGCGGCCGGCCAGCGCAGAATGGAGCCAATCCATCGAATCCGAATTCAGACAGGCACCCGCCCATCACTTAAGATCTTATGCAGTCCACGAACGTCTCCGTAAAAGAACGCCTTGATTCAGGGGAAATGACGATGTCACACTTCTTTGCCTTCGAATCGGAGCTGGAGAGAAGTCTCCAGTGCATCCCGATGGTCGTTCGGCTCAAGCTCGACCGATGCGGAGTCAAGCTCTCGCTGTCCAAGTGGAACCGGTTTCCTGAGGGCAATCGCCGCAATTTGCTGCAGGCACCTTGCAAAGATCCGGTCGAAGTCGCGCGCTACCGCGAGGCTCTGTGCCAGCTGCTCCACGACACTGTGGGTCGAGCACCACAGTTGATGCCGGTTGCAGAGCGTCGGCCCTGGGACGACGCTGATATTCCCTGCCGAGTCGTCGACAAGACATTGGAGATGGGCCTGAACGCGCTGACCCCGGCGCAATGGCGCGGCCTAAGCACGCTACAGCGATTCGCATTGGTCAAGCTTGCCCGGGCCGCGCGGGACAACCGAAACTTCGCTCCAGCACTGCGCGAATTTGGCTTACTCTGAGCGGGGCAGGCTTATGCCGCGTGCAGGCCCCGCACCAAGATTGCAGTCATGCTACGCGGCGACAGAACAGCAGCCTGCGGCCACCACCGACTCATCTCCAGTGCAACAACCCGTCGCCTCATTGCTGCCGCAAGCGGCAGGAACAGTATGGTTTTCCTCGTCGTAGAGCGGGGCTGTACCGAGTGAACGAAAGCTCTCCCAAGCAACACCCTGGGGATCGGTGACCCAGTATTTGTCCGACTTCGCGTAGCAGCAGTGAACACCCTTCTCGGCTACGATGGTCCCATCGGCGTGTTGCAGGTTGGCATGGATGCCTTGCAGCTCTTCGTCGGTCTCGGCCTGCATTCCGAGATGGTTGACACCCGGCGTCTGGCTGCGCTGGGAGATGGCAAAGTTGACGCGTGGATCGTCCAGCATCCACTTCGCGTAGTCCGGCTTCACGACGGTCGGCTCGCTGCCGAACATCGCCGAATAAAAGCGCTTGCTCTCCTCTAGATCCCTGACAGCTACGTGTACGTGGAAACGTTTCACGATTGGCTCCATAAAGTAACGATGTTTCTAGTATTATAGAAATATAAGCCAAAGTCAAGTAGCCGATTTCCTAGTCGAATTACGCGCGTTGGCAGATTCACGCGCAGGTGCAGCTCATGTTTTCGAAGTAAGCTCGATGGCCAGCGGCGCGGCGAAGATTATTGAGTACCTTCGATCTGCACCGTCGGTCGTGCGTGGAGCGGCCGCTTCAGTAGGAATGAACGTCAGCTTTCCGCACCACGGACAGACTGGTGTGGGTCGACTGCGGGCGAAGACAACTCGCGGCTACAACCAGACGGTTGGGGCTTCTCCCCAAAGCAGACTGTCGCGCGCGAGTACTGCAAAGCCCAAAGCTATCTATCCCTATTATCCGCTAATGGTGCATTTACTAAGCGGAAATCACCTATGACAGCGAGGAAATACTGAACACAGATCACTCGCTGTAGCGAGTGCGAAGTGCGTCTGCACAATCGCAGCGAAAGGGCGCTATCGCGCCTTGTTCATGGACGCCTGAGGAATCTCAAATAGAAAGCTGCGAACACCAAGACAATGCCAATATTCACTGTCAGCCGTTCCCAGAATCGGTTTCTGAAGAACACGAAATCTACACCGACTATGACGGCTGCCATCGCCACCACGTAAAGCACGACAGCTACCTGTCTGCCCATTTCAGCGGGAATCGCCATTTTGTCTGTTGCCCCGGATAATACGATACGCCAAACCTTCGAAGGTGGATTGCATGCATCGCTCGCGCATCAATGGTCTGCTGATCGATTGCAAGACCGATGATATCGACGCCGCCGCGCAATTTTGGGCGGACGCGCTGGGCCGTCCGGTCGATGTGAAGCATCCGGGAACTCGCGGCAATTACCGCATGCTGGAAACGCCGCCCGACGAGCTCAGCGTGCAGGTTCAGCGCGTGGAGCACGAAAGCCGCGTACACATTGATATAGAGACCGACGACATTCCGGCCGAAGTTGCAAGGCTCGAAAAACTGGGTGCCAAGGTGGACGAACGCAAAGAGCGCTGGGTGGTCATGCGCGCGCCGACGGGCCAGCGTTTCTGCATCGTTCGGGTACAGCGCGCGAATTGGCCGAAAAAAGCCAATCAATGGGACTGATATTCGATTGCCGCCGATACGTCTTGCCAACTCCATACGCTTTAATCCGGCTTCCCATAACCGCCATTCGCCCTGTCTGCTCAGGGTCCGGGTACGGCCGAACTGTCGCCGACCCTTGGAATAGGACGGCTGCGCCCGGGAACTATGCGGTGATCGGTAAGATACGGATGAACGACAAGAGCCCGGGTGTTCACTAACAACTGTGCCAAGATGCCGCTGCGCCAGAGGTGGACAACATCTGCGTAGTGGCGGTTTGCCGCAGGCGCGCGACGGGCGCTAACGGCCAAACTTGAGACGTTCGCTGATACCGCGAGGATACTCTGAAAGCAGTCTCCCGCCGCCCGGCGTACCATGGTTGGACTCGCATTCTTCGACGAGGTGCTCCAGTGATGGACCGGAGAACATTTGTCGGCACCGTGGGAGGTGGCCTGCTTGCAGTCGCTCGCATCGCCGGGCGCGCAGCCGATGGGCGAAGGTCTGGCGCATTGGATATCTGTCCAATGGCGGCCGTCCAGCCGATGGTGCTGCGCCCGCCGCGTTCCGACAGGCGCTCGAGAAGCTCGGCTACGTCGAAGGCAAGAACGTAACCTATACAGGCCGGTGGTCCGAAACCAAGTTCGAGCGGCTGCCGGGGTTGGCCGCTGAGCTTGTTGCTCTCGACGTCGATCTGCTGCTCACGACCCATGCGCCGGCTGCCGCAGCTGCCAAGGCAGCGACGTCGACCATTCCGATCGTTGTCGTCGTGCCTGGTGACGCGGACGCCACCGGCTTGGTCGCGAGCCTGGCGCGGCCGGGGGGAAACATCACCGGTATCTCCGATCCGGCGACCGAGTTGAGTGCGAAGCGGCTCGGGCTCTTAAAGGAGGCCGTGCCAAACGCGACGCGTATCGCGGTAATGTGGAACGCAAATGATCCGGCGATGACGCTGCGCTACGCCGAGGTCGAGAAGGCCGCGCGCGTTTTGCAGATAAGCATCGAGCCGCTCGGTGTGCGCGGAACCGACGACATCGACATAGGTCTTTCAGCGATGGATCGAGAGCACCCCGACGCACTCTTTCTGGTGGCGGACGCGCTGACGTCCCTCAATCGCAAGCGAATCATTGATTTTGCTGCGACACACCATATTCCAGCGATGTATGAGATCAGACTGTTATGTCGAAGACGGAGGCTTGATGTCATACGGCCCGAACATGGATGACATGTATCGTCAGGCTGCGACCTACGCTGACAGAATCTTCAGAGGAGCGAAGCCAAGAGAGCTGCCGGTCGCGTTGCCGACCAAGTACGAACTCGTCATTGACCTCAAGACCGCGAAGACTCTCGACCTCACGATCACACAGCCAATGCTGCTGCGTGCGGACGAAGTGATTCAGTAGTGGATCGCCGAACGTTCATTGGCAGCGTTGCGGTTGTCTGTCCTCGCCGGGCCATTGCCGCGCGCGGGCAGGAGCCGACGATGCCCTCCCGTCGCGCCCGAGATAATTGCGGAAGTGGCGTGGAATTTCTATTCATCAATCAGGAGGGCCATGGCCATCAACGAAGGTGGAAGCGGTAGCGGCGGCGGCGTGGTGTGCAAGATCGGCGGGCACACCGTCTTGCTGGACAGCGCGGCCGACTGCGCAGTCGCAGGCGGCACCGTCGTCCCACCGAAGAAGGACGGCAAGACCTGCGGCGGCTGCGGCGTCGCCATGGCGGCGATGGCCAAATCGCTCGGCTGGGGGCTCGGCGATCCGGTCACCACGGCGCGCTCGTTACTCGAGCTGGCGATGAAGGCGACGCCCGCGGGCAAGGAGATGTTCTCGCATATGGCGCGCATCGATGACCACTTCAACGATGCCGTTAGTGCCAATCCGCGCATCCTCGGCGTCGTCATTCCCGCGTTCGCGCGCGGCTCGACGTTCGTGCAGCTCATCATCATGAAGCCGGGCGGCCCGTTCGACGACATGGTCTGTCCGCCGCACACGGTGGGATATATCCAGAGCACCTACGACGAGTTCGCCAAAGGGCACGACGACCCGGCGTTTCAGGCAGCGCTCGCCTTCCTGAAGAAGGAATTCAGGCTGTGGGAGAAACTGACGGTGCGCGAGCTGCGCGAGCGCTACATGGGCGCCAAGCCGTAGGGCCGCGGCATGTTCGCGGCCAAGGTGCCGAATAGCTTTACCGAGGACTTTGGCTTCCCGCTGGAATGTCTGCTCCTTAAGCCGACGACCGGCCGCAGTGGGTCCGCAGGCGGTCACCCGCTCCACCTTCGAGTGGAGCCTAGCGACTACCATTTCACCATTGAGGGTCGGACGCGCTGCGCTATACTCGGTCCGTGATTCGACTAGGCAACTCAGTGCGCTTTGCACCGCACGAAATCGATGAGTTCCGCCAAGTCGGGCTCGACATGAGCAAAGTGAAGCATCAACAGAGATATTGTCAAGAGTTGTTGATGGCGATTTGATCAGGCGGCGATTTTCTTGAGGTCGTTGCGCACTCCGTTCTTGAACTGAATACCTCTGATCACTTCGGCGATCCGTTCCGGTCCACGCAGTTTCAGCCAGCGCTGCTCGGCGCTTTTGGTGAGTTTGAATACCAACGACAGGATGCTGGCTCGCGATACGCAACCGCGTGTCTTGGCGGTGCGCAGGCGCACGCTGGCGAAGGTCGATTCAATCGGGTTGCTGGTGCGAATGTGATGCCAGTGCTCAGCGGGAAAGTCGTAGAAGGTCAGCAAGCTGGTCTTGTCTTTCGCCAGGCACTGCGCCGCCTTGGGATACTTCGGCTCATAGCTTTGCACGAACGCGTCGAAGGCAACGTAGGCGCGTTCCCGGGTCTCGGCCATCCAGATCTGGTGCAAGTCGGATTTCGCTTTCGGTTGCAGATGCTTGGGCAACTTGTTGAGCACGTTGGCGGTCTTGTGCACCCAACACCGCTGCTCGCGGGTGGCGCCAAAGACCTGTGGCAGCGCCTTCCAGAAACCCAGAGCGCCGTCGCCGATGGCCAGCTTCGGATCGATCTTCAGGCCACGCTTCTTCAAGCCCGCAAAAGTTCTTTCCACGACTGCTCGGATTCGCGAAAGCCATCGGCCAGCGCCACCAGCTCCTTCCGGCCCTCAGGCGTGGCACCGATCACCACCAGGATGCACTGGTTGGCCTCTTCGAGGCGCACCCCGAAATGAATCCCGTCAACCCACAGGTAAACATACTGCTTGTGGGCGAGACTGCCCCGCTCCCAGCGTGCATGCTCCTCGAGCCACACCGTCTTCAGACGGCTAATGGTGCCCGCCGAGAGTCCCGGCGCATCCGCTCCCAACAGCGCGGCCAGCGCCTCCGAGAACTCGCCGCTGGAGATCCCCTTCAGATACAGCCACGGCAATAATGCTTCGATGCTCCGGCTCCGCCGCAGATACCGCGGCACAATGTTCGAGTTGAACCGAACCTGCCCGCTTCGGTCGTGCACCCGCGGCGCCTTCACCGCCACCTGGCCCAAGCCGGTCTGGATCGTGCGTTCAGGCAGGTGGCCATTGCGCACCATCCGCGCTCGCCCCGCCGCGTCCTGATCATCCTGATACCGCGCCAGAAACTCCGCCACCTCCGCTTCCACCGCTTGCGCCAGTAGACTACGGGCGCCGTCGTGCAGCACGTCGGTCAACGCGTCGCGAACTGCGCTCGAAACCCCTGGCTTCTTCAACTCCAAAACGTTATCGTTACTCACGGCGTATTCACTCCTTGCAAAAGGTTGATGATCTTGGTCGACCATCAAGAATACGCCGTCTTCTCATTTCGCCTCATCAACAACTTTCAAGCATAACTCCGCATCACATTCGCGGAGACTACTTATGATCAAGCCAATTGCCATTTCCATCGCTGCAGCGTTCGCCCTGATCCCTGTCACACAGGCGCAGATGATATCGCCCGAAGCGACCCAGATAGGCGTACTCACACAGAGCACTTCGGATCTGTGGTGGGATCCGAGCCAGTCCGGTTGGGGCTTGCAAATGAATCAGCAGGGCTCGTTCGTCTTTGCCACGCTATACGTCTACAACCAAAACAATCAAGCCACGTGGTATTCGGCAAACCTGACGGCACAGGGGCAAGGCGCTTATACCGGTCCGCTGTATGCTTCGACCGGTCCGTACTTTGGTGCAGGCACATTCGATCCCAGCCAAGTCACTCGCACGCAAGTCGGAACCATGACGGTCGCTATTCAACTCGACGGGACAGCGGCGCTTACCTATAGCGTGAACGGTGTCGTGGTCACTAAGACCGTCCAGCGCGAATTTCTCGGGAACGCCGACCTTACGGGTACGTTTCGTGTGCAGAGCACGGTCACGGCCACAGGCTGCACGAACAGCGCAAACAACGGTACTGTCACCGGTCCGAGCACGATTACAGTCACGAAATCCGGTCTGAACACCGCACAACTTGTGTGGGTCAATCCCAACAATGTGACGTGCACCTACAATGGCGTGCAGACGCAGTCCGGCAGTCTCGCTGCGCTGACCGGGACGACCTATTCGTGTAGTACCGGTGAAACGGGAACGATAAACTTCTCCAACTTGAGTAGTGCGAACGGCCTCGTAAGCGGGCGAGTCTCGGGCGGAAGCAACTCGCTCGGGTGCACCTATACGGGCGCCTTTGCCGGTTTGAACACTCAAGCGCAATTCACGCAGTAGGAGGGCACCCAGCGCGCTTAAGTCGGATGTCCCGGCCGGTTGGCGCTCGGGGACGGTCGGTCGGCACTCGGGGTAGTGCCTCCCGACATTCAATATACTGAGCGTACCAACACTTCTGTCGGAAACGTTCAAACCGAAGGCGCCATCGCGGCCCCAAGACTCCCATCGCGGCGCGGCGCCGCGGTGACTGTTGGCCCGCGCGGATACGCTTGACGACTGCCCCGACATCAGCTTTTTGCCATCGGCGCGCTGCACGAGTAGCACGATCCGGTGCAGCGTTGTAATTTTCGCGCCAAGTTACTCGTGTAGCGCCGTTGCCCGTTTCAATCGTCAATACCTAACTCGCATGACTACTTTCTCCAAAGATTGCAGACGACCGCGGAGTTGCGCGACCATTGCGCGCGCGCCGCTCGGCGTCACGCTATAGCTGTCTGCGACTTCCGATTCGATGATGTCGAGCAGATCGCGCGCGCGGCACAGCAGTTGTGCAATCTCGTTCCGTTCGGCTCCACGCTCAGTTAAGCCGCAAGCTTCCTCGATCGTCTGGGTGAACTCGTCCCACGCTCTGCCGAGCGGGCTTTCGGATCGGGTTCGACGATGGCCTTTGCGGATCTCATTTGAATATACGGTGGATCATGCCGCCAGTCTGGCGCAGGTGTCGCACAGGACAGCCGCCCAGAAATTTGTCGTTGGCGATAGCGTTCACGTCGCCGAGCCGCAGGGCGACCACATAAGGTAAGGAACGCAACCTCATCGTTTTGGCCTTTGCTGGTCCTGGGTGAGCACCGCGCTACATCGCGAGGAGAGCCCTAATGCCATGAAGATCGAGGCCTGCAGTTGACCCGACTCGGGTAGCCCGGACGCCTGCCGGAATCTCCTTACAGCGTTCTGCATGGCAGGTCCCAGTCGATGTCGCGGCGCCCGCTCCATCCTTGCCCGCAGCTCGCCAGGATCGCGACTGCCAGGACGTCCTTCTTAAAGTTCCGCGATATCATCGATTCTCCATCATCGGCTACCAAGTTAGATCCCTCAAAGGCGCGAGTCGTTATCAGTGCGGCCCACGATAGTTCGGTTTGTACGATAGGCGCGCGCCGCATAGAGAATCAATCAGACATTCACCTCAACATGTGTAGGACCAGCGACGCAGCTCCTCATTGCCATCCCAACGCTGTTGGAATCGGAGGCGCTGGGTACCCATCCATGACCAGGATGCCTTGCTCTCCGCCTGTGAAGTCCGACGTGCGTGACCTCGTACTCTTGCATCGGCGCCGCGCGCCGCGCTGCCAGCCGAGCTTATCCCCGAGCTTGTACCAGTGACCACCAGACCTCGGTACCCAATACCGGACACCATTGATCTATGAAATCAAGTCTAGGCTATCCATATGCGCAAATGAGGCCGGGAGGGCAAGACTGTCTACGCGCAATGGCCACGATTGGAAGATCGAAGATGTACTCCGTCCGTGTGCTGCGTCTCCAGGCTGGTTACGAACCGACGGACTGGCGGTTTACCTGTTAATACCAGCGAGATTCCCCGAGGCGCTTCCGGCCTCAAATGAATCGCTATGACCTGTCAACTGTGCCGCTGGGCGACGCGGCAAATGGGACATGGGTACAGGGGTGGGCCGGGCTAGGCAATCTTCCCGGGGAGTAGGAAGGGTCCTAGTCGGTACCCCTGCGCTGCATATAGTGGCGCTTGTTACTCGGCGCGGCTAGTCGGAACTATCCGATCTCGATGTAGGAAAGGCCAGACCCTGCCGGACGGTCCGCGGTGCGGGCGCCCGCACGATTGAGTCGCTTCAGGACGACGCTTCTCCCCAGTGGTGTTGGGACACCCATCAACGCGCTCCGGGTTTAGTGCGGGGCGAGGTGGCCGCTATCGCGAATAATGGTCGGTGACGTTGCGACGCGGACCCGTCACAAGCTGCAAATCAGCGTCACGCAGGGTCGGGCGCGGCAGAGCTGCGGAGCGCCAACCGCTCCACCGCTGTGTCAGTTCAGCCGCGGAATAAGAGCACCGCGGATGCACCCAAAAGCTCGTGTCATACGGACGACGAAATGCCCGCCACTTGCATGTCGAGATAGCGCTGAACGCCGTCACGCCAGGATTTCGCGCAATGATACCGCGAGAACGCCGGGCAGGTCCGAATCGCCTTTCATCAGGACGCTCGCGTACGCTCTCGCTTGTTTCAGCGTGACGTGTGGCGGTAGCAAAGAAAGCACACGAATGAATCATCGACTTCCCTGCCGACCCGCCCACCTCGAGCACATCAGCGAAGTGCGGAAGGTTGAGCTCGCGACCGCAGGTGCTCGCCTGGCGCGAGTACTGAACGCGGCGTTGCAATAGACCTTGCCTGCATCAGCGGAGTCGATTGCGAGAGGCACGCGTCGTTCCAGGCGGAGCGGAACGAACGAGCAATCGTCGCGCGAAGCGAAATGCAGCCATCCGGCTGCGGCGGCGACAATAAGCCATCGCTGGGCTTTCGACGGACTTTTTGCTAGGGTCCCGAAGAACCCCAGTAAAAAGTCCTCCCGTAGGGGCGAGGGAGCGACAACAGAAGGCCGTCAACCGTCAAGATGCCATTGCTGCGCTATCGTTACTATTAGTGAATGACCGGACGTTGGATCGCATCAAGCAACAACTCGAACATCGCCTGCGGCAGGTCCCCGATCGTGGCGATCTGTCGCGATCGCCCGAAAAGGTGCGAGACATCGCAGTGGATGCCGATGCCCAGGGCCTCGATCCCGACCGCCTTGAGCTTGCTGACCATCGCTCGGCCAAGCTCCTCGTCGTACGCTCCATCCGTGGTCACCAGCAGGATCCGCCGCGGCTTGCGCTGCTCCAGGAGCTGTGCCGCACCCCAAAGCATTGCCTCAGCCATCGGCGTCCCGCCTCTCGCCTCGAGGCTGGCAAAACGCGCAGCCTGGCGGTCGATGCGTTCCTCGAACCGCGCCATCATAATCACTTCATCCTTCCCGGTTGCCGGGAAAGGCCGCGGCCGCCACGATTACGCCGGGCACCTGCGCGAGCGCGAGTGCGGTGGCATAACAGGACGCACGCGCCACCTCGATCGGACGGGCGGTTCCCGACTTCCCTCTCCCGCGCGAGGAGCCCATCGAGCCGGATCGGTCGACGAGAATCTGCACGGCCGTGTCCGTCTTGAGCCCCACGACTTCCCGTACAAACATCCGGGCATCGCCCAACTCGATGCGGCAGAGCCGCCGTGTGTCGATGCGCTTGCCTGCGACAGCGGGATAGCGCCGGCAGAGTGTCTCTGCCTGCAACAATCCCGCGAGCCGCTGGCGCAACGCATTCGTCGCCGCCTTGACTTCCACCGAGAACGACGAGCCCTCAGCAACGGCGGGCGCGACGCTGCTCGCCGCCCCACGAGGCATCGGCAGGTTCGCCGCCGGCGCCTCCTGGCCCTTCGCGTTGATCGCCGCCTGTGCCAGCTCACCGATCCCGCTCGCGTGATCCTCTGCTGCAGCATCGAGCGCCTGCCGCAGCGGGCTTGGCTGCTCACCTGGCTGCTGCTCGCTTGGTCCTTGTTGCCTTTCCGGCTTCGGCTCTTCCTTGGCGCGTGCCTCCTCATCGAGCATCTGCGCGATGGTTTGCGCAAGTGCCCGCACCTCGAACGTCGACCGGCACTGGCGAACCCCGAACATCAGGGCGTCGAGCTTGGTCTGCACGCCGGTCGTAAACGTCTCCCGGAAAATTTGCTCCGCTTGCTCCGCCATTCCTTTCGCGGCGTCGATCCCGAGCAGGTCGTACTCGAGCCGCCACATCACGTAGCTCTCGAGGATTCTTGCCGGGTGGTCATCCTTGGTGCACGACTTCGCTTCGCCTCGCCGGATCAACGCTTCCACCAGGCGCTCTTCCTCTCTCCTGCCACCCGCGTATTCATGGTGGCCGAGTCCATCGATGCGGATGTCTTCGAGTGCGTTGGTCAGCGCCCCGACGAGACCATCGCCCTTGGCCACCGTGAAATCGGTGTAGCGGACGTGGTTGGTCTCGTGAAACAACAAGCCGAAACCCAATACCGCCGCTTCCGCATCATCGATCGGCAACGCCGGCAACCAGATGGTGTTGCCATCGGTGCACGCCTGTCCACCGCCGATACGAACGTCGACGCCTCGCTTCTTGCCGAGCACCGGTCCCAGGATATGGAGCGAGCGCTCAATGGAAAACTGCCTCATGGTCGACCTCTTTCTTTGCTATTGAAATCACCCCAGCTCAGCGACCAGCACACCTTTCGCGCCCGAGCGACTACCAGAACGCGCTGACGCGTTGCCCACGCGCTGGCTGCTCCGGCGGGACACGGGTTGGTTCCCTTGCCCGTCGGGCTCGCGCGCGGCTTCGCCTTCGCTGACAACCTCCTGGATGGACTCGGGATCTCCGAGCAGTCCCTTACTGCAGCCCTCGAGCATCATCTGGCCGTGCTCGCGCATCTTGGCCGGGTCGGTCAGCAGGGTCACGACACCGCGTAGCGCCGCGAGCGCTGTCCCGCTGATCTTCCCTTTCCTTGGCACCGCCGCGAGCACCTCGTCGATGCTGCCCACCAGCGGCGCGATCCCCGGGTCCAGAAAGGCGAGTCCGGCCAACTTTTCCCGAATCGCGCGCACGGGTCGCA